>CANESI010000035.1 GCA_947441065.1 Caulobacteraceae bacterium
AGAAAAGGCCCTCACCCAACCCTCTCCCACAGGGAGAGGGCTCTTTGCGTGGGTGAGGGGGACGCCGGACGGAGACTATATTGGCCCACCTGATCGATGACCCTGTCTGTGATGAAGTCTGCGCTTGGTTGGCGGCAGATGCTGACCGGCTGATCGAGACCCATTGCGCGTGGGTGGTGCTTCAGGGGGATATGGCCCTAAAGCTCAAGCGGCCCGTCGATCTGGGCTATCTGGATTTTTCGACCCGAGACAAGCGCCGCTGGGCCTTGGAGCGGGAGTTGGACTTTAATCGGGCGACGGCTCCGACCATCTATCGCACCTTGCGTACCATCACCCGCAAGGCTGGCGGTGGGTTTGAGCTGGACGGGCCGGGCGAGGTGCTGGAATGGGCGCTGGAGATGCGCCGCTTTGATGATGGATCGGTTCTGTCGCTGCAGCCAGACCGAGTGCAGGGCGATCTGGCCGAGCGTCTGGGCCGTGTCGTGGCGGGTCTGCATAGGTCCGCCGAGATCAAACCACAGGGCGGCGAAACGGCGACACCGGGCTATACCATCACCTCCAATGCCGAGCATCTGCGCCACCTGGCCCCGGTCTTGGGCGCGGAGGCGGTGGAGGTTCTCATCGAGGCCACCGACCGGGCCTTTGCCGAGCAGTCGGACCTGATCAATGCCCGCCAAGCCTTGGGGCTAAAGCGACGCTGCCATGGCGATCTGCATCTGGGCAATATTTTCATCGAAAATGATGAGCCGGTGGCCTTTGACTGTATCGAGTTCAATGATCAGCTCAGCGATATCGACATCCAATATGACATCGCCTTCCTGCTGATGGACCTGTTGTTTCGAGGCAATCAGGCCGGGGCTGTGCGGGTCTTGAGCGGCTATCTGGACGAGGCGGCGCGTAGCTTTGGCCCAACCGTGTTCGAGGGCCTCGCCGCCTTGCCCTTAATGCTATCGGTTCGTGCGGCGGTGCGCGCCCATGTCAGTGCCCAGATGGGACAGGCCGATCTGGCGCAGGCCTATGTGCAGGCGGGGATCGCGTTCCTTGCGCCGAGGGCTGCGCAGTTGGTGGCTGTGGGTGGCCTGTCCGGATCGGGCAAGTCCTTTGCCTCACGGCTCATCGCGCCGGACCTGCAGGCTGTGATCTTGCGCTCCGACGAGGTGCGAAAGCGCCTGTGGGGGATCGGGCCGCTGCAAACCTTGCCCAAGGCGGCCTATGGCCCCGGTCAGAGCGAGCGGGTTTACGGCGCCATGCTGGCCGAGGCTGGGCTGATCCTGCGCGCGGGTCAGTCGGTGGTCCTCGATGCGGTGTTCCTGCGCCTCGAAGAGCGGCAGGCGGCGCAGGCCCTCGCGGCGGAGTTAGGTCTTGGCTTTCAGGGCTATTGGATGGAGGCCTCCGAGGCGGTCCTGCGCGAACGGATCCAAGCGCGTATTGGCGATGCCTCCGATGCGGATGGCGCTGTGCTAACCGAGCAACTGACCCGTGATGCTGGCCCCCTCAGTTGGACCCGAGCCCGCTCCGATCAGACTTTTATGCCGACTGTGTCCGGCGAGTGATTGCAACCTTTTTGCCCTCGCCATAGGGTGCGACGAAATATCTTTAAGGGAAATGCGCCATGCTTGGATTGATGCAGAACTGGCCTTTGACGGTCGATAAGATCTTGGACCATGCCAACCGTTGGTATGCGGGCCGCGAAGTGGTCAGCCGCTCGGTCGAGGGTCCCATTGTCCGCACCAACTATGCCGACATCCATAACCGCGCCAAGCGCCTGTCCAATGCTCTCTTGGGCATGGGGATCAAGACCGGTGATCGGGTCGCGACCTTGGCTTGGAATACCGGCCGTCACATTGAAGCCTGGTACGGCATTATGGGCATCGGGGCTGTGTGCCACACGCTCAATCCGCGTCTGTTCCCCGAGCAACTGGTCTATATTATCAACCATGCCGAAGACCGGATCATCTTCACCGACCTGACCTTCCTGCCGATCCTTCAGGGCATTATCGATCAGTGCCCAACGGTCGAGCATATTGTCGTCCTGACCGATGATAGCGAGCTGAAAAACGTCACGCTGCGCGTCAAGGGCAAGCCCTGCCTGGCCATGGAAAGCCTGATTGATCAGCACCATGCCGAGGTCGTCTGGGGCGGCTTTGATGAGAATACGGCGGCGGGCCTTTGCTATACGTCGGGCACGACGGGCAATCCCAAGGGTGTGCTCTATTCGCACCGCTCGAACTATCTCCACACCTTGATTGGCCTTCAGACCGATGTGCTGGGCCTGTCGTCGCAAGATGTGATCTTGCCGGTGGTGCCGATGTTCCACGCCAATGCTTGGGGTATTGCCTTTGCAGCCCCTGCGGTCGGGTCCAAGCTGGTCATGCCCGGCGCCAAGATGGATGGTCAGTCGATCTTTGAGCTGCTGGAGACCGAAGGCGTGACCTTCTCGGCAGCGGTGCCGACCGTCTGGCAGATGCTCCTGCAGCATCTTCAGTCGACCGGCAGCAAGCTGACCACCCTCAAGCGCGTGGTCATTGGCGGCTCGGCCTGTCCCGAAGCCATTATCCGCGCCTTTGGCGATGACTATGGGGTGGATGTGACCCATGCCTGGGGCATGACCGAGACCTCACCGCTGGGCACCATCTCACGTCCAACGGCAGAGGTTGCGGCCCTGGGTCCCGATCAGGTCGTCCCCTTCAAGCTTAAACAGGGCCGTGCGCCGGTCGGCATCGAGCTGAAGCTGACCAATGATGAGGGCCGTGAACTGCCCCATGATGGCACCACCTTTGGCCGGTTGAAGATTCGCGGCGCAACCATCTCTTCGGCCTATTTCAAGCAGGAAGGCGGCAATATCCTCGACGAGGACGGCTTCTTCGACACGGGCGACGTCTCGACCATCGACCAATATGGCTTCATGCAGATCACCGACCGGGCCAAGGATGTGATCAAGTCTGGCGGCGAATGGATCTCTTCGATCGAGATCGAAAATATCGCTGCGGGCCATCCCAAGTCGGCCATCGCCGCCGTCATCGGCATTGCCCATCCCAAGTGGGACGAGCGGCCTTTGCTGCTGGTCAAGCTGCGTGAGGGACAGACCAGCACCAAGGAAGAATATCTCGCCTTCCTCGATGGTAAGATCGCCAAGTGGTGGACGCCCGACGATGTGGTCTTTGTCGATGACATTCCGCTCGGCGCGACCGGCAAGATCGACAAGAAGATCCTGCGCCAGCAGTTCGAAACCTACAAACTGCCGACGGCCTAGGCCGAAGATCCGGGGGACAGGGGTAGGGGCCTTAGGCCCTTGCCGATCTCGCCAGACGGTTTAGGTTCGGTTCAAACAACCCACGGGGCACTTCGATGAAACTCAGCATTACGGCGGCCAAGACCTATTTGCGGATCGCACTCCTGATCGCGGTGCTTCCCATCATCTCGATTATCGTGGGGGCGGTGGCCACCAAGACCGGTCTGTTGGACTGGAAGCTCGGCTTTGGGCTTTTGACCTTCCGGGGTCCGCCGATGATCGCGATGCTCAGCGTGGCGACCGGCGTCATTGGTCTGGTCGTGGCGCTGTTGGCCGGGATCAAGGAGCTGTGGCTGCGCGCCGCGGCCCCCTTGGTTGTCACCTTGGTGGTTATGGGCGGATTTATGGGGCTGAAGTCTGCGGTGACCTCGGTTCCGCCGATCCATGATGTGGCCACCGACTGGTCCGAGCCCCTGACCTTCTCTGAAGCGGTCATGGCCTCGCGCGGGGCGGGGACCAACCCCGTCCTTCCCGATCCCCTGGCTCCCGACCGTAAAAGCCGGGTTGCGGATCTAAATGCCAAGGCCTGCCCCGAAGCCAAGCCTGCCGTGCTGGCAGAAGCCCCGGCGGCAGCCCATGACAAGGTCAAGGCGGCTCTTGTGGCGGTGGGTCTAACCATCGTGACCGACGATGCGGCGACCGGCCGGATCGAGGCCGTGGCCACCAGCCGTCTCTATGGCTTTAAGGACGATGTGGTGGCACGCGTTCGGGCCAAGGATGCGGGAACGCAGGTCGATTTTCGCTCGGTCAGCCGCGTGGGCATGTCCGACCTCGGCGCCAACTGCAAGCGCATCACCGCGATCCGCGCGGCCCTGCTGAAATAGATGCTCTAATCTGGCAGGCGCAGCAGGGTATCTAACCCGGGTGCTGCGTCGGCCACCAAGCGGCCATCCTTGACCATCTGAATGACGTGGGCCTGAATAGAGCGCGCGGCGGCGGGGTGTAGCCGCGCATCGACCGCCGCATAGATCACCGGCACGATGGTCATGATCGAGGCCGGACCCTTGGCCAACTGTTCGATGATCTGGGCTTCACGGGCGCGGCGATGGTCGGCATAGGCTTGGATAAAGGGCGCAGGCTCGGTGATCGGCGGGCCATGGGTCGGCCAGAGGGTGGCAAAGCCCTTGGCTTGAATCCGGTCCAGACTGGCGAAATAGGCTCCCATATCGCCGTCGGGCGGCGTAATGACGGTGGTCGACCAGCCCATAATATGATCGCCAGAAAATAGGGCATTTTCTTCGGCCAGCCCATAACAGATATGGTTTGAGGTATGGCCGGGGGTGGGGATGGCCTCAAAGGTCCAGCCGGGACCAGATATGATCTCCCCGCCCGACAGGATCACATCGGCCTTGAAGCCCAGATCGTCCCCAGCCTCCATCGTCACCTCATCATCGCTGGTCGCCGCCTCAATGGGCATGGCGTAGATCTTCGCTCCGGTCCGCGCGGCCAAGGGATGGGCGAGGGGGGAATGGTCCAGATGGTTGTGGGTGATCAGGATGTGGGTAACGGTCTCGCCCGCCACCGCCGCTAAGATCGCCTCCAGATGATCGGCCATGTCTGGGCCCGGATCGATCACCGCGACCTCGCCCTTGCCGATGATGTAGGTGCCCGTGCCGGTAAAGGTGAAGGGGCCCGGATTGTTGGCAATGACCCGCCGGATCAGGGGCGAGACCTGATCGCATTGGCCATAGTCAAACTTGATCTCACGGACAAAGGGGATCATCGGCTGGGCTCCTTAGGGACGGGTCTAGCGGCGAAGGACGCTGGATAGATCATAACCGGCGGCGGTGCCGAGCGCGATCAGTTCTGACGCCTCGCGCTCGCCGCTGACCATTTGGCCGATGGCCCAGGTGACGATGGAGCGGGTGCCAGAGCGGCAATAGGCCAGAACTGGACCGTCGGCGTCGGCAATGGCCACGCGCATCTCTTCGACCTGATCGGGTGTGGGGCCGCCGCGCACGGGGATGTGGACATAGCTCATGCCCAAGGCTTCGGTTGCTGCCCGGACCTCTGTGCTGTTGATCTGGCCCGCATCTTCGTCGTCCGGACGGTTGCAGATGATGCGCTTGACGCCTTGGCTGGCGGCGACCTTCAGATCGGATAGGGCAATTTGCGGTGAAACGGAAAAGTCTTCTGTGACGGGGCGGATGGACGACATTTTCTTTTCTCTCCGGTGCGTTTCGGCGGGCAGCTTCGTTGACATTCTAGGGTGCGGATGAAACCTTCGCCGCAGGTTTCCGGTCACTATACCGGTAAAATGGATTGTTGAATGTTCCGCTTTTTGCTTCGTCGTCTGATGGTGGCTGTTCCGACCCTTTTTCTTGTGGTCACGGCGGCCTTTTTCATGATGCGCGCGGCGCCGGGCAATCCGTTTGACTCCGATCGCAAGCTGCCGCCCGAGGTCGAGCGCAGCATCATGGCCAAGTACGGCATGGACCGGCCCTTGGGCGAGCAATATGTCGCCTATGTTGGCAATGTCCTGCAGGGCGATCTGGGGCCATCTTTGAAATATAAGGACAAGTCGGTCGCTGAACTGATCAGCGAGGGCTTGCCCACCAGTGCCGTCATCGGTCTGTCGGCCCTGACCTTGGCCTGTCTGGTGGGGATTGGTCTGGGGATCATTGCAGCCTTGCGGCAAAATCAGATGATCGACAATGTGACCATGGCCATCGCGGTCTTGGGGGTCTGTATCCCGACCTTTGTTACCGCGCCGCTACTCGTGCTGGTCTTTGCCGCCAAGTTAGGCTGGCTGCCAACAGCGGGATTAAACGGTATTCGAAGTCTGATCTTGCCGGTCGCGGTGCTGGCCCTGCCGCAGATCGCCATCATCTCGCGCCTGACCCGCGCCGGGATGATCGAAGTCTTGCGGTCAAACTATATCCGCACCGCTCGCGCTAAGGGCCTTTCCGAGGTCCGCATCGTCCTTCGCCATGGGCTGAGGGCCGCGATCTTGCCGCTGGTCAGCTATTTGGGCCCGGCCTGCGCAGGTCTCTTGACCGGATCGCTCGTGATCGAAAAGATTTTCAGCCTGCCGGGCCTTGGCAAGAGCTTCGTCATCGGCGCGCTGCAGCGGGACTATACGGTGGTGATGGGGGTGGTGATTGTCTATGCCGGACTGATCCTGCTGCTCAATCTGCTGGCCGATATTGCCTATGCCCTGCTCGATCCACGGGTGAAGCTGTCATGAACCGCGTGCTTTCTGCCTCCTCTCACGGCACCCAGACCATGGAACGCGCCGCCGTCAAGGGCCGCAGCCTTTGGGATGATGCGCGCCGCCGCCTTCTGGCCAATCGGGCCGCGACGGTCAGTATGGGCCTGTTGCTGGCTCTGGTGCTGCTCGCCATTGTCGGACCGTTCCTGACGCCCTTTACCTATGACCAGATCAATAAGAACGATGTCTGGGCCCCGCCCCTGACCGCTGGCCATCTGATGGGGGCCGATTCACTGGGCCGGGACCTTCTGGCGCGTTTGTTGGTGGGCCTTCGGGTATCCTTGGCCATCGGTGTCGTGGCCACAGCGGTCTCGCTGGTGATCGGCGTCATCTGGGGCGCGACGGCGGGCTATCTGGGCGGGCGGATTGACGAGCTGATGATGCGCTTTGTCGATATTCTCTACAGCCTGCCCTTCATCTTTTTCGTGATCCTGTTGATGGTCACCTTTGGCCGCAACATCATCTTGATCTTCCTCGCCATCGGCGCGGTCGAGTGGCTGACCATGTCGCGGATCGTGCGCGGCCAGACCCTGTCGCTCAAGCAAAAGGAATTTGTCGAGGCGGCGCGGGCAGCGGGCCTATCCGATCAGGCCATCATCACCCGCCATATTGTGCCCAATCTTCTGGGACCGGTGGTGGTTTATGTGACCTTGACCATTCCCGCCGTGATCTTGGCCGAAAGTTTCTTGAGCTTTCTGGGCATGGGGGTTCAAGAGCCCCTGACCTCGCTGGGCACCCTGATCTCGCAAGGGGCGCAGGATATGGAGGCGGCACCTTGGCTGCTAATCTTCCCGTCGCTGACCATGGTCGCGACCTTGATGTGCTTCAACTTCATCGGCGACGGCTTACGTGATGCCATTGACCCGAAGGACCGCTGAGCCTTTGCCCTTGGCCCTAGCGGCTGCGTTGGGCGCGAATGGCGGTCTGGCCGTCTATATTGAGGAAGAAGCTACCCAAGGCGGCGCGCCGAATCTTGACGGTCGATCCCGCACGGGGCGCGTTGAAGGGGCTCTCAGCATCGATCTGACGCCAGACTGCGCCGTCTTCGAGCACCATCACCCACTTGCCGTCCTTGCCTCTGTAGGCCTCTTTCAGGGTCACGGTGACCTTGTCCAGATCCTCTTTGGGCATGACCTTGTCGAAAATATCCAAGGACGGCAGTTCAAAGCCGAAGGCCTGCTTGCGGGCCGTGGTCGCCTGCTCGCGGTCAATGACCACGATGTCGCCCTTGGTTTCGGCCTGATCCAGACTGGAGGCTGCCGCATCAAAGCAGGCCAGCCGGGCCGCCGCATCTGTCGTCGTGCGGCAATCCAGCACCGCTTGGAACGCCGCCGCCCGCTTGGCCTTCACATCGGCCGCCAAGGTCGGCGAGGCGAGGGCCAGCGCCATGGTCAAACTGCCAACGCCCAGTGCCCATGCACGAAGGGCCGCTGTGTTTGTGCTGCTGTGATAGAATGTCATCTGTTCACCCCTGTCCGAGACTCGGTCCGGCACCATTGAAGAGGCCTTAAGCGTGTTGCGCAATCTGTTCCTTGTCTTTGTGGCGGCTTTAATGCTGAGCGGCTGTGGTCAGCCTAAGGCCGTGCGTGCGCCGTGCCCAGAGGGCAAGCTGTGCCTCGAGGCGGGCAATGTGAATGATCCGGTGTCGCTGGACCCGCACAAGACCCAAGGCACCTGGGAAAACCGCATCATTGGTGACCTGATCATGGGTCTGACTCAAGAGGATCAGGCCGGCAATGCCATTCCCGGCATAGCCACCCATTGGGAAACCTCGGCTGACGGCAAGGTCTGGACCTTCCATCTGCGCCGCGCCCTGTGGTCCGATGGGGTGCCGGTGACGGCCGATGACTTTGTCTATGCGCTTCGCCGGATCATGGATCCCAAGACGGGCTCGTCCTATTCATCGCTGCTCTACATCATCCAGAACGGCCAAGCGGTGAACGAGAACAAGATGCCCCTGACCGCCTTGGGCGTGAGGGCCATCGATCCCCTGACCCTCGAAATTCGCCTAAACCATGCCGCCCCCTTCCTGCCCGAAATTGCCAAGCACAATTCTATGTATCCCGTGCCCAAGCACGTGGTCGAGAAGTGGGGCGATGATTGGAGCCGCCCGGAGCATTTTGTCGGCAATGGGCCGTTCAATCTGGTCTCTTGGAAGCTCGGCGACCGGGTGACGGTGGTCAAGAACCCCAAATTCTATGAGGCCGACACGGTCTGCCTCGATCAGATCAACTACTATCCCACCACCGATGCCAGCTCGGCGCAAAAGCGGGTCAAGAGCGGTGAGTTGGACGTCAATACCGATATCCAGTCCAACAAGATCGCCTTGCTGCGCGAGCCGGACCAGATGCCAGACTATGTGCGGGTCAATACCTATCTGGGCACCACCTATCTGGCCTTTAATGGCTCTGTTCCCGCCCTCAAGGACCGGCGCGTGCGTCAGGCCCTATCGATGGCCATAGACCGCGAGTTCATCACCCAAAAGCTGCTGCGTGGGGGGCAGAGCCCGGCCAACAGCTTTGTGCCGCCGGGCGTTGCAAACTATCCCAATCCAGCCAAGGCGTTCTGGGCAGGCTGGCCGCTGGCCAAGCGTCAGGCTGAGGCGCGTAAGCTGCTGGCGGCGGCGGGCTATGGTCCCACGACCCCCCTGACCATCACCATCAAGCACCGCAACTCCCCCGACCCGATGCTGTTCATGCCCGCCATTCAGGCTGACTGGAAAGAGATCGGGGTCAATGCAAAGCTGGAGCAGAATGAGGGCCAGATCGCCTATCAGTCCTATCGCCTGCGCGATTTCGAGGTCGCCGACGCGGCCTGGATCGCCGACTATAACGACCCCATGACCTTCCTCTATCTGCAGCAGTCGGCCACCGGCACCCAGAACTATAGCGACTATGCCAACCCCGCCTATGACGGTCTGCTGGCCAAGGCGGACAATGAGCCCGACGCGGTCAAGCGCTCAGCCTATCTCAGCGCCGCCGAACAGATCATGCTCGACGACGCGCCCATCGTGCCGATCTATTTCTACGTCAATAAGAACCTGGTCAGCCCCCGCGTCACCGGCTGGACCGACAACATCACCGACTGGCACCGGTCGCGGTACCTTTGCTTTAAGGATGGGGCCGCAAAGGGGAAATAACCCCTGATTGAGCACGCGCCTACACCTCAAGCCTGAGCGCCAATTCGCTATTAAATACTACCTATAAGTGTGTCAATTTTGTAACGTTGAACGGTGAACTGTCGAGGCCAGCGGCCTCGGACATTGACCTCTCCCCACAGCCCTTTGCATGGTAACACGATCTAGGGGTGGTTTTTAGCAATCACCCCTTCAAATCGTATTCGATTTCGTAATCGAACCTGAGGGGCTAATTCATGACCAATAGATTCCGCCGCCAATCGCTTTTGGCGACCACAATGATTTGCGGCGTTGTCGCCTCCTTTGCCGCCATGCCCAGCCATGCCCTCGCCGCCGACGCCAAGGCCGTCGAGGTTGAAGAGGTGGTGGTTACCGGATCGCGCGTCACTGTGCCGGGCATCAAGTCCGCAAGCCCAATCATGTCCGTTGGTGCCGAAGACATTCGCCTTGCCGCCACCCCAGAGCTGGCAAAGATCATCAAGGACCTGCCGATCTCCATCCCAGGGGACGGTGAGAACGTCAACAATGGCACGTCCGGTGTGACAACCATCAACCTGCGCGGCCTTGGCTCGCAGCGTAACCTGATCATGATGAATGGCCGTCGGGTCATTCCATTTAATGTTGGCGGTAGTGTTGACGTTTCAACGATCCCATCGGCCTTGATCGAGCGTATTGATGTGGTCACCGGCGGGGCCTCTGCGGTCTATGGGTCGGATGCCATTTCCGGTGCGATCAACTTCATTACCAAGGAAGATTTCCAAGGGATCGAGTTCAATAGCGGTTACGCCATCACCGGTGAGAGCGATGGTAAGACCTACAATGCCGACCTGACCATGGGCTCCAATCTCGACCAAGGTCGGGGCAATGTGGCGCTCAGCATCAACTATTCCAAGCGCGAAGGTGTGCAGTTGAAGGCCCGTCCCTTTGGGATCTTGGGCGTTGTGACCGCGGATGGTTCCAATCTTGGGGCCTCCCAGCCTGCGGCACCGCCCGCCGGTTGCGGCGGTCCAGGGTCTGTGGCTGCGGGGGGATCGACCACAACGGTTCCAACCCGCGTCTCCATCGCCGGTGGCCCCGCCTTGGGTCAGTTCCGAGATGATGGCTCAATTGGAGCCAATTGCTCGGTCTTCAACTTCAACCCGTTCAACTACTATCAGACTCCGCAAGAGCGTTTCGGCGGCACGGCCTTGGGTCATTATGAGATCAATGAGCATGTTGAGGCCTATACCAGCCTGATGTTCTCCAAGACCAATGTCCGCCAGCAAATTGCCCCCTCAGGCATCTTTGGCAGTAACTTCTTTGTCCCGATGGCCAATCCCTATCTGACCCCCTCGGCGCAGGCCACGATCCTCGCGGCGGCCAATGGCGGTGTGGCTAAGAAGACGGTTGTTGACGGCACAAACTGGCGTGACCTCAACAAGAACGGTGTGGTGGACGCAGCCGATGATCTGCAACTCAGCCTGCGTCGCCGGACCGGTGAATTGGGTGAACGCTCAAGCACCTACAATAACAACAGCTTCCAACTGCTCTTCGGTTTGAGGGGTGAAATTCTTGATAATTGGCAGTGGGACACCTCTTTCCAATATGGAGAGTCTGACCGCACCAATATCGCGGCGGGCTACACCAATGTGGCCAATATTGAACGGGCGGTCGATGCCGTAAGCAAGACTAACTGCCGTTCGGGAGGGGGGTGCGTTCCGGTAAACGTCTTTGGTGGATACGGAACCATCACCCCCGCTATGGCGGCCTATATCGGCGCAACGGCGCTTGAAAAGCAGTCCTATACCCAAACCATCGGTACCGCGACGATCGGCGGCTCGGTCAAGGCCGTGCAATCGCCTTGGGCGTCCGAACCTCTGGCCGTTAATTTGGGCACGGAATATCGCGAAGAGTTTGGCCAAACCACGCCAGATGAATGTTTGAAGCTGGCTCCGGCCAGCTGCCTTGGCGGTGCAGGCGGCAACACCCTGCCGATCCAAGGTGGCTATAGCGTCAAGGAAGTGTTCGGCGAGGCTATCATGCCTATTGCGACAGGTCTGGCCTTCGCAAAATCGCTGAACCTCGAGCTCGGCTATCGCTATTCGGACTATAATATCACCGGCATTAACCGCACGTGGAAAGCAGGCTTTAGCTGGGAGCCTGTGGACTCCCTTCGGTTCCGCGTGATGCGTCAGCGCGCAGCACGGGCCCCCAATGTCGGCGAACTGTTTGCGCCGCAAACAACCGGCCTGGAAAATGCGACAGTTGACCCCTGTTCTATCGGCAATGCCAAGGCCCTGGCAGGCGATGCGACCCTGAAAGGTCGTTGTGTCGCTACCGGAATGACCGCAGCACAGGTCGGAACGGTGCAGGATATTGTCTCGGGACAGATCGGAACCTTTGCGGGCTCCGACATCCTAAATCCCCCTAAACCTGAACTGGCCGATACGACCACGGTCGGTTTTGTGTGGTCGCCAAGCCAGCTTTCGGTGCTCAAGCGTCCCTATCTCTCACTCGATTACTACAATATCGAGATCAAGGACGTGATCGGCTCGTTCACCCCGCAAGAGGTACTGGACTCCTGCTATAAGGATGCCGATCCAATGGCCTGCGCTAAGATTGTTCGGGTCAATGGTGACCTCGCCTCTCCTGCCGCCGGTATCAGGGCCTACACCACCAACCTCGACTATTCGAAGGCAGAGGGTGTTGAGTTGGGTCTCGGCTTCGGTCTTGGCCTAGAGGTCTTTGGTCTTGATCCGAAGTTCGGAAGCCTGAAATACGCCCTGACGTCGAACTACTACATGACCAACGAAACGCGCAGTAGTCCATCAGTGCCGATCATTGATTGCTTGGGCTATTACGGCACGAACTGTGGCAATCCGACCCATAAGGTGCGTTGGGTGCAGCGTGCGACTTGGGAAATGGGTCAGTTCGAGCTGTCCTCTCTGTGGCGTCACCTTGGTGAAACCGAGGTCGAGCCCACGCAGGCCGCCGCCACCTTCGCCAAGTTCAAAAAGATCAAGGCCTTCGACTATTTCGATCTGGCGGCGAGCTACCGGGTCAATGACGCCATCCGGATCAGCGGCGGTGTTAGGAACCTGTTTGACAAGAATCCTCCCATCGTCGGTAACGAGGCCGGAACGACCTCGGCCAACTCGGGAAATACCTTCCCCAGCAACTTCGACACGCTGGGACGGTTCTATAATGTCGGTTTGAACCTGCGCTTCTAAGGTTCAAGCTCTAGAAATAGCGGGATGCGGCGGGCTCAGGTCCGCCGCATTTCTGTTTGTGGGTCGAAAAAGCGTGATGGGGCGGGCGCGTGAGTGAAGGTCTAACACATCTGGTTCGGGCGGCGGGGGCGGCGGCAAATGCGGGCCGCTGGGACGAGGCAGAGCGTCTATGGACCCAGGTGCGTCAGCGTGACCCAAACCATCCTGACGCCCTCTATAGTCTGGGTGTCCATGCCTTTCAGCGCGGTCACCTTGCCGGTGCTATCGATCTTTTGGTGCAAGCCGCCGATGCGGCACCAAACAATCCAACCGTTCGGCTGACCCTAAGCGTGGCCTATGGTGAGAAAGGGGACGCGGATGCTGAATGGGCCGCAATCACGGCGGCGCTTATGATCAATCCCTATTTTCTGCCGGGTCTGTTGGCAAAGGCCGAGTGGCTAGAGCGCCGGGGACAGATCAAGCCTGCGGCCGAGGTCTATGGTCATGTGTTGAAGATCGCGCCGATCCACTGGCCCGATCATCTCAAGGGCCAATTGACCCATGCCCGCAAGATCCTTGATCAGCATCAGCAGGCCTTTGCCGCCCATTTGGAACGACAGTTAAACCTGCCTCTGGCCGCAATCCCGGAGGCTAGAGCCAGTCGCTGGAGTGAGGCTGCAGCGATCATGGTTGGCCGGTCTGAAGCCTATCCGTCGCAATCAAACCAGCTGTCCGTACCGCGTTTGCCCGCCATTCCCTTCTTTGACCGGGAACAGTTTGCTTGGGCCGAAGCGATTGAGGCCCAGACTGACACCATTCGAACCGAACTACTGGGTGTGCTCGCGCATGACCGTCAAGATTTCGCGCCCTACATCGCCTATCGACCCGGCGATCCGGTCAATCAGTGGGCCGAACTGAACCATTCAGACCGCTGGTCCACCTATTCCCTCTGGCGCCATGGCGTGCCAGATCAAGACCATCTGTCACGGTGTCCCAAGACGGTGGCGGCCTTGAACGAGGCCGAATTGGTTCACATGGATGGCATCTGTCCCAATGTCATGTTCTCGACCCTAGCCCCGAGAACCCATATTCCCCCGCACCATGGAGAAACCAACGCCCGTCTCGTCGTGCATCTTCCCCTCATTGTGCCGGACCATTGTCAGTTTCGCGTTGGCTTCGAGCACAGGACTTGGCGGGTTGGCGAACTGCTGATCTTTGACGACACCATCGAACATGAGGCGCGCAACGACAGTGACCAGTTACGGGTTGTCCTCATATTCGACATCTGGAACCCCGATCTCACCGCAGAAGAGCGCGAGCTGGTCTCCGTCATGATGGCCGCGAAGAACGAGTTTATGGCCCGCTAGTATCCGACCCTACCAGATCGCCTCACCCTCGCGGTTGACAAAGCCGTCAGCTTCGAGGGCGGCGCGGAGGGGCTCGAGGTGATCGCGGTAGCGTTTCCATGCGCCCATACCTTGGCGGTTGATCGGGCTGCGGACCTGGGCGGAGCTGGCGGTGGAGACGCCGCGCTCGGACCGTTCTGGGCTCAGGCAGGCCGGTTCGAAAGCCAGGCCGCAGCCGCTCAGCAGGGCGCGGATCTGGGGCTCTGGATCATCGATCAAGGCCTCAAGCGTGATCTCGATCAGATTTGGCCCCATGATCTGGCGCCAATGGTCGATCAGTTGGCGATAGAGCCGATAGTTGTCGGCCAGATCCTTCAGCCTATAGGACCAAGGATAGGCCCCGCCGCCAAACAGCAGCCGATAGGTACCAAACAGGCTGTCCATCGGCGAGCGTCGGACATGGACCATGGGCGCGGAGGGGAAGGCGCGGTTGAAGTGGCCGACATAGAGATAGTTGTGCGGCAGCTTCTCGGTAAAGACCGGCGATCCATCCCGCAGATAGGCGGTATAGTGCAGATAGGCCTGCGCCATCGCCTCCGGATCGGCCTTGGCGGCGGCGGCTATGACGGAGGGCGACAGGGGATCGGCACGCGGGGTCTGTGAGGCCAAGGCCACGGCCCGCTGCAGGCCGGTCGTTTCCCCCAAGGCTTGGACCTGACTGTGCGACGACAGGATGGTCTCAACCAAGGTGGTTCCCGAGCGCGGCAGGCCAAAGATCAAGATTGGCTGGCCCTGGGTCTGGCTCAGCGTTGGGCGCGGCGCGGCGGCCTGAGGAAAGGCGGTGATCAGGGTCTGGGTGACGGTTTGGCGCTCAGCAAGCGAAAAGGGCGATAGGGTTCGCGCCGTATTGGAGGCCTGTTCGAGCAGGGGCCAGGCCCGCTCGAACTCGCCAAGGTCATCGAGAACCTTGAACAGGCCATAGCCCAGACGGGCGGCCGCTTCGCTGGTTGCTGGTGACGCCTGCAGGCGCTTGGTCATCGCCTCTGCCGGATGATCGTCCTTGGTCCAGCGCCGCAGGGAGGCGAGGGCGGCAAAGAGATGGTCCTCCAGACCGTCGTGCGGTCCGGCTAAGGCCGCTTCATAGCGCTGGCGGGCAAGGTCTAACCGCCCCATGAACCGATCAATATTGCCCAAAAGCAGCAGGGACTGGGCATCATTTGGCAAGGCGGCGACCGCCTGCTCGGCCAGACCTTCCGCCTCCTTAAAGAGCCCCGCAAGGGTCAAGGCGGTGGCGACCACGCGTTTGGCATGGGGGGAAAGGTGATCGAGCGCGGCGGCTTGGCGGGCCTGAACCACGGCCTCATCCATCTTGCCCAGATTGGCCAGAGCCAAGGCGCGATCAGCCGCCAGATCGGCGTAAAAGGGATCGGACGGGGGAAACTGTCTCATGGCCATGGCCATCGCCTTTTCCGCATCGCCGCTGCCAATGCCGGTCAGGGCGGCGCAGAGCAGGGACCAGGCCTTTTTAGACTTTGGGGCCTGACGGGTGACAGCCTCGGCGGCGCGACCCGCCGCTTCCCAGTCTTTGCGCAACAGGGCTTGGCCGCCCTTGTCGAGCAGGGCCGCAAGGTCTGGCCTGATCTGGCCCTGAACATCGGTCACGGTCATTTGTCGTCCTTGATTGACCAGACTATGGCCCGATGGACCCTCTTCGTCGCCCATAAAAAAGGGGCGGCAGAGGATGTCTCTGCCGCCCCAATTCTTTAGTCGACTGGCTTTTGATTAGAAGCGCAGACGTGCCGCAATGTTGAACGTACGGCCAAGGACGCGATAGACCTGTGGGTCCGTATTGCCCTGGCTGAACACGCCAGCGATGAACTGCGGCGGATCCTTGTCCAGCAGGTTACCGATGTTGGCGTTCAGTTGCAGGTTGTCATTGACGTTCCAGCGGCCGGACAGATCGATGTAGCTGGCGGCTTCGGTCTTTGGCAGAACCAGACCATAGTCGGCATTTTCATCGGTCATTTCTGGCGTGTAGGTCCAACGGGCCTGAACCATCCAGTCACCCAACTGGTACGAACCGGTCATGACCGACTTGTACTCAGGTGTGGAACCGCCGACGCCTGCACTCGTGTAACCCTTTTGCTCAACGCCGTTGGTGGCGTAGCTGTCAAGGAGCGAGACCAGGGCGTTGAACGCGATACGTCCAGGGGCACCCTTGACCACTTCACCGAGATCAAAGCGGTAGTCGGTCTGGATATCGACACCCTTGGTAACGATTTCCGACAGGTTGGCGATCGAGGTGTTGATGCTGTCGATCTGACCGCTAACGGCATTACGCGTGATCTTGGCGCATTCGTTAGCCTGCAGGCTGACATAGCAACGGCTGAGGACGGTACCGGCGCCGATGGAGCCAACAGCGTCTTCGATCTTGATGTCAAAATAGTCGACGGACATCTTCAGATCGCCAACGGCCAGGAAGGTCGGTTGGAACACAACACCAGCGGTGAAGGTCTTGCCGGTCTCTGGCTTCAGGTTCGGGTTACCAAAGGCAAGGGCCTGAACCTGGCTGTTGTTGGCCGCAAAGCCGGTGAAGCTGACACCTGGCGCTTGCGCGTTACAGATGGCCAGAACAGCGGCCGAACGGTTCGCCGAGTCGCGGCAAGGGTCGGTGTAGGACGGGAAGCCTTGGTCACCGTTCTGGAACAGTTCGAACACGCTTGGGGCGCGAACGGCCTTGTTATAGACGGAACGGAACTTCAGCCAATCAACCACGGCCCACTCGCCACCGACCTTATAGGTTTCGGTCGTGCCGATGGTGTCATAGTCCGAATAGCGATAGCCGCCTTCGATGCCGACATATTTGGCGAAGGGAAGGTCCTTCACCAAGGGAATGCCGACTTCGCCGTAGATTTCCTGCACGACCACCGAACCCTTTTGGTTCTGGATGGCGTTGAAGCCGTAGATGTTGGCCGAGCTCTGGGCTGCGTCCACATCCAAGGCTGCGCGGGATTCGCGATATTCATAACCGAGCACGGTCGAGACCGGGCCAGCAGGCAGCTGGAACGCATCGCCGCGCACGAAGGCGGACAAACGACGCTCTTCATAGGTGTTGAGCTGGTGCGTATCGGTGCGCAGGAACTTTACCGCTTCGGCAGACAGCTTGTTTTGACCAAAGATGTCGGTGATCACGCAGCCAGGAAGGGCCGCTGCCGTGTTTGCAGGTCCAGGAACGCCGAGCGACGTTGTGGAACCAGCCACCGGCGCCTGACAGCCGGAAAGGCCTTGGCCGATCGCGGTCTTGTTCAGGTTGTTGCGCAGGGTCTGAGCAAAGTGGGTGCGGCCATAGGTGCTGGTCGCGCTCCAGTTCCAGTTGTCATTGATCTCGCCGTCCAAGGTGGCCAGCAGGGTCAAGGATTGGTTTTCATATTCGCCAACCCGTGGGCCGAGCTGCAAGGAACGCCAGTCCATCTGGAAGTTTGCCGTTGGGTTCGGACGCGAAGCCAGAGCAGCGGCCAAATCGGGGTGAGCCGAATTGATGTAGGACTGCATGGCCGAGGTCAGAACAACAGTCAGGCCCGTGGCTGGCGTTGCGGCCAGTTGAACGCCCGAACGGCTGTCGATGTAAGACATTTGCGTCTTCAGCTTCAGCTTTGGATTGATCTGATAGGAACCGAAGCTGCTGATCGCATAACGTTCGGCGGGGATGATGATGTTGTTGGTTGGCGCGTAGTTGTAACGCGACGAACCGGCAGCGCGGTCAGGAACGCCACAGGCCTTTGACGTGAAGCGTGGGGTCAGCTTGCCCGCATCATTGAACGACAGGCTGCCACCGTTGACGGCAACGCCTGGCGTGGCGGCGTTACAGTCGGTATCCGCGGCTGCGAACTGAGCTGAAGTGGCTGGGTTGCTGGCCAGCAAACGGAAGGGGTTCGCGGCGTTGTTGGCGATCCAGCCCCAAGGTGGGGTGCCCGAGCCGCCCGAAGCGAAGGCGTAGAGGGGGGTCTTGGCGTTCTGAGCGTTCCACTCAGCTGCGCTGTCGATGACATAGCCATTATAGCTGGAGTCATAGAAGGCACCGGCCGAAACCCGCGACCAATCGAACTCGCTCTGCAGGACCGGGTCGCGCTTATAGTAAGACGCGTACATGGTCATGTTGCCCTTGCCATTGGCAAAGTTACCGCCGAGCAGGCCTTCGAGGTTGAAGTCCTTGGCCAGTCGGCCGTCCATGCTGCCGCCGGTCTGGGCGGAGATTTCAGCGCCTTCGTAATTGTCCTTCAACACGAAGTTGACAACGCCGGCCATAGCGTCCGAGCCGTAAACGGCCGAGGCACCACCGGTGAGGACTTCGATACGGTCGATCAGACCGGCTGGGATGGTGTTCAGGTCAACCACGCCGGTGGTCGAAGAACCGGGGACGCGTTCGCCATTGACCACGACGAGCGTGCGCTGAGCGCCCAAGCCGCGAAGGTCGATGGTGGCGAAGTCTTCGCCGCCCGAATTGTTGGAGGTGACAGTGTTGCCAGGAACGATCTGTGGCAGTTCGTTCAGCAGTTGCTCAACCGCGATGGTACCGGTCAGCTTCAGTTGCTCGCTGCCGACGGTGGCAACGGGGCTCGTGGCCACGAAGTCCTTGCGCTGCAAGCGCGAACCGGTGACGACGATTTCGGTGACTTCGGTATCAGAATTAGCAGCATCTTGAGCGTAGGCAGGCGCAGCGAAGATCGCGAGCGCACCGCACAACATCGTTGACGCCATAACGCGTCCGCGGGTTGAGCCAATTTTCATTATCTAAATCCCCCTCCAAGGTGATTGATACAGTCCAGAGATGGCGTGACCCAACGGGTGCGCGCCGCCACTACGAAGGGCTTTCGCCTATCGTATGATACCTCTAACTATTGACACCGCGAATGCGGGGTCAACTGTAAGGTCACAAAACAGTCACTGTTACAGTGCGTCTGTCGCATAATCGCAACGGTTTGAGACGCGGTTGCACATGTTTTGAGCATGACGACCCCCAAGGGGGTCAGTTCGGAGGGTTAGGTCGCCAAGGCCTCGGCATTGAGCCTTCTCCCGCGCATCCACGACCAGCCTTAGCGGGGCTGAGCGCCGGGCAAGACATCAAAGGCAAGGCTCATTCGGCTTTCCTCCCCGCCAAAGGGGACGGTTCCGTGCCACATATAGGATGGAAACAGGGCCAGAAGACCCGGTTTAGGCTGGACGAAATGGCCCGCCGCTAGGGTCGGGGCGGTCGGCATTGGCGGGGCGCCAAGCCTGAGCCAGCCTTCTTGCCGGTCGGATGTCTGCACCTGCGGCGGCACATCGGCATAGAAGGCCGACGATATCCAACCATTGGGATGGATATGATCCACATGAAAGCCCTGCGGCCTGAGGCGAACAGACCAGGCCTCGTCGATCCGATGCCCCCCGACATTGCGCCGCCTTAGCAGATCTGGGCCTTGGCCAAGATGATTGCGATAGGTCCGGATCGGGCCTTGGATGGCTTGGAAGAAGGCGGCAATAATAGGGTCGTCGCTGGTAACCAGATTATGCGAGGTTTGCGAGCCGCCCCGGATCGACTGCTCAATCGGGTGAGCCTTGAGCAGATGGACGCTGTTGAGAGACGTGCGCAGATCATCGAGAAAATCAGTCAGGTGGGTCCAGCCCGCTGGACAGTCGATCATTAGGGCCTGAACCACGGCGGGATAGTCATAGAGATCGCCCAATCGGGGATCGCCGCTGAGCCGCCACGCGCTGGTCAGGTCGGCGATGGCCTGCTGGTCGCCCGGTTGCTCGGTAACCAGTTCAAAGGCGAGGTCAGCGGCAGCCTTGGCTTCGCCCAGCGCCAACAGGGCTTGAACGATGGCCTTTTTTGGCAGGCGCTCGCTTGGGAAGCGGGCGACCAACTGCTGGGCTATGGCCAGAGCATCGGCGGGAGCGTCCTTCAACAGCAGCCAGCTAAACTCCAGAGCCAGACGCGGGTCCTGCCCGATGGCAGCAATCTCGGTTCTGGCGAAGGCCAGCGCGGCGGCCTCACCATGGATGTGGCTGAGCAAGCGAAGTTTGACCAACAACAGATCGCCCTGTGCATTGGCCTGTTTAGGGGCCTGAGCGAGGGCCTGATCGACGGGGGCGAGGGCGGCGGCGGCGTCACCGGTCGACATCCAGATCAGATGGCTAAGATCACGCAGGGCCTCGGCATAGTTCGGGCGAAGCGAAAGGGCCGCTTCAAAGGCCTGTTTGGCGCGGTCAAATTGGCGAAGGCCTTGGAGGCCCCGGCCAAGGACGAGGAGCGTTTCCGGGGCCCGGCCACCTAGCCGCAAGGCTCGCTCGGCCTGCGCGACCGCGTCCTGATCGCGGCCAAGGTCGCCAAAGCCTGCGGCGACATTGTGCGCGGCAATGGGATCATTGACGGCCAGCTTTGCGGCAGCTTGGTATTGGGCCAGAGACCCGGCCTTATCGCCCAAGGTCTTGAGCGCGGCCGCCCGCAGGGACTGGATCTCGAAGCTTGCGCCCTCTTTGCGGCAGAAAGGCCGCAGAAGGGCTTCGGCCTCAAGGGCCGCGCCTTGACCCAATAGGATCTCGGCAAGAATTTCGGCGGCGGGAGAACAGCCCCGTTCGCGCTTGAGCAATTGTCGGCAAGCCAACTGCGCCTGCTCAAGCTGACCGGCTTGAATAAGGGCTTGGATCGCGTTCAGACTTTGCGCGGTGGCCGCCGACAGAGGGCGAGTCATGAGCGAGACTTTTGGCTGATCATGGTGTGATCATCCGCGAATGGTTTCAATCAAGTCAATAGGTTGAGCCGTAAATTCAGTGTGAAATGCATATTAGTATCGTCTAAACTATAATCTCATCCGTTGTTAAATTAATTTAACTGGAGAACACCCGCACAATAGTTCATTTTAAGTTGGAAACCAAAATACAACCTAGGTAGATCATGATGAACCGGTCAAAAGCCTCTCCTCCCCGTCTTGCTCGCTGGTTCGTCGCCCTGACCCTGGCTTGGGTGCCTAGCATTGCCGCCGCTCGGGTGCCGATCGATGCTCTGGTGGGCTATGGCGAGGTCCGCAATCCCGTAATCTCAAAGGACGGGGTTCACCTCGCCGCCATTCGGCGGGAGGCGGTGGGCGATGTCTTGATCCTCGCGGACCTAAAGACGGGCGACATCAAGCCTGTTCATGTCGCCAGAGCCGATCAGAACATGCAACTCGGCTTTGTCCGCTTTAAGGGCAATGGCCGTCTGGTCTTTAGCTTTAGTCAGCGCATTCACGTCGTGCCGGGTTCGGGCGGTGTGAAGAAGACGGAAATTGTTGAAGACGGCTTTATCAATGTCGGGCGGGTCTATTCGAGCAATCTCGACGGATCGGACCTGATCTCGCTCTATGATCCCTCATCGCAGCAGGGCTATCCGCGCACGGTCAGCACACGGGTGGTCAGCCTGCTGGAACAGTCTGAAACCGACGTTCTGATCGTGGCCCCGAAGGCGGGAGGCTCAGAGCTTTGGAAGGTCAATGTTCGCGACGGCAAGCGTGAGATTGTAGATCGCGGGCAGGACAATACTTTCAATTGGGTGGTCGACAGCGACGGTGTGCCGGTCCTGCGTCAGGACGTCATTGCCGGCGGTAAGGGCTTTATGTGGTCGCGGCGCGCGCGTGGTGAGCAGGACTGGAAGGAAGTGGTTCGCTTCCGGGGTGCAGAGGGGGCCAATTCGGGGCCAACCTTTGTCGGCGAGGGGCCGACCGACAGGCCCGGTCAGGCCTTTGTTCTGGCCCGCAAGGATGGCGACGACACCTCCGGCCTCTATCGCTATGACACCAATAGCGGCACCTATCTGGAAACCCTGCAGACGGTGGCAGGTCATGACGTGACCGACTCCCTGATCAATCCCTACAATAATAAGCTTCTGGCCGCCTGCTGGCTGGCCTATCGGGTCGCGTGCGAGCCCAAGGATGCAGCTTTCGGACGCCAGTGGACCGCGCTCAATCGGGCCCTCGGTGACAAGGTCAATGTGCAACTGACCAGCATTGGCGGGGCGGACATGGACCAATGGATCGTCCAAACCAACGGCCCAAAGGATCTCGGCACCTACTATCTGTTCGATCTGAAGGCCAAGCGATTAGAGGTCCTGTTCCAACAGCGTCCCAATGTGGCTGAGGCTGATCTGCCGGATGAACAGGTGCTGGAATATACGACCAGCGACGGTCAAAAGCAGTGGGGCTATCTGTGGACTCCGCCCGGTGTGACCGACATCAAGAACCTGCCGACCGTGATTGTGCCTCACGGGGGCCCTGAGGGCCGCGATATCTGGGGCTTTGACCCGATGGCTACGACCTTGGCCAGTCAGGGCTATGCGGTGTTCCAGCCCAACTTTCGAGGCGGCGGCGGCTTTGGTCGCAAGTTCGTTGAGGCAGGCCATGGTCAGTGGGGCGAGCGGATGCAGGAGGATGTAGCCGACGCCACGCGCAACCTCATTGCTCAAGGCATTACCGATCCCAAGCGGGTCTGTGTCTTTGGCTGGTCCTATGGCGGCTATGTGGCCATGACGGCGAGCTACAAGAATAAGGACCTGTTCAAGTGCGCGGTGGCGGGAGCCGGTGTTTCCGACCTTGTCGAGATGCAGCGCTGGGTTCGTGACGGCACCACCAACAAGAAAGAGGTCATATCGGGCGGTGGCAGCGGCGCGCAGAGCATGACCTACAAATATTGGCTGCAGGCTATCGGCGATCCGGAAAAGGTCCGGGATCGCTTGATCAGCAATTCAGCGGCCCGCAACGCTACATTGGTGGGTATGCCGCTGCTATTGATCCATGGCGACAAGGACCAGACCGTGCCGATTGAGCAGAGCCAACTCATGCAAAGGGCCATGGAAAAGGCCGGCAAGCCCGTCAGGCTGCTGGCCGTCAAGGACACGGACCACTATTTCACCCCGATACAGGGTCCGGCTTGGAAGACGATCCTGACCGAGGCCACCGCCTTCATCGGTCAGAACATCGGCCCCGGGGTTGAGCCCGCCAAGTAGGAATGACACTGCCCGGTCGGGCTCAGGCCCGGCCGGGAATCTGTCTGGCCCTATCGAACCGGTGTGGGGGCCAAGACGTTGGCGTGGCTCTGTTCGCGCAGGCGGGCCTGCATCATCTGGTCCATCACCGCCTTGGCCTGTGGATCACCCAGTAGCCAGCCTGCCGCCGCCATCGACCGCACAGCCATGGTGCTGACGCCCAAGGCATGGCTGAAGGCTTCAAAGGGTGAGCGTGGGCCGGGCAAGGAGGTCAGGCGCACCTCTTTGCCGGTCAGGCCGGTCAGGGCCTTGGCCCGATCCACCGCGTCATAGAAGCCGCCGATCTCATCGACCAGTCCCAGGGCCTTGGCCTGCTCGCCGGTCCAGACCCGGCCCTTGGCGATTTCGCGGACCCGTTCAGGTGGCAGCTTACGGCCCTCAGCCACGCGGGCGATGAAGCCCTCATAGGTCTCGTCTATGGACTTGGCAAAGCCGTCGCGCTGCTGCGAGGTAAAGCCTTCGCCCATGCCATAGATGGCCGAATAGTCGCTGCCCACTGAGGTGTGACGCACATCAACGCCAAAGCGGCTCAGGGCGTCGGACAGAGCGAACTTGCCGCCATAGACGCCGATAGAGCCGGTCAGGGTCGAGGGCTGCGCCACGATGGCTGAGGCATAGGACGAAATCCAATAGCCGCCCGAGGCCGCATAGGTGCCCATGGAGACCACCACAGGCTTGCCTGCAGCCTTGGCGGCGCGCACAGCGGCCAAGATCTGCTCTGAGGCCGTGTCGGTGCCGCCGGGGGAGGAGACGCGCATGACGATGGCCTTTATAGCCTTATCGTCGATGGCGTCATAGATGGCTTCGGACACATCATCGGAAAAGATGGTCTGGTCATTGGCAAAGGCATTTTGACCACCGCCGCTGCCATTGATGATCGGCCCTTCGGCATGGATCACGGCAAAGGTCGGCTTGGCCTTTTCGGCGGCGCTATTTGCGACGATGGGACGCTGAGCAGCCGCGCGATAGTCGTCGAACTCTTCGAACTTGGCATCCTTACCCGCCGCCTTGAGGGCCATCATCTGCGCCTCATGGAGGTGACCCAAACGGTCGATTAGGCGCCGATCTAGGGCCTCCTTAGCCGAATAGGGGCCTGCCTCGATCTGCTCGCGCAAGGCCCCGGCATCGACCTTGCGATCGGCGGCGGCGGTGCGCAGGGCGCTGGTATAGACTGACCCCATCCAGGACAGGTTCGACTGCTTATGGGCGGCCGTATAGTCGCTATAGAGGTAGGGATTGACCGCGTTCTTATATTCGTAGCGCTGCTCATACTCGGCCTTGACGCCATATTTGTCGAAGGCGCGCTTGAAGAAGATGTCCTCGATGCTGAAGCCGGTCACCTGGAACGGCGCGCCGGGTTGCATCCAGACCTCATCGGTGGCTGCGGCCAGCATATAGGTCGAGGTCACGATGCCAGAGGGGTAGAGCCCTTGGCTATAGCTGTAGATCTTACGGCCCGACTTGCGGAACGCCTTAAAGGCCAAGCGCAGCTCGTCGGCCGAGGCGGGCGCCATGCCGCCATCGGGTAGGCGCACAAACAGGGCCTTCACCTTACTGTCGCTCTGGGCGTGGCGCAGGGTCTGGGTGATCGACATGACCGAAAGGCCGCCGCCATTAAAGGCCGCCAATGGACTTTGATTATCTTGGTCTGAGAGTGATTGGCGAAGGTCCAGCGACAGGACCGCTTGGCTGGGCGTTGCCGCCGGTTTGGACGCCCCCGTCGCCATGATGATCAGCACGAACGGCAAGCCGACAAAGAACATCAACAGTCCGACAAAGACGCCGGCGACCGTGACCATAAACTGCTTCATCAAAGGCTCCCGCCAAAGGGCGTGCTGAAGGATGGGATTTGAAGTTTTACCCTATCACAACCTAGTGACGATTGTGGCTTGGTCAAATGAACAGATGGACAGATTTAGCGGAAAGGGTGGGGGGCATATCGCCATGTTGGCCCAGTGTCTCTGGATATCAATGGAAGTGCCACGGCAAGCCATTAGGTCTTAAATCGTAGTTTCTGAAATCGGCGTCCTGCTTGCGTCTTCAAATAGATTTCGAAATCTTGTGCAGCCATTTTGTCCCTGAATGCAAAATAGGCATGGAGTTTCCACGGCTGATATTTTGCAGTGTGGCCTGCATTTCCCTCAGCATTATGCTCAGAGAGTCTGCGTTTTAAATCTCCGGTGAAGCCTGTGTAGAACTTCCCGAGATGGTTTTCGCTTTCAAGGATGTAGACATACCACACGACGATATCTCTCTATCCCATTCCGTCACAAGCTCATCCGCGTTGCACGCGGGCTTGTGACGAGAACCTCGTCAATCCCAGCCGCGCCTCGCGCGGCGGATTGACGGGTGGTCGGAGTAGCAGGATTCGAACCTGCGACCCCCGCCTCCCGAAGACGGTGCTCTACCAGACTGAGCTATACTCCGACATTATGAAGCGGATTTTATAAATGAGGCCAAAAGCCCTCGCAAGTCGCAGGGTACTGCGACCCACTATCCACAGCGAATTTTCTACAGCCGGCGCAAAGCCGCGAAATTCAGAAGATTGGGGGCTCTAGCGTTGGTGCAGAGGTTGCATTGGGTGACGCCTTGGGCTAACAAACGCCCCTCGCGGGCTCCCGTGATCTGGCTTCAGATCGACATGGCCCCTGCGGCCCCTGCTGGGGAATGGTGTAATGGTAACACAGCGGTTTTTGGTACCGTCGTTCTAGGTTCGAGTCCTAGTTCCCCAGCCAACGGTCATTTTTACGACATTCTGACTTTCGATGACCGCTGCAGGTGAAGGCCTTGCTGGCGTTCGCGTCAAACGGTCGCAATCAGCGCGCAAATCCCCATTGAAATGTCCTTACACGCATCGATTGGACCGCGATTAATGAGATCGGGAATCGATCAGTGGCAATCCAGTTCTGAATAAAAATACCCATAATAATATTATGGGCAAGAGGGTGGGGCGCTTGCTCCGAAATTGAAGCGCTTAAAATATAAGCGTTCATGCACCAATCATAGGCATCCAAAATATAGTAATGACGCTACACATCAAAAAATTCGAGGAAAATTCTGAGCACGTAACTTTTATCGATATTTATTGTAACAAATTAGTATCATTACAAATATGTACTAAAAATTGTTATGTGAAGCGCTTCTAAATTAAGTGACAGGTGCTCAAAATGAGCACTAATTTTATTTATTAATAAGATAGCTAATGCTATCGAATCTTCGGCGGCAGGAAACTGCTGCCTGCCGCCCTATTACGGCAGGTTGAATCTGGAGGGTGCAAACATGGCAATTGCTAACCTGAGGGCTGATCATTTCGAGCCGACCGCGCCTCGTACTGAGGCCTCTATATCGGCCAATGATGATGTCCGGTCCTTCCGTGAGTTGGCCCTGTTGCAGGCCTTTACCAATGGCTTGGTCAAGAATGTCCGCAACCTTGCTCGGGGTTGGGGCGAGGATGACCATACAGAGGCGGTGATCTTCTGCAGCTTCTTCCTCGCCGCGACCTCGGATACCACTCGCGATGTGCTACAAAGCGGTGAGGGCGAGACCAGTCATTTCGCCGATGGGATGCTGTCGGTGGCCAGCCTGTCCGACATTAGCGGCATTCCGCGTCAGACCGTACGCCGCAAATGTAAGTCCTTGGAAGAGCGTGGCCTCTTGATCCGCGAAGATTCGCGCCTCTATCGCTGCCCGATCCCTCGCCAGACCATCAATTCGGTTTCCGCGCAAATTGAGGCCTTGATTCAACTCGGCAACAGGCTTCACGCGCAGTAAAGATTTATACA
Organism: Caulobacteraceae bacterium; assembly: GCA_947441065.1. Taxonomy (GTDB): domain Bacteria; phylum Pseudomonadota; class Alphaproteobacteria; order Caulobacterales; family Caulobacteraceae; genus CAISGS01. Next base: position 27,014 of record CANESI010000035.1, read on the forward strand.
TCTCAAAATAGTTTTAACTATAATTCTATCGTAACTAAAATTAGCTTAGATATAATATTTGCAATTTTGACAATTAGGAATTTTTACTATTATAGTAATAGAAGCAGACGTCGTGCAGATTTTGGCATTATCGGACAAAGAAAATGGCTGATTACGGCAATTTGTCTGATCCCGACAGTTTGGCTGCCCGATATTTGTCGACCTTTTTTCTCGGTGAATTTATCGGCCTGATCGCCTTTTGCACGGATAAGCTCAAGATTGACGGCGCTGACATACAGATCTTGGCCTGCATCGCCCATTTCAGTTCTTGGCAGGCTATCAACGAGGGTATCGATAACGGGACCATATCGACCGAGAATTTTGACCCCGCCCAAATTGTTCATAGGCCGGTCAATGCCAAGAGTATCTATCTGACCTTGGGCATGTCGCGTGAAACGGTGCGCCGTCGATTGGTCTATTTGGCCTCACGCGGGTACTTTGAAAAGGTCGACGGGGGCTATGTTTTCCCGGTTCAGCATGGTGCTGCCGATTTCTCCCGCGACATCCGCGTCTATATGCTTGGAATGGCCAAGCGCATGCAGCAGCGCCTCAATCAGATGTTGCCGGATGGGGCTTAGGGACTGACTTGACCCGCGCATGGTCGCGCGATTCTCGCAACTATCCGATATTGTTGATGATTTATAAATCTGAAGAAAACCGATTTTGGTTTTAATAATTATAATAATAAATGAGATAGATATTTAACATTTTAAGACCCATCTTTGTACTTCTGAGGTTGTGCGTTTTATAAACCCTTTGTTCCTGTACTTGCTAGATTTCATCAATTATTATGGAAACCTCAGCCTATGGCCGAAAGCACTTTCGATATAGACGGTATCCCCGCCCGATATATAGCGCACCTGTTCATCGGAGAGCTCGTTAACCTCGCGACCATTTGCAACGAAAAGCTCAATCTTGATGTCAAGGACACCCTTATCCTTGGCTGTGTGGTGTTTTTTGCTCAAACAGGGGGTTAAATGAAACCATGGATCGGGGACCATCGACGACCGAAGGTTCTGGGGGCAATCAACTCCAACATCACGCGGTGATCGCGAAATCCATTCACCTGAAGCTGGGTATGTCGCGCGAAACGGTCAGGCGACGGCTCGTCTATTTGGAATCGCGCGGTTTGCTCAAAAAGCTTGATGATGGCTATTTCTTCCCGGTTCAAACCGGTGAGGATGACGTGACCCGCCACCTGCGCGAGTACTGTGTCGGAGCCGCCTTGCGTCTTCGCGACCAGCTCACGCCCTATCTGCCTGAGCAGGCTTGATGCCCTAATATTCCACTGCGCAGCCATAGGCTCGCGTTTCAGGCGTGCGGATGGCGCGTCCGGCCTTGAGGTCGTCTAGCGCCGCGCTGATATGGTCCTTGCCATCGGGCTTGGTCTGTTCGGGCACCTGATCAATGGCCCCCTGATAGATCACCCGCCCCTGACCACCGATCATGACCATGGTGGGCGTCGTGCGGACACCATAGGGCCGCGCAAAGGCCCCGCCCGGATCAAATAGAAAAGCCGCGACCACAGAGCCCGTGGCCTTAAGCCGCGTCTTGGCCTGGGCAGGGGTCAAAAAGCCTGGCTTTCCAGGAGCGGAGGTATTGATAGACAGCCACACCGCGCCTTGACGTGCCGCGCGGCGCTGAAGGGACTGCATCAGGCCCCGGCGGTATTTGTTGCTGGTATAGGGACAGACCGGGCTGGTCCACTCCAAGATCACGGTCTTGCCGCGATAGTCTGACAGGCGGTGGGTATGGCCGTCCGCGCCCATCAGCGGGCCGTCGGGTGCCGGTGCCCCGATCTCGACCCGTCCCAGTCCGGGGGCAGCGCTTGCAACGCCGCCC
>CANESI010000036.1 GCA_947441065.1 Caulobacteraceae bacterium
GAAAATGCCATTGCCGGTCACCCCGCCGTTCAGGATGTGGCCGTGATCGGTGTTCCTGACGACCGGTGGGGCGAGGCGGTGAAGGCCATCATCGCTTGCAAGGCGGGTAAGAGCGCCGATGCAGCCGAGATCATCGCCTATGCCCGCGAACGGATCGCTGGATATAAGCTGCCCAAGTCGGTGGATTTCGTCGCTGCCATCCCGCGCAATGCCAGTGGCAAGATCCTGCGCCGCGACCTTCGGCAACCCTATTGGGAAGGCCGCGACCGACAGGTCAATTAGGCAAACAGGACCTCGCAGCCTGTGCCCTTCAGCGCCGCATCGACCTTGGCGCGAGCACCGGCATCGAGGGCGGCATATTCTTGGCGCAGCCACATCAGGCACTTGGCCTGATAGGGGAAGGGCTGTTGCACCCAAGGTTGGCCGTCAATGGTGGTCTCGACCTGCTCGGCCTTATCTTGCACCGCCTTAGCATTGGCCAAAAGCAGGGGGGCATAGACCCGTCCGACCTCGGTCAGGAGGGCGGTCAGGGTCGCGGGCAGGGCGGCTGGGTCGAACCAGTCGGCTGCGGTCGGCTCTAGGCCGGTAAGGTCCTCGACGGCACCGGTCCAAGCAAAGACCCGCGGGGCCCGTTCAATGGTGACGGCCATAGAGGTCGGGTCGAACAGGGCAAGTTGCGTCAACTGTCCATAGATGCCGAAGTCACCCGCGCCGGGTCTTGCGCCCAGCAGGAAGGCGTGATCGCGCAGATGGGCTTCCATCGCATCAATGTAGCGGACATAGCTGGCCTCGATCACGCTCCAGGTCTTTTCGTTGGAGCCGACATAGCGCAGGCGAGGGATCTGGCGATTGGCAATATCGGTGCCCGCTTCCTTCAGGTCTGCATCAGGCATCCGCCCCCGGGTCCAGGCCGGCAAGATCGCCGAGGCACGGGCGATGTCGTCGGCAAAATGCCAACGGTAGTGGAACATGGCCTTGGTCAGCCATTCGTCGCCATAGTCTTCCAACAGGGCGTCGATCAGGGCGAGGGCCGGATCGGAAGGCCGAGCCGAGCGGTCTGAAAACTGCGTCTCAAGACGGCGGATGATCGGGGTGGAGTCGGTGACGGGCTGAATGGTTCCGGTCTCATCGGCAAAATAGAAGGTGGGCAGTAGGCTCACCTTGGGCTTGGGAAAGCCCGGGATTTCGCGAGACCCCAAGATTAGCCGGTAAGGAATTCGCCGGAAGCGAAGCAGGGCGAGCATCTTGCGGGTATAGGGTGAGCCGGGCACGCCGCTCAAGGTGATCATACTGTCCTGTGCCGTCATCGCGACGCTCCCGATTTTCACTGTCAAATTGTCCAATAACCGAAATTCCGGTTCACAAACCTGCTGAGGCGGCTTGTTTCAATCGGAATTGAGGTTCACATTGTATGGCATGCATTGGGAGGGGTGTGAAGGTGGGTCTGAGCGTTCGAACGAGGTTTGCAGAGGCGCTGCGTTCAAGCATCAGCATCGTCGCTCTTGCGCGTCTTGTTCGCGACCCTCTGGTTCATTTCCTCGTCGCAGGCCTGCTGATCTTTTTTGCGTCGCAAGCTTGGCATGATGTCCATGATCAGCGCGTGATCCTGGTCACGCCCGAGCGCGCGGCGGAACTGAGCACCAAATATCGGCTTCAGTTTGGCACCGCGCCTTCTGAGGCGCAGATGACCCAATTGATCGACGCCTATGTTCTGCAGGAGGCGCTCTATCGTGAGGGCAAGGCGATGGGCCTTGACCGAGATGACGAGATCATCCGCCGTCGCTTGGCGCAAAAGGTGACGTTCTTACAGCAGGATCGCAGCTTACCACCACAGCCTTCGACCGATGAGCTTGAGGCTTGGTATGGCACCCATCTCAAGGACTACGCCACACCGGTTCGGATCACCTACAGCCATCTCTATTTTTCGACAGATGGGGTTGAGGATGCGGCTGCGCGCGCGCGCGCCGCCAAGGCGCTTGTGGCGCTGACGTCGGGCGGTATGCCGGACGGTGTGGGCGCGGATGATTTTCCCTATCAGAACGGTTTTGCTGCCCAAACCCCAACCCAGGCAGGGCGCCTGTTTGGCGACACTGACTTTACCCATCAACTCGAAACCGCCCCGCTGGCCACATGGTCAGGGCCCTATAGGTCTGGCTATGGTTGGCACCTTCTCAAGGTTGAGGCCCGCGTGCCGGGTGCCACGCCGGCCTTTGCGGAGGTGCAAGATCGGGTCCGCGAAGACTATCTCCATGGTGCCCAAGCCAAAGCCAATGGGCAGGCTTTGGAGCGGCTCAAGGCGCGCTATAGGGTCGTTCGGCAAGATCTTGGGGGGCAGCCTTGAAGTCTTGGCTTCGCCTTTTGCTGCCCTTGGTCCTGAGCCTTTGGACCTTGACGGTTCCGGCGACGGTGCGTGCGCATGAGGTGCGTCCAGCCCTGCTCCAGATCACGGAGACAGCGCCTTCGACCTGGTCGATCTTCTGGAAACAGCCTGCGATGGGGGATGTGGCCCTGCGCCTGACACCGCATCTGTCCAGCGGCTGGCTTGAGGCACCGCCAACCGATCAATATGTCGCGCCGGGATTTCTGGTTCGAACCTGGCAGGTCAACTCACCTCAGCCCCTGCTTGGCCAAAGCCTTGCGATAGAGGGGCTCGATCAGACCATTACCGACGTCTTTGTTCAGGTCTCATTCCGCGATGGCCGTCATCTGGACGCGGTGGTCAAACCCGATCAGCCCCGCCTTGTGCTGGCCATGGGGCAGAAGGCGCAGCCGCCCGCCGTGATGGCCTATCTGCGGCTTGGCATTGACCATATTGCGACCGGCTTTGATCATTTGCTGTTTGTGCTGGGCCTGCTGCTTTTGGTCGGCCTCAATCGCCAGATCATCAAGGCGGTTTCGGCCTTCACAATCGCCCACAGCCTGACCTTAACCGCCGCCGCGCTGGGCCTGGTCAATGTGCCGACGGCGGTGATCGAGGCTCTGGTTGCCCTCAGTATCGTCTTTGTCGCGGTTGAACTTCTCGCGAGGCCGGATCAGGCCAAGAGCCTCTTGCGCCGTCATCCTTGGCTGGTGGCCTTTGTCTTTGGCCTTTTGCATGGCCTCGCCTTTGCGGGGGCCTTGGCTCAGATCGGTCTGCCGCCGAGGTCTGCCCTGTTGTCGCTGTTGCTCTTCAATATCGGGGTCGAAATTGGCCAACTGGCCTTCATCGTCCTTGCGGTGGTGATGATCCTGATCCTTCGACGCTTGCGCGAGCGTCTGCCGTGGGATCTCGCGCCCGCTGCCCGCCTAACCCCTGCCTATGGAATTGGTTGTTTTGCATCGTTCTGGTTCATCGAGCGCCTGGTTGTGGCGTTTCAATGAGAAACCTTAGGAGAGTTATGATGTCTCATCGTTGGCCGACCCTCATCTCTGCGCTCATTGTCTGCAGCTGCACCGCCCAAGCGGAAAGTCCGCAAACCCCTAAGTCTGTTCGTCCCCAGACCCCAGCGACGGCGTCCGAGGTCACGGCGAGCGAGCGACAGGTCTATTTCGGCGAGATGCACCTCCATACCAGCTATTCCTTCGATGCTTGGGGCCTGATGGCCACCAAATCGACGCCAGATGAAGCCTATCGCTTCGGGCGCGGCGAGGCGGTCGAGGTCAATGGTCAAGCCATTCGGCGTGGCTGGCCGTTGGACTTTATGGCCGTGACGGACCATTCGGAAAATATGGGCCTGCTCAACCAACTGGATGATCCTGCGAGCGAAATTTCCCAAACGGCCATCGGCAAGGAAATCGCCAAAGACCCTGCTAAGAGCTTCAATATGTTGCGCCAGGCCAGTCAGGAGCGCCGCATGATCCCGGGTCTGGATCCGGTGAGCGCGGGCAAGACGGCATGGGGACGGCAAGTCGCCGCTGCCAATGCTAACTATCGTCCGGGTAAGTTCACGACCTTCATTGCCTATGAATGGTCCCAGATGAATGAGGGCAAATATAACCTGCATCGCAATGTGTTTTTTGTCGGCGACAAGGCTCCCTTGCCGTTCTCGTCCGCCGATTCCGGTAAGCCCGAGGATCTATGGACCTATCTGGAACAGAACCGCGCTCAGGGCATGGATGCCATCGCCATCCCGCACAATCCCAATGCCTCCAACGGCTTGATGTATGACTGGAACATGAGCGATGGGCGGCCCATCGATCAGGCCTATGCGGAACGCCGCATGCGCAACGAGCCTCTGAGCGAGATTGTGCAGAACAAGGGTCAGAGCGAGACCGCACCGGAACTGTCACCCAATGACGAGTTTGCCAATTTTGAAATCTACGACACCCTTCTGACCCAAAGAGACGTCAAGGGTAAGGTCAATGGTAGCTATATCCGTCAGGCCTTTGGCCGGGGTCTGGTCATTCAGCAAAAGACCGGTGGCAATCCTTTCAAGTTCGGTCTGGCCGGGGCCAGTGACTACCACAATGGTATTTCGACCTCTGACGAAAAGGCCTTTGCGGGCAGTCCCGGCGGCATTGATCCCAATGTCAATGTGCCCACCGGCGATGCGGCTAAGAAGCTCCTAGGGATCATTCAAACCCGGTCTCTGATTGATGACCAGGCGGCACGAACGGGTAAGCCTCCGGCCATCAACAATCCCATGCAGGGCGGCTCCTCGGGACTGACGGGGGTCTGGGCTGAACAGAATACGCGGGAATCGATCTTTGCCGCCCTCAAGCGCAAGGAGACCTTCGCGACCTCTGGCCCGCGGATCAGGGTGCGGTTTTTCGGTGGCTGGGACTTTAGCCCGGCAACCCTTCGTAAGACCGATTGGACCAAGCAGGCCTACCGCACCGGCGCGCCGATGGGCAGTGATCTACCCTTCCGGGCCGCTGGCGCCTCGGCACCGAGCTTCATCCTCCAAGCGGTGAAGGATCCGGACGGGGCCAATCTGGACCGTTTGCAGATCGTCAAGGTCTGGGTCGAGAACGGTCAGAATAAGGAAAAGATCTTTGATGTCGCCCTTTCGGGAGGGCGAAAGACCGATCCGCGTACGGGAAAGGCCCCCGCCGTCGGTTCAACTGTCGATCTTACGACGGCGACCTACAAGAACACGATCGGGGCGGCCACGCTGCAAACGGTCTGGCGGGACCCTGAATTTGACGCCGCCAAGCCTGCGGTCTATTACCTGCGCGCCTTAGAAATACCCACACCGCGGTGGACGACCTATATCGCCGCTAAGAATGGGTTGCCTTTGCCCACGTCGTCGCCGGCGACCGTTCAGGAGCGAGCCTATTCGTCTCCGATCTGGTTCACGCCCACGGGCCGCCAAGCGGTTCGCTCTGACGTCCGACTGGCTCAGAAATGAGAGACGGTCAGGATTGGTAAGTAGACTGCGGACGACCCCCGACCTTGGGGGCGGTTCGCCGAGAATGTGAACGGAACCATGAGTACGACGACTGCCCAGACCCAAGATGTGATTGAGATCGAACCCGTCAAAAGTTGGGCGCGGCCCGCTCACCAAGAACGAAGCCGTCAGCAGCGCGACCGCCTGCTGAAGGCTGGGGAACGTGTCTTTGCGGAGTCTGGCTTTTGGCAGGCCCACGTCGCCGACATCGCCAAGCGCGCAGGCTGTTCAGTTGGCAGCTTCTATCGGCGGTTTGAGGACAAGGAGGCGTTCTTCTTCGCGCTCCAAGCCGATATGGCGGTTCGTGGTGAGGCCAATATTGTCAAGTTCTTCGCCGATCCCAAGTGCCAGACCGAGCCCCTGATCGACGTCTTCCGTCGCCTGGTCCACAATTCGGTGCGGGTCGTTAAGGGCATCGAGGGCTACTATCGGGCCCTCTTTGAGTTGAGCTTGAGGGGGCAGAATGTCTGGCCCTTGATGCGCCAGCTCGAGGTGATCGAAGCCGGTTATATGGTCGATTTGCTGCGGGCGCGGGGCGTGGCTGTCGATGAGCGGACGAAGGATGCTGCCCATCTGGCGATCCGCATGATGCATGGCCAATTGATTTCGAGCGTTCTGCACGGCCCCGGCCCTTTCACGATCGATGATCCACGGCTGCACGAAGAGCTTAGCCTGATGTTGGCGCGCTATCTCGACCTTGAAGACTAGGCCCCTTCAACCCTATCGTCTCGACGGTTCCGTCCTTCGACATTACCGAAGTTCGACCTCCACCTTGTCGATTTGACCGCCATAGGTGAAGGGCAGGCTATAGTCCTTGCTGACAGGCGAGTTGGCGGCGCGGCCAACGGTGAGGCTGCTCATGCCCATATAGGGATTGGCGACATGGTCCAATCGGCCCTCTGAGACCAGGCGATCATTGATATAGAGGCGACCGGTACCGGCATATTCTGAACGGCCAAAGCGCTTTTCGGTTCTAGCCCTCGCCCCCTTCAGGGGGAGGGGGTTGGGTGAGGGGGGCTACACCGCCCTCCGCTGCGTCATTGCGAGCGCAGCGAAGCAACCCAGCGGACTGACGCGGACCTGAAGGGATGATCCCCTGGGTTGCTTCGGTGCGATGCACCTCGCAATGACGCGGAAGGGGGGCTTAATGCTCATCTGCTCTGCTTTCCATCGGCAGGGAGGGGGCCGGTGGGCAGCCTCTCGTCTGTGCGAAAGGTTCTGGGTCCCCGCCTTCGCGGGGAACACGGATGTGTGGGCCTCCACCGCACCCCGCAGCGTCATTGCGAGCGTAGCGAAGCAACCCAGGGGACTGACGCGGACCTATGGTGATGTTCCCCTGGGTTGCTTCGGTGCGATGCACCTCGCAATGACGCGGGCCTAAACCACCTCTTGCGCCCCCCAAATAACAACCTTAAATAAGATATCGGGTTCAATTGAAGGTGGGGGTGCGGGGTGGTTTTGACGGATGCGCAGGCGACGCTTGAGGCGGCACGGATAACGGCAGAGGCAACCCGATGGGCTGGGTGGATTAGCGGTGCGTTGGGATTGATTGGTGGCATTTTGGTAGTCGTTGGCGCGTTTATCGTTGGCAAAGCCCAAGTAAAAACGCAAGAATATCAGAATAAAATATTGGAAAAACAAGATGAAATTTTACGTGCGAATTTTAAGTTAGAGCGTGCGAAATTGAAATTCGATTTGTTCGATCGAAGATTTGAATTATTCACGGAAACGCGAAAATTTGTATATCAGGTATTGAGAATTTTTCATGATTGCAAAATTGAAAATTCATTAAAGCTTAAGTTTGAAACTCATATTTCAATAAGTACAATTTTGAATAAGAACGCAGATTTTAAAGAGGAAGCATTTTTTTTGTTTGAAAAAACAAATGTTTATGAGAAAATTAATACAATCCAAAATATTGTGGAAAAATTGAAAGGTGAAGAAGGATTTTATAATCTTGAAATAGATAGAATGAATTGTGCTGAGGTGGAGATATTAAAAGAATGGAGATTATTACTCATGTTACTTCGGAGTCATATTGTAATAGAGGACGTAAATCTAAATTAATGTTATAAAAGAGCACTCTTGCTTTTCTCCTCCCCCCCCTCACCCAAACCGCCAAGCCTCTTCCGCCGCACGCCTTAGCGCCCGCGATTTATGCAGGGTCTCTTCATATTCGGCCACCGGGTCGCTATCGGCGACAACGCCGCCGCCGGCTTGGACGTACATCATGCCGTCTTTGAACAGGGCGGTGCGAAGGAGGATGCAGGTGTCGACCTCGCCCTCGGCGCTGATATAGCCGGCAGCTCCGGCATAGCTGATGCCGCGCTTTTCGCTTTCCAGCTCGTCGATGATCTCCATGGCCCGCACCTTGGGGGCGCCAGAGACGGTGCCAGCGGGGAGGGCGGCCATGATGACGTCGATGGGGTCGACGCCTTCGGGGGCTTCACCTTCGACATTGGAGACAATGTGCATCACGTGGCTATAGCGTTCGATGCCAAAACTCTGGGTCACGCGGACATTGGGGCCACGATAGCCCTGCGGCGCATCATTGCGGCCTGGTTCGCGCAGGCTGGCGACGCGGCCAACATCGTTGCGGCCAAGGTCGAGCAGCATCAGATGCTCGGACAGTTCCTTGGGGTCGGCCAGCAGGTCCTTTTCTAGCGCCAGATCTTCCTCGGGCGTCTTGCCGCGCGGACGGGTCCCAGCAATGGGGCGGATTGTGATCTTGTTGTCGCGTAGACGCACCATGATCTCAGGGCTCGATCCGGCGAGCTGGAAATTGCCGAAATTGAGGAAGAACAGGAAGGGCGACGGGTTCATCCGGCGCAAGGAGCGATAGAAGGCGAAGGGATCGAGCGTGAAGGGCGCGCGAAAGCGCTGGCTCGGCACGACCTGGAAGATGTCCCCAGCGCGGATATAGACCTTGGCCCGCTCGACCATGGCGCAATAGTCGTCCTTAGTCAGGGGCGAGGTGAAGACGGGGGCAGGCAAGGGCGCGCGCGCGGCTGGATGGGCCATCGGACGACGCAGGTCGCTAATGGTCTCTTCCAAACGCCCCACCGCAGCCGCATGGGCCTCGGCGGCGCTGAGGCCACTGGGGCGCACAGCCGTGACCATAATGATCTCTTGGCCGATAGAATCGAACACGGCGACGACCTGAGGCCGCATCATGATGGAGTCAGGCAGGCCTAGAGCGTCGGGATTGATGTTGGGCAGATGCTCGCCCAGACGTACCATGTCATAGCCGATGGCCCCAAACAGGCCCGCAGCCATGGGCGGCAGGTCCTTGGGCAGGGCAATCTTCGAGCGGGCGACCAGATCGCGCAGGCTGTCGAGCGCGCCGCCGGACTGGGGCGTGAACTGACCAGCAGCGATATTGGACCCATCGGCAATCTCGGCCTGATCGCCGTGACAGCGCCAGACCAGATCCGGCTTCATGGCCACGATGGAATAGCGCCCACGCCAGGTGCCGCCCTCAACCGACTCATAGAGGAACGCATAGTCGCGTCCATGACCGATCTTCAGATAGGCCGAGACCGGCGTTTCTAGATCATCGATCAGACGGGTCCAGACCACCTGCGGCAGTCCGGCCTCATAGGTTTGCGAAAAGGGCTCTAGGGCGGGCTGAAAGGTCATTTGGCCTTCGCGTCAGTCTTTGCGGGGGCCTTGGTATCGTCCACGGCGCCCTTAGCCTCTTCAGGCGCAAAGCCCAGAGCCGTCTTGGCACGGACGAAATCGGTCTTGACCTTCACTGTCGTGCGCGCCGATTTGCGACCCTGTTGCCCGATCTCTTCGAACATTTGCATGGTCACTTGCGGGCGCTGAGATTCCGCGATCTGAGCGGCCTGAGTCAAATCACCGCCGCGGATGGCCGTGACCTTGGCGACGACAAAGCCGAACTGCACATCTTGGCCGATGAAGGCTTCACCGGTCTTGGAAGCGAACAGTTGGTTCAAGACATCAGGACTGACCGTGCGGTTTTGACCGGCCGAGGCGCGATCAATCTTGGCCAATGAGCCGATCTGTGCACCTGCAGAGGCGGCGACGGCCTCGATGGCCTCGCCCTTCTTGATGCGAGCGAGCAACGCGTCTGCACGGGCCTTAAGACGCTTGTTCATCTCACGGCTCATATAGACGCGGGTCAGCGGCACGCGGATGGACTCGATGGAGGGCAGGGCGGGGGCGATGATCTTGTCGACCTTCACCGCGTAATATTCGCCTGAGCCCTCGTCCTCGACATCGCTTTCGCCGCCTTCAGGCAAGGAGAAGGCCGCGCGGACCAGTTTTTCACTGACGCCGCCGACGGGCTGACCAAGCGCGGTCGTACCCTTGTCGGTGATGGGCGCGACGGATAGGGCGGGCACGCCAGCCTTTTGTGCGGCCTCAATGAGGGTCGCGCCAGCAGAGTGGGCGTCCTCATATTTCTGAACCACATCATAGACCTTCTGGGAGGCGCCATCGCTGCGAAGTTGCTGTTCAAGCTGCGGGCGGATCGCCTCTAGGGAGACCGTCTGACCGGGTGTGATCTTGAGGACCTTGACCACGCCAAGACCCAAGCTTCCTTGGATCGGGCCGCTGACCTGACCGGCGGCTAAGCTAAAGGCGGCAGCGGCCATTTTCGGATCAACAATCGCGGTCTTGGGGGCATCATCATAGGTCACAGGCTCAAAGCCGTAGGTCTTGGCAATAGCGGCCGGGCTTTCACCCTTGGCCAGACGAGACGCAATGGCGGCGGCTTGGATAGCATCCTTGGCTGGGATCTGAACAATCGAGCGCTTTTCAGGGCTCGAAAGACTGTCCTTCTTAAAATCGTAGAGCTTTTGCAGTTCTGCCGGATCAACCTTGACCGAGGGTGCCATGGCCGCAGTGCTGAAGCGCACGATGGTCAGGGCGCGGGTTTCGGGCGTCATCAGCTGGGCTGAGTTTTCCTTGATGAAGGCGGTCAACTGCGCGTCGGTCGGCAAGGTCGGCGCAGGCACCATGCCTGGACGCACCGAGAAATAGCTGAGGTCACGGTTCTCCAGGCCATAGGCCGCGATCAGCGCGCCATAGAGCCGTGGGGCTCGCAGGCCCGACACGATACCGGCCGCATAGTGGCTCTGAGCCAGTTCATCGCGCAGATAGGACTCGAATTTGGCTGGGGTCAGTTGATTTTCCGCCAGGCGCTGCTGGTAGAGTTGCTCGTCAAACTGGCCGGAAATGGGGTTGAAGAAGGCTGTGGTCTTGCTGATCTCCTTGCCGATCAGCTTGTCCCCTGGCTGGATGCCCGAGATGCGGATCAGTTCAGCCAAGCCTTCATTGTCTGCAATCTCGGTCAGCACCCGCTCATCAAGGCCGCCCTTGACGGCCTCTTCGGTCGAGACCGGCTGGCCCGTGCGCTGTTCGGCCTGTGTCTTGTAGTTTTCGAACATGCGCTTGAAGTCGCTGGACGAGACCTCGCGGCTCCCGGCCGTGACCACCGCGTCAGTGATCTTCGCATTGAACACGTCGCTGATGCCGAACACGGCAAAACTAATGACCAAAAGGCCAATGAGGACAGCGGCAACCCACGATTTGGCGAAGGTGCGAATGGCAGCAAGCATGGAGGTCTAGACCTTTGCAAAGCGTTTGGGCGAGGCCCGGTTTGACACGCATCTTAACGCGACGATTAGGGGTATAGTAGAGGCCGCCGACGCCCTGCAAGCTTTGCGCATAAGTTCGTGCACTGGATAGACAGGCCAGCGGGGTTCCTTTACCTCTCAAGGCACGATTGAATATGGGTAATTTCATGTCCGCACCACGTCCATTGATCGCTGGAAATTGGAAGATGAATGGTCTTTCGCCCGATCTGGATGAGGCCAGAGCCATTGCTGTGGCGGTAGAGCAGGGCGCCTATGGGGCGCGTGTCGCCCTTTGCCCTCCGGCCACTTTGATCGAGCGTATGGGCCGTGAACTGGTCGGAATGCCGGTGGCTGTGGGCGGGCAGGACTGCCGGGCAGAAAAAAACGGCGCCTTTACGGGCGATGTCAGTGCCGAGATGCTGGCCGAGGCAGGCGCGAGCCTGGTGATTCTGGGCCATTCGGAACGCCGTGCCGGGCACGGCGAAACCGATCAGATTGTGTCGGCCAAGGTTGAGGCCGCGCTTTGGGCTGGGCTCGAGCCCATCATCTGTGTCGGTGAAACCTTGGAGCAGCGCAAGGCGGGCAAGGCCTTGGAGATCGTGACCGGTCAGGTTCGGGGCTCCTTGCCCTTAGCCTTGTCCAGCAAGGCCTTCTGTGTCGCCTATGAGCCGGTCTGGGCCATCGGCACGGGCTTGACCCCGACCAGCGCAGAGATCGCTGAGGTCCATGCGGCGGTCCGGGAGACCTTGATGGCCCTGTTCGGAACGGCGGGTGCCGGGGTGCCGATCCTTTATGGCGGCTCGGTCAAGGCCGCCAATGCGGCGGAAATCTTGCGGATCAAGGATGTTGGCGGGGCCTTGGTCGGCGGGGCGTCACTTAAGGCCGAAGACTTCTTGCCGATCATCGCCGCGGCTTAGGTCGCTGTTGAACGCTTTGCGTCGGACCGCGCTTGGTGATAGAGAGCGCGGCTTGTGTGGTTATCCGAGCTCGCTCTGATGCCGCCCCTCTATTAAGGCTAGATCGTCCATGCTGCTCAGCATCCTTTTGACCATCCACATCATCGTCTGCATTGCGCTCATTTTGGTGATCTTGATGCAGCGCTCCGAAGGCGGTGCCTTGGGTATGGGCGGCGGCGGTGGCGGCGGTGGCGGGATCATGACCGCTCGTGGCACGGGCGACCTCTTGTCCCGCACCACATGGACCTTGGCCGTCATATTTTTCGTGTTGAGCGTCCTTCTGACCATCTTGGCCGGTCGTGGTCGCGCTAACGATTCCGTCGTTGATCGCCTGAAGATCGACGCCATGGACGTTGAGGCCTTGAAGCCTAAGGCGGCACCAAGCAATGGCGCGCCTGAAGCGCCGACCCCGCAGGTTCGGCCCATATCTCAACCGCCTGCAGCAGCTGCGCCAGCACCGGTCGCAGTTAAGCCAGCGACGGCTCCAGTTCCTGCCAAGACCGCACCGTAAAAAGTTGTGGGTTCTTTTGCGGTTGGTCTGAGGTCATTTCGCGAATCAGCGCTACTCTGATCGCCCATGACCCGGTACATTTTTATCACCGGCGGCGTGGTATCTTCCTTAGGAAAAGGCCTCGCCTCCGCCGCTCTTGGTGCGTTGCTGCAAGCACGTGGCTATAGCGTTCGCCTGCGCAAACTTGATCCCTATCTCAATGTCGATCCGGGCACGATGTCGCCCTATCAGCACGGCGAAGTGTTCGTCACCGATGACGGGGCCGAGACCGATCTCGATCTGGGTCACTATGAGCGCTTTACCGGTGTTTCGGCCAACAAGGGTGACAACATCACCACTGGCCGCATCTACCAGACCATTCTGGAGAAAGAACGCCGGGGCGATTATCTGGGCGCGACCGTTCAGGTCATTCCCCACGTCACCGATGAGATCAAGCGCTTCGTCCTGACCCCCGCCGTCGACGAGGCGGGCCGCGAGGTCGATTTCGTGCTGGTCGAGATCGGCGGCACGGTCGGCGATATTGAGGGCTTGCCGTTCTTCGAAGCCATTCGCCAGCTGGGACAGGACCTGCCGCGTGGCCAATCCTGCTACGTGCACCTGACCTTGCTGCCCTATATCAAGACCGCTGGCGAGATGAAGACCAAGCCGACGCAGCACTCGGTCAAGGAACTGCGCTCCATCGGCATTCAGCCCGACATTCTATTGTGTCGCTGCGAGCAGCCCATCCCGCCGGAAGAAAAGCGCAAGATCGGCCTGTTCTGTAATGTGCGCGAAACCGCCGTCATTCAGGCGATGGACTCGACCAACATCTATGCGGTGCCTCTGGACTATCATGACCAGGGTCTCGATGCCGAGGTGCTCAGCGTCTTTGGCATTGCCGATGCGCCCGAGCCCGACCTGACCCGCTGGACCACCATTTCCGACACGATGAACCATCCTGATGGCGAGGTCGTCATCGCCGTGGTGGGCAAATATACCGTTCTTAAAGACGCCTATAAGTCGCTGATCGAGGCGCTGGTCCACGGCGGCGTGGCCAACAATGTCAAGGTTCGGCTCGACTGGGTCGAATCAGAGACCTTTGAAGGGGACGCGGGCGCTGCGGCTGAGCGTCTTGAGGGCGTGCACGGCATCCTCGTTCCCGGCGGCTTTGGCGAACGCGGCGCTGAGGGCAAGATCCGTGCGGCTCAGTTCGCGCGTGAACGGTCCGTGCCCTATTTTGGTATCTGTTTTGGCATGCAGATGGCGGTGATCGAGGCGGCGCGGAACGTGGCCGGGATCAAGGGTGCCTCCTCGACCGAATTTGGTCCTACCGCCGATCCGGTCGTTGGTCTGATGACCGAATGGGTGCAGGGCAATGAACGTCTCCAGCGCCAAGAGGGCGATGATCTGGGCGGAACCATGCGTCTAGGGGCCTTTGAAGCGGTTTTGACCCCCGGATCGAAGGTTTGCGACATCTATGGCGGCCTTTCCATAAGCGAACGCCATCGGCATCGTTATGAGGTCAATATCGCCTATCGCGCGCATATCGAATCGACAGGCCTGATGTTTACCGGCCTATCGCCCGACGGCGTCCTGCCCGAAATTGTCGAACGGCTGGACCATCCTTGGTTCGTCGGCGTGCAATACCACCCCGAACTCAAATCCCGCCCCTTCGCCCCGCACCCCCTCTTCGCCAGCTTCATCGGCGCGGCGAAGGTGCAGAGCCGGTTGGTTTAAAAGGGTCTTCCTGACCTCACTTGAACTTGTCGGCGGTTTAGGGCATACACCGCCCCTCATTCGACGGAACAGGTTCGTGACCCGGCCCGGCGACACCTCTTTAGATGCTCCCGAGCAAGAGATTCAGACATGGCTGTTCCTAAGCGTAAAGTTTCCCCATCGCGTGCTGGCATGCGTCGTTCGCACCAGAGTTTGGGCGCAAACTCTTACATCGAAGATAAAGAAACCGGCGAGCTGCGCCGTCCTCACCATGTCGATCTGAAGACCGGCATGTATAAGGGCCGTCAGGTTCTGACCCCCAAGGAAGACTAGGGGCCTCGGGTCTCGGTTGGGCGATTGAGAGCGCCTGACTGCTGGACCGTTGCTGTTCAGGCGGCGCGTGAGGCCTTCCTCGCGCGCCGTCTTTACTTTATCCGCCCGCTGATGCGGGACTGCTCAGAGGACTGCCATGACTGAGATCGTCGATATCGTCGCCCGTGAAATTCTCGATAGTCGGGGTAACCCGACCATTGAGGTCGATGTGGTTTTGGAAGACGGGGCCTCGGGCCGCGCCGCCGTTCCGTCGGGGGCCTCTACGGGCGCTCACGAGGCCGTAGAGCGGCGCGATGGCGACAAGAGCCGCTATATGGGCAAGGGCGTGCTTCAGGCCGTCGGTGCGGTCAATGGCGAGATCTTTGACGCCCTGTCCGGCATGGATGCCGAAGACCAGCGCCGCATCGACAAGCTGCTGATCGAGCTGGACGGCACGGCCAATAAGAGCCGTCTGGGTGCCAACGCGATATTGGGCGTGTCTTTGGCCGTGGCCAAGGCCGCTGCCGATAGCGCCGCCTTGCCGCTGTACAAATATGTCGGCGGTGTTTCGGCCCGTGTTCTGCCTGTGCCGATGATGAACATCATCAATGGCGGGGCCCATGCGGACAATCCGATTGATATCCAAGAGTTCATGATCCTACCGACCGGCGCAGCCAACTTCTCTGAAGGCCTGCGGATGGGCGCGGAAATCTTTCACGGCCTGAAGAAGGCCCTGAAGGATGCCGGTCACAATACCAATGTCGGTGATGAGGGCGGCTTTGCGCCAAATCTCGGATCGGCCGAAGAGGCCTTGGCCTTTATCGTCAAGGCCGGTGAGGGCGCAGGCTACCGGGTCGGAGACGATTTCGTGCTGGGCCTTGATGTGGCCTCGACCGAATTCTTTAAGGACGGCCTCTACCACCTTGAAGGGGAGGGCAAGGTTCTCGATCAGGGCGGTATGGTCGATTATCTCGCCGGTCTCGCGGCCAAGTTCCCGATTGTCTCGATTGAGGATGGCTGTTCGGAAGATGATTTCGAAGGCTGGAAGCTGCTGACCGAGCGCTTGGGTGCCAAGGTTCAGTTGGTTGGCGATGATCTGTTCGTGACCAATCCGATCCGTCTGGCCGACGGTATTGAGCGCGGCCTCGCCAACTCGATCCTGATTAAGGTCAACCAGATCGGGACCCTGTCCGAAACCCTCGACGCGGTCGATATGGCCCATCGCGCCGGCTATACGGCCGTGATGTCGCACCGTTCAGGCGAAACCGAGGACTCCACCATCGCGGATCTGGCGGTTGCTACCAACTGCGGACAGATCAAGACCGGTTCGCTGGCCCGCTCTGACCGGTTGTCCAAGTACAATCAGCTTCTGCGTATCCAAGAAGAGCTCGATGATCAGGCGATCTATGCCGGTCGCCGCGCGCTCAAGGGTCGCTAAGCGTGTAATAAAAACCCTTTATTAGCCATGTTCTATTAACCCTGACCGGCAAGACTGGTCAGGGTTTTTTAGTTCAGAGGGGATTCGCATTTGTTGGCTCAGCTACGCTCCAATTGGCGGACCTTGGCCATCGCCTTTTTGATCTTCTATTTTGGATTTCACGCCCTTGCCGGTGATGGCGGTCTTTTGACCTGGTCTAAGCGCAATGAGATGATGGCCGCCCGCACCGAGGAGCTCAAGCAGCTGAAATCCCAGCGGGCGGATATGGAGGCCCGTGCCCTTCTGTTGCGCAATGAGAGCCTTTCTAAGGACCTGCTGGAAGAAAGGGCTCGATCTCTACTTGGGTTCTCGGACCCGAGGGATTATGTGGTTCGTATGGAACCGCGCACCTGACCCTACGTCAGGACCTAGGGGTTCTGAACGAGGCCCTCAATCGGGCTGTGGGAGTTACCAATGGCGCGAGCACGCAAAAGCGTTGAGGTCGCAAAGACCGCCAACAGCCAAGAAAACCTGCTGAAGTTCTATCGCGACATGTTGCTCATGCGCCGCTTTGAAGAGCGCGCGGGCCAGCTCTATGGCATGGGACTGATCGGCGGCTTCTGTCACCTCTATATCGGGCAAGAGGCCATCGCGGTCGGCATGCAGTCGATCCAGATCAAGGGCGATCAGATCATCACCGGCTATCGTGACCACGGCCACATGCTGGCGGCGGGGATGGACCCGCGCGAGGTCATGGCCGAGTTGACGGGGCGCAGCGGCGGCTCCTCACGCGGCAAGGGCGGCTCCATGCATATGTTCTCCATCGAGCGAGGCTTCTTTGGCGGACACGGGATTGTGGGCGCTCAGGTGTCCTTGGGTACGGGTCTGGCCTTGGCCAACCAGTACAAGGCCAATGGCAATGTCGCCTTTGTCTATTTCGGCGATGGCGCGGCCAATCAGGGCCAGGTCTATGAGAGCTTCAACATGGCCTCGCTGTGGAAGCTTCCCGTCGTCTATGTGATTGAAAATAATCAATATGCCATGGGGACCAGTATCGAGCGCTCCTCGTCCGAAACCCATCTTCATCGCCGGGGTGTGTCCTTCAACATTCCCGGCGAAGAGGTCGATGGCATGGATGTCGAGGCGGTGCGTGAGGCTGGAAGCCGCGCCGCCGCCCATGCTCGCGATGGCCATGGTCCCTATATTCTCGAAATGAAGACCTACCGCTATCGCGGCCACTCCATGTCCGATCCGGCCAAATATCGGACCAAGGAGGAGGTTGACGAGGTCAAGAAGACCCGCGATCCCATTGATCACCTGCGCGAGGTTCTCGATGCCAAGGGCTGGGCCGATGAGGCCGCCTATAAGGCCATTGACGGTGAGGTGAAGGCCATCGTCGCGGACGCCGCTGAATTTGCCCGCACCTCGCCCGAGCCTGACCCGGCCGAACTCTATACTGACGTTTATCTTGAGGCCGCCCAATGAGTGTCGAGATCCTCATGCCCGCCCTGTCCCCGACCATGGAGGAGGGCACGCTGGCCAAGTGGCACGTCAAGGTCGGCGACACCGTTAGGGCAGGCGACGTGATCGCCGAGATCGAGACCGACAAGGCGACCATGGAGGTCGAGGCCGTCGATGAGGGCGTGATTGAGGCCCTCTTGGTCGAGGCTGGCACCGAAGGGGTCAAGGTCAATAGTCTGATTGCTCGTCTGTCCGGCGAGAACACCGCTAGCGCCTCCGCGCCTGAGCCGGTTCAGGCCCTTAGGGCAGAGCCGCGCGTGGTCAGTCCTTCGCCAGCGGCGCAGCCCGTTCTGGCAGACCCAGAGCTGCCGGAGGGCACGACCTTCATCAAACAGACCGTGCGCGATGCCCTACGCGACGCCATGGCCGAAGAGATGCGCGCCGACGACCGGGTCTATCTGATGGGCGAAGAGGTGGCGCAATATCAGGGGGCCTATAAGGTCAGCCGCGACCTTCTGCAGGAATTTGGTCCACGCCGGGTCATTGATACGCCGATCACCGAACATGGCTTTGCCGGTCTGGGCGTGGGCTCGGCCATGGCGGGGCTAAAACCGATTGTCGAGTTCATGACCTGGAACTTCGCCATGCAGGCCATCGACCAGATCATCAATTCGGCGGCCAAGACGCTCTATATGTCCGGCGGTCAGATCAAGTCGTCCATCGTCTTCCGAGGTCCCAATGGCGCGGCCTCTCGCGTCGGGGCGCAGCACAGCCAAGACTATTCGGCTTGGTATGCCAATGTTCCTGGCCTGAAGGTGGTGGCACCCTATGACGCCGCCGATGCCAAGGGCCTGCTAAAGGCGGCGATCCGCGATCCCAACCCGGTCGTCTTCCTCGAGCACGAGATGATGTATGGGGTTGAGTTCGATGTGCCCCAGATCGACGATCATGTCGTGCCCATCGGCAAGGCCAAGGTGCGCCGCGTCGGCCAGCACGTGACCATCACCGCCCATTCGCGCATGGTGGGCTTGGCCCTTAAGGCGGCGGAACTGCTGGCGCAAGAGGGCATCGAGGCCGAGGTGATCGATCTTCGTACCCTGCGGCCTCTCGACCATGCCACCATCGTTGAGAGCGTGCGCAAGACCAATCGTCTGGTCACGACCGAAGAGGGCTGGGGGCCGATGGGCGTCGGGGCGGAAATTATCGCCCGCGTCGTCGAGCACGGTTTTGATTATCTGGATGCACCGCCCATGCGGGTCTGTCAGGAAGATGTGCCCTTGCCCTATGCCGCCAATCTCGAAGCCTTGGCCCTGCCCAGCGTCGATAAGATCGTCCAGGCGGCCCGCGCCGTCTGTTATGTGAGCTAAGCCCATGTCTATCGACATTCTGATGCCAGCCCTGTCTCCAACCATGGAAGAGGGCACCCTTGCCAAGTGGCATGTGGCTGTGGGCGACACCGTCAAGGCGGGCGACGTCATTGCCGAGATCGAGACCGACAAGGCGACCATGGAGGTCGAGGCTGTGGACGAGGGGGTGATTTCGGCCTTGCTGGTCGCGGCGGGGACTGAGGGGGTGAAGGTCAGTACGGTCATTGCTCAGTTGGCGGGTGATGATGAGAGTGTTGGGGAGGCGGCACCACCCCCTTCCCCGGCGTCGCCGGTACTTCCCCCAGAGGGGGAAGATCTAAAAGTGTCAAATCCTCCCCCTCTGGGGGAGGGGAACCGCGAAGCGGTGGAGGGGGTTTTACACTCCACTGACCGTATCGCAGCCTCACCTCTGGCCCGGCGCCTGGCGCGGGCAGCGGGTCTAGATCTGGCCACGATCAGCGGCAGCGGCCCCCATGGCCGGATCATTAAGCGCGATATTGACGCTCAGGCGGGCCGCAGGCCGGTCACGGCCCAGGCCGCGCCCGCAACGAGCTCAGCCCCGCGTCAGGGGCTAAACCTCGAAGAGATGGGCATTGCGCCGGGCTCCTATGATCTGATCCCGCTCGATGGCATGGGCAAGACTATCGCCCGTCGCATGACCGAGAGCTTCAGGGACATTCCCCATTTCCCGCTCTCCATCGATTTAGAACTGGACGCTCTGTTGGAGGCCCGCACGCGGATCAATGCGGGGCTGGAAGCGTCGGGGGTCAAGGTCTCGGTCAATGACCTGATCATCCGCTGCGCGGCTCTGGCCCTCAAGCGCGTACCGATGGCCAATGCCAGCTATACGCCGCAAGGGATCGCGGTCCATCACCATGCCGATATCGCTGTGGCCGTCGCCATCGACGGGGGCCTGATCACCCCGATCATTCGCGCCGCCGAGACCAAGGGTCTGGCCCAGATCGCCAGCGAGATGAAGGACCTTGCTGCCCGGGCCCGCGCCCGCAAACTAAAGCCTGAAGAGTTCCAAGGCGGCACCTTCTCGATTTCCAACCTCGGCATGTTCGGCATCAAGAGCTTTGCCTCGATCATTAACGAGCCTCAGGGCGCGATCCTGTCGGTCGGGGCCGGTGAAAAGCGGGCTGTGGTACGGGGTGATAGCCTCGCCATCGCCACGGTGATGACGGTGACCTTGACCTGTGACCACCGGGTTCTGAACGGGACCATCGGCGCGCAGTGGCTTAATGAATTCAAGCGGTTGATCGAAGATCCTCTGATGATGCTTGTATAGGGTTTTGGCTATGGAATTCGATCTCGTCATCATCGGCGCCGGTCCCGGCGGCTATGTCGCGGCCATTCGCGCCAGCCAACTGGGCATGAAGGTGGCCATTGTCGAGCGTGAGGCGCTGGGCGGGGTCTGTCTCAACTGGGGCTGCATCCCGACCAAGGCCCTGCTCAAGTCGGGTGATCTCTATGAGACTCTTGGCCATCTGGAGGACTATGGCCTGTCGGTAACGGGGCGGTCCTATGATTTTACGAAGGTCATTGAGCGCTCGCGCGGCGTGTCCAAGCAACTCTCGTCCGGCGTCGCCTTCCTGATGAAGAAGCACAAGATCACGGTCATTGAGGGCACGGCCAAGCTGGAAAAGAGCACGCCCGCCCCCAAGATCGTGGTGGCCCTCAAGGCGGGCGGGACCCGCACGGTGCAGGCCAAGTCTGTCATCCTCGCCACCGGTGCCCGCGCCCGCGTCATTGAGGCCGCCGGTCTGGTGCCAGATGGTGAGCGGATCTGGTCCTATCGCGAGGCCATGGTGCCCAAATCTGCGCCCAAGCGTCTGCTGGTGATCGGGTCCGGGGCCATCGGCATCGAATTTGCCAGCTTCTATCGCTCGCTCGGCTCTGAGGTGACGGTGATCGAGGCGCTGGACCGCATATTGCCGGTTGAGGATGAAGAGGTCAGCATCGCGGCCAAGAAGGCCTTTGAGCGCCGAGGCCTCGCCTTCCGCGTCGCGGCCAAGGTCGTCAAACTGGCCAAGACCGCCAAGGGCGTCGTGGTTGATCTGGAGGTCGGCGGCAAGGCTGAGCGGCTAGAGGCCGACATTGCCATTGTCGCGGTCGGCATTACCGGCAATGTCGAGAATCTTGGCCTCGAAGCGCTGGGCGTTAAGGTCGAGCGCGGCCATGTGGTTACGAACGCCCATTCGGCGACCTCGGTTGCCGGGCTTTATGCCATTGGCGATGTGGCCGGTCCGCCCTGGCTGGCGCACAAGGCCAGCCATGAGGGGGTGCACTGTGTCGAACATCTGGCCGGGGAAAAGCCTGCCAACCTGACCGCGCCCATTCCCGGCTGCACCTATGCCAATCCGCAGGTCGCCTCGGTCGGCCAGACCGAAGCTCAGGCCAAGGCTGCCGGCCATGAGGTCCGCGTCGGGCGCTTTCCCTTCCGGGTCAATGGCAAGGCCATCGCGGCGGGCGAGACCGAGGGCTTCGTCAAGACTGTGTTCGACGCCAAGACCGGCGCGCTGCTGGGTGCCCATCTGATCGGTGCGGAAGTCACGGAAATGATCCAAGGCTTTGCCATCGCCATGACGCTCGAAGCCACTGAGGCCGAACTGATGGCCACCGTCTTCCCCCATCCCACAATGTCCGAAGCCATGCATGAGAGCGTGCTGGACGCCTATGGCCGCGCCTTGCACCTCTAGGGCTGGATCGGCTGGGTGGGCTCGACAGACTGGACGGACTGGACGGGCTCGGCAGGCGCAGGCGGCGTGCGCTGAGGCGCTGCGGGGGCAGGGCAGGCCTTTGCCTCGCCTAGACCCTTGAGATAGGCGCGCCGAACCGCACCGGCGGCTATGGCTGCTCGGACCTTCTTGGCGTGGGCCTCAGCGCCCGAAACCTTACGAACCAAACCGCGCAAGGGGATCAGTCCCTCGGTCGCGCCGCGCACGGCCCCAACGGCGGCATCTCCGGCGAAGGTCGAGCTGCGTTCCAACAGGCCTCGATTGGTCTTGGTCGGCGGCACGTCCAGATCGGGTCCGAGGGCAAGGGTCAGGGGCGCAATCTCAGCCGCCAATCCCTCGCAGCTTTGATCCTGCGGCCCTTGATAGGGTGCAGCCATGGCCAATTCGAGCACCAGAGGGATCTTGTCCTTGGTCAGGTTCAAGTCCTCGAGTGGCGCGGTCATGGCTTGGCCCATTGTGTCCTTGGCCGGACCTTGCACCGGCGGGGGCTTTGAACCCTTTGCCCCCGCAGTCGGTTCTGTTGCCTCGGGCACCTTGGCATAGGTCACATCGGGCCGGGCCAATTGGGTCAAGACCAACAGGGCGAGGGCGAAAATCACAGCGGGGCGCGTTGTCTGGTCCATGGCCTATATGTAAGCACAAAACAAATAGATGCCAGCCCTCGCTAATGGCTTGCGGCCATAGCCCTGTCCGCCTATGTTCCGCGCCGCTTCACGGGGCATCGGCTAGACCGAGTCACCCGCTCGGCGGGCCGGTAGCTCAGCGGTAGAGCATTCGACTTTTAATCGAATGGTCGAGGGTTCGATCCCCTCCCGGCCTACCATTTTCTCAGCATCTCTAAAGGCGGGTTGATCGGTTTTGAGCCGCTCGCCTTTTTCTTACGCCGCCCTTAGTTTTTGGTCATTGCCGCTCGTGCGGTCGGGGTCCTATAGGCACGGTGGCCCTAAGGGGCTAGGTTTTGATCATCGTTAGGCCAGACCCCGGATCCATGTCTTCAACGACCCACATATCCTCTGGGCAAGACCGAAGGCCGCGCGGGGCGCCGCCTCTGTTTCGGCGGCGCTCGGCAATACCGGGCTTTGGGCTGTCCTTGGGTTTGACGGTCAGTCTTCTGTCGCTGATCGTGCTGATCCCCCTGTCGGCGGTAATCTTGAAGGCATCGGGGCAGAGTTTTTCGCAGTTCCTAGAGGCAGGCTTTTCGCCGCGCGCCCTTGGGGCTTACCGATTGTCCTTTGGCGCGGCCTTTGTCGCCGCGGCGGTCAATGCGGTCTTTGGCGTCCTGACGGCCTGGGCCTTGGTGCGCTATGAGTTTCCGGGCAAGTCGATCATCAATGGGCTGGTCGATCTGCCCTTTGCCCTGCCCACGGCGGTGGCGGGGATCGCCTTGGCCGCGCTCTATGCGCCCAATGGCTGGGTCGGTCAGTATCTAGAGCCTATGGGGATCGAGGCTGCCTATACGCCGCTGGGCGTGGTCATAGCCCTAACCTTCATTGGCCTGCCATTTGTCGTGCGAACCATCGAGCCGGTGCTGCGGGACCTGTCGGCCGATGTCGAAGAAGCTGCAGCCAGCTTGGGGGCAGGGCGGCTATCGATCATTGGCCGGGTGATCTTGCCCGCCTTGGGGCCCGCTTGGCTAACCGGCTTTGCCCTGTCGTTCGCGCGTGGGGTCGGGGAATATGGCTCGGTGATCTTTATCGCTGGGAACATGCCCTTCAAGTCCGAGATCGCGCCGCTGTTGATCGTGATCCAGTTGGAACAGTTCAACTATCAGGCCGCATCGACCATTGCCGTGGTCATGCTGTCGGCCTCCTTCGCCATGTTGCTGGTCATCAATGCCATTCAAGCCTGGGCGCGGAAGAGGTCGGCATGAGCCCGCGTTCCTCTACGCAGGACCCTTGGTGGGTTAAGGCGCTGGTCCTCAGCCTCGTGGCCGTCTTTTTAAGCCTGATACTCGTCCTGCCCTTGGTTTCGGTCTTTGCCGAGGCCCTGAGACAGGGGCTGGGTCCGGCGCTGGAGGCCATGAGCACGCCTGATGCCATCGCCTCGATCAAGCTGACCTTGCTGACGGCGGCGGTGGCGGTGCCGTTCAATATCGTCTTTGGCGTGGCGGCGGCTTGGGCTGTGGCCAAGCACGAATTTTGGGGCAAAAGCCTGCTTATCAGCCTGATCGACGTGCCCTTTTCGGTCTCGCCCGTGGTGGCGGGCCTGATCTATGTGCTGATCTTTGGCTCGCACGGCTGGTTCGGCTCGTGGCTGATCGATCACAATATCAAGATCATCTTCGCTGTACCGGGGATCATGCTGGCCACCCTGTTCGTGACCTTCCCCTTCGTTGCCCGCGAATTGATCCCTCTGATGCAGGAGCAGGGCGTGGATGAGGAAGAGGCAGCGGCCTCGATGGGGGCGGGCGGCTGGACGACCCTGTGGCGCGTAACCACGCCCAATATCCGCTGGGGCCTGCTCTATGGCGTTCTGCTGTGTAATGCGCGGGCCATGGGCGAGTTTGGGGCCGTGTCGGTCGTGTCGGGCCATATTCGCGGACTAACCAACACCATGCCGCTGCATGTCGAGATCCTCTATAATGAGTATGATTTTGTCGGCGCCTTTTCGGTGGCCGCGCTCCTGTGCCTATTGTCCATCCTGACCCTGATCCTCAAGGGCCTTTTAGAAATGTTGCAGCCTCAGGTGCGTCGCGCCGGGCACTAGCCGGACGATCCCTTGGGCGGTTGCGGAGACCACCGACCTCATGACCATCTCCATCCGTTCGGTTGAGAAACAGTTCGCACGCTATCCGGCGCTGCGCGGCGTCAGCCTTGAGGTCCAGCCAGGCGAGCTTTTGGCGCTTTTGGGGCCATCCGGCTCAGGCAAGACCACCTTACTGCGCATCATTGCCGGGCTAGAGTTCCCAGAGGCCGGGCAGGTGGCCTTTGACGATCAGGACGTGACCTTTGCCAGCGCGGCGGCCCGCAAGGTCGGCTTTGTGTTCCAGCAATATGCCCTCTTTCGCCACATGACCGTGGCCAAGAACATCGCCTTTGGTCTGGATGTGCGTAAGGCCAAGGACCGGCCAGCGCGGGCGGAAATCAATCGCCGGGTTGAAGAACTGTTGGGTCTGGTCGAGCTTGGCGGTCTGGGCGGGCGCTATCCGGCGCAGCTTTCCGGCGGTCAACGCCAGCGCGTCGCCTTGGCCCGCGCCTTGGCCGTATCGCCTCAGGTTCTATTGCTCGACGAGCCGTTCGGGGCCTTGGATGCCACGGTGCGCAAGAGCCTGCGCAAGGAGCTACGGCGCATTCATAATGCCACCGGCGTGACCACCATCTTCGTCACCCACGATCAGGAAGAGGCCCTTGATCTGGCCGACCGGGTCGCGATCCTCAATCAAGGCTCCATCGAGCAGGTCGGCACCCCGCAAGAGGTCTATGACCAACCGGCCTCGGCCTTTGTCTGCAGCTTTGTCGGCGAAACCAACCGGTTTGACGGTGCGGTCAGCGGCGGGCGTTTTGTCTGCGGTTCTGTCAGCCTTGCCGTGGACTGCGCCGATGGTCCCAAGACCGCATTCGTGCGGCCTCATGATCTGGTCGTGGCACCAGACGGGTTCGAAGCTCAGATTGTGCGCGTGACGGCGCAGGGTCCTGTCATTCAGATTGAAGCTCACACCGCGTCGGACCAGCCTATCGAGATCAGCCTTTCGCGTCAGGAAGCGGGATCGATCGCTGTGGGCCAAACCCTTCGCCTCGCAGCCCGAAAAATTCACCTGTTCGATCCTGTGGATTGAAGCAAGGCGCGGGCGCAGAGCGGCAATCTTGCGCTTTGGCGGCGTGAATGTCCGACCAGACTTGACCCGATCCAGAGCGCAGGCTTGATGGGCGCATGATCAGTGTCGTCATTCCCACCTTTAATGAAGCGGGCCACCTGTCCTTGACCTTGGCGGCGCTCGTGCCTGCGGCCGTGGACGGTCTGGTGCGGGAGGTGGTGATCAGTGATGGCGGCTCCACGGATGGAACCTTAGAGGCGGCCGACGAGGCCGGTGCGAAGATCGTCACCTCCGCCAAGGGGCGGGGGCAGCAACTTGCGGCGGCCTGCGCGGTGGCCAAGGGGCCATGGCTCCTGATCCTGCATGCCGATAGCCGACTGGCCGTGGGCTGGGAGACGATCGCGCTGAGTCATATTCGCCAGCAGCCGGACCGCGCGGGCTATTTCAAATTCCAACTGGATGATCCGTCCCTGATCGCGCGGGTCTGGGAGATGGGCGTGGCGCTGCGCTGCCGGTTGCTGGCGCTGCCCTATGGGGATCAGGGGCTGTTGATCAGCAAGGCTCTGTACGAGGCCGCTGGGGGATTTGAGGCTGTGCCCTTGATGGAGGATGTCGGTCTGGTTCGCCGATTGGGACGCAAAGGTTTGCGAGCCTTGGAAGGCAAGATCCTGACGCGCTCTGAGCGGTTTCGCAAAGGCGGCTATCTTGGCCGCAGCCTTCGGAACTGGAGCCTTTTGCTGCGCTATCTGATGGGGGCCGATCCAGCCCGACTGGTCAAATCCTATGACTAGACCGACCCTGATTGTCTTTGCCCGCAGGCCAGCCATTGGCGTGGGTAAGACAAGGTTGGCGCATGACCTTGGGGCGGTTGAGACCTGGCGGTTCTATCGCGGTCTGAGCCGTTCCTTGCTGTTCAAGCTATCCGATCCGCGCTGGCGGCTTGTGGTGCGCATGGCGGGCGGACATAGGCCTATGCCGGACTGGCCAGCAGGCGTGCGGGTTGAGCCTCAAGGACGAGGCGATCTAGGCCTGAAGCTCCAACGCGCCTTGCGGGGCCATTCCAGCGCCGAGGTCGCGGTAATTGGGACTGACGCGCCCGATATGACGAGGGCCCTGATTGCTGAGGCTTTTGGTCTGGCGCGTCGACGCGGCGTGGCCTTTGGACCCGCGACGGACGGCGGCTTTTGGCTTTTGGCCCTGAGCAGCAAGCGCGCGCGAACGGTTCGCCTTGACCGTGATATCCGCTGGTCACATCCGAGCACCCTTGCCGACACCCAGGCTGCCCTCGACGGTAAGGCTGGGCATGTGGCAACCCTCTCGGACATTGATGATCTGTCCGACCTGCTGGCGTGGCGAAGGTGCCAGCGGCGCTAGGTCTTTATTGTTGCTGCTGTTGCTGTTGTTGGTCTTCCAGCAGGCCCCCGATGGGCGAACGGCGCCGACCGGGCGGCGGGAAGGCCGGGCGGGC
>CANESI010000037.1 GCA_947441065.1 Caulobacteraceae bacterium
GACCGAAGGCGCAAGGGGCACCGGCAATCTCTTGGCTCTAGCGGTGGATGCCGCTCGCGCCATGGCGACGGTTGGCGAGATCAGCCTAGCTTTGGAAAAGGTCTTTGGCCGTCACAAGGCGGAAATCCGCACAATTTCGGGGGTCTATTTGCGCGAAGCCGCTGCCAATCCGCAAACCGCTGCCGCCAAGGCCATGGTCGAGGCCTTTGAACAGGCCGATGGGCGCCGTCCGCGCATCCTCGTGGCCAAGATGGGTCAGGATGGGCACGACCGAGGCCAGAAGGTCATCGCCACGGCCTTTGCCGACCTAGGCTTTGACGTCGATATCGGACCCCTGTTCCAGACTCCCGCCGAGGCGGCGCGTCAAGCGGTCGAAAACGATGTCCATGTGGTGGGTGCCAGCTCTCTGGCCGCAGGTCACCTGACCCTCGTTCCCGAACTGAAGGGCGAACTGGCCAAGCTGGGCCGTCCCGACATCATGGTCGTTGTCGGCGGGGTCATTCCCAGTCAAGACTTTGAAGAACTGATAGATGCGGGCGCCGCCGCCATCTTCCCCCCAGGAACGGTAATCGCAGAGGCGGCGATCGATCTGCTGGAAAAGCTGAATCTGGAACTGGGCTATGCCCAGCCCAAGGCCGGCTAGACAAGACGGGCCGCTGGCAACCCCAGCGGCCCTTTTTGCATCAAAGCGGCATGCAGACACCCTCTTTGCGGGCAAGCTCCGCCGATGCGAAGGCTTCAGCCGACGGGGCCAAGCGTCGCTCAAGCACGATTCCGCGCTGGGTGGGTGACTGGACGACAATGGCGGTCCCGGCCGGTGCCACCTGCCCCTTACCGACAATGACCAGATCCACGCCTTCGGGGGCCTGACGATCATTGATGGCGAAGATATTGTCGCTGTTGGCGGCATAGACCGACACCGACATATAGTCCGAAGCCCTAGCCGCCTTGACCCGCACAGGCCCCTTGGACAGGTCATAGGCGCAGGACGAATAGGCCAGATCCGGCGACGGGCGCACAATGGCGCGTGACGCCTCGGTCGTGCGCGGCGGATAGATCATCTGATTGACCATCTTGCCCTCCGCACTCAGCCGCTTAAAGGCCACCGCCATCAAAAGGTTGGGGGCCGATAGGATCACCGCCAGATGGACCACCACCGCCGTGACCACCACAATTACCAAGGATTTGATCAGGGGCTTCATGCGGGCACACTCGGGCAGGACACGGTCTTGAGGGTGGGAAAGGCGATAGAGTTGAAGTCCTCACGCGCCCCATCTTGCGGGTTATAGAGCCTTAGGGTTAGGGCAAAGTTCCCCGCATTTTTTGATGATATCCAGTGGGTTGCCTCACCCTTTTGCGGTGAAACCTGAACCGTCCAACGGCCCTTATCGTCAGGCTTGGCGAGAGCCGCCACACGCGTCGCATCGGCCGATTGGGCATCATCCCCATTAACCGGCAGATAGTTGTCGGCTGCATAGATCGTCACCGACCACCACCGTGCAGGCTGTGCTCCACCCTCTAGCTGATAGGTGCAGTCGGCCCGCAAGGGCTTGCCCGCTTCATCGGTCGTGCGGTTGAAATAGAGGGTTTCGGCTTGGGTCAGGGCCAGAAGCCCTGCCCGAGCGACCAGCGCTCTCGTATAGGGATCAGCGCTCTTGTCCCCGCTGACGTGACTGCCGACCCAGCCCTGAACCGTCTCCTTGCCGATGTTCATGCCCTGATTGAGCATGGCCAGAGCCGAGACAAGACCCAGTCCGGCGCCGATCAATATCAGCCCTCCCAACTTCAAGGCCGCCCTCACGGATTGGCCCTCTTCGGCAACGGGTCTTGCAAGGAAGTCATGGCGGCGGCGCTCCAGAGCTTTATAAGTGGACCAACGATAGGCGACCCAACGCCCGCTCAGCAATGGGCAAGGTGCGGTAAGTCCATAAGGGAAGACCCCAAGATGAACCTCGACCTCAATGATCGCGTGATTTTCGTCGCCGGTGCCAGCCGCGGCATTGGCCTTGGCATTGTCGAAGCTTGCCTTGCCGATGGCGCAAAGGTGGCCATGACGGCACGCGGCGTTGAGGCTCTAGAGGCCACCCATAACCGCCTCGCCGATATCTATGGCACCGATAAGCTCTGGTCGATGGCCGGGGATATGCGCGACCCAGAAACCATCAATGAGGCCGTCGACCGGGTCGAGGCCGAGTTCGGCCCCATCCACGGTGCCGTCGCCAATGTCGGCCTGCATCCCTGCCCGCTGGGCTTCGAGGTCGATGACGCGACCTGGGATGCTGGCTTTTCGCAAAACCTCGACAGCGCCTACCGGCTCGCCCGCAAGGTGCTTGGCCCGATGACGGCGCGCGGGGAAGGCTCTGTGCTGATGATCAGTTCGATCGCCGGTCTTGGCGCACTGGGCACCCCCCTGACCTATGGCACGGCTAAGGCGGGGATGAACCACATGGCCAAGGAACTGGCACGCATCACCGGCCCCAGCGGCGTGCGCGTCAATGCTATCGCCCCCGGCAACATCATCTTCCCTGATGGGGAATGGGAAGAACGGGCCAATGGCCCGCGTGGCGGGGCTTGGCAGCGCTGGATCGACCGAGAAGTGCCCATGAAGCGCTTTGGCAAGCCCGAGGAAATCGGCTCAGCCGCCGCTTTCCTGCTCAGCAATCGCGCCAGCTTCATCACCGGGGTCATCTTGCCGGTTGACGGCGGCCAGACCCGCTAAGGTTTGCGCGCCTAGGTCATAATCGGATCGTGATTGGCCAAATGCGCGATCAGGTTTAGAAGCTATATCACTAGACCGGCGCTCTACACCGGCACTCTGCAATCGCTGCTCCTTGGCGGCATCCATAAGAGGTCTTACGGCATGACGACTGCATCCTCGATCGCTCGCCCTTCACGGCTCAAGAGCCTGATGTTGGCCATCCTCCTGCCCTTGGCTCTGGGAGCCTGCGGCATCAACAATATTCCCACCAAGGAAGAGCAGGCCAAGGCCGCGCTCGCCGATGTTCAGGCGCAATATCAGCGCCGCTCGGACCTGATCCCCAATCTGGTCGCCACGGTTCAGGGCTATGCCCAGCAAGAGCGCAGCGTTCTGGTCGAGGTGACCCAAGCCCGCGCCTCTGCCACCCAGGTCAAGCTTGACGCCGCGACCATCACCAATCCCGAAGCCTTCGCCAAATATCAGGCCGCGCAGTCACAGCTCTCTGGTGTTCTGGGCCGGTTGATGATGATCAGCGAGAAATATCCAGACCTGAAGTCCAACACCAACTTCTTGGCCCTTCAGTCGCAACTGGAAGGTACCGAGAACCGCATCGCCGTGGCACGCCGCGACTATAATGAGGCGGTTCGGGTCTATAATACCGAGCTTCGCATCTTTCCCGGCGTGATCTGGGCTTCGACCGTCCATAGAAACTCCAAGCCCATGATCGCCTTTGCGGCGACAGAAGCGGCTCAAACCGCGCCGACGGTGAACTTTGCGCCCGCCGCCCCTGCCGTTCCCGCGCCAAGCAGCAAGTGATCTTGGCGTCTCGATCCGTAGCCTTGGGTTCAAAACCGATCTGGTCAGGCCTTGTTATCGCCCTGATCGGTATGGTGATCTTGGCCATGCCTGTGAGTGCGGCACCGACCTTCCCGCCCCTTACGGGCCGGGTGGTCGACAATGCCAATCTTCTATCCGCCGAAGGCACGCAGGCCTTGAGCGCCAAGCTCGAAGCCCTCGAAGCGGCCACCGGCCATCAGGTTGTGGTCGTCACCTTGCCGACGCTGCAGGGTTATGAGATCGAGGATTACGGCTATCAACTGGGCCGCGCCTGGCAGATTGGCCAGAAGGGCGAGGACGATGGGGCCCTATTGATCATCGCACCGACGGAGCGAAAGGTGCGGATCGAGGTTGGCTACGGCCTCGAAGGCGTGATGACCGATGCCCTCAGCAACGTCATCATCCAACAGAAGGTCCTGCCACCCTTTAAGGCCGGTGACATGGAGGCTGGGATTATCGGCGGTACCGACGCCATTATCGCCCAGCTTTCGGCCAGCCCAGAGGAAGCTGCCGCCACGCTAAAGGCGGTCAGCAAGCCCTCGCGCGCCTCAAAATCCCAAATCGATCCGGGGGCGCTGATCATGATGATCTTTGTCCTGTTCTGGGTCATGGGCGGTGTTTTCGGCCGTCGCCGTGGCGGCTTGGGCGCCTTACTGCCTTGGATCATTCTCAGTGGCAGCCTCGGCGGCGGACGCAGCGGTAATGATGGATTTGGTGGCGGTGGATTTGGCGGCGGAGGCGGCTCCTTCGGCGGCGGCGGATCGTCAGGGAGCTGGTAGCCATGAGCATGACACCTGAAGACCATCAGAAGATCGCCGATGCGGTGGCCGATGCGGAGACCCGCACCTCGGCCGAAATTGTCTGTGTTGTCACCCAGGAATGTTCCGACTATCGCGAAGTTCCCCTCGCTTGGGCGGCGGTCTTGGCCCTGATCGTGCCGGCTGCGGCCTTCGCCTTGGGTCTGAGCCCCAGTCTATTGACGAGCCTGAACAATGGCTGGGTCGCTGGACATACCAGCGGCTTTAATGATGCCGTGCGCCTGTCGCTCGGGGCCTATGCTGTGGCCCAAAGTGCTGTGTTCCTTCTGGTCTGGTTGGCCATCAGCCTGCCCAGCGTACGCCGTGCCATGACGCCTGCGGGCCTGCGCAATCGCCGAGTCCATGAGGCCGCCTTGCGCCAGTTCGTGGCCCGCGGCATTGCCAAGACCACCGATGCCAACGGCGTCTTGATCTTTGTCTCGCTGCTGGATCGGCGCGTCGAGGTTCTGGCCGACGCCGGGGTCCATGCCGCCGTGCCTGCGGGCACTTGGGACAGGGCCGTCAGTGCCGTGCGCGTCGCCATGAAGGCCCATCACCGCGCCGAGGGTCTGGTCGCGGCCATTATGATCTGCGGCGACGCGCTCGCACCAGCCTTCCCCCCCGGTGAGCATAATCCCGACCAATTGCCTAACGGGGCCATCCTAATCTAGCCCCCCGCTGATCCGAAGCTTAACTTAGCCGATCACTCGCAAGGATAGGCGTTGCACCTGCCAAGCGCCTCTGTCCCTATTGGGCAAGGCAAGCGACGACATGATTCTGTTGGCTTGTGCGGCTGGAGTTCTTACGGATGCTAACCCTCGCGGGCATCGCGATCATCGCCATTGGCTTCGTTGCAGGGTTCAATCCGCTGTTGGTCGTCACTGTGGCTGCGGTCGTAACCGGCTTGGCTGCCGGTCTGTCCCTGCACGAGGTGATCAGCGCCCTAGGCAAGGCCTTCAACGATAATCGTTATGTCAGCATGGTCTGGCTGGTCTTGCCCGTGATCGGCTTGCTAGAGCGCGCGGGATTACAGGACCGCGCTCGGGCCCTGATCAACCGCCTTGCCAATGCCACGACCGGTCGCCTGCTAATTGCCTATTTTTTCCTGCGCCAGATGGCGGCGGCGCTCGGGCTCACCAGCCTTGGTGGGCATGCCCAGATGGTCCGGCCCCTGATCGCCCCCATGGCCGAGGCGGCCAGCGAAGCGCGCTTTGGCCCCCTGCCCGACCCAGTCCGTCATCAGATCCGCGCCCAAGCTGCAGCAGCCGACAATATTGCCCTGTTCTTTGGCGAGGACATCTTCATCGCCATGGCCTCGATCCTGCTGATCCGTGGCTTTCTAGCCGGGAACGGGATTGAGGTTGAGCCCTTCGCCCTGTCGGTCTGGGCCATTCCCACCGCTATCGTTGCGCTGCTGGTCCACGGGGTCCGGCTTTGGCACCTTGACCGGCAACTGGCGCGAACGATGCAGGCGGTCAAGCCATGATCACCTTGAGCTATGTCTATCTGCTCGGCGGGGCGCTGTTCACAGCCGTCGCGATCCTATCCGGGCTGGACCCTTCCAATCCCAGGCGCGCCCGCACCACCGCCTTTTGGGGCCTGATGGCACTGAGCCTGCTGCTCGGGGATCAGATCAGCGACTTTGGCAATGGCCTGATTGTCCTCAGCATGGCCGGCATTGCCGGGACCGGCGGGCTGGGCAAGGGTACGCTGACCCTAGAGGCTGAGACCGAACGCCAAGCCTTTCGCCAAGACCGCGGTGCCCGCATCGGAAACTGGCTATTGGCCCCCGCCCTGATCGTGCCCACCGCCGCCCTAACGGGGACCTTGCTGCTCAAGGACCTGATGATTGGCGGCGTCCATCTGGTGGACCCCAAGCAAGCCACCTTGATCTCGATGGCCTTTGGCGTGCTGCTCGCCCTTGCTGTCGCCCTGCCCCTGATCCGCACCACGCCTCTGGTGCCCCTGCAGGAGGCCAGACGGCTGTTAGACACGGTGGGTTGGTCCGCGATCCTGCCGCAGGCCTTGGCCGCGCTGGGTGCGGTCTTTGCCTTAGCAGGGGTTGGCAAGGTCATAGGCGACCTAACCGCGACCTATATTCCAGCCCATAGTCCCCTCGCCGCCGTCGCCCTCTATTGCTGTGGGATGGCCGGGTTCACAATCCTGATGGGCAACGCCTTTGCCGCCTTCCCGATCATGACGGCCGGAATTGGGCTACCACTGGTCATTATGCAGTTTGGCGGCGATCCCGCCGTGGTCTGTGCCATCGGGATGCTGTCAGGCTTTTGCGGGACCTTGATGACGCCGATGGCTGCGAACTTCAATCTGGTGCCGGCCGCCCTGCTCGAACTGCCCGATCGCTATAGCGTCATCAAGGTCCAGGCCCCGACCGCCCTGATCCTGTTGGCCGCCAATATCGCGCTCATGACCCTCTTTGCCTTTAAAGTCTGATCTCCATGTCCCAAGCCGATCCCAAGAGCCTCAATGCCGACATGGCCAGCCGTTTTGCCGCCATCGCGCTTGGCCATGTCACACGCGAATATCCGCACAAGTTGGACCATGTGCTGAATGGGCCGGATGATGCCGCCACACCCAAGGCGCTGCACCCGATCTTCTATGGCAGTTTTGACTGGCACTCCTGCGTCCATGGTTATTGGCTTTTGCTCCGCACCTTGCGCCTCTTTCCCGACATGGCCCCGGCTCGAGAGGTGAATGCCTTGCTGGCGGCGCAATTGACCCCCCGCAAGGTAGAGGGCGAGCTTGCCTATCTGACCCGGCCCTTTAGCGCAGGATTTGAGCGGCCCTATGGCTGGGCCTGGCTGTTCATGCTGCAGGCTGAGTTGATGCAGTTGAACACGGTCCAAGGCCGCGACTGGAGCGCCGCCCTCGCCCCCCTGACCGCTGCCTTCCGCAGCCGCATGATCGCGCACCTGCCCAAGATGACCTATCCGGTCCGGGCAGGGACCCACAACAATACCGCCTTCGCCATCGCGCTTGGCCTCGACTATGCCCGTATTGCCAAGGACACGGCCCTGTCCCAAGCCTTGCGCACCAAGGCCATGGACCTGTTCCTTGGGGATGAAAACTGCCCGGCATGGGAGCCAAGCGGCGAGGATTTCCTGTCCCCGGCCCTGATGGAGGCCGAAGCCATGAGGCGCGTCCTGCCCGCCGCCCAATATAGCCTCTGGCTCGACCGCTTCTTGCCGGGTCTCGCGGCCAAGACACCCGCCACCCTGTTCCAACCGGCCTATGTCAGCGACCGCACCGACGGCAAGATCGCCCATCTGGACGGTTTGAACCTGAGCCGGGCCTGGTGCTGGCGCGGCATTGCCAGCGCCATCGATCCAGACGATCGGGCTCGCAGCACCAGCCGCACCCACGCCCTCGCCGCCGCCGACCGCCACCTCGCCGCAGGCCTGCCCGAGATCGCAGGCGACTATATGGGCGAACATTGGCTCGCCAGTTTCGCCCTTCTGGCCCTCAGCCCAACGTCTCAAACCGCCTCAAACGGATAAATCGTACCGAACCACAGCAATTCGTCCCCACGTACCTTGCTGCATCGCCTAGAGTTTTGTACCAACGCTCCAACGGAGACGTGCCCGAGAGGCCGAAGGGACTCGTTTGCTAAATGAGCGTACCCCAAAAGGGTACCGTGGGTTCGAATCCCACCGTCTCCGCCATTTACCCCTCACCATTGACCACTGAAGTTTTTTGAAGCTTCTAATTTCCTTTAAAAAACATTGGATTATCGTCGCTCCGAGCGAAGATCGCTCACCGAAGCATCTGGACGATCCCCAAAAACTACCTCAAAAATGATGGGTATAGAGGTGGGGGCGGTCAAAAGAGCTGGGTCTTCCGCTTTCAGCTCAAGGGAACGCAACGTCATCTCCAAGAGGACAAAGCATGAGCTCTTTATTTCCAACGTCTTGGACGCCGCGTGCGGCGGGCCTGCTTCCGTCCGACCCGACACGTTACGACGGCCCAGCCGTCGCGCGTTGGGTTACGACGTTCCTTCTTGTCGTCATCACGATCCGAAGTCTGGTCCATCTGTTCTCGCCCGACGGCGGGGCCCATAGTATCGCCACGATCGACACGAGCGTTGCTGGCGGCAACAACATCGTCGCCATCTTCGGCCAGTGGGGAGCAAGCCAGTTGCTGCTCGTGGGGGCCCTTTGGGTTTTGCTTCTTCGCTACCGCGGGCTGATACCCTTCATCCTGAGCGTATTGCTCATGGAACCCTTCCTGCGAGGGCTCTCAGGCCATCTAAAGCCCATCTCGACGCTGGCTACCGCGCCCGGAGCGGCGCTCAACTGGTACGTCGTTCCCGTGGTGGCGGTAACACTCTATCTGGCCCTATGCACCGCTGAGGAACGAAAGCCTTAGGACCATCATCGCCTCGCTTTTGAACCCTGTGCAGTGTGTTTTCGGCAACTGCTTAGGGCATTGCGGCGCCCTGCCCAAATCTCGCTTCTGATCAGACGTGACGGGCCTGTTTGAACGCCTAACATAGCCTGCCCGCCCCCTCCCGCTGCCGGTTGCGCAGCTGAGCTCGGTCAAAGATCTTCTAGGTCCTGACAGGGCAGTCAGGCCTTAACCCTAAAAATTTTTGAACCAATCACTGGATAATCGCCATTTGTCCCGGCGCGGGTCTAGGGCCTATTGTCGCCCTCACAAATATACCCTGAGGAGCAGGCTTGGCATGCAAACATCGGCGCGGGTTGTCATTATCGGTGGCGGGATCATGGGCGCATCACTGCTCTATCATCTTGCCGAACTCGGCTGGACCGATTGTTTGCTGATTGAGAAGGACGAGTTGACCTCGGGGTCGACTTGGCATGCGGCGGGCCAGTGCCCCAGCATCACCGGCAGCTATAATCTTGCGAAAATACATGCCTATAGCAACGATCTCTATCCCCGGCTGGAAGGGATCACCGGGCAATATGTCAGCTGGCACAAGTCTGGCGGCATCCGCTTGGCGACCAATGAGCGGGAACTGGCTTGGTTCAAGCAGATCCATGGCTATTCGAAGATCATCGGCTTTGACATGGAGATCATCGATCCGGAGGAAATCCGGCGCATCAATCCCTTCTTGACCACCGACGGCGTGATCGCCGGGGCCCATACCACCGGGGACGGTCATGCAGACCCAGCGGGTCTTTGCAATGCTCTGGCCATCGGGGCCAAGAATATGGGCGCAAAGATCGTGCGCCAAAACCGGGTGACCGGCCTGACGCAACTGCCGTCGGGTGAATGGGATGTGATCACAGAAAAGGGCACAGTGCGGGCCGAGATCGTGGTCAATGCCGCAGGTTGCTACGCCCGTCAGGTTGCCCAGATGGCGGGCATCGACATTCCGGTGACCAATATGGAGCACCACTATATCGTCACCGACCCCATCCCGGCCTTTGCCGATCGGGAAGGCGAAATCCCGGTCATGCGCTGCCCCTATGTGTCGGGCTATTTCCGCCAAGAGCAGAAGAGCGCCCTGATCGGCGTCTATGAAAATATCGGCCTCGCCGAGGCTTGGGCACCCAAGGGGATGCCTGAGTGGGAGTCGACCAGCGAGCTGTTTGGCGATGATCTGGACCGGATTTCAAAATGGCTGGAGCGGGCCATTGAGCGGATGCCCATCTTTGGCGAGGTCGGCATTCGCCGGATCGTCAATGGCGCCATCCCCCACACGCCCGATGGTGGCCCCCTGCTGGGTCCAGCCGCTGGCCTGAGGAATTTCTGGCATTGCTGCGGCACATCGTTCGGTATCGCCCAAGGCGGCGGGGCGGGCAAATATCTGGCCCAATGGATGGTCTATGGTGATGCCGACATCAACATGACCGAGTTTGATCCGCGTCGCTATGGCCCCTATGCCGATGAAGACTATAGCCGCGACAAGGTGTTCCTCGACTATAGGATGACCTTCACCACCCGGCTTCCGGGCGAAGAAGAGCCTGATGGCCGCCCGCAAAAGACCAGTACGCTCTATGAGCCCCTCAAGGCGGCGGGCGCGGTCTTTGGCGAAACCTATGGCTGGGAGCGGCCCAAATGGTTCTCGCTGGATGGACGCGAAGAAGAGGGCGGCTATCACCGCACAAACATCTTCGACGTCGTGGCCAAAGAGGTCGAGGCGGTTGCGGACCGGGTCGGCGTCCTAGACCTGTCCGGCTTTGCCAAATATGACGTGACCGGCCCCGATGCCGAGGCCTTCTTGAACCGCATCTGCGCCAACCGCATGCCCAAAAAGCTCGGCGGGATCGGCCTGGTCCATCCCCTGTCGCGTCAGGGGCGCATCTATGGGGAAATGACCGTCACGCGCTTTGCCGATGACCATTTCTATTGCCTCTCGGCCGCCGCCGCTGAACAGCGCGACTGGGACCTGATGATGCAGAGCAAGCTGCCCCATGAGGATGTGACCATCACCAACCGCACCATGGATCTGGGGGTTCTGGTGCTGAGCGGGCCTCGGGCAAGAGATGTTTTGGCCAAGCTTACTGATGCTGATCTGAGCAATGACGGGTTCCGCTGGTTGAGTGGCCAAGTGATTTCTGTGGCCGGAATCAGCATGCGGGCGCTGCGGGTGTCCTATGTCGGCGAACTGGGCTGGGAACTGCATCCCGCCATGGCCGATCTTCCCGCGCTCTATGACGCCGTCTGGAAAGCGGGCCAAGACTACGGCATCGCCAACTATGGCCTCTATGCCGTCAACACCATGCGGATGGAGAAGGGCTATAAGGCTTGGGGGTCAGAACTGACCAATGAGTTGACCATGGTCGAGGCCGACATGCCGCGCTTCATCAATTTCAACAAGGATGACTTCATCGGCAAGCAGGCGACGCTGGATGCGCCTGATCGCTTCCGGATCGTCTATGGACAGGTCGACGCGGCCAATGTGGATGTGCGCGGGGCAGAGGCCTGCCTGATCGGGGATAGCTGTATCGGGCTGACCACCTCGGGCGGCTATGGCCACCGGGTCGGCAAGAGCCTGTTCTTTGCCTGCGTGCCCATCGATCAGTCCGCCCCCGGATCGACATTCGATATCTATCTGCAAGGCGAGCGGCGTCAGGCGGTGGTTCTGGCCGAGCCCGCCTATGATCCCGACAATTCGAAGATGAGGGTTTGACCTGTGGCTGAACTTCCTAAGAAGGCGCGGGTCGTCGTCATTGGCGGCGGTGTGATCGGATGCTCCATCGCCTATCACCTGACCAAGATCGGCTGGAGCGATGTTGTCCTGCTCGAACGCAAGCAACTGACCAGCGGCACCACCTGGCACGCGGCCGGACTGGTGGGGCAATTGCGGCCATCGATCAATATGACCAAGCTGGCCAAATATACGGGCGAGCTCTATCGCGGACTGGAGGCCGAAACCGGTCAAGCTACGGGCTATCGCCAGTGCGGCTCCATCTCGATGGCAACCAATGCTGAGCGCTTTGAGGAGCTGAAACGCAGCGCCTCCATGGCCAAGGTCTTTGACCTTCCGGTCCATGTCATCAGCCCGCAAGAGATCCAGGCCCTCGCCCCCATCGTCAATATTGAAGATGTGGTCGGCGGCATCCACATCCCAAGCGACGGCTATGCCAATGCGGTGGATATCACCCAGGCGCTGGCCAAGGGTGCGCGCAGTGGCGGCGCTCAGATTTTTGAAAATACCAAGGTCACCAAGATCCATCACAATGGCGAGCGGGTCACGGGGGTCGAGACCGACGAGGGATCAATCGCCGCCGACTATGTGGTCATTTGCGGCGGCATGTGGACGCGCGATCTGGCGGCGAGCATCAGCGTGGCCGCGCCACTCCATGCCTGCGAGCACTATTATGTGCTGTTCGAAGGCGTCGAGGGCATAGACCCGACCTTGCCGGTGCTGCGCGACTATGATTCCTGCGGCTATTATAAATATGACGCGGGCAAGCTGCTGGTCGGTGCCTTTGAGCCCAATGCGCGGCCCTGGGGCATGGACGGCATTTCCGAAGATTTCTGCTTTGACGAAATTGCCGGCAGTTTCGAGCATTTTGAACCACTGTTGATGGATGCCATGCGCCGGGTTCCGGCCCTCGAAAAGGCTGGGATCAAGAAATTCTTCTGTGGGCCAGAGAGCTTCACCCCGGACGTGCGCTACCATCTCGGCGAAAGTCCCGAACTGAAGGGATGCTTCGTCGCGGCGGGCCTGAACTCCATTGGTCTGCAGTCGGCGGGCGGTATCGGCAAGGTTATGGCCGATTGGATCCGCGATGGGATTCCCCCAGCCGACCTTTGGACGGTCGACATTCGCCGCAATATGCCGTTCCAGATTAACCGCAAATATCTGCGCGAGCGGGTGACCGAAAGCCTCGGGCTGCTCTACGCCACCCACTATCCCTTCAAACAATATGAGACCGCGCGCGGCGTTCGCCGCTCGGCCATCCATGATCGGCTGGTAGCGGCGGGTGCCTGTCACGGCGAGGCCTATGGCTGGGAACGACCCAACTGGTACGGCGAGCCAGGCAGCACGCCTAAATATGAATATAGCTATGGTCGCCAGAACTGGTTTGAGGCCAATGCGGCCGAATGCAAAGCGGTGCGCGAGGCTGTGGGCCTGTTTGACCAGAGCTCCTTTGCCAAGTTCCGGCTTGAGGGGCGTGATGCCTGCGCGGTCCTGAACCGGGTCTGCGCCAATGATGTCGATGTCGCACCAGGCAAGCTGATCTACACCCAATGGCTCAATGACAAGGGCGGGATTGAGGCGGATTTGACCGTCACGCGCCTGTCCCAGACCGCCTATCTAATCGTCACCGGCGCCGAAACTGAGACCAAGGACTTTAACTGGCTCAAGCGGCATATTCCGGACGAGGCCCACGCCATCCTGACCAATGTCTCCTCATCAATGGGGGTCATTTCGATCATGGGCCCCAAGGCGCGGGACCTTCTCCAGTCCATCTGCCCCAATGATCTGTCCCACGAGGCCTTTGGGTTCGCCACCAGCCAAGAGATCGAGCTGGGCTATGCCATCGTCCGCGCCTCGCGCATCACCTATGTCGGTGAACTGGGCTGGGAGCTCTATATCCCGACCGAATTTATGACCGGCGTCTATGATGAGATTGTCGCAGCGGGCGCGGCCTTTGGCCTGAAACATTGCGGCTATCACGCGCTCAATGCCCTTCGTATGGAGAAGGCCTATCGCCACTGGGGCCACGACATTACCGATGAGGACACACCGCTCGAGGCGGGCCTTGGCTTTGCTGTGCGCATGGACAAGCCCGGCGGCTTTATTGGGCGAGACGCCCTGCTAAAACAGAAGCAACAGGGCCTAAAGCAAAAGCTGGTCCAATTCCTTCTGAAGTCGCCAGAGCCGATGCTCTATCACAATGAGCCGATCTGGCAGGGCGAGCGCATTGCGGGCTATATCCGCTCTGGCATGTATGCCCAGACCCTCGGGGCAGCCTGCGGCCTTGGCTATGTGACGGCGGCCGATGGCGCCATTGTCGGCCCAATTGAGGCTGACGACTATGAGATTGAAATTGCCGGGGTGCGCTATCCCGCGACCGCCTCGCTCAAGCCCCTCTATGACCCCACCAATGCACGGATTAAGATCTAATGACTGAGCACCCTGCCGAGCTGATGCGTCGCCTCGCGGCCAATACCCGCGTCGGCTATAGTTTTGATCAGGAATTTTACACCGCCGATGCGGTGTTCAAGGCGGATATGGATCAGGTCATCAGCCGTAAATGGCTGGTTGCGGGCCACGT
Organism: Caulobacteraceae bacterium; assembly: GCA_947441065.1. Lineage (GTDB taxonomy): Bacteria > Pseudomonadota > Alphaproteobacteria > Caulobacterales > Caulobacteraceae > CAISGS01. The sequence continues at coordinate 14,046 of CANESI010000037.1, forward strand.
GTCGCGCATCCCCAACCGGGGCGACTATTTCCTGTACAAGATCGGGTCTGAACAGATCATCGTCATTCGTGAAAATGACACCTCCATTCGCGCCTTCTTCAATGTCTGTCGCCATCGCGGCTCGACCCTCTGCTCAGAGGAAAGCGGCAACAAAAAGCTGTTGGTCTGCCCCTACCATGCTTGGAGCTATGGTCTGGATGGCCGACTGATCGCCGCGCGCCTGATGGCCGATGATTTTGACAAGGCCGATAATGGGCTCTTTGCCTGTCATGTCCGTCTGTTCCACGGCCTGATCTTCATCAATATGAGCGAGGACGCGCCCGACGATTTCGACGCCACCTTCGGCGATATGGGGCCAATCCTCGACTATCACGGCATTGCCGATGCCCGCATTGCCCATGCTGGCAGCTATCCGACCACCGCCAATTGGAAGCTGGTCATCGAGAACTTCTTTGAGTGCTATCACTGCGTCCCCTCCCATCCGGAATTTTGCTCAATCCACGGCGCAGAATCGATCGTCGCGGTCGGCGCTGGCCCAAGCTCAGGCCCGGCCGATGCCATCGCCAGCTTCACGCCCATGCTCAAGGCCTGGGAAGAGCGCGCGGCGGCCCTCGGTCGTCCGATTGGCAATATGGATGACGCCCCCGACAGCAGCCACCTGCGCCTCTTGATGCAGCGCATGAACAAGGAGGGCTGGGCCTCTGAGACCCAAGATGGCACCGCCCCTGCGCCCCTGATGGGCAAGCGCACGCAAGCCGATGGCGGCCGGATGCATCTGAGCTTCAGCCCCTTTACCCAGATTGTGGCGGATGATCATTTCGCCATCCTGTTCCAATTCACCCCAAGGTCCGCACTGGCCTCAGACGTCGAGATGATCTGGCTGGTCGATGGGCGCGCGAGCGAGGATGAGGTGGATATTGACAAGATGATCTGGGGTTATCACGCCACCACCACGCAGGATAAGGTGATCACCGAGAATAATCAGGCGGGCATCATGTCCAGCCGCTATCGCCCCGGACGCTATTCCGAACAGGAGGGCAGCGTCCTAAAGTTCCAAAAATGGTATCTCAACCAGTTCGGACTTGATCGGGCCGAATGATCCCCTCCCCGCCCAAGGGACCCGCCTCCTGACGGGTCCGGGCGGGGCCTTTGGCTGGGCTAGTCGACGGTTTCCAGCAGGTCAGCAATACGGCCGACCATCTCGTCAATGTGAGCCTTTTGCAGGATCAGAGGCGGCGACAGGGCGATGATATCGCCGGTCGCGCGGACCAGAAGTCCATTGTCAAAACACTTATGGAACAGCTCCATAGCCCGCTTGGTCGGAGCGCCGGGGCGCGGCTCAAGCTCAATGCCGGCCACAATGCCCATATTGCGCACGTCAATAACATGGCGCTTGCCCTTCAGACTGTGGACGGCCTCTTCCCAATAGCCATGGAGCGACGTGGCATGCTCAAAAATGCCCTCGGCCTCATAGAGGTCCAGAGCGGCAATGCCCGCAGCCGCCGCCAAGGGGTGGCCGGAATAGGTGTAGCCATGGAACAGCTCGATCCCATCGGCCGCGCCCTCGACCACACCATCATGAATGTGACGGCTGACCGCCACCGCACCCATGGGCACGGCGGCATTGGTCAGGCCCTTGGCCATGGTGATGATATCCGGAATAACGCCGAGGGTTTCAGAGGCCGTTGCGCCACCGACGCGGCCAAAGGCGCAAATGACCTCGTCAAAAATCAGCACAATGCCATGCTTGCTCGTGATCTCGCGCAGCCGCTCCAGATAGCCGACCGGCGGCACCAGAACGCCTGTCGACCCGGCCATGGGCTCAACGATCACCGCGGCGATGGTCTCTGGCCCATGCAGGGCAATGATCGATTCCAGCGTGTCAGCCAGATGGCCGCCCCACTGCGGACGACCTTTGGTGAAACTATTGTGCTGAAGACTATGGGTGTGGGGCAGATGGTCGACCCCATTGAGCAAGGTCCCGAACTGGCGACGGTTATTGACAATACCGCCCACAGAAATGCCGCCAAAGCCAACGCCATTATAGCCACGCTCGCGGCCGATGAAGCGGGTTCTCGTGCCCTCGCCGCGTGACCTTTGATAGGCCAGCGCGATCTTCAGTGCCGTATCGACCGATTCAGAGCCTGAATTGGTGAAGAAAATCCGGTCCAGCCCCTTAGGCATGATCGCCGCCACGCGGGAGGCCAGTTCGAATGAGGCGGGATGGCCTAGCTGAAACCCGGGTGCAAAATCCAGCTCAGCGGCTGTCTTTTGAATGGCCTCAACAATGGTTGGGCGACAGTGGCCTGCATTGACGGCCCAAAGACCAGCGGTACCATCCAGAACCTGGCGACCATCATCCGCCGTATAGTGCATGTCCTTGGCCGCGACCAGTTGGCGCGGCGTGGCCTTATAGGCGCGGTTGGCCGTAAAGGGCATCCAAAGGGCGGCTAGGGGATCATTCTCGCGGGTCATAGCAAGGCTCCGGTGTCAGCGTTCGACCATCTTATGCAATGGGGCGAGGTCTCGCCGCGATTGAAAAGAATGTTACGATAGGAAAATTCTCATCGGCAATGAGCCGGCCGCCTCATCTGGGCCGGAGGCGAGACTTGACCCCGTAGCTGACCCAAAAGACGAGCGCTACGACCACACTGGCCCACAACTCCATGCCATGGTTGGCCGATAGGCCCATCAGGACCAGAACCGCGACCATGCCCGCGATCGCCGCCCAAGTCGCATAGGGATAGAGCCACATCTTGACCTGTAGTCTGGAGGGATCTTCGGCCTCGATCTTCTTGCGCAGACGCAGTTGGGCTACCGCAATCAGGATATAGATGAACAGCATGATCGCCCCCGACGAGGTGACCAAGAAGTTGAACACCTGATCTGGAGAAATGACGGCAGCGGCCAGAGCGCCATAGCTAAAGAGACTGGCGATGAGAATGGCGCGAGCCGGGACCTTTGATCGGCTCAAGGTCACGCAGGCCTGAGGCGCATCACCATTTTTCGCCAAGCCAAACATGGCGCGCGAGGTGATGTAGATGCCCGAATTCAAGCAGGACAGAACCGCGACCAGAACAATGCCATTCATGATCAGGTCGGCGGCCGGATAGCCCATCTGTTGCCAAGCATGGGCAAAGGGTGAGGTCCCGGCCTCAATCTCATTCCAAGGCACGACCGAAACAATCATCAAGATGGAGAGGACAAAAAAGACGAGGATCCGCACAGACACAGACAGGGTCATTCCGGCAATGGTCTTAGGGCCCGCCTCTGATTCCGCCGCCGCCAAGGTGGCAATCTCTGCGCCACAGAGTGAGAAAATGGTCGTCGCGATCCCAGAGAATATGACCGCAATACCGGCGGGAGCAAATCCGCCATGGGCCGTCAGATTGGAAAAGGTCGGACCTGTCGGAGAGGTGACGCCTGTGGCATAGGCCGCCGCCACAAGGATGAACACGATAATCGCCACAACCTTGGTCGAGGCGAACCAAAACTCAAACTCACCATAGGATTTGGCGGACATCAGATTGACCGCCGTCAAGACGGCCATCAGGCTGACGCCAATCTCCCAAATTTCAAACTGGGGGAACCAGCCATGGATGATCTTGGCCCCGGCAATGGCCTCAATGGCAATCACGACGACCCAGAAATACCAGTAGAGCCAACCGACCAGATAGCCGGCCCAATCGCCGATCCCGACCCGGGCAAAGTCTGGAAAGGTCTGAACGCCAGATGAGGCCATGGCCATCTCAGCGATCATCCTCATGACCAGCAAGACGAGAAGTCCAGCCAAGGCATAGCTGACCACCGCCGCAGGGCCGATGGTGCTGATGGCGGTTGACGAGCCGACGAACAGTCCCGCGCCAATAATACCACCAAAGGTGATCATCGAGACGTGACGGGACTTCAGGGTCCGGCTCAGCTCATTTGTGGCCGCAGGCGGCACATCCCCAACCTGATTTACCTCAGTCATATTGGCCCCCGCCTCAGCTTATGCCCCATCTAACGTTGGCAAGGCGAACTTGTAAATGAAAGGTCGAAGCACCGGCCCAGTCGGCAAGATAAGAGGCGTCGTGATCCGATCTTCAAATCGACCCCTCGCGCTCTGAGGCTTTGGCGAACCGCTCATAGATCTGCGGCAAGATCACAGCCAAATGGCTCATCTCTTGGGCACAGTGGATCAACAGGTCGCTGGCCTGTTGCGGTTTGATCGGCGCCAAGCGCGCGGCGAGGCCTCCGATCAGACGGCCGAGCCCCCCTGAAATAGTCTTGGGCCTTATATTGCTGCCGCCAAGCCAGAACCTAGACCGCATCTCACAGCCGTCGGCGGTTGGGCGCAGATGATGGATCAGCCAGCCGGTCTCGACCGGACCATCAGCCAGTGCGGCACGCGCGCAGATGGCGACCTCTCCCTCAGCCTTGAGCTGGTCCTCATCCAGCCCCAGTTCCCTCGGCGGAACAAACCGGATGGTCAGGGCCATGCGGGAGGACCCGACATATTCGACGACCCGTGACGTGCGCCCGACATAGTGGCCAAGATCACCCTGCCCGTCTGCCCAAGCGACATGGACATGGGCATGAGGGTGCCAAAGCTTGTATTTCTGCGCCTCATCGCCGTGCCAGCCGAACCACCAGTCCCACATGGCCGGGGTCACACCCGGCATGGGCGTATGGACAAAGACCCGCGCCTCGCCATCGGGGCAAAGGGTGTAGGCCGTCTCGAAGGTCCAATCACTGCCAGATTGCAGGTCCGGCGCGGCGGCGAGCGGCGGCATCAATTCGTGGGCCACAGCGCCGTTCAACAACGCCGCCCTGACATTTTCGGACAGGGGTGCCATGGCCGGACGAAAGAACGATCCGTAGGGACTTTGGACCCGCTCGTGAGCCCGATAGCCTAGATAAAGATGCTGCTGACGCGTCATGATCCAACCCCGCTATTTATTGGGACCATTCTCAATCCGCTTCGTCCTGTCAACGGACACCGGTTGAAATGCTCGCGCGCGCAACCAGATTTCACCTGACAAGTCCAACCGTCGTGATAGGTTTCATAAAAAGACCAAGGGAAGAGACGTCACATGCTTTCAGATGACGACAAAGAACAGTTTCGCAAGCTGGGCTATCTGATCAAGCCAGCCATGATCGACCCCGATCGCGCCGCCGCCGTGGCCGAGGAGATCGACCGCTATGTCGAGGCTGAGCCGCGTTTTGATGGCAGCAATATCTGGAAATATGACCGGCTCTGCGACCTGATTGTCGATCCCCAGACCCTGGCTATCACAGATGACATTATGGGCGGCGAGGCCTTCACCTTCCATCACTGCCACGCCGCCCGCCACGATCCGGGTTTGGCCGGGATTGCTTGGCACCATGACTATGAGCAGATCCCGCAGACCAATCGCAGTCATACGCAGTTGCACGTCCTGCACTATCTGGATGGCCTGAACGGCACGGTCGGTGACCTGCTGCTGCTGCCCAAGAGCCACCGCTCGGTCATGAGACGCGACGCCATGGCCTTCCTCGGGGATCAGTTGGTGCCGGGTACGGTGGTGGTCAATGATATCCCGCCTGGCTCTGTCGTCTTTGCCCATTCAGCCCTTGTTCATGCCCGTCGGCCCCAACCGGGCGGCGGCGATCGCAAGCGCTATTTCATCGATATTGCCTTCATGCAGAACGGCATCCAGTGGCCGTCCTATGGCCGCGAGGGCTGGCGTGAGACCTTGGACGCGATGGACCGCAAGCTGCATATGCCGTCGCGCCCCACCCTGTTTAGCAAGGACAATTTCTTCGACATTGCCGACGGTGTCGCACGGGTTCACAGACTACCCGGCAGCTTGGCCATGCTCCTGCCCGAACAGGCCGCCAGCGCCCGTCCGGTGTCCGGCGCCATTCCGATTGTGCAATAATGACCCAGATCAGCAGCGACCTTCCTCCGCCCAGCGGTCTAGACCGCCTGCACGAGATCGACGCCGAGACGGTGGCTGGATTTCAAGCCAATGGGCACGCAGTGGTTCGGGGACTGGCCAGCGCCGAAGAGATTGCTGCCTTCCGTCCAACGCTCGAGACCCTCGTCGCCCACATGACCCGGCGCATGCCGCCGATGGAAGAGCGCGACACCTATGGCAAGGCGTTCCTTCAGGCTCATAATCTGTGGACCCGCGAAGAGGCGGCCAAGCAGTTTGTCTTTTCTGCCCGCTTCGCCAAGGCTGCCGCCGACCTGATGGCGGTCCCCGGCGTGCGGCTCTATCACGATCAGGCCCTCTTCAAGGAGCCGGGCGGCGGCCACACCCCTTGGCATCAGGACCAGACCTACTGGCCGCTGGATACGTCCGATACCATCACCATGTGGATGCCCTTGGTCGATGTGCCCGCCGATGTCGGCACCATGACCTTTGCCAATGGCAGCCAGACCCACGGCGATCTTGGCCGCTATATTATCGGCGATGAGTCCGAAGAGAAGTTCAATGAGATCGTCAAGGAGATGGGCCTGATCACCCAGACCCACGGCGCGCTCAAGGCGGGGGACGCCACCTTCCATCGCGGCTGGACCCTGCATCGGGCCCCGCCCAATCCCACGCCGCTCCTGCGCTCGGTGATGACGATCATCTGGTATGCCGATGGCACGCGGGTGAGCCAAGATGTTAGCGGCGCGCGCTATTACGATCACATCCTGTGGCTGGCCGAAACCCCATCTGGAGACCGAGCCGAAGGCCCCTTGAACCCGCTTCTGTGGCCAAGGTGAGCACAGCCCTCTTTGACCTGACAGGGCGCACCGCTCTCATCACTGGCTCTAGTCGAGGGATTGGGCTGGCCCTCGCGCGCGGCCTGGGTGCGGCCGGGGCTCAAATCATTATCAATGCTCGCAACCCGGATCAGGCAAAGGCCGTGGCCACCAGCCTTGCCAATGATGGGATCGCCACTCAGGCCTGCGCCTTTGACGTCACCGACCCGGCACAGGTCGCCCGCGCCATTGCCCAGTGCGAGGCTGAGATCGGGCCGATCGACATCCTGATCAACAATGCCGGTATCCAGCACCGCCAGCCTCTGCTCGATCTGGACCATGCTGACTGGCGTGCCGTCATGTCGACCAATCTGGACTCCGTCTTCTCGGTTAGCCGCGAGGTGGCGCGTGCCATGATCCCGAGGGGCCGGGGCAAGATCATCAGCATCGCCTCCCTCATGAGCGAGGTCGCCAGACCCGGAACCGCACCCTATGCGGCGGCCAAGGGCGGCGTGAAGATGCTGACCCGCGCCATGTGCGTCGAATGGGCAGCCCATGGCCTACAGATCAACGCCATCGGCCCGGGCTATTTCGCCACCGACCTGACCGCCACCCTCGTTGCGGATCCGACCTTTGACCAGTGGATCCGGGGCCGCACGCCCGCCGGGCGCTGGGGCCGGGTCGAGGAACTGGTCGGAGCCGCTGTGTTCCTAGCCTCTGACGCCTCAAACTTCGTCAATGGCCAGACCCTCTATGTCGACGGCGGCGTGCTGGCGGGGCTGTAGAGTGGGCTGCACGAGCCCTAGACGCTGAGCCAAAAGCGCCCAATAGTGACAGCCTAACCGGGACAACCGGATCTTACGCGCTCCTCAAACCGATCTCGCCGTTATGCGAGCCGCGAGAGGTGGCCACGGGGGGAAGACCATGTATATCCGCCAACTGGGCCTTGGAGCCCTGATTGCGTCGTTGGCCCTATCGGGGGCCGCGAGCGCCAAGGATCAGGCCTATCGCGCCGAACTGACCCGCACGGCCTATGGGGCACCCCACATCACCGCCAAGGACTATGGCGGGCTGGGCTACGGGGCCGGTTACGCAGCGGCCGAAGACAATTTCTGTGACTTTGCCGAGCGGATCATGACCGTCAGCGGCGAACGCTCACGCTATCTGGGCCCGGGCGAGCGCGATGCCAATATTATCAGCGATCTCTATCACGCAAGGCTGCTCAAGACCGGCCAACTGGACGCCAAGCTTGCTGGCGATGTGCCCGGTGGCTTCAAGCCCTCGAAAAATGCACGCGACCTGATCAAGGGCTTTGTTGCGGGCATCAACCGCTATGTGAGCGATACCGGCGTCGCCAACCTGCCGGATGAACGGTGCAAGGGCGCGGCTTGGGTGCGGTCCTATACCGAACGGGACTATTGGCAGGTGATGGTCGTCGGACAGATCCCGACCATGCTGCCTGGCGTCGCCACCGCTGCGCCTCCTGGAATTGCTGACATTGTCGCGCCCCAAGCGCCGGTCGAGCGCTCTCCAGTTCCAGAGGGCCAAAATGGCAGCAATGCCTACGCCCTTGGCCGCGAGGTCACCAAGTCGGGCCATGGCGTCCTGCTCGGCAATCCGCACTATCCGTGGGACGGCATCAACCGTTTCACGCGGATGCACCTGATCATTCCGGGCAAGCTGAACATTGTTGGCGCAGGCCTTGAGAACACGCCGTTCCCCGGCATCGGCCATAATCAGTGGATGGCTTGGACCCATACGGTCTCAACCGCCCGCCGCTTTGGCCTGTTCGAGCTGACCCTCGACCCAAAGGATCCAACGGCCTATCTGCTGGATGGCAAGTCTGTGCCGATGGATCGGACCACCGTTACGGTTCAGGTCAAGACCGATGGCGGTTTGGTGCCCTTGACCCGCACGCTCTACGACACCCGCTATGGCCCGATGGTGGAGAGCCTGATCAACCCTTGGACGGCTGAGCGCGCCTATGCGGTGCGTGATGCACCTGTGGGCCTGCGCAGCATCGACCAGTATCTGACCATGTTCCAAGCGCGCAATGTTCGGCAATTGGCCGCGGCCTTGAGCCAGTATCAAGCCGCCGGTTTCAACACCACCGCCGTGGATAGAGGCGGCGAAGCCTTCTATGGCGACATCGGTCCCCTGCCCTATGTCACAGACGCGAAGGCTGAAGCCTGCTCGGCCTCGGATCTGGCGCGCAAGGCGTGGAAAGATACCCGTGTTCCGGTGCTCGACGGCTCGCGCTCGGCCTGCGATTGGGACAGCGATCCTAAGGCGGTTACCACCGGCATCTATCCCCCCTCTGCCCTGCCCAAGATCTTTCGCAACGACCATCTGAGCAACTCGAACGACAGCTATTGGCTGTCCAACCCCAAACAGCCCTTGGCCGGATATGGCCGCATCTTTGGCGAAGAGGCGACCACGCGCTCCTTGCGCACCCGCCTAGCTCTCAAACAGATCGATGATCGTCTGAGCGGACAGGACGGGCTTGGGGCTCCGAAGTTTGATTTGAAAACGGTCGAGGCGGTTCTGTTCAGCAACCGTAATCTGGGCGCAGAAATGACGCGCGATCCTCTGGTTGCCCTGTGCCGCAAGGCAGCGGCTGGACCTCAGCCGGACCTGACCGAGGCCTGCGACGCCTTGGCCGCGTGGGACCTTAGGGTAAATCTCGACAGTCGCGGCGCGCACATCTTCCGGCTTTTTGTCGAAAAGAACGGTTTGGTCTTTAAGGTGCCTTTCGATCCTGCTGATCCGGTCAATACACCCAACAGCCTAGACGTCGACAGTCCCAAGGTGCTGGCCGCGCTGGTCGATAGCGTCAAGCAACTGCGAGCGCTCAACATCCCGATGAACGCCGCCCTTGGCCAGATTCAAAACGAACCCCGCGCAGGCGGTGAGCGCATCCCCATCCATGGCGGCCCCGGACCCGAGGGGATCTTCAACGTCATCACGCCGGTCGACCTGAAGGCCGAAAAGGGCTGGACCAAGATCCGTCACGGCTCCAGCTGGATCATGGCGGTCGAGTTCACCGACAAGGGACCCATGAGCCAAGGGGTACTGGCCTATTCCCAGTCCACCAACCCCTCCTCGCCCCATGCCGCCGACCAGACCCGGCTCTATTCGCAAAAGGGCTGGGACGACCTCTATTTCACCCCCGCAGCGGTAAAGAAGGCGGCCGTCTCAACCCGGGTCCTGACCGGGCCCTAGGCGACCTTGACCACCCCCGCGACCATGTCTCGGCGAAGCCAGCGGCAGGTCAGCAGGAAGAAGAACCCGGCAAGGGCATAGAAGGTCGATGTGATGAGCATCGAGTTCTGCAGGCTTTCGGGGTGGGCGGCGGCGCAGACCCCCTGCTCCATGGCAGACAGGGCGGTCTTTGACGCGCCTTCGCACATCTTGCGGGTCAGTTCAGCGGCGCCCAACTCCGTCACCTGCAGCTTGAACAGCAAGTCACTGAGCCAGCCGATGAACAGAGGACCAAAGCCATAGCCGAGCAGATTGACGAGGAACAACATCACCGCCGTCGAGACCGCTCGGACCTGAGCCGAGACAACGCCCTGTCCAATCGTATATTGCGCGGCCAGATAGCCGTACTTGATCGCCCCGCCAAGGCACAGGGCCACCAGGCAGACCATCAGGTTAGAGGTGCTAAAGGCCAACAGATAGAACGGCACACTCAAGGTCAGGCCGATAGCCGTCATCCACGCAATGGCATTGGGATATTTCTTGGACATGCGCTCGGCCATCCAACCCATCGCCACCGTGCCAACCGCCGACGATAGGGCGACAGGGGTATTGATCATCAAGGCCGCTTCACCGGCCGAAAGGCCAAAGCTTCGGTTGATGAACAGCGACTGGAACGAGCTTATCCCATAGCCACAGAAGGCTGCGACGGTTGCGCCTGCGCACATGACCCAAAACGAGGTCTTGGTGGAGAGTTCCGCCAAGGCCAGCTTGAAGCTGGGCCGGGCGCTGCGCACTGTGCCAGGCGGATCGGTATAGCCGCGCGGCGGCTCCTTGACCGTCATCTTCAAAAGGATAGCCACAAGCACGCCCGGCGCACCAATGACAAAGAAGGCTGCGCGCCATCCGAAGGCGTCCGTGATCGGTCCCCCGACCAGATTGGCCAAGGCCCCGCCCAAGGTCACGCCCATGGCGTAATAGCCCAAGGCCGTTGATCGTTTGTTGGCGGGGTAATAGTCCGCGATCAGAGAATTGGCCGGCGGTGTACAGCCTGCCTCACCAATGCCCACCGCCACGCGGCAGCTCAGCAGCACCCAAAAGGCACCCAGCGTAATCCCGCCCAGCGTGACTTCGCGCGACAGACCGCAAAGGGCTGTGGCCAAAGACCAAAGGGCGACACAGACCGACATGATCCAGACCCGGTGCCGCGTCTCTGCGAACTGCGCCAACGGAATGCCGACCACCGTATAGAGCAGCGCAAACCCAAAGCCGGTCAGCAGGCCAAAGGCCGTGTCGGAAATGCCCAGCTCTGGCTTCATCTGCGGCGCCACCACAGACAGAAGACCCCGATCTACGAAGTTGAGAATATAGACCAGCAACAGGATATTGATGACATAGAAGCGATAGGGCTGAGTTCCGAACCCAGCAATATGGCCGTCCTGCTCCGCCGCAGCCGATGTACTCACGCGTCACTCCCCAACGGGGTTTGCCCCCATCATCTGTCGTTTCTGGTCGTATCTGAGGCGCATCCTAGGGAGGAGGCCGCGAACGAGCAAGGGCCTCCATCGCGTCATAACCTCAAGCGCCGTCTACTGCGCCTGCGGCCAGTCTGGCAGGGCCAGCTTGACGGGCTGGCCCTTGAGGGTGGTGGCCAAGTGGATCAGGAAGCTGGCAATGCCCGCCGCGCTTTGATCAGCCCGCCGCCACTTGGCCCGGCCCTCAATCTGCTGCCCATCAATAAACTGCGCCGCCTGCTGCGCGATCGCCAGATAGTCGGTCACACTTGCCCCCCGGATTGGCGAAACTCCGCTCGCGCAGGTTAGGCTTAGGCCGAGGGGCGTAGGGGCTCAAGGGGAAGGAGGGGATGAGGGGCCGTGGCACCTTAATGAGATACTGAGAGGCAACTCACAACAAAATTACATTTAACTTATTTGATTTTTATTGAGGACGAACAATCAGTATTATTTATATACGATCTTCGTGAATATTTCGTTGTTAATAACTACCAATAATATTGACAACCTTGCGACAGTTGACGTGACCCCCTGAAACTCGTCCAAAAATGATTAGAGTCCGCTCCAAGGAAGGAACGGACCAATGAAGCGATCAAGATTCACGGAAGAGCAGATTATTGGGATTTTGCGGGAGCAGGAGTCGGGCGCTTCGGTGC
>CANESI010000038.1 GCA_947441065.1 Caulobacteraceae bacterium
ATCGATCCGGTGGTCCTGCGCGCCCGCGTTGGTATGGTGTTCCAAAAGCCCAATCCTTTCCCCAAGTCGATCTATGAGAATGTGGCCTATGGCCCTCGCATCCATGGTCTGGCCTCGGGTAAGGATGAGCTCGATGCCATTGTCGAAAGCTCTTTGCGCCGGGCCGGTCTGTGGGACGAGGTCTCCGACCGCCTGTTGCAGCCCGGCACCGGTCTTTCGGGTGGTCAGCAGCAGCGTCTGGTCATTGCCCGCGCCATTGCCGTGGGTCCTGAAGTGATCTTGATGGACGAGCCCTGCTCGGCGCTGGACCCCATTGCGACCGCTAAGATCGAAGAACTGATCGACGAATTGCGCGAGCAGTTCTGTATCGTCATCGTCACCCACTCCATGGCGCAAGCCGCGCGTGTCTCTCAGCGCACGGCCTTCTTCCATATGGGGCGTCTGGTCGAGAGCGGTGCTACAGATGAGATGTTCACCAATCCGCGTGACAGCCGCACGCAAGACTACATTACCGGCCGCTTCGGCTAGGAGCCCCTGTCATGACTCAACATACCGTCAAAGCCTATGGCGATGAACTGAACCATCTGACGGCGGAAGTTGCGCGGATGGGCGGGCTGGCGGAGGCGCAGGTCGTCGATTCCATCTCCTGCATCGCGCGCCGGGATGTGAACCTGGCTCAGAACATCATCGCCCATGATGATAAGCTCGATCAGATGCAGATTGATATTGAGCGCAAGGCCATCAAGCTGATCGCTCTGCGTCAGCCGGTAGCCCAGGACCTGCGCCGGACCGTGGCGGCGATGAAGATCTCCTCCAATCTGGAACGCTGCGGTGATCTGGCCAAGAACATTGCCAAGCGCGCTCTGGTGGTTTCTGAAGCCGAGCCCATGACGCCCCTGACCCGCTCGATTGAGCGCATGGGTCATCTGGTGACCGGGCGTTTGAAGGATGTTCTGGACGCCTATACCTCCTCCAACGTCACCCGCGCGGTCGGCGTCTGGTGGCGCGATGAAGAGGTGGACGAGCACTATAATAGCCTGTTCCGCGAGCTCTTGACCTACATGATGGCCGATCCGCGTACGATTACCTCCTGCGCCCATCTGCTGTTTGTGGCCAAGAACCTAGAACGGATCGGCGACCACGCGACCAATATTGCAGAGATCATCCATTTCGAGCTGACCGGTGAAGACATGATCACCCATCGCCCGAAGCACAGCGATATCGAAGCCTAACCGCTCGCAGATTAGAGGAATTACGGCCTTGACCCCCTATGTTCTGGTAGTCGAAGACGAAGACGCCCTGGCGACCTTGCTGCATTATAACCTCGAAAAAGAGGGCTATCGGGTCTCTTTGGCCGCTGATGGTGAAGAGGCTCTGACCCAGATTGATGAGCAACTTCCAGACCTGATCGTGCTCGACTGGATGTTGCCGAAAGTGTCTGGGATTGAGGTCTGCCGCCGTCTTCGTGGACGGGCCGAGACCCGCAATGTGCCGATCATCATGCTGACGGCGCGCGGCGAAGAGACAGACCGTATCCGCGGCCTCGATACCGGCGCCGACGACTATATTGTGAAGCCCTTTTCGATGGTTGAACTGACCGCGCGGATCAGGGCGGTGCTGCGCCGTATCCGGCCCGGTCTGGCCGAAGATCGCACACGCCAAGGCGACCTGACCATCGATCGCGTCTCCCACCGGGTAAAGCGTGAGGGCCGCGAAATCCACCTCGGCCCGACCGAGTTTCGTCTGCTAGACTATTTTATGCAGCATCCCGGCCGCGTCTTTAGCCGTGAGCAACTGCTCGATGCGGTTTGGGGCTCGGACGTCTATGTCGAGGCCAGAACCGTCGACGTCCATGTCGGGCGCCTGCGTAAGGCGTTGAATATCGACACCGAAATCGATCCAATTCGCACGGTTCGCTCGGCGGGCTATGCGCTGGATGTGGATAGCTGAGAGCGCACGAAGAAAAGCCCTTTCCCCCCTTGAGGGGGAGAGGGTTGGGAGAGGGGGGTGTTCATCCAAGGCCTTCTCCGCCGCGTCAACAAAGACTGTGAGCTAGCGGGCCGTTTTCCATTTGCGTGAAACGATCTGGGTCCCCGCCTGCGCGGGGAAGACGGAAAAAGGAAACAAGGCCCCCTTCGGCGCTTCGCGCCACTTCCCCCAGAGGGGGAAGATCTAAGAACAGCAAATCTTCCCCCTCTGGGGGAAGTACCGGCGAAGCCGGGGTAGGGGGCTTCATCCCCTTACGCATCCCGCGTGCCCCGCTAAGGCAGGGATCCAGATGAGGGCCAACCAGCGGTCCGTTCTAGACGCTTCTGGGTCCCCGCCTTCGCGGGGAAAACGGGATTTGGGGGGTGCTCCACCCTCACATCCTCCAACCCTAAATATAGCGCCTCAACGACCGGGCCAGTTCAGACGGGCCGTTGCGGACCTTCTTTTGCTGGGGCTGATAGGCCACCCGGGCATGTTCGCCGCAATAGGGACCGTCCGACGAGCGACGGCCACAGAAGCTAAAGCTTTCCGTTGCAGGATCGCCAATCGGCCATTTACACATGTGCGCGCCAAGGGTCAGAACTGTGGCCGAGCCGGGCTCTTCATTATAAATCGCAGGCGCGCTGTAGGTTGGGGCCTGAACGCTAGCGGTCGCGGTTGTGGGTTGCGAGACAGGCTCGGCGCGGCGCACGGGGGCCGAGGGCGCTGCAGCGGCTGGGCGAGCAGGGCGAGGCGCCTTGAACACCGTGCGTGCCGGTTGTGAGGGGGCCGCGCGGCCAGATAGGCCAAGACGGTGAACCTTGCCAATGACGGCATTGCGGGTCACGCCACCCAATTGCTTGGCGATCTGGCTTGCACTCAGACCGTCCAGCCAGAGTTTCTTCAGCAATTCGACTCGTTCATCAGTCCAGCTCATATTGCCTCCGCCCACCTGGGTCCTGTCAGTTTCGCCCACCCCGCCGGGTTTAGAACGCTGACGCTAAATCTTGTGTACGCCCTCGCCCCCAAGGGGGCTGCACTACCAGATATCGTAAACGAAAGATTAAGAGACACAATAGGCGCCCGTGCGTCTGTCCACAGGATCAACATATAGAGGGCTCAGATTGATGGGGATGAATTCCCATGTGCTGGCAACTTGCGAAATCCGCGCAATCGGGGCAAACCAAGCCTATGACCGATCCTAGCGCCCGCTCCACCGTTATCCCGCCTGCGCCCCGTGACTATAACGGGGTCAATTGGCGCGGCATGTACACCCTCTATGCCCGCGAGGTGCGGCGCTTTTGGAAGGTGGGCATGCAGACCGTTGCAGCGCCTGTCATGACGACCCTGCTCTATATGCTGATCTTTGTTGTCGCGATGCGCGGGGCCAGTCCGCCCATCCATGGCACGCCCTATGCGCAGTTCGTGGCGCCGGGCTTGATCATGATGGCGATCTTGAACAATTCCTTCGCCAATGCCTCCTCCAGCCTGATCCAGGCCAAGATCATGGGCCTGACCCCCGACTTCCTGACCCCGCCCTTGGCTCCGATTGAGCTTTTGACCGGCTTTGGCCTTGGCGCGGCCACGCGCGGCGTCTTTGTTGGCTTTGTCACCGCTGTGGCTGTCACCCCCTTCGCCCAGTGGAATATCGTCCATCTGTGGGCTGTGGTCTATTTCGCGGTTGCAGCGTCACTTATCTTAGGCTTGGTTGGAGTCATTGCGGGGCTCTGGTCCGAAAAGTTCGATCACTTGGCCGCCGTGACCAACTTCATCATCATGCCCATGACCTTCCTGTCTGGGACATTTTATCTGGTGGATCGCTTGCCAGAGCCGTTCCGCTCGGCCTCCCATTTCAACCCGTTCTTCTATCTGATCGACGGGTTTCGATATGGCTTTATTGGTCATGCCGAAGGATCGATTGGCACGGGCGTGGCCGTCACCTCCGCTATTGTCGTGGTCTTGACCCTCGTCTGCTGGCGTCTGTTCACCATCGGCTATCGCCTCAAGAGTTAATCTGCGGCGATTTTGTCGCTTTGAGACGATAATCTCGGTCAAATCAGGTCTTTGCGACAGTCCTGAGATTGACAGAGGGCCGTTCCATCGCGACAAGCCATAGGCTTCCAGTCCTCGGTTTATCGCCGGGGACCTTCTCATTTGGGAGGCCTCATCGTGTCTGGCCCAGCCGCTTCATCCTCGTCCCCTACAGCCCACCTGATGGGCGTTTACGGTCGCGCGCCCTTGGCGTTCGAACGAGGCGAAGGCGCGCGATTGATCAGCACCGAAGGCGAGGCCTATCTGGACTGCGTGGCCGGGATCGCCACCAATGCGCTGGGCCATGCCCATCCGCGACTGGTCGAGGCGGTCAAGGCCCAGTCCGAGAAGCTGTGGCACGTCTCCAACATCTTCCGCATTCCGGAACAGGAAAAGTTGGCCGACCGTCTGACGGCCGAGAGCTTTGCCGATGTGGTGTTCTTCACCAATTCCGGCTCTGAAGCTATCGAGACGGCGCTGAAGCTGGCCCGCAAATATCATGCGGCCAAGGGTCAGCCTGAGCGGATCGATATCATCACCTTCGAAGGGGCTTTCCACGGCCGGACCTATGCGGCGGTCAATGCCGGTGGCAATGCGGCCTATCTGGACGGTTTTGGCCCGCGTCTGCCCGGCTTCATCCATCTGCCCTTCGGCGATCATGAGGCGCTTAAGGCGGCCATTGGTCCCACCACAGCCGCGATCCTGATCGAGCCTGTACAGGGGGAGGGCGGTGCCCGGGCGGTGCCAGACCATTGCCTGCGCGGCCTGCGCGATCTCTGCGACCAAGAGGGCATCTTGCTGATCTATGACGAGGTCCAGTGCGGCCTTGGCCGGACGGGCAAGCTGTTCGCCTATGAATGGTCCGGCGCGGCACCTGACGTCATGTGCTTGGCTAAGGCTCTGGGGTCGGGTTTCCCGGTCGGGGCTTGCCTTGCCACCAATGACGCCGCCAGCGGCATGATCGTGGGGGCTCATGGCTCGACCTTTGGCGGTAATCCCTTGGCCATGGCTGTAGGCTTTGCGGCCGTTGATGAGATCTGCAAGCCGGAAACGATGGACAATGTCCGCGAGGTTTCGGCCTATCTGAGCCAGCAGCTCAACGGCCTGCGCGATCGTTATCCGGATGTGATTGTCGATGTGCGCGGGCGCGGTCTCTTGATTGGGATAAAGCTAATCCCGAACAATCGCGAGTTCATGGTCATGGCTCGCGATCAAAAGCTGTTGGTGGCTGGCGGCGGTGACAATTGCATTCGCCTCTTGCCGCCGCTGACCTTGACCCTTGCCGAGGCCCAAGAGGCGATCAGCAAGATCGAACGGACCTGTGACCAGGTGCGCCAAAACGCGGCAAAGGCTTAAGGCTCCACCCCATTTCACAAATTCCATGAACCGTCCCGCGATCAGACCGGGGCGGTCAGAGGGAGTTTTCCAATGACCCTTTCTGTTCCAACACCCCGGCACTTTATCGACCTCTGGCGCATGGATGCGGCCAGTCTGCGGGCCATTCTTGACGATGCCCATGCCCGCAAGGCGGCACGTCTGGGCTGGGGCAAGGCGGCTGTGGATGCTGATGCGCCGGCCAAGGATCGCACCTTGGCCATGATCTTCGAGAAGAACTCGACCCGCACCCGCTTTTCCTTTGACGCCGCCATCCGCCAGCTTGGCGGGTCCAGCATCATTGCCAATGCCTCAGACATGCAGCTTGGCCGGGGCGAGCCGATTGAGGATACGGCTCGGGTCCTGTCGCGGATGGTCGATGCGGTGATGATCCGCGCCAACAATCATGATGATGTCGAGCGGTTCGCGCAGGTTGCCACTGTGCCGGTGATCAATGCCCTGACCAATCGCAGCCACCCTTGCCAGATCCTCGCGGACCTTCAGACCTTCGAAGAACATCGCGGACCCGTGGCGGGCAAGACCATCGCCTGGGTCGGTGACGGCAATAATGTCTGTTCCAGCTTCATCCATGCGGCCAGCCAGTTCGGCTTTCGCCTGACCATCGCCTGCCCGCCCCAGTACCATCCGGACCTTAAGGATCTGGCCCGCGCGGCGGAACTGGGGGCCAAGGTCGAGATGACCGCCGATCCTCGCGCCGCTGTTGAGGGCGCGGACTGCGTGGTGACCGATACCTGGGTCTCAATGGGCGATACGGACCACGACCAACGATTGGCAGCCTTTGAACCCTATCAGGTCGATGAGGCCCTGATGGCCGTGGCCGCGCGCGAGGCCCTGTTCTTGCACTGCTTGCCCGCGCACCGGGGCGAAGAGGTGACCGACGCGGTCATTGATGGCCCTCAGTCCAAGGTCTTTGACGAGGCCGAGAACCGCATCCATGCGCAAAAGGCCGTTCTGGCCTGGTGCTTTGGCGGCAACGGATAGGAAAGGCGGCGCTTGGCTCGCACTTTGAGCCGCTGCGTCCTATATAGCGATCATGACCGACCTGCCCACCGCTGAAACCGCCCGTCCCACTGACGATCTTGTCGCCGCCTTCCAGATCGAGCGTGAGCCCGTGCGCGGCCGTATTGCCCGCATGAGCGAGGTCGTCCACGACATACTGACCCGCCATGACTATCCCGAACCGGTGGCCAATCTGCTGGGCGAGGCCTGCACCCTTGCGGCTCTGGTCGGGGCGAGCCTGAAGTTTGATGGCCGTCTGATCATGCAGGCTCAGGGCGATGGTCCTGTGCGCTATGTGGTGGCCGACTATGACACGGTCGGGGGTCTGCGCGGCTATTGCCGTTATGATGCTGATCGCGTGGCCGAGATCAGTACCGGCTTTGTGCGTCCGGGGGCCAAGAGCCTCTTGGGCGATGGCCTATTCATCATGACCGTCGATCAGGGCCCCGATATGGAGCGCTATCAAGGCGTGACCGCCATCGAAGGCGAGACCCTAGCCCTCTGCGCCGAGCAATATTTCGCCCAGTCCGAACAGACCCCGACCCGTATCCGGTTGGCTGTGGGTCAATTACAAACCGACGCGGGCCTCGCTTGGCGTGCGGGTGGCATGGTCTTGCAAAATATTGCGGGGGATGATGCGCGCGGCTCGACCGATGAGGCGTGGGACCGGTCTCAGGCCCTTTTTGAGACGGTGGGCGAGGATGAGCTCATCGATCCGGCAGTCCCGCCTGAACTTCTGCTCTATCGTCTATTCCATGAAGACGGCGTTCGGATGTTTGAGCCCAAGCCGCTCAGCGCCATGTGCCGCTGCTCGACCGAACGTATCCTGTCGGTCTTGAAGTCGTTCTCTGATGAGGAGCGCGAGGACATGGTCGAGGATGACGGCGTCATCCGCGTCACCTGCGAATATTGCTCGCGTATCTATGATGTCGCCCCCGAAGAGGTCGCGACCCCCGCCGCCTGATGGAGCAGGGTCCCCGAAGGGACCCCGGTCGCCTACTCAATGATGCCTAGTCGACGATCGACGAATAGATGATGCTCTTGAGCTGACCTCGGAAATTGAAGGTCGAGGAAGGCATGAGCTGGGTCATGAACACCATGCTCAGATCTTCCTTGGGATCGACCGAGAAGATGGTCGAGGCAGCCCCGCCCCAATAATAGTCCCCCTGGCCCAGAACGCCCGCAGCGACCTGATCCATGACCATGGCAAAGCCGAGGCCAAAGCCGACGCCGGAATTAGAGGTCTCTGAAAAGGCTCCGAGCGCCGTTTGGGTCAGGTCTTGGCCGTCCTTGAGGTGGTTCATATGCATCATGGCCAAGGTGCGAGGCCCTACGATCCGCGCGCCGTCCAACTCGCCGCCCCGGCGCAACATCTCGCAGAACCGCAGATAGTCCGCCGTCGTGCCGGTCAGCCCGCCGCCGCCAGAATAGAAGCCGGGCGCCTGACGATAGGCGCTGGTTTGAGGATCATCGATCAGCTTGAGGGTCTTGTCCTCGTTGCGGCTGTAGTTGGCCGCGAGCCGGTGGTGCTTGTCCGGCGCGACATGGAAGCTGGTATCGACCATGCCGAGGGGATCGAAGATGGTCTCTTGTAGATATTGCGCAAAGGGCTTGCCGGAGATGATCTCGACCAAGGCCCCGCAGACATCCGTGGCGAGGGAATACATCCATTTTTGGCCGGGTTGATAGACCAGCGGCGTCTGGCTGAGCTTGTTCATAAAGCTCATCATATCGTCATTGCCACCAAAGCTGCGGACCTTGAGGCCGCGATAGATGTGGTCGACAGGATGCTGAACCCCGACGCCGGGAAGGCCGCCGCCATAGGTCAGACCGCCCGTATGGCGCAGCATGTCACGGATGCTGACCGGCCGATCCAAGGGTTCGGTCTTCATGGTTTCGCCTTCGCCTGACACATAGACCTGCTGATTGGCCCAAGAGGGCACAAAGCGCGAAACCGGATCATCGAGCTGGAACAGGCCCTTTTCAAACAGGCTCATCAGCGCAATGGAGGTAATCGGCTTGGTCATGGAATAGATGCGGAAGATGGTGTCGTCCGCCATCGCCTTACCGGCGGCCAGATCCATGTGCCCAAAACTACGGAAGAAGGCCTGATGCCCATGGCGCGCCACCGCCACCTGACAGCCCGCGATCCGGCCCTTGTCGATATACTCGCGCTGGAGATGGTCGCTGATGCGCTCGAGGCGCGAAAGGTCAAAGCCGCTGGGGTGTGACATAGGTTGGTCCCTTTGGGCGCTTGGCCCTTATTGTTGTCTTTAAAGCCACGCTAAACACTCAGTGTCACACTGACCAGAGGATTCACCGCTTAAAATAGCGGTCTCTATCTGGACCAAACGCTGCTTATCTGTACAATGATAAGATACGGATTTTTGGGAGCAGTTCGATGAGTGATGGTGCCAACGATATCGCAGCGAAGGCCAAGGCCCACGCTTGGTCGATGCCAATCGAAGACATCAATGTCGCCGATCCAGAACTGTTCCGCACCAACAGCTTCTGGCCCTATTTCGAGCGCCTGCGCAAAGAGGACCCGGTCCACTACTGCAAGGAACACGAGTTCGGCCCCTATTGGTCGATCACCAAATATAACGACATCATGTTTGTGGATACGAACCACCAGCTGTTCTCTTCGGAGCCGTCGATCACCATCGCCGACCCGAAGGATGATTTCCAGCTGCCCATGTTCATCGCCATGGACCAGCCCAAGCATGACCTGCAGCGTAAGGTCGTCAGCCCCATCGTCTCGCCCGCCAATCTCGGTCGGCTCGAGAGCACCATCCGCGAGCGGGTGAACACCATCTTTGACGGCCTGCCAGAGGGTGAAACCTTCGACTGGGTGGACAAGGTCTCGATCGAACTGACGACCCAGATGCTGGCCACCCTGTTCGACTTCCCTTGGGAAGATCGCCGCAAGCTGACCTACTGGTCTGACATCACCACGGCGGGGCCATCCTCGCCGCTGTTCGTGTCAGAGGAGCATCGCCGCGCCCAACTGATGGACTGCGCGCAATATTTCATGGGCCTGTGGAACGAGCGGGTGAACCTGACCGAGCCGGGCAATGACCTGATCTCGATGCTGGCCCACGGCGAGTCCACGCGCAATATGGACCGGATGGAGTTCTTGGGGAACCTGCTGCTGCTGATCGTTGGCGGCAATGACACGACCCGAAATTCCCTGACCGGCGGCGTCTTGGCGCTCAATCAGAACCCGGCGGAATATGACAAGCTGCGGGCCGATCCCTCCTTGATCCCCAACATGATCTCGGAAATCATCCGCTGGCAGACCCCCCTGGCCCATATGCGCCGCAATGCGCTGCAGGATGTCGAGCTGGGCGGCAAGACCATCAAGAAGGGCGACAAGGTCGTCATGTGGTACGTCTCGGGCAACCGTGACGATGAGGTGATCGAGAACGCCGACAGCTTCATCATCGACCGCGCCCGCGCCCGTCAGCACCTATCCTTCGGCTTCGGCATCCACCGCTGCGTGGGTAACCGCTTGGCCGAGATGCAGCTCAAGATCGTCTGGGAAGAGATCATGAAGCGTTGGAGCTTCGTCGAGGTGATGGGCGATCCGGAATATGTGCCCTCATCCTTCGTCAAGGGCTACTTCAGCCTACCTGTGCGTCTGCACAGGTAGGTCGAGTAGGTAGCATAGTTATACCCCCGATTTGTAAATGAGAGAAATGGGGCTTAAGTAATCGAGCGCATCACAGATAAGACTGGATTCATCATTAGGTTTGGTTGTGTAAGTTTTTCCAATGGAAAATGATGCATTCATTGTCTGGTTTATGCGTTGAAGGTTAAAGAAGATGAATCTTAATGGAAATGAGTATTTGTTTGCGTGGTTATCGATTGGTTTTGTCGTTTTTATAGTAGTTTATTTATATTCCTTGAGTTACATGATCCGTGATCAAGCCGAAATATGGAAGATATCCATAATTTGTGCTATTATGTGGCCAACATTCGTTTTTATTGTTTTGCCCGGAATGGCCGTGATTTTTATCCTAGGGAAGATTTTTCCTCATAAATCATAATCACCACAACTCATGTCCTGAGGCGCAACGTACAGCATAGACCTGCGGTCAATTGCTGGCCTCCAGCATACGGGTGCTACTTCGAGTTACACATCATGCGATCATCCTGAAAAAGTGTTGGTTAATCGATGGTGCGGGTCTGCATTACGATGCCGTTGATTTTGTGCTTCATGAGCAGCCTCCAGAGAGCTTTGGACGTCCGCACCTAGTCGCGCAGAAGCTCGTTAATGCTGGTCTTGGAGCGGGTCTGGGCATCGACGCGCTTGACGATGACCGCACAATAGAGGCCGGGGCCGCCATTGGGGCCGGGCAGGGAGCCGGGGACCAGAACACTATAGGGCGGGACCTTGCCCATATGGATCTCGCCGGTCGCCCGATCGACGATCTTGGTCGAGGCGCCTAGGAACACGCCCATCGACAGGACCGCGCCTTCGCCGACAATGACGCCTTCGGCCACTTCCGAGCGCGCGCCGATGAAACAGCCGTCCTCGATGATGGTCGGGGCGGCCTGAAGCGGCTCCATCACGCCGCCAATGCCCGCGCCGCCGGAAATATGCACATTCTTGCCGATCTGGGCGCAGGACCCGACCGTGGCCCAGCCATCGACCATGGTGCCCTCATCGACATAGGCGCCGATATTCACAAAGCTTGGCATCAGGATAACATTGCGGCCAATAAAGGCCCCCCGGCGCGCGACGGCACCGGGCACGGCGCGAAATCCGGCAGCGGCAAAGTGCTTGTCGGTCCAGTCGGAGAACTTGCCCGGAACCTTGTCCCACCAAGGCCCCATGCCCATCGGGTGGTTCATGCTCTCGGCGCTGGTCATGATCTGGTTGGCATGGAGGCGGAAGGACAGAAGCACAGCCTTTTTCAGCCACTGATGGACCTGCCATTCCCCGTCGATCTTTTCAGCCACTCGCGCTGCGCCACTATCGAGCAGAGAAATGCACTCTTCGACCGCCTCACGCGCGGGGCCGGTGGTGGTGTCGCTGATCTCGGTGCGGGCATCCCACGCCGCTTCGATGGCGGCTTGCAGGTCGGTGAAGGGCGCGGTCATGGCTCAGCTCTCCTAAAGGCGCGCGCCGAGCAGGAAGGGCGGCAGACGCGATGTGCGGTGGTGAACGAAATCGGCGGTGGAGTCTAGGGCATGTTGGCCCACCATTACGGTGGTCATGCCCATGGCCGCTGCCGGTTCAAGATTGCGCTCGCTGTCCTCGAAGAACACGGCGCTCTTGGGGTTCAGGCCAAAGGCCTTGGCCATCTTGTCGAAGGTCGAGACGGCGGGCTTGGGCAGATAGTCGGCTGAGGCAATGTGGAAAACATCCTCAAACAGGTCCGCGACCCCCAGCTTGGCCAGCACCCGCTCGGCATGGTCGCCTGAGCCATTGGTGAAGACCAAACGCCGACCCGGCAGTCGCTCCAGCCCCTGACGCAGTTCCGCGTCGGCGCTGAGGCCATCAAGCGAAATATCATGCACGAAGGTGAGAAACTCTTCCGGCGGCAGGCCGTGATGGGCCATCAGTCCGGCCAAGGTCGTGCCGTGCTCGTGAAAATACTTCTTCTGCAGGGTCCAGGCCTCGTCCCTCGGCAAACCGGTGAACTGGACCATGAACTCGGTCATCCGGTCAGAGACCAGAACCATGACCTCAGATTCGCGCGGATAGAGCGTGTCGTCCAGATCGAAGATCCAGCTATCCACATGCCTCAGATCCGCCGTCATGCGCGGATCAGGGTCCCGGCACCATGTTCGCTGAACAGCTCGACCAGCATGGCATGCGGGCGGCGACCATCGAGAATGACCACAGCATCCACGCCCTGCTCAACCGCGGCAATGGCGGTTTCCAGCTTGGGGATCATGCCACCCGTCGCCACACCGGTTTGAATGGCGGCCTTGGCTTCGGTGACAGACATCTGGCGGATCAGCTTGCCGCCGGCATCGAGTACCCCGGCCACATCGGTCAAGAGCAGCATGCGCTTGGCCTTCAAGGAGCCGGCAAGGGCCCCTGCAACCGTGTCGGCATTGATATTGTAGGTCTGACCCTCTTCGGACACGCCAATAGGCGCGACAACGGGGATATAGTCCTCGTCCGCATAAATCAGGGCCTCGATGATCTTGGGATCGACCTTTTTGGGCTCGCCGACAAAGCCCAGATCGACAATCCGCTCAATATTGCTGTCCGGGTCGCGGCGAGACTTGCGGGCCCGCTCGACGGTGATCAGGCGGGCATCCTTGCCTGACAGGCCAACGCCGCGCACATCGGCTTCGGTTCCGGCGCGGTTGATCCAGTGGACAATCTCTTTGTTGATCGCGCCGGACAGGACCATTTCGGCCACTTCCATCGTCGCCTGATCGGTGACCCGCAGGCCGTCGATGAAGGTCGACTTGACGCCCGCCTTATCGAGCATGCGGCTGATCTGGGGTCCGCCGCCATGGACGATGACTGGATGGACACCCAACAGTTTCAACAGAACGGCATCAGCGGCAAACAGCTTGGCGACGCTCTCTTCGCCCATGGCATGGCCGCCATATTTGATGACCACGGTTTCACGGTCATAGATCTGAATATAGGGCAGCGCCTCAGCCAGCGTCTTGGCCGTGGCCCAGCCGCTTTCTTCCGGGGCTATCTCTGGGGTCTTGGGAGTATCAGCCATCTAGGGTCCGCCGAATGGAGAGAGCGCGTTTCGATAACGAAGACCGGGGCAAATGTCACGGTTCTTGGTAAGGGTCTGGCGCTCAAATCAGCGCGCAGACCTCCATGATTTCAGCGCGCAGTTCAGGAATGCCGTCACCCTTGGCCGAAGAGGTAGCCACAACACGGGGGAAGGCGGCGGGACGTTTGGCAATGCCCTTGAGGGTCTTTTCCACCGTCAAAGCCAGTTCGTGGGGCTTGATCTTATCGGCCTTGGTCAGGACGATCTGATAGGAGACGGCGGCAAGATCCAGCGCATCCATCGCCTCGGCATCCACGGCCTTAAGGCCGTGGCGCGCATCGATCAGCAAAAAGACGCGCTTGAGGTTGGGACGACCGCGCAGATAGTCGCGGCCCAGATTCTGGAACTTGGCGGTCGTGGTCTTGGAGGCCCTTGCAAAGCCATAGCCTGGAAGGTCAACGAGCCGCAGTTGCTCATCCAGTACGAAGAAATTGACCTCGCGCGTCCGGCCCGGCTCATTCGAGGCGCGGGCCAGGTACTTTTGATTGACCAGACCATTGATCAGCGACGACTTACCGACATTGGATCGACCCGCAAAGGCCACTTCCGGCAGGTCTGCGGGGGGCAGTTGCGCGATGGCTGCTGCCCCCATCAGGAACGCGACGGGCTGTGCGAACAGGACCCGCGCGCTCTCAATCGTCTCTTCGGTAAAGCTCACCCTGTGGCCTGCTGCTTACCGCTGACGCGGGCGATGAAGGTGTCGATCGGATTTTCGACCTTCAAGCGATGCATGATCATGTATTGCTGCAAGACGGTCAGGATGTTCTGCCAGAACCAATAGATCACCAGACCAACGGAAAACTGAGCCATTGTGAAGGTGAAGATGATCGGGAACAGCTGGAAAATCTTCTGCTGGATTGGATCAGGAGCAGGAGGATTCATCGCCTGCGACAGCCACATGGATAGACCATAGATCAGCGGCCAGACGCCAATATGCAGCGGCCCGCTAAGGAAGGATCCAATCATTGGGACGGTCGCGGGATCCCAAGGGATCAGACCGAACAGGTTCATAAAGGTGGTCGGGTCACGTGAGGACAGGTCATTGACCCAGCCGAAGAACGGCGCATGGCGCATCTCGATGGTCACCGACAGCACCTTGAACAGGGCATAGAAGACCGGAATTTGCGCCAGCATGGGCAGGCAGCCCATCAGCGGATTGATCTTCTCACGCTGATAGAGGGCCATCGTCTCCTGCTGGAGCTTCTGGGGGTCCTTCTCATGCTTCTTTTTGATCTCCTCCATTTGCGGTGCGACCTTGCGCATCATGCTCATGGATTCGTAGCTCTTATTGGCCAGCGGGAAGAACAGCACCTTGACCACGACGGTCAGGAGCAGGATGGCGACGCCAACGTTCCCAACCAGATTGTAGAAGAAGTCGAGCACGGTGAAGATCGGGCGGGTGAAGAACCAGAAATTGCCCCAGTCCACGGCTTGGTCAAAGCGCACAATGCCGAGGGACTTTTCATAGTCTTGCAACATCGGCACGATCTTGGCACCGGCGAACAGGTGCTGGGTTTCGGACACGGCAGCGCCGGGCGCGATCTTGCGGATTGGACCGACGAAGTTGGCTTCATAGACATCTGCGAGAGCGGTTTGAACGACGCGGAATTGGCTCTTATTGGCCATGTTCTGAGCCGGGATCAGGGCAGCCAACCAATATTTGTCGCTAATGCCCATCCAGCCGCCGGTTGAGGTGGCCTCTGAGCCGCCGTCCTTTTTCCAGGCCTTATAGTTCAGTGTCGTCAGTTTAGAGTTTGCGACACCAACGGCACCTTCGTGAATGACCGCATTGGGCACAAAGCCGGACGGTAGGCCTTGGCGCTGGACCGAGCCATAGGCAGCCAGCTGGATCGGCATGGCGCTGGCATTTGCGACCCTATCGGTGACCGTGAACATGAAGCGGTCATCAATGCTGATCGTGCGGGTAAAGGTCAGACCAGCAGTGCTGACATAGGTCAGGGTCACAGGCGTTGCGGGGGTCAGCTTGGCACCGGGTGCCGCTGTCCAGACTGTATCGGCATTGGGCAGATCCGCGACATTAGCCCCGGCCCATCCAAATTCTGCGAAATAGGCGTTCTGGGCCCCTTCAGGCCGGAACAGTTCGACCAGCGGGCTGTCCTTCTCGATCGTCTGGCGATAGCCCTTGAGGAACAGGTCATCGATCCGCGCGCCCTTGAGGGCCAGCGATCCGGTCAGGCCGGGGCTGTCGATGGCGATGCGAGGGCTGGCTGCGGCGGCCTGGGCGCGCGGCACATAGGTCTCTCTGACCTGACCATTGGGCAGGACCGGCACGCCCGCCTTGATGGCTGTCGCTTGAGCCATGGCAACCGCTTGGGCCCGATCGAGCTGACGGCTCTTGGCCGCGGGGTCGAGCACAAAGATCTGATAGAGGACCAGAATGGCGACGGCGCAGACGATGAAGATGATCGTATTGCGGCTGGACTCATTTTGCATGGGAGACTGTTACCGGGAGGAGGCGGCCGACGGACGATCGCCGTTGGAACCAGATGGAGCGGAAAGGCTTATCAGTGCGGTTTTAACATCGTCAAGCAAGCGGGCCCAAGGACGGGTGATGGTCCCACCTCTGGCCACAAACACATAGTCGAAACCGGGGCGTCCGTGCAGGGGTAGAATCTGTCTGGCAGCCTCTCTAAGGCGTCTTTTTGCCCGATTTCGCTCTACGGCCCCACCAATCTTACGCGTGGCGGTAAATCCGATGCGAATGGCAAGGTCTGGCGCAGCGGTTTCAGGGTCTGTCGTCGCCCGCGCCAAGGCCTGAACCACGACGGCACCCTTGGCGCTAGAACGACCTTTAGCAGCCGCGAGAAACTCGGGCCGCTTGGTCAGGCGCTTTAGGATAGGCTGGGAACCTGCCGCCGTTGGCTCTGAAGGGACTTCGATCACAAGACCGCACCCCTTCTGAGTTGCTCAACGGGTCGGCGAGATGCCGGGATAAAGAGGTCGCTAGACGCCTTAGGCCGTGAGGCGCTTGCGGCCCTTGGCACGACGACGCGCAACAATCTTTTGGCCGTTCTTGGTGGCCATACGCGTGCGGAAGCCGTGACGGCGCGCGCGCACGAGTTGGCTGGGTTGGAATGTCCGCTTCACGATTAGGCTCCAGTCGATAATAGGTCTGTGTCCGCGAGTGTCTCCACCTGCGAATGAGGGGCGGTTGATAAGGGGCGAGAGCCGTCCTGTCAACCGATTCAAAAGGCTGAGGAACGATCTGGGGCCTCAAGAGGGCTGAGGCCTGTTTAGGTCGTCCCTGCGGCCTTGTCTATTGTACCGTTGAGTGGTACACAGAGACTGCAAAAGAGGTCTGTAATGATCATCAGTTTTCGGGATGATTGGCTGAGGCGGTTCTTTGTTGAAGATGCCCACGCCAAATCGATACCAGCCGATGTCAAATCTCGGCTGTTTCGTAAGATTCAGATGATTGATGATGCTGTCACAGATCAGGATTTGCGGGTGCCGCCGAGCAACCATTTTGAGAAACTTCAAGGCCGGCTTGAAGGGTTCTGCTCGATAAGGATCAACAGGCAGTGGCGGTTGATCTTTCAGTGGAATGCCGAACGCGGTGAGGCCAGCGGTCTCTATCTTGACGACCATAGCTACAGGTGAGGTGAGCCATGTTGACGACCCTTCGAAAACCGGCCTCGGTGGCTGAAATCTTGGTGGAAGAGTTCATGGAGCCTTTGGGCCTGACCCAAACGGCCCTTGCCCAGGCGATGGGTGTGCCGCGCAAGCACGTCAATGAACTGTGCCGTTCTCGCCGCGTGGTCACAGTTCCGACGGCGCTGATCTTGGCGCGGGTCTTTGGCAATAGTCCGGAATTTTGGCTCAATACCCAGCGGCGGACAGACCTTTGGCTTGCGCAAAATGATCCGGTCGAGTGCGAACGGGTGGCGCGGGCCACGCCGCTGTCAACGGCAGCCTGAACGGCCTACTCGCCCCCTAAGGCACAATCACCACCTTGCCGATGACCTTGCGGTTGGCCAGCATGTCGAAGGCTTCGCGCCAGTCCTCTAGGGCATATTCGGCATGGACGCGCGGCGTGATGGCTCCGCTATTGGCTAGGTCCCATACGGCTTGGCTATTTTCCAAGCCCTTTTGCGGGAACTGACGGCCATATTCTCCGGCCCGCACACCCATGACCGAGAAGCCCTTGATCAGGGGCATATTGACCGAAATGTTGGGGATGCGGCCTGAGGTGAAGCCGATGATCAGCAGTCGGCCGTCAAAGCCAATACAGCGCACGCTCTCATCAAACACATCGCCGCCGACCGGATCATAGATGACATCGGCTCCGGCGCTGCCGGTGATGGCCTTGACCTGCTCGCGAAAGCCGCCGGTGACATTGAGGACGGCGTCGGGTGCATATTCGGCCATGACCACGGCCAGCTTTTCATCCGAGGCCGAGGTGGCAATGACCCTTGCACCCATGACCTTGGCCAGATCCACCGCTGCGAGGCCAACGCCGCCCGCTGCGCCATGGACCAGCACCCATTCGCCGGGCTCCAGCCTTGCGCGGCGGACCAGCGCCACATAGGCGGTCAGATAGGCCACGCCATAGGCCGAGGCTTGGGCAAAGCTCAGGGCGGCGGGCTTGGGTTTGACACTGTCCTTGCCCAGCACGGCATATTCGGCAAAGCCGCCGAGGCGGGAACCGCCCACGACCGCATCGCCAAGGCTCAGACCTTCAATCCCCTCGCCGATGGCCACGACCTCTCCGGCCAGCTCCATACCGACGCCAAAGGGCAGGGGCGGTTTGAGCTGATATTCGCCGCGCGTCATCAACAGGTCTGGGAAATTGACCGAGGCGGCCTTGACCTTGACCAAGACTTCACCGGCGCGGGGACGGGGCACGCGAACCTGCTTGACCGCCACGCCGCCATAGTTGGGCTCAAGCGATGAGACCACGAGGGCCCGCATCTGTTCGGGTAGGGATGAACTCATAGGGCAGACTTCTCGTGCAGGGCCTTTTGAACCAGCGCTGCGATCTCGCGGCAGGCGGCGTCAGCGGCAGGGAGGGCACCGGTAAAGGCGGTAAAGCCATGGGCGAGGCTATCATAACAGCGATAGGTCACAGAAATCCCCGCCTCGCGCAAAACTTTGGCATAGGCCCCGCCTTGATCGACGAGGGGATCAAAGCCTGCTGTGGCGATGACGGCGGGGGCTAGACCCGCAAAGCTTTCAGCCTTGATCGGCGAAAGTCGCAGGTCTGTGGGGTCGGTATCGGCGGCCATATAATGCGCCATGAACCATTCCATCACGTCGCGTGACAGGGGATAGCTATCCCCGAACACGGTCATGGAAGCGGTCTCGCTGGCCACATCAACGGCGGGATAGATCAAGAGTTGCAGGTCGGGCTGGGCCTCGCCCATGCGCTTCAATTCGTGGGGAATGACGGCGGCAAAGTTGCCCCCCATACTGTCTCCGCCAATGACGGCGCGGCCAGGCGCGGTGCCGAAACGTCCCGCATTGTCGCGGCCCCAGCGATAGGCGGCCAGCACATCATCAAGACCTGCCGGGAACTTGTGCTCTGGTGCGAGGCGATAATCGACCGACAGCACGGCGGTGCGTACATCCTTGGCGAGGATCGAGCAGAAGGCGTCGCAGGTTTCCAGATCGCCGATCACACCGCCGCCAAAATGGGCAAAGACGATCAGGGGCAAGGTTGGGTCCTGCCGCTCGGGGCGATAGAGCCGCAAGGGCAAAAGGCCGCCAGGTCCTTCCATAGTCAGGTCTTCACACCGCACCCCTGGCTCACGGCGGCCCGACATGAGGGCCAGTCCCGTCGCACTCGCCGCCCGCGCTGCTGTGGGCGACAGGGTGGTCATGGACGGCATGCGCTTGGCACCATGGGCGAGAAACTGAAACCGTGGATCAAGGGTGCGCCCGGCCCGATAGTCGACCGCCCCGCCGCTCATGGCCCGCAAGATGGGCGTTGGCAGGGATAGCAGGGTCTTGAGGATGAACTTTTGGACCTTGATATCGGCCATGGGGCTGTTCCTAGATCGGGGAGGGGAAGGGGAGCGTTTAGGGCTTCAGGGTCGGTAGGGCAGGGACGCCGCCAAGGATCATCTTTACGGCAAAATCGGTTGCCCCATCTATATCAATTGGGCGGCGGCGTAGCATCTGTTCGCCAATGTCGCGGGCCAGCGCAATGGCCGCTCCCGCCAGATAGTCGGCATCGACCGGCCGCACATCACCCCGGTCGATCACGGCGTGGATGGAGTCGCGCACCTCATTAAAGATAAAGGTCATTTCTGGCGTTTGCGCATTCATGATCGGCTGACGCTCATCGACCGGGCGTTTGGCCTGCCAGGTCTCATGCTCTTGCGCCATGAAGCTGAAATAGGCTCGGACTGCGCCATAGATGTAGGATTGGAAATTCGGCGCGGTCTCATATTGATGCCGCAAGATTGGACGCAGGCGCCGCGCCGCATCGTCGGATAGGGCCTCGAACAGCTCTTCTTTTGAGCGGTAATAATTATAGAATGTACCAGAGGCCAAACCGGTGCGGCGGATGATGTCGCGCACGGTCGCGGCCTCATAGCCCAACTCGCCAAACACCGCCTGCGCCGCCTCAAGAATGGCCAAACGGTTGGCCGCCTTGGTCACTTCGCGTTTGCCGAGGGGAAGGGCGATTAGGTTGGTCATAGGGCCTTCGAGCGATCTGATCCGGCCAGCTTAAAGCATGAAACGCGGATTTGCATCTACCGTCGTGCCTAGGGCCACTTCACCTCGGGCGGCATGGAACTGAGGATGGAGTCGACATTACCGCCGGTCTTGAGGCCGAACATGGTGCCGCGATCATAGAGCAGGTTGAACTCGACATAGCGGCCACGGCGGATCAGTTGCTCGTCGCGTTCTTCAGGCGTCCAAGCCTCGCCCATGCGGCGTTCGACCAGCTTGGGATAGATGTCGAGGAAGGCTTGGCCGACATCTTGGGTGAAGGCGAAGTCTCGTGCGTAGTCGCCGCTGTCATGGTGGTCATAGAAGATGCCGCCAATACCGCGCGGCTCGTTGCGATGGGGCAGGAAGAAATATTCGTCGCACCAGGCCTTATATTTGGCGTGCCAGGTGGGATCATGCTTGTCGCAGGCCCCCTTATAGGCCGCATGGAAGTCGATGGCGTCTTCGAAGCTCTGCTCGCGCTGATAGGCCAGAAGCGGGGTCAGGTCGCCGCCGCCGCCAAACCAGCTCTTGGTCGTGGCGATGAAGCGGGTGTTCATATGGACGGCCGGAACCCGTGGGTTTCGCATATGGGCGATTAGGCTGATGCCGGTGGCAAAGAACCGTGGGTCCTCTTCGGCACCGGGCATGGTCTTGGCAAAGTCGGGCGGGAAGGTGCCGTGAACGGTCGAGACATGGACCCCGACCTTTTCGAACAGACGACCATGCATCATGGACATGACCCCGCCGCCGCCAGCGGGGCGCTGCCAAGGGGTGCGCACGAAGGACGCGGGCTGGCCGGGATAGAGGTTGGCCGGAGCGGCTTGCTCTAGGGCCTCAAAGGCCGAGCAGATACGATCGCGCAGGGTTTCGAACCAGTCGCGGGCTTGGGACTTACGGGCGTCGAGGAGGGCTGTGTCGGTCATGATGGAACTTTTCTTAGGCCAAGCTGGCTAGGTTGTCGCCTAGGCGCGTTTGACGCATGGCCTCGCCCAGAGCCATGGCACCGGCGACAATAACGTTCAAGGACCGCGCCTGCGGAACCAGCGGCACAAACAATCGACCCGCCGCTGCGGCATGGACCTCATCAGGTACACCGGCACTTTCGCGGCCCAGCAGGAGGGTGTCGCCCGAACGGAAGGAAAAATCGTACAAAGAAATGGCGGCCTTGGTGGTCAGCAAAATCAGACGTCCATCTTGCCGCTCCGGCGCGAGCTGAAAATCCGCCCAAGAATTATGTCTTTGTATTTGCGCGATTTTTCCATAGTCCATTGCCGCGCGTCCTAGACTTTTATCGGATAACGGGAACCCACAAGGCTCGATAATGTCCATTTCCACACCCAAACAGGCGCAAAGTCTGATGCCTGCGCCGAGGTTTTGCGGAATGTCTGGTTGAAAAAGGGCGAGGCGCATTCTATCGGAACCGGTAACAGGGGCTAATTGGCTTGAGGCGACTCAAGTCCTATGGGCAATTGCGACGTTGCGCCGCAAGGGGTGAATGGCTGCATAGGCCTAGCTTCTTGTGGCAGAGGACCTTAGTCAGGTCGATTAAGATTGTACGTGACTTGAGCTGAATCGTTTCGCGATGTCAGCCGGTCCATTCGAAGGGTGTTGAGGTGGCCGATACCGTCGGGGAAATTACCCCAGCTGGCGAAGATCCCAGCCGGAGAGACTTTATTCATGTGGCCACCATGGCCGCTGCAGTCGGGGCCGTCGGCTCTGTGGTGTGGCCCTTGGTGAATCAGATGAATCCGTCAGGCGACATGCTCGCTATGGCGTCATTGGAATTTGACCTGTCCAAGGTGGCAGACGGCTCCGAGGTCACGATCAAGTGGCGCGGTAAGCCGGTGTTCGTGCGCAAGAGAACGCCAGCGGAGATTGCTCAGGCCAAGGCCGATGACAATGCCGACCTGAAGGATCCCGCAAAGGATGCCGACCGTCACAAGCCGGGCAAGGCCGAATGGCTGATCCTGATCGGTTCCTGCACCCATTTGGGTTGCGTGCCGACCTTCGGCGGCGGCGATTGGGGCGGATGGTTCTGCCCTTGCCACGGCTCGCACTACGATACGGCGGGACGCATCCGTAAGGGTCCGGCCCCAACGAACCTGGCGTTACCTGAATACGCCTTCCTTTCCGACACCAAGGTTAAGATCGGTTGATGCACAGATGAGCGGACACTCGACCTATGAACCGAAGACCGGTTTCACGCGCTGGCTGGACTCGCGTCTTCCTATTATTCGACTGGGCTATGACAGCTTCGTCGACTATCCGACCCCGAAGAACCTGAACTATTGGTACACTTTCGGCGGTATCCTTTCTTTGTGCCTGATGACGCAGATCATCACCGGCATCATCTTGGCCATGCACTATGTGCCGCATGTCGATCACGCCTTTAACAGCGTTGAGCACATTATGCGCGACGTGAACCATGGCTGGTTGATCCGTTATGTGCACGCCAACGGGGCCTCGATGTTCCTGTTCGCCGTCTATATGCACATGTTCCGCGGCCTCTATTACGGGTCCTACAAGGCCCCCCGCGAGGTTCTGTGGATCTTGGGCTGCGTGATCTACCTCTTGATGATGGCCACAGCCTTTATGGGCTACGTGCTGCCTTGGGGTCAGATGTCGTTCCACGGCGCGGTGGTGATCACCAATCTGCTGGGCGCGTTCCCCGTCGTCGGTGAGAGCATCACCACCTGGCTCTGGGGCGGGTTTGCGGTGGACAATCCCACCCTGAACCGCTTCTTCTCGCTGCACTTCCTGATGCCGTTCATGATCGCTGGTGTTGTGATCCTGCACGTCTGGGCGCTGCACGTGACCGGCCAGAACAACCCATCCGGCATTGATCCCAAGTCCAAGGAGGACACGGTCCCCTTCACCCCGTACGCGACGGTGAAGGATGGCTTTGCCATGGTCCTGTTCTTGATCCTGTTCTCGGTGTTCGTGTTCTTCCAGCCCAATGCTTTGGGCCATGCGGATAACTATATCCCTGCCAACCCCTTGGTGACGCCAGCGCACATCGTTCCAGAATGGTACTTCTTGCCCTTCTACGCGATCTTGCGCGCGGTTCCGGACAAGCTTGGCGGTGCGCTCTTGATGTTTGGTGCCATTGGCGTCCTGTTTGTCCTGCCTTGGCTGGATACGTCCAAGGTCAAGTCCTTGCGCTATCGCCCAACGGCACGGGTGTTCTTCTTCCTGTTCGTCTTGACCTGCCTGATCTTGGGCTGGTGCGGCGGCGAGTTGCCGGACAAGATGGTGTTCCAGGTGGGCGCCACGGCTGCTGGTGACCCGATTGGACTGAACTTCGTATGGTTGTCCCGCATCGCTTCAGCCTACTATTTCGCCTATTTCTTGATCGTGATGCCGGTCCTCGGCCTCGTCGAAACGCCGGACGCGGTGCCGGATTCGATCACGGCTTCGATTTTGGACCACTCTGCTGAGAAGAAGGGTTTAGCCCATGCTGGGTAAAGGATTCGCCGTATCAGCGGTTGTTGCGCTTCTGGTTTCCACCGCTCCTGCCTTCGCCGCATCCTCTGGTGGGGAGCTTAAGCCGTTTTCCTTGAGCACGGATGGTCCCTTCGGCCGTTTCGATGCGGCTCAGGTTCAGCGGGGCTACAAGGTCTATCGGGAGGTCTGTTCGGCCTGCCACTCGATGAACCTGTTGAGCTTTCGTAATCTGGGACAGCCTGACGGGCCGTTCTTCGATGCGAAGTACAAGAACCCGAACGACAACGCCTTCGTTAAGGCGATCGCCAAGGACTACAATATCAACGATATCGATACCGAAACCGGCGACGTGGTTCAGCGTCCAGGCACGCCTGCCGACAGGTTCCCTAACCCCTATCCCA
Organism: Caulobacteraceae bacterium; assembly: GCA_947441065.1. GTDB lineage: Bacteria > Pseudomonadota > Alphaproteobacteria > Caulobacterales > Caulobacteraceae > CAISGS01. The sequence goes on from CANESI010000038.1 coordinate 23,681, forward strand.
ACGAATATGCGGCACGGGCGGGCAATGGCGGGGCTCTTCCGCCTGATCTGTCGGTGATCACCAAGGCCCGCGAAGGCGGTCCGGCCTATATCTATTCGCTGTTGACCGGCTATCACGACGTGCCTCGGGGCTTGGAAGTACCAGCGGGTAAATATTACAACCCCTATATGCCCGGCGACCTGTCTAGTTTTTGGTCGGGCGACAAGGACAAGGTGCCTGCCGGTGGTTTCATCGCCATGGCTCCGCCGCTGGTGGCCGACAAGGTCAGCTTCGATGACGGCACCAAGTCAACGCTCGAGCAGCAGGCCAGTGATGTCGTCGCCTTCCTTGACTGGGCGGCTGAACCCAAGGCCGGCGAGCGCAAGCGCACAGGCTTTGCGGTCCTGATCTATCTGGCCCTCTTCGCTGGCCTGCTTTATGCGAGCTATCGTCGGGTGTGGAAGGGCGTCAAACACTGATTGACCTTCACGACTTTTGAAGACCATCTGAAGGCCCCGCTGGTGAACTGGCGGGGCCTTTTGATTTGCAAGGAGTAGCCGCGTGGGTGAGTGGGTATTGGGCGTGGTCGGCGGATCAGGCCTCTATGAGATCGAGGGCCTGAAGAACCAGCGTTGGGTCAAGATCGACACCCCGTGGGGCGATCCATCGGACGAGCTTTTGATGGGCGAATTGGACGGGGTGAAGCTGGTCTTCTTACCCCGCCATGGTCGGGGACACCGTATCCCGCCGTCAAACCTGAATTTCAGAGCCAATATTGACGCGCTGAAACGGGCGGGCTGCACGGATGTTCTGTCCCTGTCGGCGGTGGGGTCCTTGCGTGAGGCGCTCAATCCCGGAACCTTCGTGGTGGTGGACCAGTTCATCGACCGCACCTTTGCCCGCACCAAGAGCTTCTTTGGCGAG
>CANESI010000039.1 GCA_947441065.1 Caulobacteraceae bacterium
CCCTATATCTATGTCGGTCACTCGATGGCCGGGGTCTATGCGCGCCTCTTTACCGTCCGCAATGCTGACAAGGTGGTCGGTGTGGTCTTGGTCGATGCGGCCTCGCCAGAGGCCACGGCCATTCCACAGGTGGCAAAGTTTGTGAGCGCCTTCGCCACGGCTTCGCGGGTGGCGGCATGGGGGGCCTCTGCGGGCCTGCTCAAGCCCCTCGCGGGCATGGGTCTTGGAGACAAGATCGGCCTGCCGCCCGCCGCCGCTGCTGACAAGCGTCGCGCCTTTGGGTCTGGGGCCCATGCCCGCGCCGCCGCTGATGAGGTCGCTCAGTGGCCGCAGAGCGCTCGGCAGGCCGCTAGCGCCGGTCAGTATGCCCCGACCCTGCCGGTCATGGTGGTCACGGCCGGTCCCGCCGAAGGTGCGCGCAAGCAGTGGAAAGAGCTTCAGGCCGCTCCGGCCCTCGCCTCGAAATATGGCGTCGCCGTCAATGTGCCCGAAGCCAGCCACACCAGCATTCTGGGCCCGCTTCATAACGGCGCCATCTTGCAGGCAATTGCGCAGGTGCGTAAGGTTATCGATACCAAGGGTTGATCAGATCCAGTTGATGGACCGGCCCTAAAGGCTTTACCGGCTAGCGAAGGGTCCATCACCGATGACCACCGCCCTCAGTCTCAATGGCGTGACCAAACGCTACGGCGACTTTACCGCCGTACAGTCTCTCAGTTTCGAGGTTGGAACGGGACAGATCTGCGGCTTTCTTGGCCCCAATGGCGCGGGCAAGACCTCAACCATCCGCATGATCCTTGGTCTTGTTGAGCCGACCGAAGGTACGATTGAAGTCCTCAGCGCCAAGGACGCGCGCAAGGTGCGCGAACGGATCGGCTTCCTGCCTGAGGAGCGGGGGCTATACAAACGCATGACCCCGATCGACGCCATCGCCTTCTTTGCGGGCCTGAAGGGCGTAAGCGACCGTGACGCGCGGCGCAGGGCCAAACAGATGCTCGAAGAACAGGGCCTCGGCGCAGCCATGAACCGCCCGATCAAGGCCCTGTCCAAGGGGATGTCGCAAAAGGTCCAACTCCTATCGGCCATCGCCCATGATCCCGAACTGGTCATTCTCGACGAGCCCTTTTCCGGCCTTGATCCGGTTAATCAACAATCGCTTGAGACGATTATTCGGGGCCTCGCGTCCAAGGGCTCGACCGTGCTGTTCTCCACCCACGTCATGCAACATGCCGAGCGGCTCTGTGATCGGGTGGTGCTGATGGCGAGAGGCCGCAAGATGTTTGACGGCGATTTAGCGCAAGCCCGCAGCCATGCCCCCCGCATGCTGGTGCTTGAGGGCAATATTAGCCTTCAGGCCGTTCAGGCCCTGCCCGGCATAGAGCAGGTCGAGGTCGCCGACCTTGCGGGCCAAGAGGGAACCCATCAGGTCCAACTGTCTGCGACCCTCAAGCCCGGCGCCAACGGCCAAGACGCCTTGCGTGCGGCCTTTGGCCAAGGGCTCGATCTTCGGCGCTTTGAGTTGAAAGAGCCCACCCTACACGATGCCTTTATCGCCTTAACCGGGGATCAGATATGAGACGCCTGCTCAAGATCGCCCTGCGCGAATATCTCAGCTATGTGCGCACCGTGGGCTTTTGGCTGTCTATGGCCGGATTACCCGTGATCATGGGGATCGCGATCATGGCCCCAACCCTGATCGCACGGTCTGCCCCGCCCCCCAAGATGGCAATCATTGATCTGAGCGGCCACAATCTGACGCCCGTGATCGTCAAGGAATTTGAGCGTCAACAGAGCGTTGGAGTCGCCAAGGCCATGGCCGCATCAGCCACAGCGGCAGCCGGGCCCAAGGCAGGCGAAGCCATTATGTCCAGCTTTGATGCTCAAGGCCTTGAGGCCGCCGAATCCACCTTTAGGTCGGTTGCGCCCAAGGTTGCCGCGACCTTCAAGGCCCCAGCCCCGAGGGTGAAGATCGTACCGGTGCCAGACAGCGTGGCTGCCGCCACGTCGGCAGAGGCGGCGGGGCAGGCCCTCAAGCCCTATTTGGCCGATGAGACCAGCCGCGGCCTGACCTATGGCGCCATCATAAGTTCCGACACCAAGACCCTTTCGGTCGATTTCTGGAGCCGCAACCTCGGCCTCCAATCGCTAGACGATCGGCTGAGCGATATTCTGCGCGATGAGGATCGGCGCATGCGCCTGACTGAGGCCGGCGTCTCCGACGCCCTGTTGAAAGACATCGACGCCGCAGAACCCACCGTGCGCCTGCGATCCCCAAAGTCGGACGGTGATCAGGTGTCCATGCGAGACCGCCTGCCGACCGTGATTGGCTTTGTCATGGCCATGGGCCTTTGGACGGTCATCCTCAGCGGCGCCGGAATCTTGCTCAACAGCGTGGTGGAGGACAAGTCCAGCCGCGTGCTCGAGGTGTTGCTTGCCTCGGCCTCGACCACCGAGATCATGGGCGGCAAGATCCTTGGCGTGGCGGCGGTCACCTTTTCGGTCCTTGCCATCTGGCTGACCCTGGGCACAGCCATGCTCCTGACCAACGCGCCGGGACTGTCGGAGGACTTGGTCGCCATCTTGGCCACCAAGGGTCTGGCCTACTATTTCGGCTTCTATCTGGTCGGTGGCTATCTGATCTATGCCTGCGTCTTTACCGCCATTGGGGCCTTTTGCGAGACGACAAGAGAGGCCCAGACCCTGGTCGGGCCCATGATGTTGATCCTGTCCATTCCCATGATCTTCATGTCGCAATCCATCACCCACCCCGACATGCCGATCATCAAGATCCTCTGCTGGGTCCCGCCCTTCACACCCTTTATGATGATGGTCCGAGCGGCCTCAGGGCCCACCCTCTGGGAGTTGGTCGGCACCGGCCTTGGCATGACCGCTTTTGTCGGCGTCACCCTGTGGCTATCGGGCAAGGCCTTCCGCGCCGGGGCCCTCTCGACCAGCAAGCTCGACCCCAAGGCCCTGATGATGGGGATCATCAGGCGAAGGCTCAAACCGGTCTAGTCATGGGCAATCACGACACGACAAAGGCCGCGCCGGTTTCCCCGCGCGGCCTCAATATCTGCGTCGATCTAAGAGCTGCCTTGCCTTACAGCAAAGCCCCTAAAGTCTAGCGAACAGGCTTCTTTGGTGCTGCGATCAGGCCTTCGCGCTGCATGCGCTTGCGGGCCATCTTGCGCGCCCGGCGCACAGCCTCAGCCTTTTGGCGAGCCCGCTTCTCGGAAGGCTTTTCGAAATGCACGTGCCGCTTCATTTCACGGAACGAACCTTCGCGCTGCATCTTCTTCTTGAGCGCCTTCAGCGCTTGGTCGACATTATTGTCGCGCACGAAAATCTGAACGATGACCAAGTCCTCCAAAGCGCGCTAGCCTAAGCCTACCTTACGAAGGCATGCGCCTTCGGGCCGAGTGCTAGCGAATAAGAATCCATTGCCCGAGGGAAAATCCCTTCGTGCTTGGCCGCGCTGATACCAGAGGCTTTGAGGCCTGTCTACCGGCCAGTCCTCGCAGAGGCGAGATTCAGAACTGATTTGCGTAAAAAGCCAACGGTCCTTGTCATCTGCGGCAAAGGGACCAATCGCCGCCGATGACGGGCGGACTCAGACGGACTATATAGAGGCCCATGTCTAAGCCATCGCAACCCTCCCTGTCGACATCGCCGCCCGCACGATGGGACGAAACCACCGAGCAGGGCCTCTTGGATGAGGCCTTGGTTTTGGCTGCGGGGCGCGGCTGGACGCAAGGTTTGGTCTTAGCGGCCGCCGCCAAGCTGGGCCTGAGCCCAGCGGAGGCAGACCTTCTCTTGCCCCACGGCCCGGCCGATCTGGCCGCCCTGCTCTCACGCCGCCATGACGACCTGACCCTAGCGGCCCTCGCCGGGACCGATCCGGCCAGCTTGAAGATGAGACAGCGGATTTCGCTCGGCATCCTGACCCGTCTCGATATTGCCGCAGCAGAAGGCGAGGCCCTGCACCGCTGGGCAGGCTATCTGGCCCTACCGCACCGTCTGCCACTGGCGCTTCGATTGGTCTGGGAAAGCGCTGATCGGATTTGGCGCTGGGCGGGCGATACGGCCACCGACGAGAATCACTATTCCAAGCGCGCGCTCGTGGCGGGCATCTTGGCCAGCGCCATGGCTGTGCGCCTGAGCAGCGGGGCCGAGGCCGCCAATGCCTTGGTTGCCGCGCGGATCGACAATGTGATGGCGTTCGAGAGCTGGAAGGCCAAACTCAAGCCGTCTGACTTCGCCAAGGACCTGGCCTCAGCCCTCGGCAAGATGCGCTACGGCTAGTCGTTGAGCGGGAATAGCCGATTGACGTGGCCCATCTTGCGGCCCGGACGCGGCTCGCCCTTGCCATAGAGCCAAAGGCGCGCGTCCTGCTCCAGCGACAGGGCCTTCCAGTCCAGAACCTCATCGCCAAGCAGATTGGTCATCTCGACCCGGGCCAAGGGCGTAACCTTGCCCAGAGGCCAGCCTGCGACCGCACGAATATGCTGTTCGAACTGATCGACCTCGCAGCCATCAAGGGTCCAGTGACCGGTATTGTGAACCCGAGGCGCGATCTCATTGACCAAGAGACGGCCATCGGCCAGCTCGAACATTTCAACGCCCATAATGCCGATATAGTCCAGACCGGTGAGGATTCGGGCCGCCAAGGTCATGGCCAGATCTTGGGTCTCTGTTGAAATACGGGCAGGCGCGGCGGTGCGGCGAAGAACACCATTTTCGTGATGATTTTCCCCCACAGGATAGGATGCGACCTCGCCATCGATGCCGCGCGCCGCGATCACCGACAGTTCGCGTACAAAGTCTGCGGCAGCCTCGAGGATGCAGGGGCGCTCCCCCAACTGTGCAAAGGCGGCCGTTGCATGGGCGGCGTCATGGCTTTCGATCCAGACCTGACCCTTGCCATCATAGCCATCGCGGCGGGTCTTGAGCAGGCATGGAGCCCCCATGCGCGCCACCGCATCAATCGCCTCTTGCGCGGTTGAGACCGGGGAAAAGGCCACGGTCGGGACGCCGTGAGCATTCAGGAAGGTCTTTTCATCCACCCGGTCCTGCGCCACCGCTAAGGCTAGGGGGCCGGGCGCGACGATGCACCCTAAGGCCTGAAGCTGCGCAATGGCCGCTGCCGGGACATTTTCAAACTCATAGGTCACAACCGAGGCAAGGCTGGCCAATTCCGCAAGGGCTGCCGGATCGGTATAGTCGGCAATAATCGTGCGGGCACTGACTTGGCTGGCGCAGGACCCCGCTTCAGGCGTCAAGATTACCGTCTGAAAGCCCAAACGCGCCGCCGCTAAAGACAACATTCGGCCAAGCTGGCCGCCGCCGACAATGCCAATGGACGCGCCGGGTATGAGGGGCAGACGAGGGTCCGTCATTGGGCGCTATCTTCCACCGTTTCGGTAACACTGTCGGTCAGAGCCTGAACATAGGCCGCCAATCGCTGAGCGAGGGCCTCGTCGGCCAAGGCTAAGATCCGAACGGCCAGAAGACCGGCATTCTTGGCTCCCGCCTCACCAATGGCCAAGGTTGCCACAGGGATACCCCCCGGCATCTGAACAATGGACAAGAGCGAGTCTAGGCCGCTGAGGGCCTTGGACTGAACCGGAACGCCCAGAACCGGCAGATCGGTCATTGAGGCGGTCATGCCCGGCAGGTGGGCTGCGCCGCCGGCACCGGCAATGATGACCTGAAAGCCTGCCGCCTTGGCGCCCTTGGCAAAGCTGACCATCCGCTCTGGTGTGCGATGGGCCGAGACGACCTTGGCCTCATAGCCAACCCCGAGGGCGGACAAGATGTCGGCCGCAGCCTTCATGGTCGGCCAGTCTGAACGACTGCCCATGATGATAGCGACCGGGACCCCGCTGGGGTTCATGGCAAATCCCTTTGTCTGGCCGTGACTGAAAATCGGTCACTCAGCCTATCGAAGGGGGCGGAGTATAGGCGTGCGCCTTGCGCCTGCAACCGACAGCGTTAAGATTCATGCAGACTGCGAGATGATTCTCTACCGAATCATGCGGTTTAGGCGGGCGACTCGATGAAGCTATTAGGCGTTCGGGCTGATCCCCTCTCTGGGGTGAGACGACGGGCAGCACTACAGGCGGCGGCCGAAAGTTCGGGACAGTCGGCAGCGACGACCCGTTCTGGCGATACGGCGGCCTTTTTAGGCCTGACCCCTGCGGACATGACCGCGCCGGTCAAGGCCGCGCTCGCGACCCTTTTGACCGAGATTGACGAACTGCGCCGAGAGGTTGGCCTGCTCAAGGGCCGCCTGAATGAGGCCGAAGATCTGGCCGACCGGGACGGCTTAACGCCCGTCCTTAATCGCCGCGCCTTTGTGCGCGAACTGCAGCGGGTCATCACCTTTGCCCAAAGGTTCGATACGCCCTCCAGTCTGGTCTATTTCGATCTCGATGGCTTTAAGGCGGTCAATGATCGCTTTGGCCATGCGGCAGGCGATGCGGCTTTGAAGGCCGTGGCGGAAAGACTGGCTGTGGCGGTACGCGACGGCGATGTGGTCGGGCGGCTGGGCGGTGATGAGTTTGGCGTCATCTTGACCCAAGCCGATCTGGGCACGGGCCTTGCCAAGGCCGCGAGCTTGGCCCAGACCATAGAGGCAGAACCGGCATCTTACGGCGACTGGCTGGCCCCCTTGCACGTGTCCTACGGCGTGCGCGAGATCGAGGCGGGCCTGACCGCAGAACAGCATCTGGCCGAAGCCGACGCTGCGATGTATGCCCGCAAACGCAGTGCCTCGGCCAGAGCCGCTACCGGCTAACCATAATCGGTCACGCCCTCGTTCGGCTCATCCGGCCACGCCGGATGCGGCGGTCAGCCCCTCCCGACCATTCGGTTTCCATATAGGTGGAACGAGCAAGATTTAGCGTCTCTTCGCCGCCCCTTAATCCACGCTTCTGCCCGGGCTGACCGAGAATTTGCGCGGTAAAGGAGACGGCAGAAAGATCACTCAACGGATTGGCAACGGGAACAGGTAGCCCCGTCACCGTTACGGTTATGTCGGGTTCGAGCGCATCGTGAGGCATCGCTATTCGGCGAATCACCTTCTTGACGGCCCCCTTGCGACGCACCGGCTTGATCGGTTTGGTCATTAGCAAACCCCTCTATTCTGAGGATGGTGCCCATTCTTGGGCTGTGCTCATTATGAGCCGTACGAGGGTACGACTCCTTAACCAAACGTCAACCCTTGGAGGCAAGCCTCGAAATCTGCTCCTGCATTTCCTCGATTTTCTTCTTCAGGTCATTGAGCGAATCATCTGTCGCAGCGGGCGCAGGGGCTGCGGGTGCAGGTGCGGCCACTTCACTGTCTTCCGGCCGAACATAGGCAAAGGGTGAGAACATCTTCATCGCCCGGTCAAACATGGCGAGGTTCTGTTTCACCTGGTCTTCGAGAAATTGCGGTCCGGCCACAGTGCCCAGACCGGCACCAAGATTGGGCGCCAAGCCTTGCGCCAAGCCCGGCGCAATCGCGCCCATCTGGGTGCGCATCCGCTCTTGCTGACGGGTGAAACTGTCGAGGGAAAGCTCCAGATAGCTGGGCAAGAAGGCCTGCATGGAGTTGCCGTAGAAGCCGATCAGCTGGCGCAGAAACTGGATTGGCAAGAGGTTTTGCCCACGGCTCTCTTCGTCAAAGATGATCTGGGTTAGGACCGACCGGGTAATGTCCTCATTGGTCTTGGCGTCAAAGACAACAAAGTCGACCCCCTCCTTGACCATCTCAGACAGGTGCTCAAGCGTCACATAGGAACTGGACGCCGTATTATAGAGACGTCGATTGGCATATTTCTTAATGACCACCCGGCCCTGTGCGCCGTTCGCCGACGCCTTAGAGCTGGCACCAGCCTTAGCCCCTGATGGCTCGGAACCAGTCTTCTTATGATCTGACATCGGGTCTCCTAAGGCCAAGGGCCGTGATTAGGACGCGCGTGTATAGAGCCGCAATGTTGCATCGCAGTATCTTGATTGCAACGGTTGACCATTAGATTGGCACTATTACGGTCCTGACAGCATTGTCATAATGACGGCTGTCGGTGAAATTGTCATGGTACGTTCCATTACAGGAGAGGCCTGCCTGGGTCTTTTTGCCGTCGCAAACTATCGGAGCACCACAGAGCCATGAGTGAAATCGTCATCGTATCGGCCGCCCGCACGCCCGTGGGCTCTTTCAATGGTGCCTTGAGCGCTCTGCCCGCCAGCGAGCTGGGCAAGGTTGCCATTCAGGCCGCCGTGGCGCGCGCGAATATTGCGATGTCCGATGTTGATGAAGTCATTCTGGGTCAGGTGCTTCAGGCCGGTGCCGGTCAAGGCCCTGCTCGCCAAGCCGCCATCGCTGCGGGCGTACCGCAAGAAAGCCCAGCTTGGAGCCTGAACCAACTGTGCGGCTCTGGCCTTCGCGCTGTGGCGCTAGGCATGCAACAAATCGCCAATGGCGATGCCAAGATCGTTGTCGCCGGTGGCCAGGAAAGCATGAGCCAGTCGCCCCACGCCGCACACCTGCGCAATGGCCAAAAGATGGGCGACCTCGGCTTTGTTGACACCATGATCAAGGACGGCCTGTGGGACGCCTTCCACGGCTATCACATGGGTCAGACCGCTGAGAATATTGCCGCCCGCTGGCAGATCACCCGCGAAGATCAAGACAATTTCGCCGTCGCCTCGCAGAACAAGGCCGAGGCCGCGCAAAAGGCTGGAAAGTTCGACGCCCAGATCGCGCCCGTCACCATCAAGGGCCGCAAGGGCGACGTCATTGTTGATAAGGACGAATATATCCGCCACGGCGCGACCTATGACAGTGTCAGCGGCCTAAAGCCAGCCTTCACCAAGGACGGCTCGGTCACCGCCGCCAATGCTTCAGGTCTTAATGACGGCGCGGCCGTTGTGGTGCTGATGAGCGCCGATGAGGCTGCCAAGCGCGGTCTGACCCCCATGGCCCGTATCGCCTCTTGGGCCCATGCCGGTGTTGACCCCAGCATCATGGGCACCGGCCCCATCCCCGCCGTGCGCAAGGCGCTGGAAAAGGCCGGTTGGTCGGTGGGCGATCTGGACCTGATTGAGTCCAACGAAGCCTTCGCCGCCCAGTCCTTGTGCGTGGTTCGTGAGCTTGGGCTCGATCCTGCCAAGGTCAATGTCAATGGCGGCGCGATCGCGATTGGTCACCCCATCGGCGCATCGGGCGCACGCATCCTGACCACCCTGCTCTATGCGATGCAGGATCATGACGCCAAGAAGGGTGTTGCCACCCTTTGCGTCGGCGGCGGCATGGGCGTTGCGATCTGCGTCGAACGCGCCTGAACCTCCACAAGACCTAAATGGGCACCGGTGTCCTAGGGCACCGGGAACTCCCCCATGTTTTCAAACTCCCTGACCCTTAAAGGATAGACCATGACTAAAACTGCAGTCGTGACCGGCGGAACGCGCGGCATCGGCCTGGCCATCACCCAGCAACTCAAGGCCGCTGGCTACAAGGTTGCCGCCCTCTATGCCGGTAACGAAGCCGCCGCCGAGGCCGTCCGCAAGGATCTTGGCGTCCTCTGCATCAAGGCTGATGTGGGTGATTTCGAAGCCGTCGGCGCGGCCTTTGCTGAAATCGAAAAGACGCTCGGCCCCATCGAGGTTCTGGTCAACAATGCCGGCATCACCCGCGATGGTATGCTGCACAAGCTGACCCCCGGTCAGTGGAGCGAAGTGATCCGCGCCGACCTCGACAGCGTGTTCAACACCAGCCGCCACGTCATTGACGGCATGCGCGAGCGTAACTTCGGCCGCATCATCAATATCTCGTCGATCAATGGCCAAAAGGGCCAGATGGGCCAGACCAACTATTCCGCCGCGAAGGCTGGCGTGATCGGCTTTACCAAGGCTCTCGCTCAAGAAACCGCGCGCAAGGGCATCACGGTCAATGTCATTGCGCCTGGCTATATCGACACCGACATGGTCGCGGCCGTGCCTGAAAAGGCGCTGGAAGGCATTATTGCCAGCATCCCCGTTGGACGTTTGGGCAAGGCCGAAGAGATCGCCGGTGCCGTGCTCTATCTGGCCTCCGATGGCGCAGCCTTCGTTACGGGCTCGACCTTGACCATCAATGGCGGTCAATATATCGCGGGCTAGACGCAGATTTTGAGAAAATAGCATGGCTGTCCAAAATCCGCCCTACTCGGGGTGCATTGAACCGGCCATGCTATCTTCACGTCCCAATTCTAATGAAAAATACCGTCCGCTCCAGCTGCTAAGCGGCCTAGGGCTTGGCGTGCTATTGGCCCTTGGGTCCTTAGGGCCTGTTCTGGCGGCTGACAGGCCGACCGAAGACCGACAAGATAACATGCAGACCCTGCGTGATGCCCTGTTCGGGGGTCGCCATGCCGATGATGATCGCAGACTGAAGGTTCCGATCATTGCGCGGTTTGCCTCCGATGACGGCGACAGGTTCGTGCTGGACCGATCTCAGGCCCTGCCCCTGTTGAGGTTCGATGATCAGCGAGAGATCTGGGTCCTCGCGCCCTCTCGCGCCGCGCGCGGTGACATGATCTACAAGAATGATGCTGGCCGCCCCGTCCTTCGGGCGACCCAAACCGGGGGCTTGACCCTGTTCACCCTCGAGCAACCCGCAGGCGCAGCTGTGGCCCTAGAGGGCAGAGCACCACCGGTCCGGCTGATCATAGGGCCCATGGCCCCAAACGCCCTGCTACAACGGCTGGCTCAGGCCAGCGCCCGCGCCTCTCGCGCAGCGCAAAAGCTCATTACCTTCGATGCTGAGGATGTGACCCCGGAATCCTCCTATCTCTATGCCGACACAGCCGCCATCGCCGCTGACGCTTTCGTTCAGGTCGCTCGGCGGCCGGATAGCAAGGCCCTGATGAGCACGCTTGGCCGGGTACGCCTCATTGAGGGTCGAAAGGTCGAGGTTCGCCAGAAGGGCCCAGATCTACAGATCACCATCGTCATTGATGATGGATTGGCGGGTCGCCCATCATCCGAGCGGATCGTCAAGGCCTTAGACCGCTAGGCCGACAGCCCCTAACCCTTGAACTGGTCCTTGGCGGCGCGCACAGCGCCAAAGGCCTCAGGATCGGTTAGACCCGACTTTCCGAGCGATGCCGCAATCAGAGGTGCGCGCAAGAAGGGGTTGGTCGCCCGCTCCACCGCAATGGTGGTTGGCACCGTCGCCTCGCCCCGCTCCCGTGCAGCAAAGACCGCTGCGGCCCGGGCGACCACGGCGGGGTCCTGATCCACACTCAAGGCAAACCGTGCGTTCGAGGCCGTATACTCATGGGCGCAATAGACCGTGGTCTCACCCGGCAAATTGGCCAGTCGCGACAGGCTGGCCCACATCTGCTCAGCCGTGCCTTCAAAGAGGCGTCCGCAGCCCAGCGCAAAAAGGGTGTCGCCGACAAAGGCCACCCCATCCTTGGTGCTATAGTAGCTGACATGGCCGAGTGTATGGCCGCCAGTGTCGATGACCTGAAAGACTGTTGCGCCCAGTTCCACCTGATCCCCGCCGGCCACCTTGCGATCCAGCGGGGTCAGACGCTCGACCTCTGCCGGGCCGATACTGACCGCGCCGGTTCTCTCTTTCAGCTTGGCATTGCCGCCGGCATGGTCGGGGTGCCAGTGGGTATTGAGGATCAGATCGAGGCTCCAGCCCGCCTCATCCAAGGCCGCCAAGACCGCGTCGGCGTCCGGCGTATCAATAGAGGCGACCTTGCCGCTGGCCAGATCGCGCACCAGAAAGCCATAATTGTCCGACAGACAGGGAAACTGACGAATTTCAACGGTCATGGGGCTTTCCTTTTCACGCAGGCCATTGCGCGGTTATATGGCCCATAGGGGTCCCTGCTCAAGGACAACCCCATAGGACGATGTGAGAGCCCATGCGCCGCGATGTCTTAGAGCTTAGACACTTCTATGCCAGTCCGCTCGGCAAGATCGCCCGCCAGATGGTCGCGCGCAAGCTGGGCCAAGCCTGGGGTGACGGCCATGGGCTGGATATGCTGGGCCTTGGTTATGCGACGCCCTTTCTCGACAGCTTTCGCGCTAAGGCCCGCCGCACCGTCGCGGCCATGCCCGCCGCCCAAGGGGTCGAGGTCTGGCCAAACCCGCTAGCCTCGTCCACCCCAGGCCAAGATGCCGAAGACCGCACAGTGCGGGGCCTGTCTTGCCTTGCCGATGAACTGGCCCTGCCCCACCCCAACGCCCTGTTTGACCGAATCTTGATGATCCACGCGCTCGAAGAGAGTGACGATCCCTTGGGGGTCATGCGCGAGGTGGGCCGGGTGATGGCCCCCTCTGGCCGTGTGATCATCGTTGCCGCCAACCGGCGCGGTGCCTGGGCCAATAGCGAGGCGACACCCTTTGGCCATGGCCGTCCCTTCACACGGGCACAGCTTGAAAGTCTGGTGCGAGAGGCGGGCCTAGAGCCGACCGCTTGGTCGCGCGCCCTCTATCTGCCGCCTCTGGCCTGGATGGGCGCTTGGGCCGAGCCCTTTGAACAGGCTGGTGCGCGGCTCTGGCCGGGCCTGTCGGGCCTGATCCTGCTTGAAGCGGTCAAACAGACCTTTGCCGTCAAGCCGAAGGGCCATCGGGCTCGCGCTAGGGTGATGTCACCCGGTGCCCTGCAGCCCTTGCCCTCGCCCTCCACGGGACGGGACCGCGTCACAAAGCCCGTTTAGTCGGGAAGGACTTGGACCTTTGCGCCTTTTGGCCTTAGGTTAGGGCACTGATTTATGCGGTCGAGGGGATGCGACATGAAGTTGATTACGGCGATCATCAAGCCAAGCCGACTGGACGCTGTGCTCGAAGCGGTGACCGATGCCGGGGCCTCTGGCCTGACCGTCACCGAAGTGCGCGGCTATGGCCGTCAAAAGGGCAAGACCGAGGTCTATCGCGGGGCTGAATATGAGGTAAAGCTCCTGCCCAAGGTCAAGCTCGAGATTGCGGTCCCGACCGACGTCCTCGAAGCCGTGGTGGAGGCCATCGCTCGCACGGCCAATACCGGCAAGATCGGCGACGGCAAGGTCTTTGTCATGGATCTGGAATCGGCCCTGCGCATCCGCACCGGCGAGCGCGACGCCCTAGCCATCGCCGGATAGGCTAAGGCGTCAGGGCTCCGCGCGCTGAATGGCCACCTGATGGGGATAGGGCACCAAAAAGCCCTCATCGGCGAGCGCCCGCTTGGCGGCAACCAAAAGCTCCGACCGGGCCACGCCATAGTCGTCACTCTTGACCCAGGCCCGAAGCGCAACCTCGGCCCAACTCTCCGATAGGGTCATGGCCTCGGCCAAGACCGCAGGCTCTGACAGGACCAACCGATGGGCGCTGCCGACCCGCTGCAAGGTCTCCAGCGCCTTGGCCAGATCGTCATGAAAATCGATGCGAAAGATCAGGTCCACGCGCCGCTCGGCATGATGGGTAAAGTTGACGATCAGTTCGCCAAACACCTTTCCGTTGGGGGCGACCACCTTAACATTATCCACCGTGGCCAGTTCGGTGACGAACAGGTCTAGCGCCTTAACCGTGCCCTGCCGACCGCCGATCTCGACAAAATCCCCAACCCGGTAGGGCCGAAAGAGCAGCAGCATCACCCCGGCTGCGACATTGGACAGGGCCCCTTGCAAGGCCAAGCCCACGGCCAAGGAGGCCGCGCCCAAAACCGCCAGGACTGAGGTGGTCTGCACGCCCAGTTGCTGCAGAACAGCCACGCCGCCGACCACCAACACCGCATAGCGCGCCAAGGAGGCGGTGAAACTGCGCAGGGTCTGATCGCCGGTCCGGTGGCGCTCAAACTGGTCAAACAGGCGGCGCACAAACCGTGCGACCCAGCCCGAGGCCCAGAGGGTCAAGATCAGAACCAGACCCGCCACCGCAAACCGAACAGCGAAATCCCCGGCCGCGCCAGCAAAGCGGTGCACAATGTCAGCATCCGCCGCGAGCGCCTGGATCTTGGACAGGCCCGCACTCTGGGCCAGGTCTGTCAGTCCTAAAGTGACCATCATAAGCCGATCATTGCCTCGCTCGACTGGGGAAAAACCCGATGTCGCTGAGGGCTAAATATAGAGCCTCGCCCCCACACCGCAACCGCGCGCTTCCCGGCCCCGCAACAATCGACCCGCAAAAGCCTCTTGCACAAAGCCCCGCCCACAGATAGGTATCCGCCCCTCACTCTGATCGTGCCACGGCACATCACATGACCCTCCGGAGAGGTGGCAGAGTGGTCGAATGCACCGCACTCGAAATGCGGCATACCCGCGAGGGTATCGTGGGTTCGAATCCCACCCTCTCCGCCACTAACTATTGATTTTATTGATTATTTTCTAGTTTTAAAAAATCTACTAACGATCTACTACCGGAAATCAGGTGAACGAAATGGGCTTTGTGCCCACAGGTAGCGGATTGGGCTTCGACAATGGCACGACGATGCGACCCGATTTCACGGGTGTTTCATCCGCTCTACGAGTCATCTATGTTGCAAGAATGCGTGATTTTATTCTTCAAGAGATTCGACGATTAGCTTCGGCAAATAGCGGACAAGCTCCGGGGCAAAGGCTGTTCGCCAAAGAGACGGCCATTGCTGAACATCAGTGGCGAGGGAAATTTTGGGCACGATGGGGTGATGCTCTTAAAGATGCAGGGCTTGAACCGAACGATTGGAATGGGAAATCCGACGCAAACGCTATTTTGTCGGGCGTAGTTATTGCGTGCCGCCACTATGGGCGGTTGCCAACAAATGCTGAGATAAAAATACTGCGACGAACAAATCCTGACGTTCCGCATCCAAATGTCATCAAAAACAATATTGGTCGCCGACCGGAATTGATCGCAGCTATTTCGAAACATGCTGCAACGGATACGAGTTTATCTGACGTTGCAGCCATGTTGCCGGAAAAAGGCATCGAAGGACTAAGCCGGAAAAATCCATCAAAGACCGTTGAAGGCTTCGTGTATCTCATCAAATCAGGTGACTTTTACAAGATCGGTCGAAGCGACGATGCGGAACGGCGTTTCAAGCAAATCACAATTGCTTTGCCCGACAAGGCCGAATTGTTCCACACGATCCGTACCGATGATCAGCCCGGCATTGAAGCCTATTGGCACCGCCGCTTTGCAGATCGCAGGGCGAATGGCGAATGGTTCAAGCTGACTTCGCAAGATATTGCGGCCTTCAAAAAGCGAAAGTTTCAATGATCGGACGCCTTTGCCGCGTTTCGGCATGAAAAAGCCCGCCAGCGTGGCGGCTGACGGGCTAAGAACGGTGGATCGCGGCGCGATACGATCCACCGCATGGCCAAGACAGGGGTAGTACCAGTACCCGCCCGGCCAATATCAGAACAAGGGAAGCTTCGGCCCTAGCCTGCCAAGCTCGAATGCCGATAGCGCGTACAGCGGCAATGCCAGCACGCCGCGCGTGTTCAAGTCCAAGCCGCCAAACCCGGCTGCATTCAAGGCCGATTGGATGCTTTCGCCCGCACTGGATAGGCCAACGTGTACGTCGTCAGAACATTCGAGACGTTAGGCGCTTGTTTTTAGCGTAGAGCGTGTCTCATCTTGGGTTGATATTTAGGCGGCGATTTTGCGGTGTTGCAAGCGCCGATGTTGGATGGTCTGGCGTTTAATAAGGTTTCGTTCGGCCAGTATATCTGAAGCCCTGCCGAAGTAGGCGTCCGCCGGGGTCACATTGCCGAGGCTCTCGTGATAACGGCGATGGTTGTAGTGTTCGATGAAGGCGCTGATCTGAGCCTCAAGGTCACCAGGCAGGAAGTAGTTTTCAAGCAGTATCCGGTTCTTCAGGGTCTGATGCCAGCGCTCGATTTTGCCCTGGGTCTGGGGATGATAGGGCGCACCGCGGATGTGTTTCATGTCCTTATGCCCTAGCCATTCAGCCAGATCAGCAGAGATGTAGCTCGAGCCATTATCTGACAAGAGCCGCGGCTTGTGGTGGACATGGGCTTGGTCGCAACCGGACGCCGCCAGAGCTAGTTCTAGCGTGTCTGTTACGTCCGCCGTCTTCATGGTCGTGCATAGCTTCCAGGCAATCACGTAGCGCGAGAAGTCATCCAGGATGGTCGACAGATAGACCCAGCCCCACCCGATGATCTTGAAGTAGGTAAAGTCGGTCTGCCACATCTGGTTCGGTGCCGTAGTCTTGTCGGTGAAGGACTTGGCGGCCTTCATGACGATGAAGGCAGGACTGGTTATAAGATCATGCGCCTTCAAAAGCCTGTAAACACTGGCTTCTGAGACAAAGTAGCGTTTTGTTTCAGTGAACCTTACGGCCAATTCCCTCGGGCTCAACTCGCTCTCTTCCAGCGCCATCTCGATGATTTGATCATGGATAGGCTGTGGGATGCGGTTCCAGACCCGGCTGGGCTTCGATGGCTTATCCTCCAGAGCATCCAGCCCACCCATCTGATAGAGGTCATACCAGCGATAGAAGGTAGATCGGCTCACGCCGATCCGGTCTAGGGTTTGACGAGCAGACAGATGAGACTGTTCGACCAGCTTGATGATCTCGGCTTTCTCAGCGGCTGGATATCTCATTCCTCGTCGCCCCCATCCGCGATCATGCTTTTTTGAGCAGGCGGTTCTCGAGCGTCAGGTCAGCGACGACTTCCTTCAGGGCTGTGGCTTCGCGGCGAAGGGTTTTCACCTCGTCAGAGGTGGCAGCCCTGGCTGTATCTCCTGCCAGCCGACGCTTGCCCGCTTCAAGGAACTCCTTGGACCAGACATAATAGAGGCTCTGGGCGATGCCTTCCTTGCGGCAAATCTCGGCGATGCTGTCTTCGCCCCGAAGGCCATCCAGCACGATCCGTATCTTATCTTCCGCCGAGAAATGCCGTCGCGTCGCGCGTCGGATATCTTTGGCCACCCGTTCGCCGGGCGTCAGCTTTGAGGTCAAGGGTTTTGGTCTCATCTTCGTTCCTACGTCACTACGATGAGACCAAAACCCTCCTCTAAGCGAAAGCCCCAAACTGTCTCAAAGGTGCTGACGCCGAACACATCTATGGACTCAAGGCGCGTGCGAACAGATGCACGCAGAGTCAGATTATCAGGCGCGCCAACTGTATCATGGAGTGACAACGGCGAACGCGCAGTTTGAGGATTGGTCGTTTGAGCATGGGCAACAACGGGCAGGACGGTGCTACAGATCAAAACTACCATTTTCATAGTTATCACCTTCCTAAAACCGTCACAAAACTGCAGTCTGATTGTCAAACTCAACCCCTATTTTGTCATAAATTTTAGGGGAACAAGATGAACTATATCAAACTTCAAAGGGCCGCTCTGTTCGGCGCCGTCTCGGCTTTAAGCCTATCGACAGCAGCCATCGCGCAGACCGTACCCGTCGCAGAAACAGTCGACGAATTGGTCGTTGTTGGCCGTCGGCCCCTTGCTGAAAGCGTTGCCGCAGCCTTGGCCGTTCAGCGCGCATCTGACTCCCTTGTCAGCGTCCTATCGGCGGACGCCATCGGGAACCTTCCCGACCAAAATGTTGCCTTTGCCATCGGCCGCCTTCCAGGCGTCGGCGTTCAAAGAGACCAAGGCCAGGCGCGTTATGTGAACCTGCGCGGTGCTCCGGTCTATTGGACCACATTGTCATTTGACGGGCTCAGTGTCGTCAGCCCTCAGGGCCGCGATTCACGGTTCGACAATATCCCATCTGCCATTGCCAGCCAGATCATCGTTGAAAAGGCGATCACGCCGAACATGGCCAGTTCTGCCGTGGCTGGTAATGTCGACATTCGCACCCGCCGCGCCTTTGACTTCAAAGGCCAGACCATGACCGGCAAGCTTGGCCTTGGTCATGTGGAACTTGGAGGCGGCGAGGAACTGGACAGCGCCCTCGTCTATTCGAACATCTTTGCCGGCGGCAAGCTCGGCATCGTCGCCCAAGCCTCCTATTACACCCGCGAAATGGCGACCGATAACTGGGAAACCGACCCCTACATCACCAACACAGTCGACCCAAGCAAGCACTTTGCTCGTGAGCATGAAAACAAGCACTACCGCCTGACCCGCGAAAACATTTCGGGTTCGCTACGGGCAGACTACATCCTCGATGACAATAACAGCCTGTTCGCCAGCACCATCTACACACAGTATCATGACGACGAATTGCGGGACAATTTCATCTTCCGCCTTGATCAGGGTACCGACGCAAAGGGCAACGGCTATACCAGCACGGCCAATATCACTAGCGCGAGCCCGACCTCTGGCACGTCCTACGGCGCGCGGATAAACGCCCGGATCGATTACCGAGACTCTGTGGAAGAAATGTCCACCACGACCATTGGCGGCGAGCATAGCTTTGCCGGATGGGATGCATCTTGGCGCGCCAACTACACCGATACACTGGACGGCCGCGACACACCCGTCACGGCGGCTTTCCAAAGCCCTTCCAGTTTCCTTCTGCGTCCGACCGTTGACTACGATCTCAGCAACGGCGATGCCAATACGGTTCGCCTCTATCAGACCCTGGGAACCACAGCGGCTCGGATCAAGGGAGCCCAGGTTACAAACCTAGAAGACTTCCAGTTTCCAATGTCCAGTATCGGCCAGGTCTATGGCGGCGACATCACTCAGGCTTGGACGCTGAAGCTAGACCTCAGCCGCGATCTCGAGATCGGTGGACGGACGACCAAGTTCGCCTTTGGGGGCCTCTATACCGACCGCCAGAAGAAATCTCGGGAGCGGACTTTCACTAAAGCCTACTCAACGGGCACCATCCCGACTTGGGGCCAATTTTCCATCAATACCGACTATCTCGGCACCCAGAATTTGAACTACAAATTCCGCTATACGAACCAAGACTATACGACGGACTTTGTGAATGGCTTGGTAGCGGCAAAGGATGGTGTTCAAAGTAGCTCGCTCGCTAACTTCTATCGCGTCAGTGAGGAGATCCTCGCGGGCTATGCCATGGCGACAACCGATATGAGTTGGGGCAACATCGTCTATGGCCTCCGTGTCGAGCAAGTAAAGAACACGGGCGAAGCCTATGTGGCTTTTCCGGCTATGGGATCCACGCCCGCGGCGACCCGTCTGGTCAATACCTCCAGCGATGACCTGGTGGTCTATCCCAGCGCTCACTTCAACTGGAACATCTCCGAGAACGTCAAGGGCCGCCTTGGCCTGACAACCTCGGCCTCACGCCCAGATTTTGACGACCTGCGGCCAAACTTCACCATCAATGACGCGACCCAGTCAATTTCAGGCGGCAATCCAGAAGCCAAGCCTGAGAAGCAGGTGGGCATCGACGCCTATGTTGAGTGGTTCATGGTCCCGTCCGGCTTCGTGTCGGCTGGCGTCTTCTACAAGGACATCAGCGATGTACTGGTCAAGCGGTCCAGCCAGTTTGGGCTATCGGAGCTGAATATGCCGGGTCTTGACCGGTCCAGCTATGCCTACACGGCCATTGGTAATGGTGGAGATGGCCATCTTCAGGGTCTCGAACTGGCCTTTGTTGGCACGATCGAACAGTTTGCCCAGGCCAATAAGTGGCCCGCTTGGACCGAAGGGTTTGGCGTAAACATGTCTGCGACCTTCACATCCTCGGAAGTGAACCTGCCGTCGGTCTCTGGCGTTCCAGCCCGAACTGTCAAGCTTCTGGGAAGTTCAGACGGCGTCTATAACGTCCAAGCGACCTACGAAAAATATGGCTGGTCCGTGCGTCTCGCCTATCAATATCGCACTCCTTGGGGCGAATCTGTGGGTGACTACCGCGTTATCAATGGCGGCCTCTATCCAACGGATAATGGCGACATTTTCTGGGATGCTGACGAGGAGTTGGACCTGTCGATCCGCTATCAGGTCAATGACAATATCGAGGCCTTCTTGGATGGTGTGAACCTCACCAACCAAGGTGCGCGGCGCTATGCCGACAAGGACATCTATCCGATTGAGTACGAAAAGTTCGGCAAGCGTTTTATCGGCGGAATGCGCTTCAAGTTCTAGTATTGACAAGCGACCCTGCAATCCCCTGTCTGGCCTTGCGCCCGGCAGGGGATTTTCATTTCAGGAGAGTAAGGTGAAGGCTTCCGTCGGAACCATTCGATCTATCAGCACAGTGATGTTCGCTGCGCTATTGACCGCATCCTGCGCCCTCATAGATCCAGAAGCTCACTCGGATTCCGGCAAACGCTTGATCGGCGCTGGAACAGCCGTACCTGCCGCGGCCGAGACCCAATCGGTGGCAACCCAGCGCGGTGACGCCGCCGACGATCCGGAAATATGGGTCGATCCAAGGGACAACAACAGGGCGGTGATCTTTGGCACCGATAAGCAGGCGGGGCTCTATAGCTACGATCTGTCCGGTCAGCAGATCGGGTTCATTCCAGACGGCAGGCTCAACAATGTCGACCTAAGGGGCGGCCTTATCACCCCTCAAGGCGAACGGGTCTTGGTCGGAGCCTCTGATCGCGACCGGATGGGCGCCGCATTCTATCTTCTGGACCCCGCGACCTTGAAGGTCACGCCCTGGGGATTGGCGAAGCTCGATCTTAGCGAGCCTTACGGCTTTTGTATGGGCCGCAGGCAGGACGCCTTCATTGCCCTCATCAATGGGACCGATGGACAGGTCAGACAGGTTCAGATCGCGGTCGGGGCCGACGGCGGTTTGATCGCAACCGAAGAACGCCGTTTTGACGTCGGCAGTCAGACGGAAGGCTGCGTGGTGGATGATCAAAAGGGCCTGCTCTATATCGGCGAAGAAAGCGTCGGTGTCTGGCGTTACGACCTTGATCCAACATCAACCAAGCCCCGCAGTCTAATTGCATCTGCCCCGTCTGCCATGCTGCAGCCGGACGTTGAGGGCATTACCCTGCTCCGAGAAGGTCCAAAGACTTGGCTCATCGTCTCAAGCCAAGGCGATAGTGCCTTCGCCATCTGGCGCGTCGACGGTCCTGAGCCGGCCTATAACGGCCGGTTCTCGGTTGTG
The DNA here is from genome assembly GCA_947441065.1 of Caulobacteraceae bacterium. Classification (GTDB taxonomy): domain Bacteria; phylum Pseudomonadota; class Alphaproteobacteria; order Caulobacterales; family Caulobacteraceae; genus CAISGS01. The sequence goes on from CANESI010000039.1 coordinate 20,963, forward strand.
TCCGCTGGCGGGGTTGATGGGGTAACCGGTACAGACGGGGTCGCAGCGCTGGGCGGCGTTGTTGGGCAGTATAGCGAAGGCTTGATCGTCGTGCAGGACGATGTCGACGATGTCGGAGAGACGTCGACCATGAACCGCGTAAAACAGAACTTTAAGCTGGTGGACTGGCGCTCCGTTAAGGCGGCCCTAAAGCTAGAGACCGATATAGACCCCTAAAGTGTTAACTAAAACTGCCGACGCCCCAAAGGTCCAGTATGGTCAGACTTGAACCGTGCGATGACTAAATCAGGCTCCGGTAAGCGCGGGGCGGTTCGCGGCGCGGGCTCATTGATATGAACGTCCGACAACCGCAAATAGCCGTCATTGATCATCCGACGGCGCGTGGGTAATGCGTCTAGCAAAGATCCAGAAGCGCATGAGGACAAGATTAGCCAACGGAACCGCGACCGAGACCAGTAAGAATGTGATAATATGGGGCCAATGGAAAAAGGCCGTCAGAACCGGCAGCCACCCGGCCAGCAGCAGGTCCATGACGGCCATCACCAAAAATCTCGGCAGTTCGTCGCGATTGCGCCCTTTGGACCGAAAGGTTCCATGCTTGTGGCCCAGATAGCTGAGCGCCAGCACCGGGAGCAGAGCAAGAATGCTGGCATAGTGGGGTTTCATGCCTATGGACGTGATATAGCTGCCCAAGCCGATATAGAGCGACGCGTTGAACCCGGCGACCACTGCGTACCAAACCAGCGACGTACGCGGCCTCTTCGCGTCTTGCATTTCCGATCGGCTACCAGACATCGTGCTTTATGTGCCTGACATCAGATTGGCACCAGCGCGATATAGCCAGAGGGCAAAATCAACGGAAAACTTGGCCCCCAATGTGACCCAGGCTACGGACGCGACCGCAAAGGGGACCGAGGCCAGCATGAACAGGCCGTCTTTTTGCAGTATCCCTAGGCCCAGCAGGACGCCGGCGATACCCGGCAAAAGATTGGCGCCGGGCATCGGGACGATAAGGACGATGGCCATAATCAGCGCTTGAAGCCCAAACAGCGTCAGTGCCAGCCTGCCGGAGAGAAGAGGCAAGCGCGGCCGGGACAGCACCTCGACCCGCAACAGAAACGCGGAAAAGGCGCGCAAAGACCCTCTGAGGACCTTCGGCTCAAGCTTCAATTTCCTTATGAACTGAGGCAACCAGACACGGTCGAGGCGAAACACCATTTGCAGCGACGGTGCGATCAGCAAGGCGCCGAAGAGGGTTGAGATGCCGGGGATATTGGGGATGCACATGGGCATCGACAGGATGAGTAATAGAAAACCGACACCGCGATCGCTCAGCCGATCAACAAACTCGCCGATAGCCTGAGGGGCATCATCGATATCTGCCGCCAAGTCGCCAAGCAATTGCGAGGTCGGTTTTAAATCTTGTCCGGCGTCCTTCATCGTCTTCAGGGTCGGCATGACAAGGCTTTATGCCGGATCATAGTGCGCCGTTACAAGAAGGCGTTCGGCCGCCTCCATGTCGAGGTCTCCCTTTACCCGAAAAAGGCCCAGACTCTCGCATGCGTCAATCTGGTCAAGAAATGGCAGGACACCATGATAGGCTGGCCTGTTCCAGAAATCGTGAACCGCGATGATGGTCGCTGGCGACACCCTGAGCGCTGTTTCCAGAATACAGGCCACACGAAAGCGGCCATCGATAAAGACCAGGTCAAGTTTGCCGTCACCGACATGTGACCAAGGGCGGCGCGCATAGTTCGGCCAGCTTGCCTGCTTCATACTCGGCCGGCCCAGCGCGCCCACGGGACCGACGTCGGCGTGGAGTAGCTCTAGCCGTCCTTGCTCCACAGCGCGGCCAAGGGCATCGTCCAATTTAAGCCGGTCAATCCAATCAGCGTCCGATTCGACAGAGGTTACACGGCCCACGCCCATTTTGATCGCCAGTGCCGTGCTGCCGCCCGCGCCGAACTCCAGCACGCGGTCGGATTGTCGAAGCAGTGAGGTCAGGAGCGCGAGTTCGCGAGGGCGCATCGCTGGCTTTGCCAAAGATACCGGATCGAGCATTACATTGCCGCCAAGGACCAGCCGGCGATATCGCCATGACGAGCCGAGCGGCTGAGCAATGGCCTTGTGGGCCTCAATAGGTCTTTCGACCATGTCCGCAGACTTTTCCAGTGTCAGGGGTGTCGCGGTCATGTGCAGCGCCTCGGCAATAGATGTCGCCACCTTGTGCCCAGCCGGAATGCACCTCGTCAAGCCGCAATCACAAACCATCGCAAGGACATCGTGGCCGTTGCTTGGCAATCAGGCAGATGGCTCTTCAATGACCACTCCAAGTAGGGTCGCGACCTCTAGTTTAGGCTCGTGGGCTGCGCCCATCACGGCAACGGTCTGAGCAATATCGGACCTCGTCCCAGACCTTTTCCCATTTTTTGCGCCAAGCGAAAGGCCGCGTACAGGTCGCGCAGATTTTGGTGGGCAGGTCACCTTTCTTGCGCATCTTCGGCATGATGTTTCTCCAGCCCGAATGAACCAAACGGCTCCTATTACCGTAACAGATAGGTCGGTAAAGACACGTCTGCCCAGAGCTATGGATCTATTATGAAAAGCCTATGTCTGGTGCTTGGCGACCA
>CANESI010000040.1 GCA_947441065.1 Caulobacteraceae bacterium
GGCACCCACAGCGACCTGATCACCCAAGGCGGGCTCTATGCCAAGCTGGCCAAGCTGCAGTTTGGGGCCGAGGCGGGGTAGGCAAACAGGGCCCCCTACGGCGCTTCGCGCCACTTCCCCCAGAGGGGGAAGATCAAGAACCGCTAAATCTTCCCCCTTTGGGGGAAGTACCGGCGAAGCCGGGGTAGGGGGCTCTAGGCCCTAATCGGCGTCCATCTTCAACGCGGCAATGAAGGCTTCCTGCGGGATTTCGACCTTGCCGAATTGGCGCATCTTCTTCTTGCCCTCTTTTTGCTTGTCGAGGAGCTTGCGCTTGCGCGACAGGTCGCCGCCGTAACATTTAGCGGTCACGTCTTTACGCAGGGCGCGGACCGTTTCGCGGGCAATGATGCGGCCCCCGATGGCAGCTTGGATGGGGATGACGAACAGGTGCTGAGGGATCAGGTCCTTCATCTTCTCGCACATGCCGCGCCCGCGATGTTCGGCCCGGTCGCGGTGGACCAGCATCGATAGGGCGTCCACCGGCTCGGCATTGACCAGGATCGACATCTTGACCAGATCGCCGGGGCGATATTCCTCGATCTGATAGTCGAAGCTGGCATAGCCCTTCGAAATCGACTTTAGCCGGTCATAGAAGTCGAACACGACCTCATTGAGCGGCAGGTCATAGACCACCATGGCGCGGGTCCCGACATAGGACAGTTCGCGCTGTTGGCCGCGCCGGTCTTGGCACAGCTTGATCACCGCCCCCAGATATTCGTCGGGCGTAAAGATGGTCGCCTTGATCCAAGGCTCGGCAATGGAATCGATCTTGACGGGATCAGGCATGTCGGCGGGATTGTGCAGTTCAATCACATCGCCATTATTCATGCCGATCTTGTAAATCACGCTGGGGGCGGTCGCGATTAGGTCGAGATTGAACTCGCGCTGCAGACGCTCCTGAATGATCTCGAGGTGAAGCAGGCCCAAGAACCCGCAGCGAAAGCCAAAGCCGAGGGCGGCCGAGGTCTCCATCTCATAGGTGAAGCTGGCATCATTGAGGCGCAGACGGCCCACAGCGGCGCGCAGATCTTCAAAGTCAGCCGCGTCCACGGGGAACAGGCCGCAGAACACAACGGGCTGAACCTCCTTGAACCCAATCAGGGGCGAGGTGGTCTGGCGCCGATCATCGGTGATGGTCGCGCCCACGGCGGCGTCAGCGACCTCCTTGATCGAGGCGGTGAAGAAACCAACCTCACCTGCGCTCAGACTATCGACATCGGTGGCCTTGGGCTGGAACACACCAAGCTTTTCCAGGGTGTAGACGGCCCCGGTCTGCATCATCTTGACCTTTTGGCCACGCTTCATGGTGCCGTCAAAGACGCGAACCAGCACCACCACGCCCAGATAGGGGTCATACCAAGCATCAACCAGCAGGGCCTTGAGCGGCGCGTCGATATCGCCTTTGGGCGGGGGTAGGCGGTGAACCACCGCTTCGAGCACATCGTGAATGCCGATACCGCTCTTGGCCGAGCAGAGCACGGCGTCGGAGGCATCAATGCCAATCACATCTTCGATCTGAGCGCGAATCCGTTCGGGTTCGGCGGCGGGCAGGTCGATCTTGTTCAGGACCGGGACGATCTCGTGATTATTGTCGATGGCCTGATAGACATTGGCCAAGGTCTGGGCCTCGACGCCTTGGCTGGCATCGACCACCAGGATCGAGCCTTCACAGGCCGCTAGGCAGCGCGAGACCTCATAGGCGAAGTCAACATGGCCCGGCGTGTCCATCAGGTTCAGGACATAGTCCTCGCCATTGTCTGCCCGGTAGTTGAGCCGGACGGTCTGGGCCTTGATGGTGATGCCACGCTCGCGTTCGATATCCATCGAATCGAGGACCTGCTCCTTCATTTCACGGGCGGTGAGGCCTCCCGTTTCCTGAATCAGGCGGTCAGAAAGGGTCGATTTCCCATGGTCGATGTGGGCGACGATGGAGAAGTTGCGGATATGGGACAGGGGCGTGGTGCTCATGGTGCCAGCCTCTAGCATATTCGGGGCCACTGGCGAGAGTCCCTGCGTGCATTCAACGCGGTCAAGATGCTTAACCTGCCATTAACGGAACCCGCCGCAAACAAGCCTAATTGATATGCAAAGTCTCTCGGGCACCACAGGCAACCACAGGAAGACGATCATGGACCGCCGCGCTTTGATCTTGGCTGGATTGGCAACGGTCAGCATGTTTAGCGCCAATCCCGCGCTTGCTGCTGACCAAAGTGACCCTCCGGTCATGGCAACCCCGGACCCCAAGCCGAACTATAAGTCGACCCAGACCTATGAGGCTGGAGAACTGGTCAATACCCTCTCGGACTATATGGGCGTGACCGCTGAGAGCGCCGGGGCCGTGATCGAGCGCGCCTTCAAGGAAAATGGTCGTCCCACAGGCTATATTGCCGGTGAAGAGGGCTCAGGCGCAATCGGCTTTGGTCTGCGCTATGGCCGCGGCCTGCTCTATATGAAGGGCCGTGAGCCGCAGGCGGTCGCTTGGCAGGGGCCTTCGATCGGCTGGGATATGGGCGGCAATGCCAGCCGGGTCTTCACCCTCGTTTATGACCTGCAATATCCAGACATGATCTACCGCCGCTTCCCCGGCGTGGACGGCTCGGCCTATCTGATTGGGGGCATGGGTGTGAACTATCAACGCGCCGACGGGATTACGCTGGCCCCTATCCGGGCGGGTGTGGGTCTACGCTTGGGTGCGAATGTCGGCTATCTCAGCTATAGCCGCAAATCCCAAGTCTGGCCCTTCTAGGCCTATTCAGCGGCGTAATGGCTGGCCTTGCCGGGTTGGGATTGAACCACCGGCAAGGTGAAGCTGACCGTCGTGCCTTGGCCAGGCTGGCTGTCCATGGTCAGGACGCCGTCATGCAACTCGACCAGCGACTTGGTTAGGGCCAGCCCTAGGCCGGTTCCGGGCTGTGACTTGGACAGTTGGCTCTCGATCTGTTCGAAGGGCTGGGCCAGCCGCAGCAGATCATCCTTAGCAATGCCAATGCCGGTGTCGGAGACGCTGATGCGAACCCTTTGTTCCGACGGCACACCGCTAAAGCTTGACTGTTCAATCACCGTCGCGCTGACCGCGATCTTGCCACCGCGCGGCGTGAACTTGATGGCGTTGGACAGAAGGTTCAGCAGAACCTGCTTGATGGCGCGATAGTCGGCATCCGCCTCCGGCAGGTCTGAAAGACTGACCGACAGGGTCAGTCCCACCGCTTCAGCGCGATTGCGCATCAGGCGGATGGCGTCCTCGACGACATCTTCGATGTGGATCGGCTCGCGCTTCAGGCTCATCTTGCCTGCTTCGATCTTCGACATGTCGAGAATATCGTTGATCAGGGCCAAGAGATGTTGGCCGGAACTTAGAATGTCTTGCGAATATTCCTTATAGCGCCGGTCGCCGAGGGGGCCGAACATCTCTCCGGCCAAGATCTCCGAGAAGCCGTTAATGGCGTTCAGGGGCGTGCGCAGCTCATGGCTCATATTGGCCAAGAACTCGCTCTTGGACCGATTGGCGCTTTCAGCCCGGATCTTCTCAATGGAGTATTTCTCGGCCAGCTCGGTCAGTTGCTGCTTGCCCATTTCCAGTTCGTCAACGGCCTGCTGCAGCGCCAATTCCTTATGGTCATGGGTGGCGTCGCGGGCCTTTAGGGCGGTTATGTCGGAGGCGGTCAGGACCAGCCCGCCGTCTGCGGTGCGGCGCTCCGATAGGCTAAGCCAGCGGCCCCCGACCATTTCGATGATCCGCTCACCGGGACGGGTCTCATCGGCAGGGTGCTCGCGGGCAATGTTCATCATGACGATACGGTTGATCCCGTCGCGGGCCGCGCCGGGGATCAGGAAGCTCGCATCAATCTTGAAGAAGGTCTGATAGGGCGGGTTCCACATGACCAGGCGGCCATGGCGATCCCAAAGGGCAAAGGCTTGGTGGATCAGATCAACCGCGTCGCGCAGTCGGCGCTCAGCCAGATTGGCCTTGGCCAACGCATAGCGCTCGGCGCTGATGTCCATGGCCACCCCGCTCATCTTTAGGGGCGCGCCTTGCGCTGAGCGGGTAGCGGTCTGACCCCGAAGGGTGATCCAGCGCGACGGGCCACCGGCCATGGGCACGGCAAAGGTCAGGTCGATCCTGCCTTCGCTATGGGCTAGCCGAAAGGCGTCGTGTACAGCCGTGCGATGATCAGGGCTGATCTTGCCAAGCAGATTGCCGGGGGAGACCTGAATGGCCATAGCCCAGCCAAATAGGGCGGCGCTGACGCCAGACAGTTGGATCTCATCGGTGCTGAGGTCCCAGTCCCAACCGCCGCAGCCTGCGGCTTGCAGGGTCAGGTTGGCGCGCTTTTCGCTCTCTGAAAGGGTCTCTTGCGGCAGCTCGACGCGGCGCAACTGCAGGACCATCAAGACCGCGAGGCCCAGACCGGCAACCACGGGCGCTAAGCCCGCAAACAGGCTGAACGCTCTTGCAGCCGAGGGACCAAGCCCAAGGGCTGTTGCCAGATCCGTCTCGGTCAAAAGCGGATAGATCACGAAAATGCCATAGACGGTGAGCAGGCTCAAAGCCGTCAGAACGCCGAGCCAAGCCCAGCGCGTTGGCCTCAAGGCGCGCGGGGTCGTATCCTTACCCCTCCGCTTTGCGCCTCGTCTGGCCATGCCCATCCTCAACCCACGGATCTTGCGACCCGATTCACCTGTGCACACAATAGGCGTGAGGAGAGAGTCGTGTCACGGGCTGATGGGAATTGGTTAATAGCTTATTGCATTTGACCTGTGCATAGCCGCTTTCACACAGGTTTTTGGCAAGGCCCTCTGCCTAGATCAGGGCCTTGCCGACTAGTTCGCTGACATTCTTGGACAGGCTAGGATGGTTGGAGATTCGAACCAGCTCCGCCTTCATGAGAGCCCCCAGGTCTGGGCGATAGCGTTTCCAGCCGCCCAAGGGCTCGACTAGGCGCGCCGCCGTCATCGGGTTGAAGCTGTCAACAGCGAGGATCTGATCGGCGAGGAACCGATAGCCCGCGCCGCTCTCATCGTGGAACCTTGCAGGATTGGCCGAGGCGAAGGTCTGGATCAAGGCGCGCAGTCGGTTGGGATTGCGGGCTTCGAAGGCGGGGTGATTGGTCAGGGCGATGACCCGGTCCAGCACATCGAGGGCTGGATTGCGGGCCTGCAAGGCAAACCACTTGTCGATCACGAGAGGCTCGGTGTTCCAGCGCTGGAAGAAGTCGTCCAGCGCCCGGTCGAGGGCCGCGCCGCCGAGGCTGAGCAGGGCCGACAGGCCGCCCATCATGTCGGTCATGTTCGAGCCTGCCTCATAATGGGCTTGAGCGCGGGCAGCGACCCCATCGCTCGGTTGTGCCGCCAACAGATCGAGCGCGGCGTTTCGCAGGGCGCGGCGTCCTGCGCCCACCGCGTCTGGCGAGAACGGACCCTGCGCGGTCATGCCCTCATGCAGATCGGTCAGGAGATCGTGCAGATCGCTGGCCAGAACGCTGCGCAAGGCATTGCGAGCCGCGTGGATGGCGGCGGGATCTGCAGGGACCATGCTCATGGCCATTTCCTGCTCGGTCGGCAGACCCAGCAGAAGGGCCTTGAAGGCCGGTTCAGCAGCCTGATCGTTCAAGGCTCGGCCCATAGCGGCGGCGAACTGCTTTTCCCCCTCAAGGTCCGGCGTGCCGCTGGCACGGGCGCGAATGAGGTCGCTGGCCAAGCCTTGTCCAGCCTCCCAGCGATTGAACAGGTCTGCATCGGCGGCCAGCAGGACATAGCGGTCCTGCGGCGGGGCGTCAGTCTCCAGATGGACCGGGGCTGAAAAGCCGCGAAGGGCGGACAGGACGGGCGCACGGGCCACATCGGTCAGCACAAAGGTCTGTTCAGAACCGTTCAGGACCAGAACCGTCTGTTCTGTGGGGCCATCGCCGCCCGGGGCCGTAAAGGTCTGAACCCGACCCTCTTTATCGAGCAATCCAACCCGAACCGGCAGAGGCAAGGCCACCTTTGTCGGCTGGCCGGGGGTGGGGGCGGTTTGCTGCGACAGGGTCAGGCTCAAGCGCTTGGCGGCGGCATCATAGGCGGTGGTCACGCTCAGTTTTGGCGTTCCGGCCTGCCCGTACCACTGGAAAAAGGCGCTGAGGTCTTGGCCTGAGGCGTCGGCAAAGCACTGGATAAAGGCCTCGACGGTCGTCGCCTGCCCATCCCAACGCTCGAAATAGACATCCATCCCGGCGCGGAAGATCTCTTGGCCCAGAAGGGTGTGCAGCATCCGGATCAGTTCGGAGCCCTTCTCATAGATGGTCGCCGTGTAGAAATTGTCGATCTTCATATAGGCGTCGGGGCGAACCGGATGGGCCAGAGGGCCTGCATCCTCGGTGAACTGCCGCGCGCGCAGGGCCTTGACGTCCTTGATGCGCTGCACCGGTGCGCCGCGCTGATCGCCAGAGAAGGTCTGGTCGCGATAGACGGTCAGACCTTCCTTGACGCAGAGCTGGAACCAGTCGCGGCAGGTGATGCGATTGCCCGTCCAGTTATGGAAATATTCGTGGGCAACGACGCTCTCGATCCGCTCATAGTCAAAGTCGCTGGCCGTCGCCTCGTCGGCCAGCAGCAGCGACGAGTTGAAGATATTGAGGCCCTTATTCTCCATCGCCCCGAAATTGAAATCGCGGACGGCGACGATCATGAACAGGTCCAGATCATATTCACGGCCAAAGGCCTGCTCATCCCAGGCCATCGAGCGCTTGAGGGCGTCCATGGCATAGACGGCGCGGCTGGCTTGGCCGGGGTCGACATAGATGCGCAGATCGACCGTGCGACCGCTGATGGTGACAAAGCTGTCGACCAACTCGTCCAGTTCCCCGGCAACCAGAGCGAACAGATAGCAGGGCTTGGGGAAGGGGTCGTTCCAGACCGCATAGTGACGGTCATCAGCGCCCGTGCCCTGCTCGACCAGATTGCCGTTGGACAAAAGGCGCGGGAAGGCCGTGGCGTCGGCCTCCATCCGCACGGTGTAGCGCGACAGGACGTCGGGCCGGTCTGGGAAATAGGTTATCTTGCGAAAGCCCTCGGCCTCGCACTGACTGCAAAACCGTCCGCCGGACATATAGAGCCCCTCCAGCGCGACATTGGCGGCAGGGTCGATGACAACCTCGGTGGTCAGTTCGAACTGATCGGGCACATCCTTGAGGGTCAGGGCCTCGTCGGTCAGGTCATAGGCTTCACGCGGCAAGACCACGCCATTGATCGCGACGCTGATCAACTTAAGCCGCACGCCGTCCAGTCGAAGGGGAGCGTCCGCTGCACCGGTCCGCCGAACCTGTAAGACGGCCCGCACCTTGGTGGCACCCGGTTCCAACTGGAAGTCCAAAACCGTACTGTCGATGGCAAAGGCGAAGGCCTGATAGTCGGCAAGGCGGATGGGGGTTGGTTGATCAGTACGCATGGATCTACTCGCGAGCTTGAGGCAGAACCTTAAGTGGCACCGCCAAGCGCCAGACGCTAGAGCCTAGCGACGAATTAGGCCCGTTCGGCGGTGATCTCGACGCCTGCGGCCTCGGCGGCGGGGGCGAGGGCCTCTGGCTTTTCGATGCGCACGCGGGCGCGGGTTACGCGGGGATCATCAAGGCAGGCCTGAACCAGCCGTTCGGCGAAGGCCTCGACCAGCAGGATGTGACCCGCATCGGCAACGGCGCGGGCCTTGGCCACCACGAGTTCATAGTTCAGCGTGTCGGCAATATGGGCAAAGCCTGTGGCGGCACCGGTGGTGATCACATCTAAATCGACATCAATGATCAGCGGTTGGACGCGGCCATGCTCGTGCGCGTAAATGCCGATCTCCACATCCAGACGCAGGGCGCGGACAAAGACCTTCAGACCGGTAATCCGGGCGGGGCCGCTGGGGGCGTCGGTCTGGGTAAAGGGGGTGGGGGCGTTCAAGGGGCGTTTCCTGCTGGACTCAATCGCCAAATATATCGGGAGTTCGCCAAGCCAGATGCTGACCCCCATCGATGGCGATCATCTGGCCGGTGACCGACCTTGCGTCAATCAGATAGCGCACAGCCTGAGCGATTTGGCTTGGATCAGCGCGTCGTTGCAACAGGGTGTTTGCGGCTTCGGCTTCGAATTCCCCTGCCGCCTGATGGATGGAGGGCAGGGTCGGACCCGGACCAATGCCATTGACCCGGATGCGCGGCGCGAGGGCTTGGGCCAGCGTCTTGGTCGCCTGCCACAGTGCCGCCTTGCTCAGGGTATAGCTGAAAAATTGCGGATTGAGCTTGAGCACCCGTTGGTCCAGCAGATTGAGGATCAGGCCCTCGTGATCGGCGGGCAGGCTTGCCGCCATGGCTTGGGCCAGCACCATCGGTGCGCGCAGATTAATCTCCATATGGGCGTCCCAAGAGGCGCGCGTCTGGGTCTCGATCCGGTCGTCTTCGAACAGGGAAGCATTATTGATCAGGAGGGTCACTGGGCCGAGCGCGGCTGTGACCGTCGGCAGAAAGGCTTGAACCTCGGCCTCAATGGCCAGATCAGCGCTGAAGGCCATGGCCTTGCGGCCCATAGCGTGAAGGCTCTGGATCAGGTCCTGGGCCTCATCGGCCCCGCCGCGGTGGTGGACCGCCACGTCATAGCCCGCCTCGCCAACGGACAGCGCAATCTCCTTGCCGATTCGCCGTGCACCGCCCGTAATCAGGGCGACTCCGCGCGACGAGGGGTTCGGCAAGTCGGTCATGTCACTTTCAGCCTAGTCGGGACGGCCAGTGTCGACCATGTTTAGGGCGAAAAGGGCAGCAATGAAGATGAAGATGGTCAGCAGCGCGATCATTATGCGGCTCCGGTTCGAATGTCGTTGTCCGGCTTTAGCGATCATGGGCCTTTAGGGCAAGGGTGCCGCTATGATGTCGCAGGCTTTTGGTTAGGATTTTCCATGGTTTGGCGTCGACGGATCGAACCGCTTCTTAGGCCCTTCTTTCACCTCTGGTTCCGGCTTGAGCGGGGCATGACCTTGGGCGTTCGTGGGCTGGTCACGGATGAGGCGGGGCGGGTGCTGTTGATCCAACACACCTATGTCAAGGGCTGGTACCTGCCTGGCGGCGGCGTCGATCGCGGCGAGGCGGCCGAGGCGGCGGTGATCCGCGAACTGGTCGAAGAGGTGGGGATTGTGGCCACCTCGCGCCCGCGCCTGCTGTCCGTTCACAATAATCATGCGCGCCATCGCGGCGATCACGTCCTCTATTACCGCATCGAAAGCTGGGAACAGGGACAGGCCACCTCTGTTGGTGAAATCCACGAGGCGCAGTGGTTTCACCCCGATGAACTGCCCGAAGCCATTACCCCCGCAACCCGCCGCCGGATTGAAGAGGCGCTTGGATTGGTTGAGCCCCATCCGGATTGGTGATGGGTGATGCGCAAACAAGACCCCCTTTGATGCTACGCATCGCTTCCCCCAGAGGGGGAAGATTTCACAATTCAAGATCTTCCCCCTCTGGGGGAAGTACCCGCGAAGCGGGGGTAGGGGGCTCTGGGCACCGCACCACCGCGTCATTGCGAGCGCAGCGAAGCAACCCAGGGGGCTGACACGCAAGAGTGGTGATGTTCCCCTGGGTTGCTTCGGCGCTATGCGCCTCGCAATGACGCGGAAGGGGGCGGTGGGTCACTTTCCGCTTGAGTGCAAGGGTCTGGGTCCCCGCCTTCGCGGGGAAAACGGAAGAGGGAGAAAACAAGGCCCACTTCGGCCCTTCGGGCCACTTCCCCCAGAGGGGGAAGATTTACCGTGCCTTGATCTTCCCCCTCTGGGGGAAGTACCCGCGAAGCGGGGGTAGGGGGTTTTACGTCCCCCTTGCTCAAAACCCCGTCCCCTGCGCACCATGCAGCAACAACAACAGGGAGGGTGATCATGAGCCTTAAAAAAATGCCGATATCGGCTTTCAGCAAGGTCGCTGTTGGCATTGATCGTCCTGAAGATGTTGTGGTCGGGCCTGGTGGCCGGGTCTTTGCCTCGGACCACCAAAGCGCCGTCGCTGAAATCTTCCCGGATGGATCGTTCAAGCGCATGGGGCCACGAATGGGCGCGCCGAACGGGATCAATATGGATCCGCAAGGCCGGATCATCATCGCCAATTTCGGCATCTATGACGGCGAGGCTGGGCCACTGGAGCGGTTTGATCCCGCCACCGGTCAGCGCGAAACCCTATTGTCGGAAGTCGGGGGCAGGACCCTAACCTCATCCAACTATCCCATCATCGACAGGGCGGGCAATATCTGGTGCGCCAATTCCACCCATGCCCCGACTTGGCCCGAAGCGCTGGATGGCCGTTCTGATGGCTTTCTGTTTGTGCTGCGTCCCGATGGTTCAAGTCAGATCGTGGCCGAGGGCCTCTGTTTTCCCAATGGCTTGGCCATGTCGGCGGATGAGAAATTCCTCTTCTGCGCCCAGACCAGCGCCGGAGATGTCCTGCGCTTCCCGATCCTTCCCGGTGCCTTGCTGGGCAAGGGTGAGCGTTATGGTCCAAAGCTTGGCATTGTCGCCCGCCGCAAGTTGAACCCCAATATCCACCTGCCTGCCATAATCCAAAGCCGCCTTGGCTATACCGATGGCGTGGGTTTGGATGCCGAGGGTAACCTGTGGGTCTGCCTTCCCGCAGCCAATAAGGTCGTGGCCATCACGCCTGAGGGGCGGAAAATCACCGTCATCCACGACCCGTCTGGCAGCGTGGTCAATCACCCGACCAATATCACCTGGGGCGGGCCTAGTCTGACCGATCTCTATATCGGATCGATCCGCGCCAACTATGTGCTCAAGGCCGTTAGCCCTGTTGCGGGCCAGCCGCTGCTGCACCAATTGTAAGAATGATCAGGGACCCCCTTTCGCCCTGAACAATGATCACTAATATAGGCCCAAGAAGGTCGGTTCTGCCGGTCCGTCGGGATGGAAGCCTCAAGGAGAGCAAGATGCGCAACTACACGAAATTCTACATTGACGGAAAATGGGTTGATCCGGTCGTCGCCAAGACGCTCGACGTCATCAATCCGGCAAACGAAGAGGTCTGCGGAACGATCAGCATGGGCGATGTCGCCGATGTCGACCACGCCGTTATGGCGGCCCGCCGGGCCTTCGCGACCTTCTCGCAGACCACCCGCGAAGAGCGGATCGACCTGCTAGAGCGGATCGCCGTTGAGTACCAAAAGCGTTATGCGGACATGGCTGCTGCCATCACCGAAGAGATGGGCGCTCCGGGCTGGCTGGCTCAGCGCGCTCAAGCGGCTATGGGTATCGGTCACGTTCAGACCGCCATTGAAGTGCTGAAGAACTACAAGTTCGAAGAGCAGCGCGGCACGACCCTGTTGGTCAAGGAGCCCATCGGCGTCTGTTCGTTCATCACCCCTTGGAACTGGCCGGTCAATCAGATCGCCTGTAAGGTCGCCCCGGCTCTGGCCACGGGCTGCACCATGGTGCTGAAGCCTTCGGAAATCGCCCCCTTCTCGGGCTATATCTGGGCTGAGATTCTGCATGCGGCTGGCGTGCCTGCTGGCGTGTTCAACCTGGTCAATGGTGACGGCCCTGTGGTCGGTGCCGAGATGTCGCGTCACCCTGAAGTCGATATGGTGTCCTTCACCGGTTCGACCCGCGCCGGTATCGAAGTGGCCAAGAACGCTGCCCCGACCGTCAAGCGCGTTCACCAAGAGCTGGGCGGCAAGTCGCCGAACATCATCTTGGAAGATGCAGACTTCGCCTCGGCCGTCTCGGGCGGTATCCGCTCGGTGATGATGAACTCCGGCCAGTCCTGCAACGCCCCGACCCGTATGCTGGTTCCCGGCAAGAAGATGGACGAGGTCATCGCCATCGCGAAGGAAACCGCTGACAGCCACACGGTTGGCGATCCAAACGGTAATGCCCAACTCGGCCCCGTCATTTCGGAAACCCAGTGGAACAAGATCCAGGGCCTGATCCAAAAGGGCATTGATGAGGGCGCAACCCTCGTCTCCGGCGGCGTCGGCCGTCCTGAAGGTCTGGACAAGGGCTATTATGTAAAGCCCACCGTCTTTGCCAATGTCACCAACGACATGACCATCGCCAAGGAAGAGATCTTTGGCCCCGTGGTTGCGATCCTTGGCTATGACTCGGTCGAGCAGGCCATCACCATCGGCAACGACACCGAATATGGTCTGGCCGCCTATGTCTCGGGCACGGATCAAGCCAAGGTCCGCGAAGTGGCGTCCAAGCTGCGCGCGGGTCAGGTGAACCTCAATGGCGCTGCGCCAGACATGATGGCCCCCTTTGGCGGCTTCAAGATGTCGGGCAATGGCCGCGAGTGGGGCGACCACGCCTTTGGTGAGTTCTTGGAAGTGAAGGCCGTCCTCGGCTATGCCCCTAAGGCTGCTGCTGAGTAAGAGAGCTTAAGGCGCCGCCTTCTCTTATCGGCTGTCGATCAGCGGGTGAGGGGAGGCGGCGTTTCTATGTCTGGAACCGCCGGTCATAAGCGCGGTCTGGACCTCAACCCCATCTTGGAGGATGCGCACCATGTCTGATTTCGTCACCATCGCCGATATTGGCCGCTTGCAGGCCAAGGCACGCCCAGAGGCCACGGCCCTGTGGTTCAATGGTCGCATCACCACCTATGCCGAGCTGAATGACGCCGCCAATCGCTGCGCCAATGCTCTGATCGCCGCCGGTGTTAAGCCCGGTGACCGGGTCAGTTGCATGGCCAAGAATGATGATGAGTTCTTTACCCTGTGGATGGGTGCGGCCCGGGCTCGCGCCTGTCTGGCCCCGGTCAACTGGCGCCTTGCCCCGCCCGAAGCGGCCTTCATCATTAAGGATAGCGGCGCGGGGGTCATGTTTGTCGGGCAAGATTTTGCCGATGTCATAGATTCCATCCTCGATGACTGTCCAGACCTTAAGCACCTGATCCAGGTCGAGCCGGGCCACGCGCGCTGGCCATCCTTGCAAGAGTGGATCGCGCAATATCCCTCGACCGACCCCAACCTGACCGCTCAGGACGATGACGACATCATCCAGCTCTATACGTCGGGAACGACCGGTCTGCCCAAGGGCGTGCAGCTGACCAACCGCAACTATCATGAGCTCTTCACCTGCGGGATCAATGCGGGCTGGGCGCGTTATGAGGCCGGGGACGTCCTCTTGGCGGCCATGCCTCTGTTCCATGTCGCGGGCTGTAATCTGGGGGCCTTGGGCCTGCTGCAGGGCTGCAAGGTTGTGGTCCTGCGCGAGGTAGATCCGGCGGTGATCCTAAAGCTGATCCCCGAGCACCGGGTCAACCACGCCTTCCTCGCGCCAGTGATCATCAATATGGTCCTTCAGACGCCGGGCTGCGCCGAGACTGATTTTTCCAGCCTGCAGCGCATCTTCTACGGCGCCTCGCCGATCTCGGAATCGGTCTTGCTGGCAGCCAAGAAGCAGTTCGCCTGTTCCTTCACCCAGCTCTATGGCTTGACCGAGACCATCGGTGGCGGCTGCGTCCTGACCCCGGAAGATCATGACCTTCGGACCGACAAGCTGCGGGCCTGCGGGCGGCCTTGGCCTGGGTTCGAGGTGCGGGTGCGCAATGGCGACGAGACCGCGGCAGTGATGGAGGTCGGCGAGATTGAGATCCGCTCAGCGGGCGTCATGAAGGGCTATTGGAACCGCCCCGAAGCTACGGCCGAGGCCATCGATGCGGAGGGCTGGTTCAAGTCCGGCGATGCGGGCTATTTCGACGCCGACGGCTATCTCTATATCCACGACCGGGTGAAGGACATGATCGTTACAGGCGGGGAGAACGTCTATCCCGCCGAGGTCGAGAACGCGCTCTATAGCCATCCCAGTATCGCCGATGCCGCCGTCATTGGCGTGCCCGACGACAAGTGGGGCGAGGCGGTCAAGGCAGTCGTGGTCCTGCGCCCCGGTTTCGAGGCCGATGCCGGCGCCATCATCGCCCACTGCCGAGGCCTGATCGCGGGCTACAAGGTGCCCAAGACCGTCGACTTCACCGACGCCCTACCCCGCAACCCCTCCGGCAAGGTCCTGCGCCGCGAACTGCGCAAGAGCTTCTGGGAAGGGCGGGAACGGATGGTGGGGTAGGGGCGCTTCGAAGGAGCCACTTAAAAAGGCCCTCACCCAACTCTCTCCCATAGGGAGAGGGCTAAGAAAGAATAAGCCCTCGCCCCCTTGGGGGAGAGGGTTGGGTGAGGGGGTCTTTTTAGATCAAAACCCCCTACGGCCCTTCGCGCCACTTCCCCAAAGGGGGAAGATCACGGACGGCAAATCTTCCCCCTCTGGGGGAAGTACCGGCGAAGCCGGGGTAGGGGGTTACCCCCTCATCAGATGATCCGCTATCGCGTGATAGGCAGGCAGGGAAACCTGATCGAGGACGCTGTTGCCATTGCCAGCCACGGGATGGGAGGCATAGCGCGCGATCACGACATCGGCCTTGGGCGCGATCCATAGGGCCTGACCGTGGATGCCGCGGGCGCTGTAGGCTCCGAACCGGTCATGGGCGACCCACCACATGTTGCGATAGGACCAGCCGGGCAGGGTCAGCACCCCAGCCTTGGCAAAATGCCCCTGATCGGCCCCGGTCTCGATATCCTTGACGACGGCTTCGGGTACAATCTGTTGGCCGTTGAACTGGCCGCCGAGACGCATCATTTCTCCAAAGCGCGTTAGATCACGCAAGGTCGTACTAAACCCGCCCCCGGCCATCGCAACGCCAGTGGGATCGACATAGAGATCGCCATCCTCTTCGGTGCCGAGCATCTGCCAGATCCGCTCGGAGATCATTTCCGCGATTGGCTGATGGGTGATGCGCTGCATGATCCAGCTGAGGACCTCGGTGTTGCAGGTCTTGTAGGCAAAGGCTTGGCCGTGCTCGCCTTCCTTTTCCAATGCCAAGAGGAAATCGAAGATGGTGCGCGGCCCGGTATAGTCCGCAGCCAGCGGTGCCAGACCGGCGGCACGGCTATAGGCCCAGACCTCGGCATTGGGATCGACATAGACCTCGGAATATCGAACGCCAATGATCATATCCATCACCTGACGGACCGTCGCATCGCCATAGGCCGTGGCGGATAGTTCGGGCAGATAGGTGCTGACCTTTTGGCTTGGGTCGAGGCGGCCTTCATGGGCCATCATGGCGGCCAAAAGCCCAACAAAAGACTTGGTCACGGAAAAGGCCAGATGGGTCAGTTCAGGTTTCAAAGCGCCGAAATAGCGTTCCTGAACGATCTTGCCCCTGTGCATCACCACGATGCCGTCAGTATAGTTCACGCCTAAGGACTCGGCCCAACTCATGGTCCGACCATCCATCGTAGTGAAGGTCACGGCATCGAGATCGTCACGCTCGGCGCGGGGCAGGGGGCTGGCAGGGTTTGACCCGCGGCGGACATTCACGCTCGGCCCGGTTTGGCGCACATTGCTCAGGGCCCAGCGGCTGTTTGGGAACTGCAGGCTCGATCCGCCTGTCAGGGTCAGTCTCTTTTCAGGCGGAGGTGGAAATCCCTGCATCAGGCCCAAGGCCTTGGGGTCGGTGGCGGCAGCGTCAAGTGGCTGGCTCATGATGGGGCTCCCTGTGCGGCGCTGTCCCGCGCCATGGCGGCAGGCTAGCACTGCAAAGGTTCGCTTTCAAAGGGGGCGATTATACCCGCATCAGGTTGGCGGCAATCCGTCTGGCCCATCCCTTGCCAAAGGTTGGCCAGGTCGCAAGGTCGGTCATCATCTGCAGCCGCGCGCCATTGAACCTCGCCTGCACCGCCGTGGGATTGCTCTGAGACAGGGCCGACAGGGTGGCGGGGCCGATCAGGCCATCGTCTCTGATGCCCAGCGCCCTTTGCAGGGTCCTGATGGCGATCTTAACGCCGCTATTGACCGCCATATCCAGCAGATCGAACCGAAGCGGTTCGGGTGCCCGGTCACAGCCCGCTGGGATCCAATAGTCACGCCGATAGATCGCCTTGGCCTGATCGAGGGTTAGGGCCTTGATGTCGAGCGCGGGATAGGCGCGTTTGGAGATGCCAAAGCGGGTCTCACCACCCGGATCGCTCGGATGGTTCACATAGCCACCCTCATGGCCGATCAACAGGTCAAAGGCGTCATCAAAGGTCATGGGCTGATCTTTCTGCAGCAGGTTGAGGCCCTTGATGTAAGGGCGCTGCGACAAGGGGGGATAAGATTCGGAGTCCGGTCTTTAGTGCGGCGCACATGGCATTTGACGCGGCCTGTCCAGCGGCTACTGTTCATAAAACCCTGACCAAGGAACCCGCCCCATGCTTGACCCCTATTTCAAAGCCATGCTCGATGCCGCCGCTGAAGCGGGTGCACCGTCACTCGATACCCTAGCGCCCGAGGCCGCGCGCGAAGTCTATCGGACGATGAAGTTTGGCGAAGAGCCGCCGATTGGCCCGGTTGAGACTCGCGACTTTACCGTCCCTGGAAAGGCTGGCCCGATCCCTGTTCGTCACTACATCCCCAAGGGGGCGGCGGCAGTGACCCCCGGTATTGTCTTCTTCCATGGCGGCGGCTGGGTCATCGGCGATCTGGAAACCCATGATGATGTCTGTCGCCGTCTGGCTGACCTGACGGGCTATCGGGTCTTGGCCGTTGACTATCGCCTCGCCCCAGAACACCCCTTCCCAGCCTCGCATGATGACTGCCTGTCGGCGACCAACTGGGCGTTCGAGAATGCGGCCTCTATCGGTTTCGATCCGGCCCGTATCGCGACCTGCGGCGACAGTGCAGGGGGCAATCTCTCAGCGGCCATTGCTATTGATCTACGTGATGCTGGCCAGCATAGGCTGGCCATGCAGGTCTTGATGTATCCGGTCACCACCTTCACCGTGACCACGGAGTCCATGGACCGTTTGGCCGAGGGCTTCTTCCTCACCAAGGCAGGCATGCACTATTTCCGCGATGCTCTGTTTGGCGATACGGGCTTGGGTGCGGACCCTCGCGTGTCGGTTCTGGATGTCAAAAATCTATCAGGCCTGCCAACAGCCTTTGTCTCGACGGCGGGTTACGATCCGCTCAGCGACGAGGGCATCGCCTATGTGAAGGCCTTGCAAGCGGCGGGCATTGAGGTCGATCACCGTCACTATGACAGTTTCATCCACGGCTTCTACAATCTCGCTGCCTTGGCCCCGGCGGTTTTAGGGGCCTATGACGATGTTGTGGGGGCTCTGAAAAAGACGCTCGGCTAGATCACGCACCGTCGTTTTGGCCAAGAAAAAAGGCGGCCCGGATTGCTCCGGGCCGCCTCTCTTTTGACCTGTGGGTAAGGCCTAGTACTGGACGCGGATGGTTGCGCCATAGGTGCGTGGGGCACCCATGAAGGCGTTCAGCGCGCCGGTTTGCAGCGGCGCATCGAAGACCACTTGGTAGTAGTTTTCGTCGGTCAGGTTTTGGGCCCACAACTCTGCCGTCCAACGCTTGTCCTCAGAACCAACGGCGATACGGCCGTTGAGCACTGTAAGTCCGGGTTGAACCTTCAAGGGGTTCAGGTCCGAACCGGTGTTGTAAGAAGAGGTATATTTCGCGCTCAGGCTAGCCCGGGCTTCGAGGCCCGAACCGATCGACCGCTCGTAGCTGGCTGCCAGAGAGCCCGAATAGAGCGGTGCGAAGGAAACGCGGGTATTGGGCAGACGTGGCGATGCGCCAGTGGGGACAGTAAAGCTGCCATACTGGGTTTCGGCATAGGTGACGCCGCCTTGGACGTTCAGACCGTCGACGGGCGTGAACCAGACAAAGTCCGTGTCCAGACCGCGCGACACCACTTCTGGCACCGAGGTGACGATGAAGCTGACGCCGGTGAAGGCATTCAGTTGGAAGTCCGTGAAGGTCTGATGGAACAATGAAGCGTTGAACAGCACCGAACGATCAAACAGGCTGGACTTGGCGCCCAGTTCGAAGCTGTCGACAAACTCGCCGCCAAATGAGGTGTCGGAGTTCACCGCATAGAAGGGCGCGCTTGGCGTTGGCACGCCTGCTGTGGTCAGACGGGTACGGGCGCGGTCGAGGTTAAAGCCACCAGCCTTGTAGCCGCGAGCGTAGGACGCGTAGGTCATGACGCTTGGCGTGAAGCGGTAAGACGCCTTGACGGTGCCGCTCCATTCGCTTTCGGTACGCGACTGGTTGACATTGACCTTGTTGAACGCTGGATCCGTCCAAGGGAAACAGAGCGAGGCTGCGAAGCAGACGCCGCCCGTGCCGGCGTTGCGATATTGCGAGTTCAGGGTCTTTTCTTCGTTGGTGTAACGAAGGCCCATCGTTACTTCGAGCTTGTCCGTCACCGCATAGGCATTGTTGGTGAACAGGGCGATGCCCTTGGCTTCCTGTTCGTGATCATCGTTCTGGCCTGTGCCGGCAACGTAGAACGATGCAGGCAGGGTTGTGCCTGCCAGAGCGCCGATGAACGACCGGTAGCTGTTGCCGAACAACAGATGGGTGCCGCCATTGAGCTTTTCTTGGGTGGCGAAAGCGCCGACCAGCCAGTTTAGCTTGTCAGCCTGGCCCGCCAGACGGAACTCTTGGCTCAGCTGGTCAAACTCGGTGTAGTTGACCCCGTTGTCAGGACGGTACCAGATGTCCGCGCCCGAGAAGTCGGAGTCTTGACCATTGATGGTCTTCCAGTTGCGCCAAGCCGTGATCGAGGTCAGCTTCGCGCCGCCGAGCCATGGGGTGGCCCAGTTGGCTTCGACGGACAGGCCCTTGTCTTCGATCTTTTGCGTCGTGTCGCGGTTGGAATAGGTCATCCGCGAGCCAGGATCGACAGGGTTCAAGGTGGTGGCAACGCCGCCGGTCAGGCTGTTGAACAGACCCTGCACGCCAGCCGCGCGGACCACTTGCACGGCCGCGCAGCAGTTTTCGTCACGCTTGGTGAAGTCGGCAATGACGCGGAAATCCAGATCCGAGGTCGGGGTCGCCAGCAGTTGGCCACGGACGCTGTAGAAATCTTGGTTGGCGTCTTCGTTATTGGTGCGGGGACCATTGACGGTGCGCACATCATAGAAGCCGTCGCGCTGGCGCTTGGCCACGAACAGGCGGCCAGCTAGCTTGTCAGCGATGATTGGGCCGGTCACCGAGGCCGAACCACCGATGGTGCCGTAGTTGCCCAAGGTCAGTTCGCCATTGGCACCAAAGTCGAATTTTGGAGCCGTGCTGAGGATGCTGATCACGCCAGCGGAGGTGTTCTTGCCAAACAGGGTGCCTTGAGGACCTTTCAGCACTTCAACCCGTTCCAGTTCGCCCAGATCGCCAAAGCCAACGCCGTTGCGCGGACGATAGACGCCATCGACGACAACGCCGACGGAGGATTCAAGACCTGGATTGTCACCGACAGTGCCGATACCGCGGATGCGGGCGGTGGTGACGGTTTCGTTGGAGGTCGAGGTAACCATGAGACCTGGTGTCAGGATGGTCAGGTCCTTAATGTCCTTGACGCCTGCATCTTGCAGCAGCTTTTGCGGCAGGGCCGTAACCACGATGGGCACATTTTGCAGGCTCTGCTCGCGCTTTTGAGCGGTGACGACGATTTCGTCGACCTGACGATTGGCCTCTTGGGCGTTGGCGCTACCTGCAAAGGCGGCGAGTACGGCGACGGAGGCCGTATATTTCAGAATGTTTGCGATACGCAATGAACTTCCCCGGCGGTTGTGCGGTCCCATTTTCGGGTTCCCGCGTTACGCTCATTTCCGGCTTATGCCTGTTCGAGCTTGCCCGAAACATAGGGAGGGTCGGTTGGGACGCAAGGTGCAAGCCCTTGTGCGTCAAGGCTTTCGTCGCGGTGTGACTCAAATGAAACAGATTAGGTCTCGTCCGGGGCCATTTCGCCACTTTGACGCCTTTTTTGTGCCGCGAAATTGAGCACAGCGAAGGCGAGAGCGGTTGAGGCGACCGAGCCGACGACGACACCAAGCCGAATCTGTGTCTGAATCAGGGCGTCTCCTGCAACAAAGGCGAGGCCACCGATGAACAGGCTCATGGTAAAGCCGATTCCGCACAGCACGCTGATTCCATAGAGCTCTAGCCAAGTTGCCCCGGTCGGCTTGCGCGCCAGACCCGACTTTACCGCCAGAGCGATGCAGCTCAGAACCGCCACCTGCTTACCAAAGAACAGGCCCGCCGCGATGCCGAGGGGGAGGGGCGCTAGAACGTCCCGTAGATTGAGCCCCTCGAGCGTGAACCCGGCGGCGGTAAAGGCAAAGAGCGGTAAGATCCCATAGGCGACATAGGGGTGAAGGCTGTGCATGAACAGCTTCAGCGTCCCCTCCTGCCCGGCCTTTTGCGGCGCAATAGGCACCAGCATGGCGCAGGCGACGCCCGCCAGAGAGGTGTTGATCCCAGACTTGAGCGTAAAGGCCCAGACCACGACAAAGCCTATGACATGAAAGGCGAGGGGAGCCCCTTTCCATCGTCCCAAGAGGGCCAGTGCAGACAGTCCAAGTCCAGCGCCGACGAGAGCCTTGTAATAGAGTTCATCGGTAAAGAGCACGCCGATGAGCGCCACGGCCCCAAGATCATCGACGATGGCGAGGGTTAGAAGAAACAGTCTTAAGGATCCCGGTAGGCCCCGGCCCGCCAAGGCCAAGATGGCGACGGCAAAGGCGATGTCGGTCGCCGTTGGAATCGGCCAGCCACGCAGGGCCCCTCCGGGACCTAGGTTGATAAGGGTATAGACCAGCGCTGGACCGATCATGCCGCCAAGCGCTGCGATCAGGGGCAGGGCCAGTTTGCGCGCGCTCGACAGTTCGCCCTTGAGGACCTCATATTTGATCTCCAGCCCGACCACATAGAAGAACACGGCCATCAAGCCGTCCTTGATCCATTTCTGGAACGGCTTGGTCGCGACAAAGTCACCAAACTGAACGGTGAAGGGCTGATGGACGAAGGCCCAATAGGCGTCCTTGTGATTGGAATTGGCGACGATCATGGCCGCAAGCGCAGCGATGATCAAAAACAGGCCCGATGCCGTCTCTGTCTTCAAGAAATCGAGCGTGGGACGACGGGGCATGGGCTGTTCCTGCGACCGATCAAGATCAAATCAAGGGATTGCCCCCTCTTACGCGCTGGCGCACCGCCCGCCAAGCGTTAGCGCGACGGGGGACTTGAAACCCTAGGCTAATATCGGCATGGGAAAGGGATGGCACCTTTCTCCTCCTTGACCAGCCCGGCCTATCGGCCCGATCCGCTCTATATGGCCTTGGGGGCGGACTATGCCGATCCGGTCGCGCCCGCCGATTTTCCGCAGGCGATCATTCGCTTTCGCAATGTTCGGGCTTCGGCCAGCGTAGGCCTAGACGGGTTGAGTGATGCCGATTGGGTGGCGGCCTTTGCCCGGTTTGAGCCCTTGCCTGGCAATCAGCCTCAGCCCTTGGCCATGCGCTATCACGGCCACCAGTTCGGGGTTTATAATCCACAGCTCGGCGATGGTCGCGGCTTTCTCTATGCGCAGCTTCGTGAGACCCCAGCCACAGAGGGCGCGCCTTCGCGTCTGTTAGATCTGGCGACCAAGGGCACGGGCCGCACGCCCTGGTCCCGCAGTGGCGATGGCCGACTGACCCTCAAGGGCGGCGTGCGAGAGGTGTTGGCTGCCGCCATGTTGGAATCGCAGGGCGTGCCGACCTCGCGGGCCTTTAGCCTCATCGAGACCGGCGAGGCGCTTGAGCGCAATGATGAGCCCAGTCCGACCCGTTCAGCCGTGCTGACCCGCCTGTCCCACAGCCACATCCGTTATGGCACCTTCCAGCGTCACGCCTATCTCCAGCGCCCAGACCTGATCCGCCGCCTGATCGATCATGTCGGCGCGGTCTATGATCTGGCCATCTTGACGGTGGAGGGGGATGGTCCCCGCGCCCTGACCTTCTTGACCGGCGTGATGCAGCGCGCCGCTGTGACGACCGCGCGGTGGATGGCGGCGGGATTTGTCCACGGGGTGCTCAATACCGATAATATGAACATCACGGGCGAGAGCTTCGATTACGGCCCCTATCGGTTCTTGCCCTATAACGATCCCAACTTTGTCGCGGCCTATTTCGACCAGAACGGCCTCTACCGGTTTGGCCGTCAGCCTCAGGCTGTGCTCTGGTGTCTGAAGCAACTGGCGGGCTGCCTGACCGACTTGGCCGATGAGGCCGACCTTGCCGAGGTGCTCAATGGCTATGCCGTGACCTATCGCGAGGCTCTTTGCGACGCCATGTTCGCCCGTCTGGGGATCCGGCGCCTGGGCGATGAGCGTGACCCGGCGCTGGTCAATGCGGCCTTCCAAGCCTTGGGCGAGGCGGATCCCGCCC
>CANESI010000041.1 GCA_947441065.1 Caulobacteraceae bacterium
AGTTCGTCGCCAACCTTGGTGGCGCGCTCCAGATTGATCCTGCCGCCGACAGCCCATTGGTCCAGCGTGGTCAGAGACAGGCTCTCACCCGACACCTCGACCGCAAACCAGCCCTCCCCCTTCTCGACCACCGTCAGGCAGCAGCCTGAATGGGCGATGGAGGCACCAATATCGATGGTCGCCAGATCATAGGCGGTCTCAATCTCGAACCGGCGGTCACGGTTCGTGTCCTTGATCGCCCTGACCTTGCCAATATCGGTGATGATGCCGGTAAACATTCAAATCCTCTCATAGCGTTCCCAAAGATCGACACCGACCTCTGAGACGTTGATGCGTCTATAGCGCGGAGCCGAAGCCAACGCCTCGAGCGCCAAGTCCCCGATCCCTGGCCGTCCCTGACCGCCAAGCACCATCGGAGCCCGAAACCATTCCAACCGGTCGACCAATCCCGCCGCGATAAAGCTCGCCGCCAGTTGACCACCGCCTTCGATATAGAGCCGATCCAGACTTCGCCCAAGCCTATGGCCCAACTCTGTCAAGGCCGCCAGTGCCTGCGCTATATCCACATGGCCCAAAGCGTCTAATCCGACTTGAACACCCAGCACCCCTGCGTCAGTCAAGCGCTGTTGCAGCGGCTCAGCCGTCACCAAAATGGTTGGTATCTGACGGGCCGTTTGCACCAACTTGGCGTCAGTCCCAAGCCTTTGATGGGTGTCGAACACGATCCGAGCCGGTTGCGAACCTTGAAACCCCTCTAGCCGGACCGTCAATTCCGGATCATCGGCCAGCGCCGTTCCTATGCCGACCACGACAGCATCATGCTCGGCACGAAGACGATGGCCCTGCTCACGCGCCTCTTGCCCCGTAATCCAGCGGCTTTCGCCTGAGGCCGTGGCGATCCGACCATCCAAAGAGGTCGCCAATTTCAGGGTGACGACGGCGCGTCGATCCGTGGCGCTCAACTGTCGTCGCTCAGCACATCATCGCTGAGGCCCTCATCGCCGAGGAACTTGGCGAAGTCCTGCGTTTCTCGGAAATCGCGATAGACCGAGGCATAGCGGACATAGGCCACCTCATCGATGGCCTTCAGCGCCTTCATGACCATTTCGCCGACCACGTGGCTGGGCAGCTCGGTCTCGCCAAGGCTTTCCAGTTGCCGCACGATGGAAGAGACCATCCGCTCCAGACGCTCCACATCCACCGGTCGCTTACGCATGGCGATGGAGATCGAGCGCATCAGCTTTTCGCGGTCAAAGGGCGTTTTGCGGCCCGAGCGTTTGACGATGGCCAATTCTCGAAGCTGTACCCGCTCAAAGGTCGTGAAGCGCCCCCCACATTCGGGGCAGTTACGACGCCGACGGATGGCCGCGCCATCTTCCGACGGGCGACTGTCCTTGACCTGGCTTTCCATGTGTCCGCAGAACGGGCAGCGCATGGGATGGCTCTCCCCGTGAAACTGGTATCTTACCTATCCGTAGATCGGGAACTTGGCGCAAAGTGCAAGCACTTCTTCGCGCACCTGGGCTTCCACCGCACCGTTGGCCTCGCCATTGGTGGATAGACCGTCGACCACGATGGCGATCAATTGACCGATACGGGTGAATTCCGCTTCACCAAAACCGCGCGTGGTTCCGGCGGGTGAGCCCAAACGAACGCCCGAAGTGGTCATGGGCGGGGTGGGATCGAAGGGGATGCCGTTCTTGTTGCAGGTGATATGGGCCCGCTCCAGCGCCGCTTCCGTTGCCTTGCCCGTCACGCCCTTGGGCCGCAGATCGACCAGCATCAAATGGCTGTCGGTGCCGCCAGAGACAATATCAACGCCTCCCGCCTTGAGGGCTGCAGCCATGGCGCGGGCATTGGTTACCACCTGCTGGGCATAGAGCTTGAACTCAGGACGCAGCGCCTCGCCGAACGCCACGGCCTTGGCGGCGATGACATGCATGAGAGGGCCGCCCTGCAGACCGGGGAACACCGCTGAATTGAACTTCTTACCCAGTTCAGGATCGTTGGACAGGATCATGCCGCCGCGTGGGCCGCGCAGGGTCTTGTGCGTGGTGGTGGTGCAGACATGGGCATGGGGCAGAGGGCTGGGATAGGCCCCGCCCGCGATCAGCCCCGAATAGTGGGCCATATCGACCATCAGATAGGCACCGATGCTGTCGGCGATTTCACGGAAACGCGCAAAGTCGATATGGCGGCTATAGGCCGACCCCCCGGCAATGATCAGCTTTGGCTTTTCACGCAGGGCCGTGGCTTCTAGCGCATCATAGTCGATCAGGTGGGTGACCGGATCGACGCTGTAGGGGATCGGGCGGAACCACTTGCCCGACTGGTTGGCGGGGCTGCCGTGGGTCAGGTGACCGCCAGCGGCGAGGTCCATGCCCAGAAAGGCATCGCCGGGCTGCAACAGGGCCAGAAAGACCGCTTGGTTGGCCTGAGCGCCCGAATGGGGCTGCACATTGGCATAGGTACAGTTGAACAGGGCCTTGGCCCGCTCAATCGCCAAGGTCTCGGCGACATCGACAAACTCACAACCGCCGTAATAGCGACGGCCCGGATAGCCCTCAGCATATTTGTTGGTCATGATCGAGCCTTGCGCCTCGAGCACGGCGCGAGACACAATATTTTCCGACGCGATCAATTCGATCTGGGTCTGCTGGCGCTCAAGCTCATCGGCGACGCTGGCAAACAGTTCAGGATCGGCATCTTTAAGCGACGCGCCGAAGAAAGCATCCAGAGCACCGGCGGATTTGTGGGCTTGCACAGTCATGAGAGGCCTTCCTTGGGACGGAATCGATCAGCACGAGCGTGGCGTCACGCTTAGGTGCCCCTATTTAAACTCAAAGCCGTTTTGTTCAATCCTTAGACAGAGATTCTAACGGCCAAATTCGGATCACATACAGCCAATGTCGTTGCGGTTCGGCAAAGGGCGCGCCATTTCAGCCTTGAGCGGTCAAAGCGCGCTTGAGCTTGCCCATAGCGATCTGTTCCAGCGCCTTTGGATTGACATTGTGCGGCCCCATTGCTGAGGCCTCTAGACCCGTGGCCACATGGACCACGGCGCAACGCAAATAGGCACCACGGCGGGTAAACTCGACCAAGACCTCAGATCTTGACGGGTCCGCCATCGCCCCTAAGCCGCGTGGCCGCCCAAGCGCTGCACGTTACAACGTGACCAGAGCCTATCGAGCGCGGTGACCAGATCCTTCATCATCGCATCTGTGTGATAAGGGGTCGGCGTGAAGCGCAGACGCTCGGTTCCCCTTGGCACCGTCGGATAGTTGATCGGCTGGACATAGATATTGTGGTCGCTGAGCAAGAGGTCCGAGACCAGCTTGCAGTGATGGGGGTCACCCACCAGCAGCGGTACAATGTGACTGACCGACGGCATGACCGGCAGGCCGACCTCAGTCATCATGCGCTTGAGGGTCTCGGCCCGCTCTTGGTGAATTTGGCGCACCTCATCATGCTCCTTGAGCCAACGCACGCTGGCCAAGGCACCCGCCGTCAAGGCTGGCGGCAAGGAGGTCGTGAAGATAAAGCCCGAAGCGAACAGGCGAATGGCGTCGACCATGTCGGTGTCACCGGCAATATAGCCGCCCATGACGCCAAAGGCCTTGCCGAGCGTGCCTTCGATAATGTCGATGCCATCCATGACACCGTCACGTTCCGCAACACCTGCCCCGCGCGCGCCATAGAGACCGACCGCATGGACCTCGTCCAGATAGGTCAGGGCACCATATTTCTTGGCCAAGGCGATGGTTCCGGCCAGATCGGAAATGTCGCCGTCCATCGAATAGACGCTCTCAAAGGCAATCAGCTTGGGCGCATCGACGGGCGCGACCTTGAGCAGGCTTTCCAGATGGTCCAGATCGTTGTGGCGGAATATTTGCCGCTGGCCGCCGCCATTGCGAATGCCCGCAATCATCGAGGCGTGGTTCAGTTCATCCGAGAAAATGATCAGGCCCGGCAAGATCTTATAGAGGCAGGACAGGGCCGCCTCATTGGCGACGTAGCCCGAGGTGAACAGAAGGGCCGCTTCCTTTTTGTGCAGATCGGCCAGTTCAAGCTCAAGCTCAACATGGTGATGGGTAGTACCCGAAATATTGCGTGTTCCGCCAGAGCCAGAACCGTTGGCATCAATGGCTTCGTGCATGGCTTGCAGGACGACAGGATTTTGACCCTGACCCAGATAGTCGTTGGAACACCAGACAACGATCTCGCGTTCTCCTTGCGGCGACATCCAAGTCGCGCGAGGAAAGTCACCGCAATGGCGCTTCAGATCAGCAAATACCCGATAGCGGCCCTCGGAACGGACCTGACCTACCGCGGCCTTGAATGCGGCCTTATAATCCATCTGCATCGTCCTTGACCCAGAAGCGGACCTTTAAGCCGCCACCGTAAACGCACTCAACGGCACCGCGATTCACTCGCCAAGCCCCGAACTCTTGCAACCTAACCTACCCTACTCAATCTGCGAGAGGCGCGAAATGACGCAGTACAGGTGAGCCTTGCGGCCTGTTGCTGAACGATAGCTAAGGCGCAACCCAGCCTTCGGCAACAAAATCCTTATTTTCATTCGTCAAATTGCCGATTTTTATCATCAGCCATCAGATCAAGGCCTGCACCTTGCGATTATCTCATGGTGGCCTCATCTTGGAGGTTGGTTAAACCGACGAAAGCCGCGCCGTGACCTTGCATTCCAGCGACACAGATCCCTCGGATATCGGGGTAGACCGCAACCTCGCCTATTTGACCTACGGCCTTTTATTTTTCTCGATCTTCTTTGCAGGCGCTCCGGCGCTGGTGGCGGTCGCGCTGGCCTATTCTCGGCGCGATGAGGTTTCACCCCTGATCAGAAGTCACCATCGGTTCCAGATCTTCATCTTTTGGGTCTCGTTCACCCTAGCCCTGATCGCAGGTATCTTTTTCCTGACCACCCTTCTGTCGGCTATCGCATCGGTCTTGAAGGCCGTGGACTATCAGGGCTGGGATCAGTTGGAGCACTTCAGCCTAGACTTCTCCAAGGTCAGCATCTCGCCTGCGACCATCAGTTTAGGCGTCACCACCGTCGTGACCATGTCCCTGACCGCCATTTGGCTCGTCGCCTCGTCGGCCATTGGCACCCTGCGGCTTGCGTCAGGACGGCCGATCCGCCAAAGCGGTGTCCTTCGCTAAGATTGAAAGTCTAACCATGGCCATCCCTCCCCTCGCGTCCTATCCCGCCACTCGCCTTCGTCGCCTGCGTCAGGCCGACTGGACCCGCCGGATGGTGCGTGAAACGGCCCTGACCCCCAATGATCTGATCTGGTCGATGGTCGTCCATGATGGTCAAGAGGCCCGTATTCCGGTGGCCTCCATGCCCGGCATGGAACGGCTCAGCGTCAAGGAGGCGGCCAAGGCGGCGGTTCAAGCGCGCGACCTCGGCATTCCCGCCATTGCCGTCTTCCCCCATATTGATGGGGCCAAGAAGGATGGATTTGGTACGGAAGCGCACAATCCTAACGGCCTGATTGCCGATGCGGTCAAGGCCATGAAGGACGCCGCCCCCGAGGTCGGCATCATGTGCGACGTCGCCCTCGATCCCTTTACCGACCACGGCCATGACGGCCTGCTCGAGGATGGCCGCATTCTCAATGACGCCACCATCGAACGGCTGATCGCGCAAGGCCTGATGCAGGCCGAGGCCGGGGCCGATATTCTGGCCCCCTCGGACATGATGGACGGCCGCGTTGGAGCCCTGCGTTCAGCCTTAGAGAGCCACGGCATGAGCGACGTGATGATCATGTCCTATGCGGCGAAATATGCCTCCGCCTTCTATGGCCCCTATCGCGACGCCATCGGCTCGTCCAAGGCCCTGCAAGGCGACAAGAAGACCTATCAGATGGACCCCGGCAATACGGACGAGGCCCTGCGCGAAGTGGCGCTCGACATTGCTGAAGGGGCTGACATGGTCATGGTCAAGCCCGGCATGCCCTATCTCGACATCATCCGCCGCGTGGTCGATGCCTTTGCCATGCCGACCTTCGCGTTCCAGGTCAGCGGTGAATATGCCATGATCATGGCCGCTGGCGGCAAGGGCTGGATCGACGAGGAGCGCGCCATGCTCGAAAGCCTACAGGCCTTCAAACGGGCTGGAGCCGCCGGCATCATCACCTATTTCGCCCCCAGAGCCGCCAAGCTGCTCAAAGGCTAGGGCCAAGGTCAGTGAACCTTGGCCTTGCCGATCTCTAGCTTGCCATTGCCAAGGCCAATCTCGAACAGGTCGCCGTCCTTCAAGGTGCCCTCAAGGATCTGGCGGGCGATATTGTCGGTCAGGTCTTTCTGGATCACCCGCTTCAAGGGCCGCGCGCCATAGACCGGATCATAGCCGCGCTCGCCCAGCCAGTGCATGGCTTCGGGAGACACAACCATCGACATCTGACGGTCAGCCAACAGCTTTTCGACCCGCTGGAGCTGGATCTTGACGATCGAGCCCATCTGCATCCGGCCAAGACGGCGGAATAGGATGATCTCATCGATGCGGTTCAGGAACTCGGGCCGGAAATGACGGCGCACACTGTCCATGACCATCGGCCGCACAGCCTCTACATCATCGCCCTCGCCCTGTGAGGCCAAGAACTCCGAGCCAAGGTTGGAGGTCATGATCAGCAGGCAGTTGCGGAAATCGACCGTGCGTCCCTGACCATCAGTCAAACGCCCATCATCAAGGACCTGCAACAGCACATTGAACACGTCCGGATGGGCCTTTTCGACCTCATCGAACAGGATGACCTGATAGGGCCTGCGTCGCACCGCTTCGGTCAGGGCCCCGCCCTCGTCATAGCCGACATAGCCGGGAGGCGCGCCAATCATGCGGCTGACCGAATGTTTTTCCATATATTCGGACATGTCGATGCGGGTGATGGCGCTCTCATCGGTGAACATCAGCTCGGCCAAGGCCTTGGTCAGCTCGGTCTTGCCCACGCCCGTGGGGCCGAGGAACAGGAACGAGCCGATGGGGCGATTGGGATCAGACAGGCCCGCGCGCGAGCGGCGCACAGCGTCAGAAACCGCCTCCAGCGCCTCATCCTGACCGACCACGCGCGCGCGCAGCTGGTCTTCCATGCGCAGTAGCTTTTCACGCTCGCCCTCGAGCATCTTCTCAACCGGGATACCGGTCCAGCGCGAGACGACCGCCGCGATCTGCTCAGCATCAACAACCTCAAGGGTCATGGCGTCCTTATTCTCGGTTTCTCCAGCGGCAAGCCGCTTTTCGAGCTGCGGGATCTGGCCATACATGATCTCAGACGCCCTTTGCAGGTCGCCAGAACGCTGGGCCTGAACCAGTTCGGCGCGCAAACGATCCAAGGCTTCGCGGGCCTGAGCCGCCGAACCGATCTTATCCTTTTCCGCCTTCCAGCGGCTGCTCATCTGCGCCGACTGGACCTCAAGCCCAGATAGCTCTTCCTCCAGCTTGACCAGACGCGCGACCGAGCCGGAGTCGGTTTCCTTCTTCAGGGCCTCGCGCTCGATTTTCAGCTGAACCAAGCGGCGGTCGATCTCGTCCAGCTCTTCAGGCTTAGAATCGACAGCCATACGCACGCGGCTGCCCGCCTCATCGATCAGGTCGATGGCCTTGTCGGGCAAGAACCGGTCGGTGATGTAGCGGTTCGACAGGGTGGCGGCGGCGACGATGGCGGCATCAGAAATCCGCACCCCGTGGTGCAGCTCGTACTTTTCCTTCAGGCCGCGCAGGATCGAGACCGTGTCTTCGACCGTGGGCTCAGAGACAAAGACCGGCTGGAACCGGCGCGCCAGTGCGGCGTCCTTTTCCACGTGCTTGCGATATTCATCCAGCGTCGTGGCACCAACGCAGTGTAGTTCACCGCGCGCAAGTGCTGGCTTTAGAAGGTTGGAGGCATCCATCGCCCCCTCGGACTTACCCGCCCCGACCAGGGTGTGCATCTCGTCGATGAACAGGATGATCTGGCCCTCCGCAGCGGTCGTTTCGTTCAGAACGGCCTTCAGGCGCTCTTCGAACTCGCCCCGGAACTTCGCCCCGGCGATCAAGGAGCCCATGTCCAGAGACATCAGCTTCTTGTCCTTCAGGCCCTCGGGCACGTCGCCATTGACGATGCGCAGCGCAAGGCCTTCGACGATGGCGGTCTTGCCAACGCCCGGCTCACCGATCAGGACGGGATTGTTCTTGGTCCGGCGCGAGAGGACCTGAATGGTGCGGCGAATTTCCTCGTCGCGGCCAATCACAGGGTCGAGCTTGCCATCGCGCGCCGCTTGAGTCAGGTCGCGCGCATAGCGGTTCAGGGCGTCATAGCCCTCTTCGGCTGAAGCGGTGTCGGCGGTGCGGCCCTTTCGGATAGCGTTGGCGGCAGTGTCGATGGAGGCTGGGGTAACGCCCGCCTTCTTCAAGACCTCTGAAACCTCCCCGCCGTCCTTGGCCAGCGCCGACAACAAGCGCTCGGTCGTGACAAAGGCATCGCCGCCCGCCTTGGCGGCTTCTTCGGCCGTCGCAAAGACGCGAGCCGTTTCGGATTTCATATAGAGTTGGCCAGAGCCGCCCTCGACCTTTGGCATCTTGTTCAGGAGACTTTCCGTCTCTTGGATGACCTGATCGGCCTTACCACCAGCTTGGGTGATCAAGGTGCGCGAAAGCCCGTCCTTTTCTTCCAGCAAGACCTTGAGCAGATGCTCCGGCGACAGATGCTGGTGGCGGCGGGCCATGGCCAAGCTCTGAGCCGATTGGATGGCCTGTTTGGCACGGTCGGAATAGAGGTCGATATTCATAGGATTCCCCGTGATCGGCGGACATTCTGGCCAACCCACCTTGCGGCATTGTCCAGAACCTTTCCTCGCATGTAAGTGTGGCTTTTCGAGCACACAAGGGGTGCGACACTCTGCGCCGTGCCAATTGGGTCCTGCCCCTGCTCACCATAGCCCCATTGCGCGAAGGGGCCATTGCCATTATCGCCCAAGGCCCGTCCTTGCGCCGCCCTGATTTGAGCCTCCCATGACCCCAAGGCCCCTGCCCGATCCTGAAGCCCTCGCGAGCGCCGTTGCAGCCGGTGAGCGCGCGGCTCTGGCGCGAGCCATCACCTTGGTCGAAAGCAACCGGATGGACCATCAGGTGCTGGCCAGACGGATGATCGAAATTCTTATGCCCCTGACCGGGAAAGCCCAGCGCGTAGGCATTACGGGCGTTCCGGGGGCTGGCAAGTCCACCACCATCGAGGCTCTGGGCCGCAATCTGACCGCCGCCGGTCACAGGGTCGCGGTTCTGGCTGTTGACCCCTCCAGCGGGCGCACGGGCGGCTCGATCCTCGGCGACAAGACCCGGATGGAGCAGCTCAGCGTCGATCCCAACGCCTTCATTCGCCCCTCACCCTCGAGCGGTGCTCTGGGCGGGGTGGCGCGCAAGACCCGCGAGGCCATGCTTCTGTGCGAAGCGGCAGGCTTTGACGTGATCATTGTTGAGACGGTGGGTGTGGGCCAGTCAGAGACCGTCGTGGCCGAGATGGTCGATTTCTTCCTCGCCCTCCTGATCCCGGGCGGCGGCGACGAGCTTCAGGGCATCAAGAAGGGTTTGATCGAGATTGCGGACATGATCGTGATCAACAAGGCCGACATTGACCCGCCTCTCGCGGAGCGGTCAGCCAGCGACTATCGCGCCGCCCTTCACATCCTGACCCCCGCCTCCAACGACTGGACGCCGCCGGTCATCACCGCTTCGGGACGGAACAATCAGGGCTTGGAAAAGCTATGGCAGCAGATCCTGCGCCATCGCGACATCATGGAGGCCAATGGCGAGCGGGCCTCGCGCCGTGCCGACCAGAACGCCCGCTGGATGTGGGCCATGGTCCGCGACCGGCTGGATCAGATGTTCCGCAATGCGCCGCAGGTCAGCGCCATCTCTGACGCCCTAGAAGAGGCCGTGCGGGGCGGACAGGTGCCCGCGTCCCTGGCCGCTGATCGTCTCTTGACGGCCTTCGAGACGCGGGACTAGGTCGATCAGGCCTTCGCCTTGGCCTTACGGACGCGAGGCTTTGCGGCGGGCTTAGGCGCGGCGGGTGCCTCAATCGTTTCAGGCGCGGCGACAACGACCCCTTGCGCTTCGATCAGAACCTCAGGCTCAGAAACGGTTTCGGGCTCGACCTCAGGCTCACAGGCGAGGATCACAATGGGTTCAGGCGCGGATGAGGCCTCGGCCATCTTGGCCTCAAGATGGGTGTAGCGCGTCAACTGGCTCATCCACCAAAAGGCCGCCCCGACGCTCGCCGCGCTGTAATAGGCGAGGAAAAAGGGGGTCGATAGGCCAATCGGTGCCGCCATCAGGGATTGGGGATCAAATCGGGCAGAAGGCTCGCCCGACAGCTTGTCTTGCTGGCTCATAACCGCTGTCTCCGTGTTGCGACCTCGCCATCACGGCCAAGGCCCATATTGTGCATCGCAATATAACACGGGATTTCATCTCGCACATGCAAAATAAATCGACCTAGGCGAGCGACCAGACCCGCGCTTCACCGCCGGGCTCGCCAAGGGCCTCAACCACGCAACCGGCCGCCTGCTTCAACGGCTCTGCCAGTTCAGTTGGGGCGTTCAAGATAACCAGAGCGCAGCCATTCATGCGCATGGGGGTCGTTAGGGGCCGAAGCCGCGCCTCCACCACCAGGGTTGGCGGTAAGGCAACCTGCTCAAGGCGGCGCAAAAAGCCATCAAAGGTCTCAAGGTCCTTGAGCGGCGTCCAAACCATCACCACCGCGCCGGGATTTCGATGGATCATGGCAAGGGCTGCCGTCGCCGCCCGATCATAGTCATCGGCCCGCTCAAAGGGCGGATCGATCAGGGCCAGCACAGGACCGGTCGGCGGCGTGCGCTGGGCGGCCATGACATAGCCGTCATCCATCAGGGCCGTGACCTTGGCCTTAGCCCCCTTAAGGGTCTGTTCCAGAAGGGCAAAATCATCAGGACGCAGTTCGCAGACCATATAGTGATCGCTTGGCCTAAGCGCCTCTATCACCAGACGCGGCGAGCCCGGATAGAGCCGCAAGCCCTTGCCACCATTGAGCTTTCGCACCGCTTCGACGAGCGGCTGATAGACCTCTGGAGCCTTGGGCAAGGCCATCAACCGACCAATGCCTGCCTCAGCCTCACCCGACTTGCGCGCCATTTCAGAGCCCAGATCATAGGCACCGGCACCGCCATGGGTGTCGATCACCGTGACCGGGGCCTTGGCCTTGGTCATTTGTGCCAGAACAGCCAGCACAGCGGCATGCTTGACCAGATCGGCGAAATTTCCGGCGTGAAAGGCGTGGCGATAGTTCAAGGGCGTCTCCGCAGGCTGATAGGCCGTCGCGGACCTTCTATAGGCAGATGGACCGATGATGAAATGCCATCTTTCGGCTGAGGCCTGGTCGATGTAGCCTGAGCCTATGACGAAGTTATCTCGCCCAACGCTCCTGAAAGGCCCGCTCGCGCCCCTCGCGGTGGGTTGGTGCGCCCTGACCCTGCTGGCCGCCTGCTCGGCCAAGCCATCGCAGCAGGCTGAGGTGGCCCCTGCGCCGTCAAAGCCCTGTCAGGCCAGCCTTACCCTCCCCACCCCCGCCAATCCCAAGGCCGGGATGGTACAGATCAAGGGCGGGACCTTCAGCATGGGGGCTGCAGCCGTCCATAGCGAAGAAGGCCCTCCCGCCAAGGTTAAGGTCGGCAGCTTCTGGATTGATCAGACCGAGGTCACCAACGCCGCCTTTGCCCAGTTCGTGGCCGCGACCGGCTATGTCACCCTGTCCGAACGCCCGCTGGACCCTAAGGTCTATCCCCAACTGAGCGGCGATCAGCTCAATCCCTCATCCCTTGTCTTTGTCGGCATGCTGAGCGGGACCGATCGCAGCAATCCCGCCGCCTGGTGGAGCGTCATACCCGGAGCCGATTGGCGCCGTCCCTTTGGCCCTGACAGCACCATCAAGGGCATGGATCAGTGGCCCGTCGTTCACATCGCCCATCAAGACGCCCTCGCCTACGCCCAGTGGCTTGGCCGAGACCTGCCCACCGAGGCCGAATGGGAATATGCCGCGCGCGGCGGCCTAGAGGGCAAGGCCTATGACTGGGGCGATGAGCCCCAGACCGCCGCCAAGCCCCGCGCCAATAGCTGGCAAGGGGTATTTCCCATCGTCGATAATGGTGATGACGGCTATAAGGCCCGCACCGCCTCGGTCGGATGCTATCCGGCCAATGGCTTTGGCCTCTATGATATGGGCGGCAATGTCTGGGAATGGACCAAGGACTGGTACCGACCCGGCCTATCCGAAAACCCCGCCGATGGCCCGCCCATCGACATGGCCTTTGACCCCGCCGACCAGACCGTGCCCAAGCATGTGGTCAAGGGCGGGTCTTTTCTGTGCTCGGACGATTACTGCTACCGCTACAGACCCGCCGCCCGCAGCGCCGGACCCAGCGACAGCGGCGCGTCGCACACGGGGTTTAGGACGGTTTTGAGGGAGTAGGCCTCGACCAACTATTGACACTATCCATGCCATAATATAGTTGTGAGTCTTCGCTGTATTATGAAGGCCAATAGACCTATGTCCAAACGTTCCTTGCTCATTTTGGGTGTCATCCTGGCCTTGATTGGCAGTGGCTTTCTGCTGCGCGGCAAGATCGCCGTTGCGCTGATGGAGCGGGTTCTGGTCAAGACCTTGGCCGCGGACCCCATCGATGCCTTGCCTGACGGTCTACATGTCGGCCTGTGCGGCGCGGGTTCGCCCCTGCCTGACGCGGATCGCGCGGGTCCTTGTGTTGCGGTCATTGCGGGCAAGAAGCTGTTTGTGGTCGATATTGGCGACGGGGCGACGCGCAATCTCAGCCTGATGAACCTTGGACCCGCTCGGGTAGACGCCGCCTTCCTGACCCACTTCCATTCTGATCATATTGACGGACTGGGCGGCCTGATGCTTCAGCACTGGGGCGGCTCGGCGCAAAAGCCGCTGACGGTCTATGGCCCTCCGGGGGTTGATCAGGTCGTGTTCGGCTTCAACACCGCCTATACCCTCGACCGTGGCTATCGCATCGCGCACCACGGCCCCAAGGTGATGCCTCCTGAAGGATCAGGCGGCGAGGCGCGCCCCTTCCCCATCGATGCCGCTAACCCTGAAGTCCTGATCATTGATGAGCCCGACCTCAAGGTCCGCGCCTTCCTGGTCGACCACAGCCCCGTTGAACCGGCCGTGGGCTATATCTTTGAATATAAGGGTCGAAAGGTCGTGATCAGCGGCGACACCAAGCCCTCGGCCAGCGTCCAGACGGCCGCCAAAGATGCTGACATCCTGATCCACGAAGCCCTATCGCCAGAACTCGTGCTGATGATGCAAAAGAGCGCAGCCAAGGCCGGACGACCGAACCTCGAGACCATCTTGCACGACATACCCGACTATCACACCAGCCCTGAACAGGCCGCGACCATCGCCCAGAAGGCGGGCGTCAAGATGCTGCTGCTCAGTCACATTGTTCCCCCCTTGCGGCTGAAGGCGCTAGAAGGTCCCTTCTTGGGCAAATCCCGCCAGATCTTCCATGGCCGCTTGGTCATTGGCACCGACGGCGACTTCTTCACCCTGCCTGCTAATTCGAGCGCTATGAAAAAGACCAACCGCCTATGATGCCTGCTCCTGCCGAAGAGCCTAATGCTCAAGACCTGCCCCGCGCCTTGATTGAGCCCACCCAAGCCGATGGTCGTCGGCAACGGTCTGTCGATAGCCGCACGCGGATCGTGCAGGCCCTGCTGGACCTTGTCGGAGAAGGCGAAATCTCGCCCAGTGCCGAGCAGGTGGCGGTCCGTGCCCAGGTCGGGCTGCGCAGCGTCTTTCGTCACTTCAAGGATATGGACAGCCTCTATAGCGAGATGTCGCAGGTCATTGAGGCGGAGATCGTCAAGACCTTCTACCGACCCCATGTCGGCGGGACGGTTGCGGAACGGCTGGCCGATCTGGTCTCACGCCGCGCTGGCCTGTTCGAGCGCATCGCCCCCTATCGGCGGGCCTCAACCACCCTTGCGCACCGGTCCAGCTTTCTGGCCAGCGAACAAAAACGCATGACTGCGGGCCTGCGCAAGATCTTGGAAGACGCCCTTACGCCGCAGATCCTCGCCGATAGGGCCAAGGTCGAAGCCCTCGACCTGCTGCTCAGCTTCGACAGCTGGAACCGCCTTCGCCGCGACCAAAATCTCAGCCCCAGCAAAGCCGAAGCGGTCATTGATGCGGCCGTGTCTAGGGTGATTGTTTAGGGACTAGGCCGACAGGTGCCCGCTCCACGTCACGCGCAGGGTCTTCTTGTCGATCTTGCCGGTGGCGGTCAGGGGGACGGGGGCGAAGAGGACGTCGTCGGGTAACCACCACTTGACCACGCGCTCGGTCAGGAAGGCGATCATCTGGTCTTTGGTGACGCTCTCACCCTCGTGGGTTTCGACGATCAGCAAGGGGCGCTCTTCCCATTTGGGATGGGGCACACCGATCACGGCGGCGACCTTGACGCCCGGACAGGCGACGGCGACATTTTCCAGATCAATCGAGCTGATCCACTCGCCGCCCGACTTGATGACGTCCTTCTTGCGGTCGGTGATCCGCATAAAGCCATAGGCGTCGAGCGTGGCGATGTCGCCCGTGTCGAACCAGCCTTCTGGGTCGGTAATGTCGGCCTCTTGCCGAAAATAACGTTGCAGGGTCCAAGGACCGCGCACCATTAAGGCGCCGGAGGTCTCGCCGTCCATCGGGGCCTCCTGACCGTCCTCGGTGACGATCTTCAGCTCAATACCGAACTGAAGGCGTCCTTGCCGGGTCCAGATGGCTTGGCGCATGGCCTCATCGCCCATCTCGGACAGGGCGGGGGTCGGGGTGGCGACCACGCCCAAGGGGCAGGTCTCGGTCATGCCCCAGATCTGGAGAACCTCGACGCCGTAGGCCTCATGGAAGCGTTGGGCCATGGCCAGAGGCACAGCCGACCCGCCAATGACGACACGCTTTAGACTGGCTGGCGTCTTACCCGCCTTGTCCAGCCAAGCCAGATAGTTGGTCCAGATGGTCGGCACGCCGCCGGTGAAGGTGACGCCCTCCCCTTCGATCAGGTCGTGCAGATTATCGCCGTCCATCCTATCGCCCGGCAGGACCAGCTTGGACCCGCAGATCGGCGCCACAAAGGGCAGGCCCCAAGCGGTGGCGTGATAGAGCGAGCTACAGGGCATGACCACATCAAAGGCGGTAAAGCCAAAGGCGCTAGCCAGACCCGCCGCCATGGCATGGAGCACCACGGCCCGGTGGCTATAGAGCACCCCCTTGGGATCGCCCGTCGTGCCCGACGTATAGCAAAGGAAAGCCCCGGCATTTTCATCGAAACTCGGCCAAGTGATGGTCGGGTTCTGGGCTGCCAGCAGGGTCTCATAGCAAAGGGCGTCGACCGCGCCGGGCTGATGGCGCGCCTCATCGGACATCT
Organism: Caulobacteraceae bacterium; assembly: GCA_947441065.1. GTDB lineage: Bacteria > Pseudomonadota > Alphaproteobacteria > Caulobacterales > Caulobacteraceae > CAISGS01. Next base: position 15,472 of record CANESI010000041.1, read on the forward strand.
GGATGAAGGTCTTGACCGTGGTCAACTGCGGGGCAATGCGCGCGACCAGATCGGCGAAATTGCTGTCAAACAGCAGGACACCGCTCTGGGCATGTTCGATCGTATAGATGATCTGCTCGTCAAACAGACGCGGATTGGCCGTGTGGAGCACAGCGCCAAGGCCCGGCACCGCATAGAACAGCTCCAGATGCCGGTGGGTGTTCCACGCCAAGGTCGTGACCCGGTCGCCCGCCTGAACGCCTAGCCCCATCAGGGCCTTAGCGACCTGCGCCGAGCGGCTAGCAAGGCCTGCATAGTCATAGCGCCAGAGCGGCTCGTCGATGAGCCGGGACACGATGGGCCGCGCGCCATGGGCACGGGCGGCGAACTGCATGATCTGCGTGATCAGCAGCGGCGTCTGTTGCATCAATCCCGGCGTCATCTTGAATAAACCTTTAGCCTAGATCAGATCGACGACGATGCGGCCCCGAACACCGCCTGCAAGGATGGTGCTGCCCAGAGCGATGACCTCGTCCAGTTTCACATGGCTGGTCATGGCGTCGAGCTTGGCAAGGTCCAGATCGCTGGCCAGACGCGCCCAAGCATTGATCCGCTTCGATTGGGGGGCCATGACCGAGTCCACGCCCAGCAAGGACACATCGCGCAGGATAAAGGGCATGACGGTCAAGGGCAGGTCCGCCCCTTGCGCCAGACCGCAAGCAGCCACCGCGCCATCATATTTGGTCGCGGCCAAGACATTGGCGAGGGTGTGACTGCCGACGGAATCTACCGCTCCAGCCCAACGCTCCTTGCCCAGAGGCCCGCCTGCTGCGGACAGGGCGGCGCCGTCAATGACCTCGGCGGCGCCCAGACCCATCAGATAGTCTGCTTCGCTATCGGCGCGGCGCGAGGAGGCCACGACGCGAAAACCAAGACCAGACAGAAGCGCGATGGCGACACTGCCGACCCCGCCCGCTGCGCCCGTGACCAGAATGTCGCCCTGATCCTTCGTGATCCCGGCCTTTTCCAGCGCCACGACACAGAGCGCCGCCGTATAGCCAGCCGTACCGATGGCCATGGCCCGCGCGTTGGAGATGCTGTCTGGCAGCTTGACCAACCAATCGCCCTTGACCCGCGCCCGCTCAGCATAGCCGCCGTGATGGCTCTCGCCGACGCCAAAGCCGTTCTGAACCACCCGATCACCGACCGCAAAGCCGGGGTGAGAGGACTCAACCACCTTACCCGCAAAGTCGATGCCTGGGATCAGGGGGAACTTACGGGCCGACGGCAGCTTGCCGGTCAGGGCCAAGCCGTCCTTGAAGTTGATGGTCGAATAGTCAACGGCCACGGTGACGTCTCCGGCCATCAGGTCGGCATCGGTCATCCGGGTCAGTTCCGGCTTGCCGGCCTCTTGCAGAACAATGGCGCGAAATCCGTCGGTCATGGTCAAGTTCCCTTGTGGGTCTAGTGGTTTCAATCGCTTTGCAGCAGGCAAGGTGCCCTGTCCAGTGCCGCTAGATGGCAGCGGCCATAACCGAGGCCTGTTGAATCGCGGCCTTGGCGTCCAGCTCGGAGGCTTCGAAGGCTCCGCCGATCAAAGCCGCCTTCTGACCCGATGCTTCCAACTGATCAAACAGCGTGCGCAGCGGCAATTGACCGGCGCAGACAATGACCGTGTCCACATCCATCACCGTCGGCTGGCCACCCACCAACATATGCAGGCCGTCATCATCAATGCGCAGATAGTCCACACCATTGAGCATCTTCACGCCGCGCCGTTGCAGGGTCAGGCGGTGGGTCCAGCCCGTGGTCTTGCCAAGGCTCTTGCCGACCGACTCGCTCTTGCGCTGCATCAAGGTCACCTCACGGCCAGACGTGGCCACCACCGGCTTGACGCCCGTGACACCGCCGCGCGGATGGTTGACGAAGTCGATGCCCCATTCCTTGGCGAAGACATCAATATCCATCGAGGCTGAGACCCCGGCATGGGTGATCAGTTCGGCCACGTCAAAGCCAATACCGCCCGCGCCCATGATCGCAACCTTTTGCCCGACCTCGGCGCGGCCCATGATCACGTCGATATAGCTGACCACCTTGGGATGATCGATACCCTCAAGCTGCGGCTTGCGCGGCTCAATGCCGGTGGCAACGATGACCTCATCAAAGCCCTCTGCCTTCAATTGGGCGGCATCGACGCGGGTGTTGAGGCGAAGATCGATGCCGAGAAGCTCAATGCGCCGACCATAGTAGCGCAGGGTCTCGTTGAACTCTTCCTTGCCGGGAATACGGCGGGCCAGATTGAACTGACCGCCGATCTCAGCGGCGCTGTCATAGAGGGTGACCGAATGGCCTCGCTCAGCGGCAATGGTGGCATAGGCTAGGCCCGCAGGCCCCGCCCCGACCACGGCCAAGCGCTTGGGCTTGTCCGTCGGCAGATAGTTCAATTCGGTCTCATGACAGGCGCGCGGATTGACCAAGCAACTGGTCAGGCGGCCGGTGAAGGTATGGTCCAGACAGGCCTGATTGCAGGCGATACAGGTATTGATCTCGTCCTCACGGCCTTCCAAGGCCTTCAGAACCAGTTCAGGGTCAGCCAACATGGGCCGCGCCATCGAGATCAGGTCCGCATCGCCGCGCGCCAGAACCGCTTCGGCCACGTCGGGCATATTGATGCGGTTACTGGTGATCAAGGGAACCTTCAGCTCCTTGCGAAGCCGCCCGGTCACCTGGGCAAAGGCCGCGCGGGGGACCATGGTGGCGATGGTCGGGACCTGCGCCTCGTGCCAACAAAAATGGGTCGAGATGATCGTCGCCCCGACCGCCTCAATGGCCTTGGCCAGCGTCACAACCTCGTCCCACGCCATGCCCCCTTCGAGCATATCCATGGCGGCAATGCGGAAGATGACGATAAAGTCTTTGCCTACCGCCTCGCGCACGCGCCGCACAACCTCGACCGGGAAGCGCATGCGGTTCTCAAACGTCCCGCCCCACTGGTCGGTGCGTTGATTGGTCCGCTCGACGAGGAAGGTGGACAGAAGATATCCCGCCGACCCGATGATCTCGACCCCGTCATAGCCCGCCTCTTTGGCCAGGGCGGCGCAATTGGCGAAATCGCTGAGCTGCTTTTCGATGCCCTCTTCGTCCAACTCATTGGGCACATGGGCGGCAATGCGGGCCCGAATGGCCGAGGGGGCAACGCTTTCGCCGCTCCGCGCCAATGACCCGGCATGGAGAATTTGCAGGCAGATCTTCACATCGGGATCGGCAGCGTGGACCGCGTCGGTGACCTGACGATGCTCCTGCGCCTCCTCCGGCGTCGACAGCTTTCCAGAACCGGCTTCGCGATTGGGGCCAATACCGCCGGTGATGATCATCCCGACCCCGCCGCGCGCGCGTTCTGCAAAATAGGCCGCCTGCCGCGCCATGCCGCCGGGAATGTCCTCCAAGCCCGTATGCATCGAGCCCATCAGAACGCGGTTCTTGATCTGAGTGAAACCCAGATCCAAAGGCGCAAAGAGGTTGGGATATTTGACCAGCGCGTTCATCTTGTTTCCTCACAGGCAGGCCCTGAACCCTTGGCTCGGACCGTGTTTGTCTTCAGATGACTGTTGTGCGTCACGCCAACAAAAACAAGCCTATCCTCACGTCACCTTGGGGTTTTGAGTGATCGCGCGGCCCCCTACCCCGGCTTCGCCGGTACTTCCCCCAGAGGGGGAAGATTTAGAGTACCAAGATCTTCCCCCTCTGGGGGAAGTGGCGCGCAGCGCCGAAGGGGGCCTTGTTTCAGTCCCCCTCACCCTGATCGCGGGTCTGTTTGCGCCAGAGTTGGGCATATTCGCCGTTGGCCGCGATCAGGGCCTCGTGATTGCCCCGCTCAACCACTCGGCCAGCCTTTAAGACGATGATTTCGTCCGCATCGGCGATGGTCGAGAGCCGGTGAGCCACAACGAGGGTGGTGCGACCTTGGCGAGCCCGGCGCAGGGTCGATTGGATCGCCTCTTCAGTGCGGCTATCGAGCGCGCTGGTAGCCTCGTCGAGGATCAGGACGCGGGGGTCGGCCATCAGGGCGCGGGCGATCCCGACCCTTTGCCGCTCACCGCCCGACAGTTTCAGGCCGCGCTCTCCCACCCGCGTGGCCATACCTTCGGGCAGGCCTCGGATGAAGTCGCCCAGCTCAGCGGCCTCTGCCGCCGCCCAGACCGCCGCATCATCGGCATCGGGTCTCGAAAAGGCGATATTGCTGCGGACGCTATCATTGAACAGGGCCACATCCTGCGGCACCAGAGCGACAGCACCGCGCAGCGACGTCTGCTTGATCTTGCGAAGATCGAGACCGTCCAAACGAACCGTGCCGACCTGCGGATCAATCAGACGCAAGGCGAGGCGGACGAGGGTTGTCTTGCCCGCACCCGACGGGCCAACCAGCGCCGTTGTGGTTCCGGGCTCGACATCAAACGACACATCGACCAGACCCTCTGAGCGAGCATCATGGCGATAGGACACGGCCTCGAACTGGACCTTGCCACCGCGCCGGTCCACCGTCGTCGGCAGATCAACGGCGTCAGGGGCATCGGCAACATCGGGCTTGAGCCGGGTCAGTTCCAGCATGGCCTCCATATCGATGAAGGACTGGCGGATCTCGCGATAGGCAAAGCCGAGAATATTCAGGGGCTGATAGAGGGCGATCAGGATCAGGATCGAGGCGGTCACATCTCCCGGCCCCATCCGCCCGGCCAAGGCCTCGTGCCCGGCCAGAACCGCCATCACCCCAAGGCCGATATTCATCACCAGAGCCTGAACCCCGTTCAAGACGGCCAGAGAGCTATTGGCCTTGATCGAGGCGTGGGAATAGCCCGCCAAGGCCCGGTCATAGGTCGCAGCGGCCCGCGCCTCGGCCCCGAAGGTCTTGACGGTCTCATAGTTCATCAGGGCATCGACGGCGCGGCCTGCGGCCTCGGAATCGGCCTCATTGAGGGCGCGGCGATGGCCGATGCGCCAGTCCGAGATGCTGAAGGTCAAGACGCCATAGATACCGACCGTCACCACCGCCGTGACGGCAAAGCGCCAATCATAGGCCTTGGCCAAGACCGCCGCCGCCAGCACCAACTCCAGCGCCGTTGGGGCCAGATTGAAGACGAGGGTCCGCAGCAGGAAGTCAATCGAACGGGCACCCCGGTCTATGACGCGCGACAGCGATCCTGTGCGCTTGGTCTGGTGAAAATCGATAGACAGGGACAGGGCGTGGGCAAAGGTCTCGGTGGCCGCCCGTTGCTGCGCCGCCTGCGCAACCGGTGTGAAGATCGCATCGCGCGCCTGAGGGGCCGCTGCA
>CANESI010000042.1 GCA_947441065.1 Caulobacteraceae bacterium
AACCGTCCTATTTCTTTGTGAACTCGATCTCAAGGATCAGGTCGACCATGTCGCTGATCACCGGCACATAGGTTCCAAAGCCAAAATCGGACCGCTTAATCGCGCCGGTCGCCGAAAAGCCCGTGCGGGTTTCGGGCATCATGCCAGAACCCACGCCGTTCCAAGTCACATCCAGTGTCACGGGCTTGGTCACACCAAGGAAGGTCAGGTCGCCGGTCATCTTGCCTGTATTGGCACCGGTCAAGACCAGAGCGGTTGAGGCGAAGCTGATGGTTGGGAACTTGGCGGTGTTCAGCCAGGTTGGCCCCTTGAGCTTCTCATCAAAGCTGGCGCTACCGGTATCAACAGATGCGGGATCAATCGTGGCCGTCACCTTGGCCGCCGTCGGATTAGCGGGGTCAAAGGTGAAACGCGCGTCCATCTTGGTGAAGCGCATGGCGTAGTTCGAGAAGCCCATATGGCCGACCTTGGCCACAAGGCTGGCGTGGGTTGTATCGATGCCATAGGTGCCCGCAGGCATGTCCGCCACGGCCTTGGACGACACACCGGGCGCTGCCATAGCGGTCGGCGCGGTGATCAGGGTCAGGGCCGCCGCGGCGACGAGGATTGAGCGAAACATGGTACCTCCTAATTGCAATATGTTCAGTTGCAGTTAGCGCCATCTAATCATGATAGGGTGCGGGCGCAAGGGTCTGGATCAAGAGACTGCACCATCATAGCGACTTGGCATAGTCCGGCCATCATCTTAAAGAGAGACATAGCGCCCCTTGCCGGAACGGCTTGCCCAGAGAGTGTCAAATGACCTATCGCGCCCCCCTTCGTGACCTTAACTTTGCCCTGACCGATGTGGTCAATATCGGTCAGGTGAACCAAGCCGGTGCCTTTGCCGATTTCGATGCCGACCTGATGACGGCGGTTCTAGAAGCAGCGGGCGATCTGGCGACTGGTGTCTTGGCCCCGCTCAATCGGATCGGTGACAAGCATGGCGCGGTCTATGCCAATGGCAAGGTCACGGCCGCCCCCGGATTTGCCGACGCCTACAAGGCCTTTGCCGACGGGGGCTGGAACAGTTTAGCCGCCGATCCGGCCTATGGCGGTCAGGGCCTGCCCAAGGCGCTGGAACTGGCGGTATTCGAGACCATTCACGCCGCCAATATGGCCTTTGGCCTATGCCCCATGCTGACCCAAGGGGCCATCGAGGCTCTGCATGCCCACGGCTCAGACCGGCAAAAGGCGCTCTATCTGCCGCGCATGATCAGCGGGGAATGGACCGGCACCATGAACCTGACCGAGCCGCAGTCCGGCTCTGACCTTGGCACCCTAACCACGCGGGCGGAACCGGGTGGCGATGGGACTTACAGGCTCTATGGCCAGAAGATCTACATCACCTGGGGCGACCATGATGTGGCCGACAATATTGTCCATCTGGTGCTGGCCCGGCTGCCCGGTGCGCCCGAGGGCGTCAAGGGCATATCCCTGTTCCTCGCCCCTAAATATCTGACTGCCGAAGACGGAACCCTCGGCGCGGCAAACGATGTGCGCCCCGGCGGTATCGAGCATAAGCTCGGCATCCACGCCTCACCCACCTGCATCATGCTGTTCGAGGGCGCTCGGGCGGAACTGGTCGGACAAGAGGGTCAGGGCCTCGCCCACATGTTCACCATGATGAATGCCGCCCGTCTCAACGTCGGCATGCAGGGCGTTGGCATTGCCGAGCGGGCCTATCAGGGGGCTCTGGCCTATGCGGTCGAGCGTAAGCAGGGCCGCTCAGCCTGGACGGGCGAACATCCGGCCCGCATCTTTGACCATCCCGATGTTCGGCGCATGCTGATGCTGATGAAGGCTCGCATTGAGGCCGCCCGCGCCATCTGCCTCGCCACCGGCATCGCTGCGGATGTGGCCCAGTTGGACATAGACCCGGCCCTGCGCGAGGCCGCGCGTCTGCGCGAAGAGCTGTTCGTTCCCGTGGCCAAGGCTTGGTCCACCGATGTGGGTGTCGAGGTCGCCTCGATGGGCGTTCAGATCCATGGCGGTATGGGCTTTGTCGAAGAGACCGGCGCGGCCCAACACTATCGCGACGCTCGCATTGCGCCGATCTATGAAGGCACCAACGGCATTCAGGCCATCGACCTGATGGGCCGCAAGCTGGCCATGGGTAATGGCGAGGCCGTGCGCCAACTGATCAACGACATCTGGCCGACCGCCTCGGCGCTCAAGAGCCACGACAATGCTTGGCTGCATACGGTCGGCACGCGGCTGGAGAACGGCATTGCCGCCGTGCAGGCCGCCACCGGCTGGCTGATCGAGCGACGCGGCCATGCCCAGCCCGACGCTCTGGCGGGGGCTGCAGCCTATCTGAAGCTGCTGGGCGATGTGATGGGCGGCTGGATGCTCGGCAAGGGCGCTCTGGCGGCGGCTCGGCATCTGGCAGCGGGCGAAGGCGACGCCGCCTACTGGCGCACCAAGATCGGGCTCGCCCGCATCTATAGCGAACATATCCTCGCCCAAGCCCCCGGCCTGACCGCCGCCGTAACCCAAGGCTCTGCTGACCTGTTCAATATTACCGCTGAGAGCATGGGCGCTTAAGGACAACAGAAATCGGTAAGGCTTTTGTGCTTTAAGGGTCAGGTTACAGAAGGACCGCCGCCCTGACCCTCGCCATCTTGCAAGCCCGCATGAGCTCGACCCGCCTGCCCGGCAAGGTGATGGCGGACCTTGTCGGTCAGCCGATGATCCTGCGCCAGATCGAGCGGCTCAAACGCGCCAAGCGGCTGGATCAGATCGTGGTGGCCACCTCGACCGACGCCAGCGACGATGGCTTGGCCGAGCGGCTAAGGGCCGAAGGGATTGGCGTCTATCGCGGTTCGCTGGAGGATGTGCTGGGCCGGTTCATCGGGGCGCTAGACCAGTTCGGTCCTGACGAAACGGTTGTGCGCTTGACCGCCGACTGTCCACTCGCTGACCCCGAATTGATCGACGCGACGATTGATCTGTTTGACAGTTCTAACGCGGACTATGCCTCCAACACCCCTGAGCGCCGCAGCTATCCCAAGGGGCTGGACATTGAGGTCATGCGCGCCGACGTGCTGCGCACCACTGATGCGCAAGCCACTGACCCCTATGACCGCGAACATGTGACCCACTTCATCTATAGCCGCCCTGAGCGATTCAAGATCGCCGGATTAGAACAGCACGCCTCAGAAGGCGAGGTGCGCTGGACCGTGGACCGGCCCGATGATCTAGAGTTTGTCCGCGCGGTCTATGGAGCGCTATACCCGCGCAAGGCTGACTTTACGTCGAACAATGTGCGCGTCTTTGTCCAGTCCCGGCCAGACCTCTGGGCACTGGGCGGCGACCGGCGCTATTAGGCCAATAGGGAAGACCTAATGACCACTGTCACCCTGCGCAACCTGACCGAAGAGGACCGCGAGCGGTTGCATGTCTGGCGTAACAGCCCAGAGGTCGCAGCCTATATGTATACCGACCATCACATCAGCCGAGCCGAGCATAACCGCTGGTTTGACGGCTTGAGCACCGATCCTCGTCGGCGTTACTGGGTCATCGAAACGGATGGTAAGCCGGTGGGCCTGGCCAATCTGGCAGACATTGACCCAAGCCACAGCCGCTGCGCCTGGGCCTACTATCTGGCCGATCCGTCCGTGCGCGGCTTAGGTGTTGGCTCGTTTGTTGAGTTTTGGATGATCGAGCATGTGTTCAGCGCGATGGGTCTGAACAAGCTCTGGTGCGAGGTTCTCATCTCCAACGAAGCGGTCTGGAGGCTGCACCAAAGCTATGGCTTCCAACGCGAGGCGCTCTACCGTCAGCACGTGATGAAGAACGGGCAATATCAAGACGTGGTCGGCCTTGGCCTTCTTGCCGAAGACTGGCCTGCCCTGCGCCCCGCCATGAAGGCCCGCCTAGAGGCCAAGGGCTATCAGGTCGAATGAGCCTCGCGCCATCTCGACAGGGCGGTCAAAGCCTCTAGGCTAAAGCCCAATCAAGAGTCGGGACAAAATAGTGATGAGCGACGAGCAAAAGCCAATGACGCGCCGGATCGGGTCGATCATCGGCGGATCGGTCGGCAATCTGGTCGAGTGGTTTGACTGGTACGTCTATGCCGCCTTCTCGTTCTATTTCGCCAAGGCCTTCTTTCCCAAGGGCGACCAGACCGCGCAGTTGCTCAGTGCCGCGGCCGTCTTTGCAGTCGGGTTTCTGATGCGCCCGGTGGGGGCGTGGATGATGGGAGCCTATGCCGACCGGGTTGGACGCAAGGCAGCCTTGACCCTGTCGATGGTCATGATGTGCGGCGGGTCGCTGGTTATCGCCTTGACCCCCGGATACGCCACCATTGGTATGGTCGCGCCCATCATTCTGGTTCTTGCCCGCATGTTCCAAGGCCTCAGCGTCGGCGGCGAATATGGCGCCAGCGCCACCTATATGTCCGAAATGGCCAGCTCTAAGAACCGAGGCTTTTGGACCAGTTGGCAATATGTGACCCTGATCATGGGCCAATTACTCGCCCTCGCCACCTTGATGGTGCTGCAAGCGACCATGCCGGAAAGCGAGCTGGAAAGCTGGGGCTGGCGCATCCCCTTCTTTATGGGCGGCGCGCTGGCCGTCGTCGCCTTCTATCTGCGTAGCAGCATCGATGAAACGCCCGCCTTTGAGCAACTCAAGGCCAAGGCTGCAGATGACAATCTAACGCCCAAGGGCGGCACGATTAGCGCCCTGTTGGCCCATCCGCGCGAAGCCCTGATGGTCGTCGGAATGACCATGGGCGGGTCCTTGGCCTTCTATGCCTTCACTACCTATATGCAGAAATATCTGCACAATACGTCGGGCTTCAGCAAGGAGACCGCAACCAGCATCAGCGCCTTGAGCCTTGTGCTGTTCATGGTTCTGCAGCCCGTCGCAGGTTGGATGTCCGACAAGGTCGGGCGCAAGCCGATGCTGATCGCGTTTGGCGTGCTGGGCAGCCTCTGTACCGTGCCGATCTTCAACGCCTTGAGCCAGACCCGCGACGAGATGACCGCCCTGATCCTCGTCTGCGCGGCGCTGGCGATCATCTCCAGCTACACCTCGATCAGCGCCGTGGTGAAGGCCGAGCTGTTCCCCGCCCACGTCCGCACGCTGGGGGTCGCCCTGCCCTATGCGCTGGCCAATTCGATCTTTGGCGGCACGGCAGAATATGTCGCCCTGTGGCTCAAGCAGGGCGGCCATGAATCTTGGTTCTATGTCTATGTCAGCGGCTGTATCGCCCTGTCGCTGCTGGTCTTCCTGACCATGCCCGACACGCGCGACAAGAGCCGAATCAATGAGGACTAGGCGCTGACGCCCACACCAATGGGACAGGTCACCCCGGTGCCCGAAATGCCGCAATAGCCGTTCGGGTTCTTGGCCAGATATTGCTGGTGATAGTCCTCAGCATAGAAAAATTCCGGCGCCGGCAGGATCTCGGTCGTGATCTGGCCAAGCCCTCGGGCGGTAAGCGCCGCCTGATAGGCCGCGCAGCTAGCCTCAGCGATCTGGGCTTGCGCCTCGCTGACCGGATAGACGCCCGAGCGATACTGGGTGCCGACATCATTGCCCTGACGCATCCCCTGCGTCGGATCGTGATTTTCCCAGAAGGTCTTGAGCAGTGCCTCATAGGAAATCACAGCCGGATCGAACACGACCTTGACCACCTCTGTATGGCCCGTACGGCCGCTACAGACCTCCTCATAGGTCGGATTGGGGGTCAGGCCTGCGCCATAGCCCACCGCCGTCAGCGCCACACCTGAAAGCTGCCAGAACACCCGCTCAACGCCCCAAAAACAGCCCATGGCCAGATAGGCCACCTCCAACCCCTCGCCATAGGGACCCTTTAGCGGCAAACCCGTCAGCAGATGGGTCCGCGCCGTCGGAAGGGCCATCGCCCGGCCCGGCAAGGCGGTGTCGGCAGTCGGCAGGTCGAGGGATTTCTTGGCAAACAGCATGGCGCGCTCCATCAGCAGGTCCACTCAATATAGGCCGCAAACGGTTAAATGTCAGGCCATGCGAAAAAACACACTCTACCCGTTGTCCTAAGCGCTTAGGTCTGTATATTCCGCGCCTTCCTGACCGGGACCAACCCCCGGCTCAGATCAGCCCTATCCACCGCCAAGGTCGCAAGATTTCGGCCAAACGGATGGGACCTGTGGTGATGGTGCGGTGGCCGAGTGGTTGAAGGCGCACGCTTGGAAAGCGTGTTTAGGTGAAAGCTTAACGTGGGTTCGAATCCCACCCGCACCGCCAACGCCCCCATCCTATCCAATAGCCCCCTCCCTCGCCCATCTCAGCCAAAGCCCCCCTTGCGATTAACGCCAAGCGCAATATAGTATGGCATCAAACTAAATGGAGGGCGTCATGTTACGCAGGAATGTCTTGAAGCTCATCGGCGGCGGGGTCGTGGTAGCGGCTGGATCAGTTGGAGGCTTCATTGCCCTCAATGGTCCATCCGAGGCAGCGCGCGAGCCTTGGAAAAAGGCCGGACAATATGGTGACTTTCGGCGCAGGGCCCTGTCCTATGCCTTGCTTGCGCCCAACCCTCATAACCGTCAGCCTTGGCTGGTGAGGCTTGAGGGCGAGGACGCTCTGACGCTCTATTGTGACCTTGCTCGGCGTCTACCGGCAACCGATCCCTTTGATCGGCAGATCACCATCGGATGCGGTGCGTTCCTAGAGTTGCTGGCGATGGCCACAGCTCAAGACGGCTATCAGACGACCATCTCGCCCTTCCCTGAAGGCGAGGACATGAAGAGCTTGGACAGGCGACCGGTCGCTCATCTGGTGTTCAAAAAGAACGGTGCCGCGCCTGATCCTCTCTTTGCCCACATACTGGCGCGTCGATCCAACAAGGAGGTTTACGAACCAAAAGATGTTCCGACCGAGGCGCTCGCCGCCATTGCCAAGGCTGGCCGTGCATTCGGGGTCTCGGCCTCGACCATTGGCAATAATGACCTGGCAGGCAAGCTACGTGACCTGACCTGGCGCGCCCATCTCAAAGAGGTCACGACCCCGGTCACGAACCAGGAATCGGTTGATCTGATGCGGATCGGTGCGGCCGAGGTCGCCGCCAATCCGGACGGTATCGAACTGGAAGGGCCATTTTTTGAAGCTTTGCGTCTGCTCGGGGTGGCCAATCGCGAGGCCTTGGCGGACCCAAAATCAACCATGTTCCGCGAGGGTCTGACCATCTACCAGGACATGGCCATGTCGGCGCGAAGCTTTGGCTGGCTGATCAATGACAATCGATCCCGTACCGACCAGATCAATGCCGGAAGGGCCTATGTCCGTCTCAATCTGAAGGCGACGGCGCTGGGCTTGGGCGTGCACCCGTGGAGCCAATCCCTGCAGGAATATGCAGAGATGAAGGATCTTTACCGCGAGGTTCATGGCCTGCTGGGCGAAGGTCGCCGTATCCAGATGCTGTTTCGCATTGGCTATGGCCCCCAGATCAGCCCCACGCCCAGACGCGGACTGGAGGCTCATCTTGTCTGAGCCACAGGATGGTCAAACCCCCGTCTTTTCCTATGAGCAGTTGTTGTTTCAGCTCCTCAACGAAATTGGTATCATCCAGCAGCTGGCGTCCACGGCCTTCGGTCGATTGCTGCCCCACGGCCTGACCGTGGCGCAGTTCACCTTGCTCAACCATTGCGTTCGGATGGGAGACGGCAAGACGCCTGCTCAACTTGCAGACAACCTACAGGTCACTCGCGGGACCATGACCAGCACCCTGGCCCGACTGGAGAAGAAGCGGTTTATTCGTGTGGCACCAGACCCCATAGACGGCCGCGCCAAGCGTGTTTTTCTAACCGATGATGGTCAGGCCGCTCGGGAGGACGCCGTGAAGGCGGCCGCTCCGCTCCTGTCGAAAGCCCATCCGGAAATCTCGCGAGACATGGTGACAGGGCTGCTGCCCGAACTCAGGGTCCTGCGATCATGGCTAGACCAAAATCGATTGGCGTAGGTCAAGCCATCTCAGTTAGGGCGAGCGCTAAAGGCTAAGGCTCGCCCCGCTGTCCTTAGGCCGCATCCTCGCGAGAGGGGCGGATGAGCACCTCTGCGGCAATGCCCAGCCGGTCGTGTAGGCGCCGGATCATGGCGATGGACAGGCTACGTTTGCGATTGAGGACCTCGGCAATTCGGGTCCGGGTGCCGATAATGTCCTCAAGGTCTTTGCGGGTCAGGCCCTGCTGCTCCATCCGAAAGATGATGGCCTCGATGGGATCGGGCGCATCCATCGCGTGATGCTTGGCTTCATAGGCATCAATCAGGGTCGCCAGTACATCAAGCCGGTCGCCTTCTGGCGTGCCCGTTGGCGCACCCCACAGGGCCTCGACAGCCTCCATCGCAGCATCATAGTCCGCCTCTGTGCGGATCGGCTTCACGTCAGTGGCCATGGTCAATCTCCTTCACATCAATGCGGTCATAGTCCTTTTGGGTGCCGACCCACTAGATCCAGACGATTGCCTTCTCGAAGTCCACGGCGACGACCAGTCGGTAGTCGTTGCCCTTGATATCAAAGACGATACGGTCCGCGCTGACGATGCTGGCGGTGGCATAGAGCCGCCTTATGTCGGCGGTGCTGGCCCAGGTCGCCTTGCTGACCTCCGCAAACCAAGAGTCGAGCGCCGCCTTTAGCGCGGGCTGGCCCCTGTGCCCGGCGCGCGCCGCGATGAACTCGCGCAAGGTCCGCCGCGCTATGATCCTCATATTGGAACCCTATCACGCGCCCATAATGGGCGTAACACCAAGGCCAGCCGGTTCGCGCCTTGGAACTCTTTCACACACCCCCCTTGCGTGACCTATGGGCGCAGCACTAGGGTTTGATCCTGAATTGAAGGGATATGCGTCATGGCTAAGCCACCTGCCGGATTTAAGACTCGCCTCGAGCCTAAGGATGAGTTTCCGCATGATCCGGGCGATGCCAAAAACTATAATGAAAGCATGTATTTCAACGTCTTCGATCCGGCGTCGAAGATGGGCGGATGGTTTCGGATTGGAAACCGACCCAATGAGCAATATGCCGAGATCAGCGTCTGTCTCTATCTGCCCGATGGGCGCATTGCCTTTGCCTTTGCGCGGCCCGCCATTGAAGCCAATACCGAAATGGCAGCAGGTGGCCTTCGGATCGAGGTTCAAGAGCCGTTCAAGCGGCTGAAGGTGACCTATTCCGGCAAGGCTCTGCTGCTCGACCAGCCCCACGAGATGGCCGACCCCAAGGCGGCGTACAAGAACAACCCGTCGGTCCTCTGCACCGTGGACCTGGACTATGAGGGCGTGTCGCCCATGTATGGCGGCGAAACCGTCAAGGAGGATGGCACCGCCATCGAGATCGACCCCGAAAAATCCTTCGCCAAGGCACACTATGAACAGCACTGCGCGGCGCGCGGCGTCATCACGGTTGGCGATGAGCGCTTTGAGATTTCGGGCTTTGGCCTGCGCGATAAGTCTTGGGGGCCGCGCCATTGGCAGGCCATTGACTGGTACCGCTGGTGTCCGATGAACTTTGGCCGCGACTTTGGCATGATGCTGTCGGTGATCGGCAATGGTCAGGGCGGGGCCTATCAGGGCGGCATGGTGTTCCGCGACGGGATCTACGACCTGATTACCGAGTGCGTCATCGACAGTGACTGGGACGAGAACAACTATCAGACGGCCTTGCGCGCCAAGGTCAAGACCGAGGGCGGCAAGTCCTATGAGGTCACAGGCCGGGTCCTATCGCTGATCCCCCTGCGCAACCGGCGCGTCACGCCCGAGGGTCAGGAACTCCAGACCCGCATCACCGAAGGCATGACTGAATATCGCTGCGGTGATCTGGTTGGCTATGGCCTTAGCGAATATCTCGACCAGATCGTCGACGGCACCCCAAGCGGACGCAAGGCGGGGTACTAAAGGCCTAGACCAGAAAGGTTGCCGAATGACGGCTCTTGATCCGATTTCGGCGATGTTGGACGCCTATGTCGAACTGGGTGAGATTGCCGGGGCCGCGACCCTGGTCTGGCGCGGTGGCAAGGTGGTGCAGACCGGTTGCGTCGGTTGGCGTGATCTAGAGGCACGCTTACCCCTTCAAAGGGATACCCCGTTTCGGATCGCGTCCATGTCCAAACCGGTGACCTCCTTGCTGGCCATGATGCTGGTCGAGGAGGGCCGGATCGGGCTGGATGATCCGATCTCGCGCTGGGCACCCGAATTTGAGCAGATGCGTGTGCTGCGCAAGGCCGACGGTCCACTGGACGAGACCGATCCGGCTGATCGTCAGATCACCTTTGACGATCTTCTGACCCACAGGTCAGGTCTGACCTATGCGGGGGTCTTGAGCGGGCCCCTATCCGAGGCCTATCAGCAGGCCCTCGGCGGCGACATCGACAGTCCTGTGGGGCCCGACGACTGGATCGCGGGTCTGGCCGCCCTGCCCCTGATCGCCCAGCCCGGCGCGTCCTTCAACTATAGCAACTCGACCGATCTGCTGGGTCTGTTGCTGGCCCGGATTGAGGGCGCACCGCTGGAAGAGGTCCTGAGGCGGAGGATCTTTGATCCCCTTGGCATGAACGATACCCGCTTTGATGCGCCTCGCGACCGCCGGGCGGGCATGTATGGCTTTGATAGCGCCGGAAAGCTGATGCTGCGCACGACCGGTCCTCAAAATTCGTTCCTGCCCGAGCGGCCCAAGACCATGAGCTATGTGTCTGGGGGACAAGGGCTTTGGTCGACGCTGGATGACTATCTGGCCTTTGCGCGGCTATTTATCGGCGGTGGTGAGGTCGATGGCGTGCGCCTTGTGAAGCCCGAAACCCTGGCCCAGATGACCACCAACCAGTTGACCGATGACCAGCGCGCGCGGGCTGAGATGCTGGGCATGCCCGTGTTCGACGCCCATGGCTTTGGCCGGGGCCTGGCCGTCGTGATGGATCCAGACCGCGCCGCCGTGACCCGCTGTAAGGGGGGTGTTGGCACAGTCGGCTGGCCGGGGGCCTATGGCGGCTGGTGGCAGGCCGACCCAACCGATGGTTCAGTCATGATCTTTCTGGCCCATAATCTGTTCGAGCTGGAACAGTTGGAGATGGGGATCGGTCTTGGCGTCTATGGGGCCATTGTCGAGTTTCATGGCCTCGCCACCAAGCTGAAGGCCGAAAGCGCCGCCTAGGCCTCTTCGGGCAAAAGTTCCGTATCGATCTGGGCCTGCATGGCCGGGGCGTAGCGGGGACCGGCTATGGCACCTGGCGCAAAGATGGTTTCGACCTCGGCCAAGACCTTTGGATCGATTGTGAGATGGGCGGCGGACAGGTCTTCGTCCAGATGGGCGATGCTGCGGGTGCCGGGGATCGGCACGATGGTCTCAGAGCGCGACAGGACCCAGCCCATGGACAGTTGGGCAGGCGTTAGGCCTGCGGCCTTGGCGACCTGCGCAAACCGCGCAAAGAGCTGGAGATTGTGCGACAGGTTCGGCTCTTGGAACCGAGGCATCAGGTTGCGGATATCTCCGGCCTCATAGTTGGCATCCCGCACGCCGCCGGCCAAAAATCCGCGCGCGACGGGTGAAAAGGCAACAAAACCAACGCCAAGCTCTTGGCAGGCATCCAGTACGGCCACCTCAGCATTTCGAACCCATGGGGAATATTCGCTCTGCATGGCGGCGATGGGATGGACCGCATGGGCACGGCGAAGGGTAGCGGCCGACATTTCCGACAGGCCAATCGCCCCGATCTTGCCCGCCTCCTTGGCACGCACCAAGGCCCCGACGGAATCTTCAATCGGCACCTTTCGGTCCAACCGGTGCATATAGTAGAGGTCGATATGATCGGTATTGAGCCGGACCAGCGCCTGATCCAGCGTCTTAGCAATGGCGTCAGGATGACCGTTCAAGATCCGCTGACCATCCTGCACATCGAGCACGCACTTGCTGGCCAGAACAAACGCGTTGCGGCGGTGCATGAGCGCCTTGGACACCAGACGTTCATTATTGCCCTGGCCATAGATGGCGGCCGTATCGAAGAAGGTGACGCCCTCATCCAGCGCATGCTGCAACAGCCTGATACCGTCGGCCTCAGAAGGCGGGGCACCATAGGCGTGATTCAGGTTCATACAGCCCAGACCAATGGCCGAAACCGATAGGGGTCCGATGTGACGGGTGGGAAGTGTGGCCACAGGTCTGTCCTTCAATCTCTTACAGAGCGTCGAGCGAGAGATTGATCTGACCTGTCACGGTAAGATTGGCAAGAGCAAGCGACCGTGACTAGAGCATCCAGCCGATACCGACGTCCTGCTTGCCGCTGATCTGCAGCACGAAATCAGCAACCCCGTCTCCATTGACGTCACCGCTGAAGGTCGTGGTGTTGGTCGCCGCATTGTAGCTGAGGGTTGCTTGTCCGGCCTGCTTGGAGAAGGCGGTGACAAAGCTAAAGGCCTGATCCCCCGCCAGCGCGCTGTTGGCATCAATGCGCGACAGGTCGATAGTGTCGCCGTCCGCCCGGTTGAAGTCAGTGATGAGGTCGAGCGCTGCCATCGAACTGTCGGTCAGGGCCGTGAAGATGAAAGCGTCCGCGCCCGACCCGCCTGTGAGGCTGTCCTTGCCGCCACCGCCGGTGAGGAAATCCCTACCCGCGCCGCCTGACAGAACATTGGCCCCAGCATTGCCGAGGATGATATTATTCAGCTCATTGCCCGTACCACTGATGGCACCCGTGCCGGTAAGGGTCAGGTTTTCAACATTCGCGGCGAGGCTATAGGTCACGCTCGAATTGACGGTGTCCGTGCCTTGACTGGCCAGCTCGGTGACCACATCCCCCGCATTATCAACGAAGTAGATGTCATCTCCCAATCCGCCGATCAGCCTATCCGCACCTGCACCACCATCCAGACTATTGGCCGCACTATTGCCGGTGATGGTGTTGTTGAGGCTATTGCCGTTGCCATTAATGGCCGTCTCCCCGGTCAGGATCAAATGTTCAATATTGGCGCCCAAGCTGTAGCTGACACCGGCCTGCACCGTGTCAGTCCCCTGGTTGGCCAGTTCGGTCACGACGTCTCCGGCCACATCCACCAGATAGGTGTCATCACCGAACCCGCCGACCATCGTATCTGAGCCCATGCCGCCATTTAGGAGGTTCGCCGCGCTGTTGCCCGTCAAGATGTTATTGGCTGAATTACCGATTCCATTGATCGCGGCTGTGCCGGTCAGGATCAGGTTCTCGACATTGGCGCCCAGACTATAGGTCAAGCTCGCCCGGACGGTATCGATCCCCTCATTGGCCCGCTCGGTCACCACTTCTCCTGCCACGTCGACGATGAAGATGTCATCACCAAGGCCGCCAATCAGGGTGTCGATCCCGCCTGCCCCATCGAGAACGTCGTTGCCCGCACCGCCGGTCAAGATGTTTGCAGCACTGTTGCCGATGATCGCATTGTTGGCACTGTTGCCCGTGCCATTGATCGCTGCGGCTCCTGTCAAGGTGAGGTTCTCAACATTGGCCGACAGCGTGTAGCTGATGCTCACCTCGACCCGATCTGTGCCCTCATTGGTCAGCTCGGTAACGACGTCACCGCCATTGTCGACGACATAGACATCATCCCCGAGGCCACCCGACATTGTGTCCGAACCCAAACCGCCGTCGAGGCGATTGGCGCCGCTATTGCCAACCAAGATATTGTTGAGGCCGTTGCCGGTGCCATTGATGGCGGCGGTGCCGGTGAGGGTGAGGTTTTCGACATTGGCCCCGAGGCTGTAGCTGACGCTAGAATTGACCCTATCGGTGCCTTCATTAATCAACTCAACAACTACATCCCCAGCATTATCAACGATGTAGAGATCATCACCAAGACCGCCCTGAACTGTGTCAGCCCCTATGCCACCATCTAGAATATTGGCCGCGCTATTGCCGGTGATGGAATTGTTGAGGCTGTTGCCCGTACCATTGATCGCGACCGACCCGGTAAGGGTGAGCTTCTCAATATTGGCGCCTAAGATGTAGCTAACGCTGGCCTGTACTGTGTCCGTACCTTCGTTGGCCAGCTCGGTCACGACGTCTCCGGTCCCATCCACGACATAGGTGTCATCACCCAGCCCGCCGATCATGGTGTCTGAGCCCGCACCGCCGTTCAGCAGGTTCGCTGCGCTGTTGCCCGTCAAAACATTATTGGCCGCGTTACCCGTGCCATTGATCGCGGCAGTGCCGGTCAGGATTAGGTTCTCGACATTAGCACCTAGGCTATAGGTCAAGCTCGCCCTGACCGTATCGGTACCTTCACCGGCCAACTCTGTGACCACCTCACCTGCCACGTCGACAACGAAAAGATCATCGCCAAGGCCGCCGATCAAGATGTCGATCCCGCCCGCACCATCAAGGACGTCGTTGCCCGCGCCGCCATTCAAGATATTGACCGCACTGTTGCCATTGATGACATTGTTGGCACTGTTGCCTGTACCATTGATGACGGCGGTGCCGGTAAGGGTCAGGGTCTCAACATTGGCTGAGAGCGTATAGCTGATACTGGCCTCGACCCGGTCTGTGCCTTCATTTGTCAGCTCTGTAATAACGTCACCGGCATTGTCGACCACATAGCTATCGTCACCGAGGCCACCGGCCATGGTATCAGCCCCTAAACCACCGTCGAGGCGATTGGCGGCACTGTTACCCAGCATGATATTATTGACGCTGTTACCTGTGCCGTTGATGGCGGCCGCCCCGATCAGGACCAGATTTTCAAGGTTCGCGCCGATACTGTAGGTGAAGCTGGCCTTGACCGTATCGGTGCCCTGGTTGCCAAGTTCTGTGATCACATCGCCGACGACATCGACCAAATAGGTGTCGTCCCCGAGCCCCCCGACCAGCATATCAATCCCGCCGCCACCGTCGAGCGTGTCATTGCCTGCACCGCCCTCGAGCCGGTTCGCCGCAGCGTTGCCGATCAGCAGATTGTTGAGGCTGTTGCCGACGCCATTGGCTGCCGCCGATCCGGTCAGGGTCAGGTTCTCGACATTGGCACCCAAGCTATAGCTGATGCCCGTTTGTACAGTGTCGATGCCTTCGTTGGCCAGTTCCGTGACCAGATCGCCTGCGACATCAACCACATAGCTATCATCGCCAAGGCCGCCGACCATGGTGTCGATACCCAAGCCGCCATCGAGAAGATCGTTGCCCGCGCCGCCGGTCAGGCTATTGGCCACATCGTTCCCAATCAGGATGTCCGCGCCAGACCCGCCGATTGCCTGTTCGATGGTCACCCCGAGCGCAATCGAAACATTACCGCGCAAACCGCCGACACTGGAGAAGGATCCCGCGCGCAGGTCGATGATCTGATTTTGGCCATAGCCTGAAAAGTCAAACCGGTCGGTCCCGCCAGCATCCCAAACGCAGAAAACAACCGCCCGTGCAGCGCCGTTGACCGACGCGGCAAACCAGTCGCGATCTGCCGTAGAGTTAAAGCCATAGACCGTATTGCCCGTGCGGGTGGTCATGTTGGCACCGTAGAGCTTTTGCGCTGCGGCTATATCGTCCATCAGGGGCGTTGATGCGTACATATAGGCCGACGCGCCGGTGAAGCTGGCGTCAAAATAGCTCATCAGGCTGTATTGGCGGCTATCTTCGGCATAGGACGCACTGCTGCCATAGGTCGGCGCACCGCCATTATAGTTGCCGGGATGCTCTAGGCCCAAGGCATGGCCAAATTCATGCGCAATGGTCAGTCGACCATAGGTTAGATAGTCGTAATTGCGGCTGCTCGCATAGTTGATATTGACGTGAACATCGCCCGAGGCTGAAGCGACATTCGTGCTGCCTGGCAGATAGGCATAGGCAGCGGAACCATCCGCAGCAGAGTAGTTTGAGAACAGGATGGTGGCATTGTTGGAATAGGCCGCGTCGCCAACCGTTCCGGTTCCAACGCGGTTGAACTTCACATTGGCCACATCGGACCACGAGGCCATCATAGACAGGGTGAAGTTGATCTCCGCCTCGGTGAAGCGTGAAAAACTCGCAGGATCGGTATTGGTCGCGGAACTCTTAAAGGCAAAGGAGATGTTGGTGACACCGTCAACCGCGCCGTCAGAGCTATCGAGCCAACGATAGCCACTGCGAGTCAGAACATTGCCAGCCTCTGTGGCGGTTTTGGAAATCTTGCCATTGACGATCAAACCGCCGCCGCGCGCACTTCCGACCTGTAAAGCCATTTTGGCCTCCTGCATCGGCACCTGAGCGATAACGATAGTTGTAAGTATATAAAATTTTCAGCCTTCGCGCAACCGCCTCAGAGGCGCGCGCCTTGAATGGCGATTCAGAATGATCAATAGAGTTTATGTTAACTATAATAAACCCTAACAAATTTGGTCGCGAGAAAGAATGATTCTCTTCAGCAAATATATTGGTTAATGAATTTTAACATTTTCTTGAGGTTTCGAGCGAATTTGCTTTAAACCTACTGAATTTAACGTCTAAATACCCAACATTAATATGACCGTTACGCGATTCAAACCTCACGCCCAATCAATCTTTAAACTAAGCCTAAAAAGTCTTTCTTTCCAATCTCAACACCATTGTGGCGCAGGATCGCGAAGGCCGTGGTCAGGTGGAAATAGAAGTTCGGCATGGCCTGCTCGAGCAGATAGGCCCGCCCCTTCACGACCGTGGATTCGCCGCGCCGGATCAGCGTGATGTCCTTCTCTTCGGACCCATCGATCTGATCGGCTGAAAAGCCCTCGACGATAGCAAGGGTATTGGCAACCCGCGCGATGAGGTCCGCGAAGCTCGTCTCCACATCGGCGAAACTGGTGGGCTCTTGACCCGCCAACCGCGCAACGGGGCCCTTAGCAAAATCTGTGCAGAGGTGAATTTGGCGATTGAAGGGCAGCATGTCCGGATAAAGCCGCGCCTGCAAAAGAGCCATCGGGTCAATACCGCGCGCCTCGACATGGGCCTGAGCCTTACCCAAAATCCCCAGAAGAGCCCGCAAACCTTGCGCAAAAACCGGTACGGAAGCCTGATAGATCGACAGTTGCATGTTAATTCCTCACCGGATCAAACGCTCTTGACCAACCTTCTATCGGGATGGTCCCGACCTGTCGCGGTCATTTCATCGAGAGACGCGCCTTACGCCCGACGATCAGGATCGCTGCGCCTGACGCTCTTCGGCCAGACAAAGGACCATGATACCCTCTAGGAGGTCCAAAATCCGCGTATCAACCGATCACTGCTGGTCCAAGAAGCCCAAGATCGCGCCTGCAAAGGCGTCGTTTCGGTCGCCGACGACCATGTGGCCTGCGCCCGCAATATCCGAATAGACCAGACCCGGAACCTGTTTCTTGAAAGCTTCAGCGGCCTCTTGGGTCAGAAGGTCACTAGAGGCACCGCGCACCAGATGGACCGGGAGCCGTAAGGACGCGACCGCCTCGTCCATCCCCGCCTCACGATCATCGCCCCGGCTGCGGCGCGCCTGAACGCTGGCAATGAAGGCCGGGTCCCAGTGCCAGCGATAGCGGCCATCATCTCCGAGACGCAGATAATGTTTGAGCCCATCACTGGCCCCGCGCTTGGCCCGGTTGGGCGTATAGGCGGCGATGACCTCTGCGGCCTCCTCAGGCGAGGCAAAGCCTGCCTCGACATGTTTTTGCATAAAGCCGACCACCCGCTCGACCCCCGCCGGAGCGACATTAGGGGCGATATCGACAAGGGTTAGGGACGCCAGACTTCCCGGCCGCAACTTGCCCTCTGCAACCAATCCCGACAAGCCGCCCAAGGATGCTCCGACCAGATGGGGCCGCGCCTTCAACTGATCAGCGACGCAAAGGAGGTCTGCGGCAAAGTGCGCCGTCTCATAGGTCCCGTCCGGTGCCCATTGGCTCTCGCCATGGCCGCGAAGGTCGACGGCGACGGCGCGGTAGCCCGCTGTCGCCAACTGTTCGAGGGTCTTGGCCCAAGCGCGCTTGGTCTGACCGCCGCCATGGGCCAGCAGCACCGTTGCGCCTGTGTCGGGACCGGCAATGTGACCGACGATCTCAATACCGTTCAATCCAGAAAATACGATTCGCTTATGGGACATGACAAAGGATTACAGGGCAAAGCGCCTTATCGAAATGGTGTTCTTGTCGTGATATAGACCCGCCATGCTTCGCTTAACCGAACTTCGCGTGCCCTTGGGCCATTTGCCAGACGCCCTGACCGCCGCCATCTGCGAGCGCTTGGCGATCCAGCCTCACCAGATCATCGACTACAAGATTGCCCGCCGCGCTCATGATGCGCGGCGCAAGGCGGCGATCCTGATGGTCTATTCGGTGGATATTGCCCTCAAGGACGAGGCCGCCATCGCCGCCCGCTGCGCCGAGGATATCCGCGTTCGACCAACGCCCGACGTCGACTATCGCTTCACCGCCAAGGCTACGGGGCAAGAACCAAGCCGCCCCATCGTCATTGGCACCGGACCCTGCGGCCTCTTTGCAGGCCTATTGCTGGCACAGATGGGCTTTCGCCCGATCATTCTGGACCGGGGCAAGGTGGTGCGCGAGCGGACCAAGGACACTTGGGGCCTATGGCGCGGTAAGGTGCTCAATCCGGAATCCAATGTTCAATATGGCGAGGGCGGGGCTGGGACCTTTTCTGACGGCAAGCTCTATAGCCAGATCAAGGATCCGAGGCACCTTGGCCGCAAGGTCCTGACCGAGTTCGTCAAGGCCGGTGCGCCGCCAGAAATCCTCACCGAGGCCCATCCCCATATTGGCACCTTCCGTCTGGTCTCGATGGTCGAGAGCCTGCGCCAATCGATCGAGGAACTGGGCGGGGAATATCGGTTTCAGAACAAGGTCGTCGATCTGTTGGTCGATACCGACCCCTCCGGCGAGCGCCAGATGCGCGGCGTGGTGCTGGAAAGCGGTGAAAAGTTACTGTCCGATCATGTGGTCTTGGCCATCGGCCACAGCGCCCGCGACACCTTCCAGATGCTCTATGACCGGGGCGTCTATCTAGAGGCCAAGCCCTTTTCCATCGGCTTTCGCATCGAGCATCCCCAGTCCTTGATCGACAATGCGCGGTTCGGCACCTCGGCCAAACATCCGGATCTGGGCGCAGCCGACTATAAGCTGTCCCATGCCTGCTCGAACGGGCGCACGGTCTATAGTTTTTGCATGTGCCCGGGCGGGACCGTGGTGGCGGCGGCCTCAGAGCCCGGCCGTCTGGTCACCAACGGGATGAGCCAATATTCGCGCAAAGAGCGCAACGCCAATGCTGGCATTGTCGTCGATGTGACGCCCGAGAAGGACTTTCCGGGCCATCCGCTGGCGGGCATCGCCCTGCAGCGTCGCTGGGAAGAACAGGCCTTCAAGGCGGGCGGTGAAAACTATGTCGCGCCGGGTCAGCGGCTGGGGGACTTCCTCGCTGGTCGGCCCTCAACCGCGCTGGGCGAGGTCATTCCGTCCTACAAGCCCGGCGTCTTGCCGACCGATCTGTCCGGTTGCTTGCCCGATTTCGCCATTGCCGCCATGCGCGAGGCCTTCCCCGTCTTTGGCCGACAGATCCCCGGCTTTGACAATCCCGACGCGGTGCTGACCGGTGTTGAGACCCGCACCTCCTCGCCCATCCGCATTACGCGGGGCAAGACGTTCCAGAGCCTCAATACCAAGGGCCTCTATCCGGCTGGCGAGGGCGCTGGCTATGCGGGCGGCATCCTGTCCGCCGCCGTTGACGGTATCAAGGTCGCTGAGGCCGTGGCCCTATCCATGACCCATCAGGATGAGGCCGCGCTAGTTGGCGCGTGAGACGGTCGCAGTCGCTGCATAGAGATCGGCATAGGCCAGAAGCCGCTGACCTTGGGTCCGGGCAAAGGCTTGGCGCGCGCCATTGGCCTGACGCTGCGCATCAAGAACATCGACCAGCCTGAGCGAGCCAAGCTCATAGGCCCGCCGGACGAGCCGCAGATTTTCCTCGGCCGTGGTCAGGGCGCTTTGGCGAAGGCGAAGTTCCGCCTCGCTGGCCGATACGCCCTCCAGTCCATCGGCTACCTCGACAAAGGCCTTCAGAACCGTGGCCTGATAGCGGGCCTGCGCCCTTTTGGCCTCGGCCTCCGCCTGCCGGGTCTTGGCCTTGAGGGCACCGCCATTGAGCAGGGGCGCGGTCAGACCGGTGGCCAAGCTCCACCCCGTTGCCGAGCCATTGATCAGGCCGTCGGGGGTCAAGGCCGTCTGGGCGAACTGGGCGGTAATGTTAAGGTTGGGATAGAGCCGCGCCCGCTCAACACCGATCTGGGCGATGGCGGCATG
>CANESI010000043.1 GCA_947441065.1 Caulobacteraceae bacterium
ATGCGCAGGATGTTGACGCCCTGTGCAGCTTCTATGCCGACGATGTCATTGTTTCGGACCTGAATGCGACGCCGAACCTGCATGGGCTTAAGGCCTATCATGAGCGTCATGTCGGCCTGTTCGCTCAGTTCCCGCATAACCAGGCAGAGCTGGTCTCGCGGATCGTCATCGGCAATACCGTGATTGATCATGAGCGCGTGCGGCGCAATCCCGAGGCTGTGCCTTTCGAGGTGGCGGCCATCTACACTATCGTTGGTGACAAGATCGCCCGCGTTGATTTCGTGAAGGCCTAAGGCATGTCCGTTCGTCGTCTTGCCAAAGACCAGCCCGCAAGCTTCACCTTCTCGGCGGCGACGCTGAAGCAGGTCAAGTGGTGGCTGACCAAATATCCGGCGGCGCGCAAGCAGTCGGCGGTCCTGCCGATCCTGTGGCTTGTGCAAAAGCAAGAGGGCTGGGTCTGTGAGCCCGCCATTCGCCAGATCGCTGAGATGCTGGACATGCCGGTCATCCGGGTGCTGGAGGTCGCAACCTTCTACACCATGATCCAGCTTGAGCCTGTCGGGAAGGTCGCCCTCATTCAGGTCTGCGGCACGACGCCTTGCATGTTGCGCGGGGCCAATGACCTGATGAAGGTCTGTAAGGACAAGATCGGCGCTAAGGATAAGCTTTCGGCTGATGGTGCCTTTACCTGGCAAGAGGTCGAGTGCTTGGGCGCCTGTTCCAATGCGCCAATGGCTCAGATCAACGACTATTTCTACGAGGACCTGACCCCGGAAACCCTGGCTCAGATCATCGATGACTTTAAGGCCGGTAAGGCCCCTAAAGCGGGGTCCTATGCGGGGCGTCATTCGTCAGAACCGACGGGGGCTATCACCAGCCTGACCGATCCGGCGCTCTATGACGGCTCTAAGGCGGCCAAGCTGACCTTGCCGAACCTGCCGGAGGCTGAACCGGCCTGATGAGCAAGACGGGGCTTCATATTCCGGCTGGGGTGGACACGGCGCGTTTGCGCAGCCTGTTCATGCGCATGATCGCCATTGAGGTGGTCTGTGTTGCCGTGGCGTTGATTGCCTTTGCCGGTTTTACTCTGGGCCATGTCCAGCCTCTGCTGTGGGTCTTTGTGGCCGCTTTGCTCGCGGGTTTTGGTGGGCAGATCTGGTTCGTGATGGCTTGGGCGAAAGAAACGAAAGCGAAGGCCAGTCATGGCTGATGCTGCAGCGGTTGCGTTGAAGGCCTATCTGGCCGAGGTCCGCAAGATTGCTTGGCCCCTGCGGGTTGGCGGTCTGATCGTGGTGGCCTTGGGCACGCTGGGCATCTTGGTCAATGGGCGGTCAGGGCTTGGGCTCTCGACCGAACTGGGCAAGAGCGCGATTGCGATGATCTTGATCGGGTGGTTTTGCCTGATCATGTCGATGATGAAGCGGGCAGCGTGGGTTAAGGCCCATCCGTTCGTTGCACCAGAAGAAGACTAGGCGTCGGCCCCGTCAGGCGGGCTAAGAGAGGGTCGAGGACATCCGTTCTCGGTTGGTTTTAAAGGTTTTAGGCGGTATGTCCGCCTGCAATTCCTGCCCTCGGCAGGGGTTGATTTGGAGAGCAGGGTCATGGTCGGCATCCTGGAAGACAAGGATCGGATCTTCACGAACCTTTACGGTTTCCAAGATTGGGGACTGGAAGGCGCGAAGAAACGTGGCGCGTGGAACGCGACCCCGGACATGCTGGCTCATGGGCGCGACTGGGTGATCAACCAGATCAAGAATTCCGGCCTGCGCGGTCGCGGTGGGGCGGGCTTTGGCACCGGCCTGAAATGGTCGTTCATGCCCAAAGAGGTCAAGGATCGCCCGCACTATCTGGTGGTCAATGCCGATGAGTCCGAGCCGGGCACCTGCAAGGACCGCGAGATCATGCGTCATGATCCGCATCTGCTGATCGAAGGCTGCCTGATTGCCAGCTTCGCCATGCAGGCCAATGCCTGCTACATCTATATTCGTGGCGAATATGTCCGCGAGCGTGAAGTGCTCGAAGCCGCCGTCAAGCAGGCCTATGAGGCCAAGCTGATCGGCAAGAACAATGTCCATGGCTGGGACTTCGACCTCTATATCCATCACGGGGGCGGGGCCTATATTTGCGGTGAAGAGACCGCCTTGCTCGAGAGCCTCGAAGGCAAGAAGGGCCAACCGCGCCTCAAGCCGCCTTTCCCGGCGGGCGCAGGCCTCTATGGCTGCCCCACGACCGTGAACAATGTTGAATCCATCGCCGTCGTCGGGACCATCCTGCGCCGGGGCGCGGACTGGTTCGCGGGCTTTGGCCGTCCGAACAATACCGGCACCAAGCTGATGTGCGTTTCGGGCCACGTTGAGCGGCCCTGCAATATCGAAGAATCCATGTCGATCCCGCTGCGTCAGCTGCTGGAAGACCATTGCGGCGGCATTCGCGGCGGCTGGGGCAATCTCAAGGCCATCATTCCGGGCGGATCGTCCGTAGCCATGATCCCCGCTGAACAGTGCGAAACAGCGCTGATGGACTTTGACAGCCTGCGTGAGCTGCGCTCAGGCCTTGGCACGGCCGCCGTCATCGTGATGGACAAGTCCACCGACCTCGTAAAGGCGATCGCGCGCCTGGCCTATTTCTACAAGCATGAGAGCTGCGGCCAGTGCACGCCATGCCGTGAAGGCACCGGCTGGATGTGGCGCGTCATGGAGCGCATGGCGACCGGCGAGGCCGAGATGAAGGAGATTGATCTCCTGCTGGACGTGGCCAGTCAGGTTGAAGGCCACACGATCTGCGCCCTCGGCGATGCGGCGGCCTGGCCGATCCAAGGCCTGTTCCGTCACTTCCGTCCCGAAGTCGAAGACCGCATCACCCGCTATCGCATCGGTCGCCCTCACGTTCAGGGCGTCACCCTGACGGCGGCGGAGTAAGGCCGATGGCGGACGAACCTGAAAACCTGACCCTGATCATCTTGCGGCGGATAGAAACGCGCATGACGAGCATGGAAGAAAAGCTGGATCGGATGGGTGATGATCTGCGCGACGTAAAGGTGCGGCTGTCGTCTATGGATGAGAATATGGCCGTGGTTCAAAGGCGCCTCGATCGTCTTGATGACCGTCTGGATCGGGTTGAGCGTCGGCTTGGCCTGATCGAAGCACCGCACTGAGGATTTGAGGGAACCATGCCTAAAGCTAAGGTCAATGGCGTCGAGGTCGAGTTCGAGCCCGGCATGACGGTTCTTCAGGTCGCCGAGCTGGCGGGCGAAGAGATTCCGCGTTTTTGCTATCACGAACGGTTGTCCATCGCGGGCAACTGCCGCATGTGCTTGGTCGAGGTAAAGCCTGGACCGCCCAAGCCGCAGGCCTCTTGCGCCCTTCCGGCTGCAGAAAACCAAGAGATCTTCACCAATAGCCCGATGGTCAAAAAGGCCCGCGAAGGGGTGATGGAGTTCTTGCTCATCAATCACCCGCTCGATTGCCCGATCTGCGATCAGGGCGGTGAATGCGACCTGCAAGACCAAGCCATGGGCTATGGACGCGACGAGACCCGCTTTGACGAGAATAAGCGCGCCGTCGAAGAAAAGTTCATGGGGCCCCTGATCAAAACGGTCATGACCCGCTGCATCCAGTGCACCCGCTGTGTGCGCTTTGTCACCGAAGTCGCTGGCGTGCCGGAGATCGGCATGACGGGCCGGGGCGAAGATGCTGAAATCACTACCTACCTCGAAGGCGCTGTGAACAGCGAACTGTCAGGCAATGTGATCGATCTTTGCCCGGTCGGTGCCCTGACCTCCAAGCCCTATGCCTTCAATGCCCGGCCTTGGGAGCTGAAAAAGACCGAAACCATCGACGTAATGGACGCTCTCGGCAGCGCCATCCGCATCGATGCGCGCGGTGCCGAAGTTATGCGCGTCCTGCCGCGCATCAATGAAGAGGTCAATGAAGAGTGGATCTCTGACAAGACCCGCTATGCCTGCGATGGCCTGATGCGCCAGCGTCTGGACCGGCCCTATGTCCGCACCGGCGGTAAGCTGCAGCCCGCGAGCTGGGCGCAAGCCTTTGATGCGGTTGTTGAAAAGCTGAAGTCGGCCAAGGCGGATCGGGTCGGCGTCATTGCCGGTGATCTGCAAGATGCGGAATCGATGAAGGCGGCGCTGGACCTGTTTGGGTCGCTTGGCGTGACCAGCCTGGATTGCCGTCAAGATGGCGCGGCGTTGGACCCTAAGGCGGGCCGGACCTCCTATCTGTTCAACTCGTCAATCGCTGGTATCGATGAGGCCGACCATATTGTCCTGATCGGCGTCAATCCGCGTCACGCGGCCCCCGTGCTTAATGTCCGCATTCGCCGGGCCGTGATGCAGGGCACCTGCAAGGTCAGTGTGATCGGTGAACAGGCCGACCTGACCTATGGTTACGACTATTTGGGCGCAGGTCCTGAGACCTTGACCCGCTTTGCCTCCAAGCCTCCCAAGGGCGCGGCCAAGCCGATGCTGATCGTCGGCGCCGAGACCGTGGCCCGGGCCGATGGCGCGGCCGTGCTGGCGCTGGTCGCCAAGGCTGCCAAGGCGATGGGCGCGGTCAAGGACGGTTGGAACGGCTTTAACATTCTTCACACCGCAGCCAGCCGCGTAGGCGGTCTGGATATGGGCTTTGTGCCGGGCGAGGGCGGTCTGACCGCCGCTCAGATGGTGCAAAAGGGCGCGCTCGACGTTTTGGTGCTGATGGGCGCAGACGAGATCGACCTGTCCGTTTCTGACGCCTTTGTCATCTATATGGGCACTCACGGGGATGCTGGCGCACACCGCGCCGATGTGATCCTGCCGGCGGCTGCCTATAGCGAGAAGGCCGGTCTCTATGTGAACACCGAAGGGCGGGTCCAGATGGCTTCGCGCGCCGTGTTCCCCAAGGGCGACGCCAAGGAAGATTGGGCCATCCTTCGTGCCCTGTCCGAGCGTCTGGGCAAGACCTTGCCCTATGACAGCATGAACCAATTGCGCGCCAAGCTGTTCGCGGACCATCCGACCTTTGGGCAGATCGACTATGTCGCCACGGGCGCGGCCCTTGATCTGGCAGCGGTTGGTACGGCGGGTGATCTGAGCGATGCGGCCTTTGCCGGACCTGCTCATGACTTTTACCTCACCAACCCCATTGCGCGGGCGAGTGTGACCATGGCCGAGTGCTCCGCCACCGCCAAGGCCGCGCGCGTCAAGCCCGTAGCGGCGGAGTAGACCTGATGACCTCTACCGCTTTGGATTTCTGGGCAACGCCTTTGGGCTGGACCCTGATCACCGTGGGACAGATCCTGCTGGTGGTGATTGGTGTCCTGCTGTCGCTGGCTTTCTTGCTGCTCGCGGACCGTAAGATTTGGGCTGGCGTTCAGATGCGCAAGGGCCCCAACGTCGTGGGTCCGTTCGGCCTGTTCCAATCCTTTGCGGACTTCTTCAAGTTCGTTCTGAAGGAAATCGTCATTCCGTCTGGGGCCGACAAGGTGGTGTTCATCGCCGCGCCCCTGATCAGCTTCATCTTGGCCTTCGGCGCCTGGGCGGTCATTCCGTTCGCGCCAGGCTGGGTCGTGTCGAACATCAATGTCGGGGTGCTGTACCTGTTCGCGATTTCGTCGCTGGGCGTCTATGGCATCATCATGGGTGGCTGGGCGTCGAACTCGAAATATCCGTTCTTGGGTAGCCTGCGTTCGGCCGCTCAGATGGTGTCTTACGAGGTGTCGCTGGGCTTCATCATCATCACGGTCATTTTGCTGTCCGGGTCGATGAACCTGCAAACCATCGTCGAGCATCAGGCTGGCGGCTTCTGGAACTGGCATGCCTTTGCCCTGCCGACCATTATCGTCATGTTCCCAATGATGGTGATCTTCTTCATTTCGGCCTTGGCTGAAACCAACCGCCCGCCCTTCGATTTGCCGGAAGCGGAGTCGGAGTTGGTGGCGGGCTATCAGGTTGAATATTCCTCAACGCCCTATCTGCTGTTCATGATCGGCGAATATTCCAACATCGTTTTGATGTGCGCCATGATCTCGCTGCTGTTCTTTGGCGGCTGGCAGGCTCCGTTCCCAACGCCGTTCTTGGAGGCCTGGTCACCGACGGCTGTGAGCCTGTTTGGCTTCCTGTGGTTCGCCATCAAGATCGTCTTTTGGTTCTTCATGTTCGCGATGGCGAAGGCCATCGTCCCGCGCTACCGCTATGACCAACTGATGCGTCTGGGCTGGAAGGTGTTCCTGCCGGTCTCTTTGGTCGCCGTGATGCTTATCGCCGCTTGGCGCGTTTTTGGCCCGCAGGCTTAGGAGACAGATCGATGTCATTTTCTGCCCGCGTCACCCAAGCCGTTAAAGGCGCCGCCCTCATGGACTTTGTCGGCGCCTTCGGGTTGGCCATGAAGTACATGATGCGCCCCAAGGCGACCGTGCTCTATCCGAATGAGCGCAATCCTCAGTCGCCGCGTTTTCGGGGTGAACATGCCCTGCGTCGCTATCCCAATGGCGAAGAGCGCTGCATTGCCTGCAAGCTGTGCGAGGCGATCTGTCCGGCTCAGGCCATCACCATCGAGGCCGAACCGCGCGCAGACGGCTCGCGCCGTACGACCCGCTACGACATTGACATGGTTAAGTGCATCTATTGCGGCCTGTGCCAAGAGGCCTGCCCCGTGGATGCCATCGTCGAGGGACCGAACACCGAGTTCGCCACCGAGACCCGCGAAGAACTTTACTATGACAAGGAAAGGCTGCTCGACAACGGCGACCGTTGGGAGCGGCAGATTGCTAAGAATATGGAGCTAGACGCCCCTTATCGCTAAGGGACGCTGGTTTTGGACCGGTGATGCGGCTTTGCCGGATCACTATTGTGACGGACTCATCCCGCTCAGGTGCATGGCGCACAGGCGGGTAACAGGGGGGCTTTAGACCCAGCATGGACTTGCAGGCGATCGCCTTCTATCTGCTGGCGGCAGTGACCGTCATATCGGGCTTTCTCGTCATCACGGCGCGCAACCCGGTGCACTCGGTGCTGTTCCTGATCATGGCCTTCTTCACGGCAGCCGGGCTGTTCGTGATGTTGGGGGCAGAGTTCCTCGCCATGCTGCTGATCGTCGTCTATGTCGGCGCGGTGGCGGTGCTGTTCCTGTTCGTGGTCATGATGCTGGACGTCGATTTTACCCAGCTTCGCGAGGGCTTTGCGCGCTATCTGCCCATTGGTATGGCCGTCGGCGGTGTGCTCGCAGTTGAGATGGTGATGGTCGCTGTCACCGTTGCCGCCAACGGGGCTGCTGGTAAGAACGCCGCCCCGGCAGCGCCGGTCGCGGACCTGCCCAATGCTGAGGCAATCGGGCGGGTGCTCTATACAGATTACATCTATTTCTTCCAGGCAGCGGGCCTTGTCCTGCTGGTGGCAATGATCGGGGCAATCGTCCTGACCTTGCGCCGCCGTCCGGGCGTCCGGCGCCAGAACATCGGTGATCAGGTCGCACGCACCCCAGCGAGCGGCATGAAAATCGTCCAGATCAAGAGCGGCGAGGGGCTTTCCGAATGACCATTGGCTTGGCCCATTATCTGGCGGTTGCCGCCATCCTGTTCACCATCGGGGTGCTCGGCATCTTCGTGAACCGCAAGAACATCATCGTCATCCTGATGTCGATTGAGCTGATCTTGTTGGCCGTGAATATCAATCTGGTGGCCTTTTCGGTCTATCTGCACGACGTGGTCGGTCAGATCTTCGCCATGTTCGTTTTGACCGTGGCGGCGGCTGAAGCCGCTGTCGGTCTGGCCATCCTTGTCACTTTCTTCCGTAACCGCGGCGATATTGCCGTGGATGACGCCAGCATGATGAAGGGCTGAGATCGTGGAACCTATTGTCACGACCCTCGTCTTCGCGCCGCTGGTCGGTGCCTTGATCGCCGGTCTTTTTGGCCGCCGCATCGGAGACCTCGCCTCGCAAAGCGTGACCACGGGTCTGCTTTTGCTGACCTGCGGCCTGTCTTGGATGACCTTTTATCAGGTGATCTGGGGCAGTTGGGCGGGTCAAGAGACCTTCACCCTGGCTCCGTTCATCCATATCGGAAACTTCATTTCCAACTGGTCGATACGTATCGACACCCTGTCCGCCGTAATGCTGGTGGTGGTCAGTTCGGTGTCGGCCTTGGTGCACATCTATAGCTGGGGCTATATGGCCGAGGACCCTTCGCGGCCCCGGTTCTTTGCCTATCTGTCGCTCTTCACCTTCGCCATGCTGATGCTGGTGACCGCCGCCGACTTCATGCAGCTGTTCTTTGGCTGGGAAGGGGTGGGTCTGGCCTCCTATCTGCTCATCGGCTTCTGGTTCAAGAAACCTTCGGCCAGCGCGGCTGCCATCAAGGCTTTCGTGGTCAACCGCGTCGGTGACTTTGGCTTCGCGCTGGGCATCATGACCGTGTTCTGGATGTTCGGTACGATCCAGTTTGCTGAGCTGTTCCCCCTGATCGCGGCCAAGGCCGGGACCCAGTGGACCTTTATCGGTCAGAGCTGGAGCGCCATCGATCTGGCCTGCGGTCTGCTGTTCATCGGCGCCATGGGCAAGTCGGCGCAGTTCTTCCTGCACACCTGGCTGCCCGACGCGATGGAGGGCCCGACGCCTGTGTCGGCCCTGATCCATGCGGCGACCATGGTCACGGCCGGTGTCTACATGGTCTGCCTGCTGTCGCCCATGTTTGAATATGCGCCGGTGACCAAGCAGATCGTCACCCTGATCGGCGCCATTACGGCCCTGTTCGCCGCGACGGTCGGTCTGGCGCAGAACGACATCAAGCGGGTCATTGCCTATTCGACCTGTTCGCAGCTCGGCTATATGTTCTTTGCTGCAGGGGTGGGGGCCTATCAGGCCGCCATGTTCCACCTGTTCACCCACGCCTTCTTCAAGGCCCTGCTGTTCCTCGGCGCCGGTTCGGTTATCCACGGGATGCATCACGAGCAGGACATGCGCAAGATGGGCGGTCTTTGGAAGTACCTGCCCGTGACCTATGCGGTCATGGTCATCGGCACCTTGGCCATTACCGGTTTTGGTATTCCGAGCCTTCATCTGGGCTTTGCAGGCTTCTATTCCAAAGATGCGATCATCGAGTCGGCTTGGGCTGCGAGCGGCAAGAACGGCATTGCGTCCTTTGCCTTTGTCGTCGGTCTTTTGGCCGCCGGTCTGACCGCCTTCTATTCGTGGCGTCTCGCCTTCATGACCTTCCATGGCACGGCCAAGTGGGACAGTGCCCACGCCGATGCCCATGGCCATGATGACCACGCCCATGATGCGGGCCACGGTCACGATGATCATGCCCATGACGATCATGGTCACGCCCATAAGCCCCACGAAAGCCCACTGGTGATGCTGCTGCCGCTGGTGGCCCTCGCGGTCGGTGCGATTGGGGCGGGCTATGCCTTTGTCGAGAGCTTCGTTGGCGAACATCGCAATGAATTTTGGCGCGGCGCGATCTTTAACGCTCCGACCAACCATGTTCTGGAACATGCACACCATGCGCCAGAGTGGGTCGTGATGGCCCCGTTGGTTGTGTCCATGACCGGCTTGGCTGTGGCGATCTATGTCTATCTGATGAATGAAGGCATGGGCCTGCGGGTCGCTTCGCGCGGCGGTCCCCTTCACACCTTCTTCTACAACAAATGGTTCTTTGATGAGCTTTACGAAGCCACTTTCGTGCGCGCCACCCGGTTCTTGGGTGATGTGTTCTGGAAGATCGGCGACCAGAAGATCATTGACGGCTTCGGTCCCGATGGGGTTGCAGCGGTGTCGGCTTCGGTCGGTCGTCGTCTCAGCAAGGCCCAGAGTGGATATGTTTATCACTATGCCTTCGTGATGTTGCTTGGGGTGGCGGGGCTCTTGTCCTATGCGCTCTGGGCTTGGGCGCACTGAGGGGAAATCAGGACATGACCGGCATCCTCAGCCTCATCACCTTTGCCCCCATGATCGGGGTCGCCGCCATCTTGGCCTTGCGTGCAATGTCCGCAGGCCAGGACACCGCCGTCGTGGCCAACCGTGCCAAGATCGTTGCTCTGGTCACCAGTCTGGTGACCTTGGCCCTGTCGATCTTCTTGGTGTCGAAGTTCGACGCTAAGGACGCGGGCTTTCAGTTCGTCGAGACCGTCACCTGGTTCTCCGGGGCGACCTACCGGATGGGCGTGGACGGGATTTCGATCCTGTTCGTGCTCCTGACCGCCTTCCTCCTACCAATCTGTATCCTGGCCAGTTGGGAATCGGTGACCGACCGGGTCTTGGAATATCTGGCGGCTTTCCTGTTGCTCGAGACCTTGGTCATCGGCGTGTTCTGCGCGCTCGATCTGGTGCTGTTCTACCTCTTCTTTGAAGGGGGACTGGTGCCCATGTTCCTGATCATCGGTATCTGGGGCGGCAAGAACCGGGTCTATGCGGCCTACAAGTTCTTCCTCTATACGCTTCTGGGGTCGGTTCTGATGCTGGCCGCGATCTTGGCCATGGCCTCGATTGCTAAGACCACCTCGATCCCGGATCTGATGGTGTTCAAGTTCGATCCCCAGGTTCAGATGCTGCTGTGGCTGGCCTTCTTTGCCTCCTTCGCCGTGAAGATGCCGATGTGGCCGGTCCATACCTGGTTGCCAGACGCCCACGTTGAGGCGCCAACCGCCGGTTCGGTCATTCTGGCCGGTATCTTGCTGAAGATGGGTGGCTACGGCTTCTTGCGGTTCCTGCTGCCAATGTTCCCGCAGGCCTCGGTCTATTTTACGCCTTTGGTCTTCGCCCTGTCGGTGATCGCCATCATCTATACCTCGCTGGTGGCCTTCCGGCAGGTCGATATTAAGAAGCTGATCGCCTATTCCTCGGTCGCCCACATGGGCTTTGTGACCATGGGTATCTTCTCGGGTAATGCTCAAGGGGTGCAGGGCGCGATCTTCCAGATGCTGAGCCACGGCGTCATTGCCGGAGCGCTCTTCCTCTGTGTTGGCGTGGTCTATGACCGCATGCACACCCGTGAGATCGCCTTCTATGGCGGCCTTGCCAATCGCATGCCTTGGTATGCGGCCATCTTCTTGCTGTTCACCATGGGCAATGTCGGCCTGCCCGGCACGTCGGGCTTTGTCGGTGAGATCTTGACCATGACCGGTGCCTATCAGGTCTCGACCTGGACGGCGCTTGCGGCGACCACGGGGGTGATCCTGTCGGCGGTCTATGCCTTGGGCCTCTATCGGCGAGTGATGTTCGGAGAGTTGGTCAATCCCAAGCTCGCCGCCATTCAAGACCTGACGGTTCGTGAAGTTGTGATCTTCGCGCCCCTGATTGCCTCGACCCTGATCCTGGGTGTCCGCCCCGGTTTGATTTTCAACCTCACTGCCGCGTCCGTCGACCATCTGGTTGGCGCTTACAAAGCCGCCGTTGGCGGGTGAGGGGAGCTTGATTATGACGTTTCAAGACGCACTGCTTCTGGCCCGGCCCGAAGTCTTCCTCGCCGCCTCGACCCTGGTCCTCTTGGTCTGGGGCGCGTTCCGGGGTGACAAGGCGATGGGCGAAGTCTCTATCGGTGCCAGCCTCGCCCTGTTCGTTGCGGCAGGCTTTGCAGCGGTCAGCCCCGAAGGCACGGCCTTTGCAGGTGGTTTTATCGCTGATGGCGCCTCCATCTTTGGCAAGGTGGCCATCTATCTGATCAGCCCTGTGGCCATCTATCTGGGTGATCGTTGGTTGGTTCGGGTTGGCAATGGCCGGTTCGAGTTCCCGATCCTGATCCTTCTGGCTGCGCTGGGCATGGGTATGATGGTGTCCGCCGGTGACCTGATCTCGCTCTATATCGGTGTCGAGCTTCAGTCCTTGGCGCTCTATGTGCTGGCGGCCTTTCGCCGTGATGATCCCAAGGCGTCTGAAGCTGGCCTGAAATATTTCGTGCTGGGTGCCCTGTCATCGGGTCTGCTGCTCTATGGCGCGTCTCTGATCTATGGCTTTGCCGGTTCGACCCATTTCGACCTGATCGCCAAGTCGATTGAAGGCGGCGCGACCGGCACGGGGGTTCTGTTTGGCCTCGTGTTCCTGATCTGCGGTCTGGCCTTTAAGGTCTCGGCGGCCCCGTTCCATATGTGGACGCCCGACGTCTATGAAGGCGCGCCGACCCCGGTCGTTGGCTTCTTTGCCGCAGCCCCGAAATTGGCCGCCATGTTGCTGCTGGCTCGGGTTCTGTCAGAGGGCTTTGGCACGGCCTTGGAGCAATGGCGCCAGATCATCGTCGTCACCGCCTTCCTGTCGGTGGCCGTGGGTGCCTTTGGCGGTCTGGCCCAGAGTAATATCAAGCGTCTGCTCGCCTATTCCTCCATCGCCAATATTGGCTATGCCCTGATCGGTCTGTCGGCAGGCTCTGCCGAGGGTATGGAAGCGGTTTTGGTGTTCATGGTCCTCTATATGATCGACGTCACCGGCTTCTTTGCCTGCCTTGGTGCCCTGTCACGTAATGGCAAGCCCATGGAACAGCTTAGCGATTTTGCGGGTCTGGCGCGGGTTCGTCCCGGCATGGCCTTGGCGCTGACGGCCCTGTCCTTTTCGGTCATGGGCTTGCCGCCCTTCAGCGGGTTCTGGGCCAAGATGTTCGTCTTCAAGGCGGCCATCGCGTCGGGCCAATGGCCCTTGGCCGTCGTGCTTCTGCTCGGTAGCGTGGTTGCAGCCTTCTATTATCTGCGCCTGATCAAGACCATGTGGTTCGATGCGGCCCCCGGCCAGACTGACAAGGAGCCCTTGGACGCCAAGGGTGTGGCGATCGCTTCGGCCCTGTTCTGTTTCCCGGTTGTCCTGCCCGCCTTGGCGTTGCTTGAACCTCTGGCCAAGACGGCGGCTTTGGCCTTCGGGCTGAAATAGGCTGATCGGGTGATGACAGCGGACCGCCCGCCGGTCCTGATCTTGGATGAGACCCCCTCGACCAATGCCGAGGCCCGGAGGAGGGCTGAGGCAGGGGATGCCGGCCCGCTTTGGATCATGGCCCGCCGCCAGACCGCAGGGCGCGGTCGGCGGGGCAGGGCGTGGGAAACGGGCGCGGGCAATCTGGCCGCCACCTTGCTCTGTGTGACGGCCAAGCCCCCTGCGGAGGCCGCGCAAATCTCGTTCATCGCGGCTCTAGCGGTCGCTGAATTGGCCGATAGCGCTATGGCTCAGCCCTTGGCCCAGCTCAAATGGCCCAATGATGTGCTGGTTCAGGGGCGCAAGATCAGCGGCATATTGGTCGAGTCCGGCCTTCGTCCTGATGGTGCCCTTTGGCTGGCTGTCGGGATCGGTATCAATCTTCAAACTCCGCCCGATGCGGCCGAACGCCCCGCAGCGGCCATTGCCGATTTCGACGGCACGCAGGCCCTTAGCCAAGATGAGGCGCTCGCACGCCTGTCTGTGCGCATGGTTGATTGGATGGCGCTTTGGGACCGTGAGGGTTTTGCGCCCATCGCCAAGGCTTGGACGGCCCGCGCCTTCGGCTTGGGACAGGCCTGCACGGCGCGTCTGGGTCATGAAACGGTCGAGGGTATAGCAGAAGGTCTTGACCCGGACGGGTCCTTGCGCCTTCGTCTCGTCGACAATTCCGTGCGCCGAATATCGGCGGGCGACGTCTTCTTCGGAGAGGTCTGATGCTGCTGGCCATTGAGCAAGGCAACACCAATACCCTATTTGCCATTCACGACGGAAACGAGTGGACGGCCCAGTGGCGCTCGTCGACCGAGTCCTCGCGCACGGCGGATGAATATGCCGTCTGGTTGATGCAACTGGTGCATTTGCAGGGTCTGACGCTGGACAGCTTCAAGGCCTGCATTATCTCCAGTGTTGTGCCCCAATCGATCTTCAATCTTCGCAACCTCAGCCGCCGCTATCTCAAGGTCGAGCCCTTGGTGATTGGCGACAATGCCGAATTGGGCGTCGAGGTGCGGATTGAAAAGCCGTCAGAGGCGGGTGCTGACCGCCTCGTCAACGCGGTCGGGGGCTATATGAGCTATGGCGGCCCGTTGATCATCATCGATTCCGGCACTGCGACCACCTTCGATGTGGTAGGAGCCGACGGTGCCTTTGAGGGTGGGGTCATCGCACCGGGCGTCAACCTGTCTATGCAGGCCCTGCATACTGCCGCAGCCAAGCTGCCGCGCGTGGCCATCCAGCGTCCGGAGCATATTATCGGCAAGGACACAGTCGGCGCCATGCAGGCCGGGGTCTTTTGGGGCTATATCGGGCTGATCGAGGGATTGATCAGTCGGATCAAGGAAGAATATGGCCAACCCATGAAGGTGGTCGCGACTGGAGGCGTCGTCTCGCTGTTTGAAGGCGCGACCGATGCTATCGATATTTTTGATGGAGATCTTACGATCCGCGGCATGCTTGAAATTTACCGACGCAACACCCCTATAAGTGCTGCATGAAAAAGACATCCGAAGATGAACTCGTCTTCCTGCCGTTAGGTGGGTCGAACGAAATCGGTATGAACTTCAACCTCTATGGTTACGGCCCGCCCCATGCGCGCAAGTGGATCGTGGTGGATGTTGGGGTGACCTTTGGGGATCAGACCACGCCGGGCGTGGAGATCATCCTGCCCGACCCGTCCTATATCGAAGACTATGCCGACGATATTATCGCCATTGTCCTGACCCACGCTCACGAGGACCATATCGGGGCTATGGGCTGGCTCTGGCCGCGTCTGCGGGCTCCCATCTATGCCACGCCCTTCACGGCCTTCTTGCTGCGCGAAAAGATGCGCGATGCGGGCTGCCTGAAGGACGCCGATATTACCGAAGTGCCGATGGGTGGCTCGATTGATTTGGGCCCGTTCCAAGTGACCTTGGTGACCCTGACCCACTCGATCCCTGAACCCAATGGCTTGGCGATCCGCACGCCTTTGGGCACAATCCTGCACACGGGTGACTGGAAGATCGATCCCGATCCCATTCTGGGCGAAAGCACCGACATTGAAGCCTTGACCGCGCTCGGAGACGAGGGCGTTCTGGCCATGGTCTGCGACAGCACCAACGTCTTTGTCGATGGCCATGCCGGGTCCGAGGCTGAGGTCCGCGTGGCCATGACCAAGCTGATCCAAGGGCTCAAGGGCAAGGTGGCGGTGGCCTGCTTTGCCTCGAACGTGGCGCGGATGCATACGGTGATCAAGGCGGCTCAGATGGCGGACCGCCGGGTCTGTCTGGTCGGGCGCTCGATGCACCGGATGGCGGCTGCGGCCAAGTCGGTGGGCATGTTCAACGATATTGCCCCCTTCGTTTCCGATGCTGAGGCCGGTTTCTTCCCAGAGGACAAGATCCTCTATCTGTGCACCGGCAGTCAGGGCGAGGCGAGGGCGGCCCTGTTCCGCATTGCCGATGGCACGCACCAGCATGTCAGCTTCGGTCCCGGCGATCACTGCATCTTCTCGTCGCGGGTCATTCCGGGCAATGAGATTCCGATCCGCAATCTCCAGAACAAGCTCTCTGGGGCGGGCGTGCGGCTCTATACCGAGCGCGACCATCCGGGCATCCACGTCTCTGGCCACCCGTGCCGCGATGAGTTGAAGCAGATGTATCAGTGGGCTCGCCCACAGATCGCGGTCCCAACCCATGGCGAGCGGCGTCACCTGCTGGAACATCTGGCCTTTGCTAAGGATTTACAGGTCCCGCAAGGGGTTGCGCCTCGCAATGGCGACATGGTCCGGCTCGCGCCTGGCCGGGCTGAAATCATCGATGAGGTGCCTGCCGGGCGTCTCTATGTCGATGGCGGCGTCGTGACGGTCGAGAACGGCGATGCCTTGCGAGAGCGACGTCATGCCGCCTTTAACGGGGTGATCAATGTCTCTATTGCCTTGAGCGATAAGGGCAAGATCCTCTCCGGTCCCGAAGTGCGCGGTCTGGGTCTGCCCAGCGATGCGGACTATACTTTGGATGACGCTTTGGATGATCTGGCCATCGCTGCCGAAGAGGGCCTCAGCCGCCTTCGCGGTGACGGGCTCGAAGATGATGACGCTGTCGAGGCCGCCATTAGTCGGGCGGTCAAGAAGGCTGCCCACAGGATTTGGAAACGCCGCCCGCTGGTCGAGACAACGGTTTTGCGGGTTTAGACCCTAGGAGAGGATCAAGATCATGATCGGACGTTTGAACCATATCGGCATCGCCACCCCCTCCATCGAGGACTCTGTGGCCATGTACAAAGACCTGATGGGCGCGACCTCGGCGACGGAAAAGCGCGCCATGCCTGAGCAAGGCGTCTGGGTCAGCTTTGTTGATCTGCCCAACAGCCAGATCGAGCTGATCGAGCCTTACGGCGAAAACTCGCCGATCCATGCCTTCTTGGAAAAGAACCCCAATGGCGGTCAGCACCATGTCTGTTTCGAAGTGCCCGATATCTATGTCGCCCGCGACGAGATGAAGGCCAAGGGCGCGACCGTTCTGGGCGAGCCGCGCATCGGTGCCCATGGCACCTTGATCATCTTCATCCATCCGAAGAATATGGGCGGCGTTCTGGTTGAACTGATGGAAACCCCGAAGGAAGCACACTGATGGGTCCGGTAACTGCAATTTCGATCTATCTGGTGACCTGGTGGGTGGTGTTGTTCACTATCCTGCCGATTGGCGTGACCAGCCATGCTGACGCCGGTGTTGATCCGGGTGATGGTGGCGACCCCGGTGCGCCGGTCGAGCCGAACCTGAAGCGGAAGTTCATCACGACCACCATCGCTTCGACGGTGATCTGGGCCATCTTCATGCTCTGCCTTCAGTTTCGTCTGATCCCTCTGCCCAATGTCCCGATGATCTAAGCCCTTTTGGGGCAGCTCAATTTTTCGGCGCCGCCGTGAGGCGCGCCGTTAGGCTGTCTATAAAATGAGCGAAAGGCTGGGCAGCTTTGGTCAGATGTCGACTGTCTTTGCGGCAGAGTGTTCATTTTCTGTAGGGTTGGATCACGGGGCCGTTTGGTCGGCCATCTTCCGTGGCGTTTCTCCCGACATGACTTTCAAGGCCGCGCTCGCTAGCGCGGCCTTTTTTTCGCCTTTGAGATAGAGAAATCTTCAATCCAACGATCTTTCCACCTCTCAAATGGTCCAGTCCGTTGCCAAGCCTGCGCTTGCGGGGCTATGTGAACCACCCTCGGCAACCCCACGGATATTATCATGCGCCTGTCGCGCTATTTTCTTCCTGTTCTCAAAGAAACCCCGTCGGAGGCGCAGATCGTCTCGCACCGGCTGATGCTGCGCGCCGGCATGATCCGGCAGGAGGCGGCTGGTATCTATTCGTGGCTGCCGCTGGGCCATCGGGTCCTGCGCAAGATCGAGCAGATTGTCCGTGAAGAGATGGACCGGGCCGGGGCTATCGAGATCTTGATGCCGACCTTGCAGTTGGCGGACCTGTGGCGCGAGTCCGGGCGCTATGACGCCTATGGGCCAGAGATGCTGCGCATTGTCGACCGCCATGAGCGCGAGCTGCTCTATGGGCCAACCAACGAAGAGATGGTCACGGGCATTTTCCGCTCGTCCGTGCGTTCCTATAAGGACCTCCCCAAGAACCTCTATCACATGCAGTGGAAGTTCCGCGACGAGCAGCGTCCACGCTTTGGCGTCATGCGGGGCCGCGAGTTCCTGATGAAGGACGCCTATTCCTTCGACGTCGACGAGGCCGCGGCCAAGCGGTCCTATAACCGGATGTTTGTCGCCTATCTGAACCTCTATGCCCGCATGGGCCTCAAGGTCGTACCGATGCGCGCTGACACTGGTCCTATCGGCGGTGATTTGAGCCACGAGTTCATCGTTCTGGCTGATACGGGCGAGAGCGAAGTCTTCTGTCACCGTGATCTGGTCGAGATGGGCCCTCCCGGCACCGATCAGGACTGGGACAGCGACCTGCAGCATCTGGTTGATCAGCGCACTTCGCTCTATGCCGCGACCGAAGAGATGCATGACGCCGCCCGCTTTGAGGCGGAAGTGCCAGAGGAGCTGCGCCTGTCCGCGCGTGGCATCGAGGTCGGCCATATCTTCTATTTCGGTGAGAAATATTCTGTGCCCATGAAGGCCGTGGTCGCAGGCCCCGACGGGGTCGAGCGTCCGGTCCATATGGGCAGCTATGGCGTGGGCGTCTCGCGCTTGCTGGGCGCGATCATCGAGGCCAGCCATGACGACAATGGCATCATCTGGCCAGAATCGGTCGCGCCCTTCGGCGTGGCCGTGATCAATCTGCGTCCGGGCGACGAGGCCGTCGATGCCGCCTGTCAGCAGGCCTATGATCATCTGACCGCTGCGAGCAAGGAACCCTTGCTGGACGACACGTCTGAGCGCGTCGGGGCCAAGTTCGCGACCATGGACCTGATCGGCATACCTTGGCAGTTGATCATCGGCCCCAAGGGGCTGGCCTCGGGCGAGGTCGAGATCAAGAACCGCGC
Organism: Caulobacteraceae bacterium; assembly: GCA_947441065.1. Lineage (GTDB taxonomy): Bacteria > Pseudomonadota > Alphaproteobacteria > Caulobacterales > Caulobacteraceae > CAISGS01. The sequence continues at coordinate 18,362 of CANESI010000043.1, forward strand.
GACCGGTGAGCGGCAATCCCTGTCACTGGACTCAGCCCTCAACTTGCTAAGCGCAAAGGCTGGTTCATAGGGATGGGGCAAGGCGAGGGCCTCTCAAACCGTTCGGCGGGGCCGTTCTCCCTGTGGGAGCGCCAGCTTGCGGGCCGCTATCTGCGCACCAAGCGCCAGAATGGCGGCGTGGCCCTGATCTCTGGCATCTCCTTTGTCGGCATAATGCTGGCGGTGGCGGTATTGATCATCGTCATGTCGGTGATGAATGGATTTCGCACCGAGCTTTTGTCTCGCATTCTTGGCTTTAATGGCCATCTCTATGTCGGCGGCGAACTGCTCACCCGGCCAGATCGCGATGAGGCCATTGCCGACATCCGCGCCATCCCCGGAGTGGCCCAAGTCATACCGATGGTCGAGGCCCAGGTGATGGTCGTCGGGCAGGGTCAGATCTCCGGTGCGGTCGTGCGCGGCGTGACCCCGCAAGATCTCAAATCGATTGAGATCATCACCGGCAATATCAAGGGCGGCTCGATCAAGGGTTTTGGTCAGGGCGACTATGGCGGTGATGAGATCTTGATTGGTGACCGACTGGCGGCCAATATGGGTGTGGGGCCGGGTGATCCCATTACCCTGATCTCGCCCACCGGCGGTGCCACAGCCTTTGGAGGGACGCCAAGACGCAAGACCTATACGGTCGGCGCGGTATTCAGCATCGGCATGAGCGAGTATGATCAGGCCTTCCTCTATATGCCCCTGTCCCAATCGCAGCTGTTCTTTGGCCGCGACAACGGCGTCGACGTGATCGAGGTCAAGCTGGCCGATGTTGATCAGTTACCCGACATCAAGCCGCAGGTTGCCCGCGCGGCCGGGACCTTTGCCCTCGTCACCGACTGGCGCGACCGTAATCAGAGCTTCTTCAACGCCCTTCAGGTCGAGCGCAATGTCATGAGGCTGATCCTGATGCTGATCGTCGCCATCGCGGCCATGAACATCATTTCCGGTCTGGTCATGTTGGTGAAGAACAAGGGCCGCGACATTGCCATCCTGCGAACCATGGGGGCCGGGCAGGGGGCGATCTTGCGGATCTTCTTCATGGCCGGGGCCAGCATCGGTGCGGCGGGAACGCTGGCCGGTCTGTTGGTCGGGCTGCTCTTTTGCACCTTCATTGCCGAGATCCAGCAGTTTGTGGAGTGGGTGAGCGGCGCGACCGTGTTCAGTGCTGACGTCTATTTCCTCGCCCATATTCCGGCCAAGATCGATTGGGCCGAGGTCTTGACCGTGACCTTCTGGGCTCTGCTCATGTCGGTTTTGGCGACCTTGCCACCGGCTTGGCGGGCCTCGCGGCTCGATCCGGTTGAGGGGCTGCGCTATGAGTGATGCCGCGCCCGTCTTGAGCCTTCGCGGCATTGCGCGCACCTATCGCTCGGGCGACCGGCAGCTCGAGGTGCTGAAATCCATCGATCTGGACCTCTATCCGGGCGAGCTGGTTGGCCTGATCGGACCGTCCGGATCGGGTAAGTCCTCGCTGCTTCACGCGGCAGGCCTGTTGGAGCGCCCCACGGCGGGACAGGTCCTGATCGGCGGGCAAGACTGCACCCCGATGGGCGAGAAGGCCCGC
>CANESI010000044.1 GCA_947441065.1 Caulobacteraceae bacterium
CCGCCAAGCTCGGCCCGGCGGATAAGCGCGGCCACCCAGATGTCAGTCGATAGGATCAAAGAGGGCCTCTTGAATAACCTTGACGAAAGGTTTGATCAGTATCATCCAGCCTGCATCTCGCACCTAGCAAGAAATCAGAATGTGATGATGAGCCCGCGCAAAATGCCGCAAAGCTCGATAGGATTAAAGTGGATCGGTTGGCTCGTCACCGCGACGGCCATCACGGTTGCACCGGCCGCTCAGGCGACAGCCCTTGACCTGTTCTATGAGCGCACAGTGATGAGCGTCGCTGACCGTCGCTGCAATCTGTTTGCTCCGCAAGTCACCGTCGCCCTTGATGCGGCCCGCCTACAAGCGCGCGGCGCCGCCTTGCGCGCGGGCGTCGACCAAGACGTGATCAAGGACACAGCGCGCCAAGCGACCCTGCGGTCCAATTCTGTAGCCTGTCAGTCGTCCGACCTCAAAATGGCCGCCAACCGGGTAAGATCCGCCTTTGCCGCCTATAGCCGCCTAACGCGCATGGACTTTCCGGGCGACACAGCCGGATGGGCCGCCAGTCGTGGGCAAGCGGTTCACACGGCAAGTTGGCAACTTTACCAAACCGCGCGGTTTGGCTGGGACAGCATGACCTTTGGTATAGCGTCTCGATCAGGGTCAAGCGGCCTGGTGGCAGCAGCGAGCTTTGCAGATGGGGCTATCCCCTATAGCGCGCGGATCATGATGCGCGACCTGACCAAGGCCCCAAGACCCTATCTCAATGCCCGGGTTGCCAATGAAAGCGGCAAGATTCCGCTCCATGCTAGGGCCGCGCCCCCGTCGGTTTCCCGCGCCATCTTGGCCGAAGATCGCCGCGAGGCTGATCCCTATCTCCTCCCCGCCAAGGCCAAGAGCGGCACAGCCTTTCGCTGGCCACCGGCGGCCGCAGCGGCCATGGCAGAGTTGGACCCTCGCGAGGCAGTCAGGGTCGACTTCGTCTTCGCAGGCCGAGACGGGGACAGTGTCCGAACCGCCTATATTGAAGTCGGTGATTTTGCGGCGGGGCGTGCCTTCCTAGCCTCAGGCCAGAAATAGGCTCAGATCAAACAGATTAGCTGGGGCGACCACCGGGGAAGGCCACGACATTGGCCCGCGCCTCACTCGCCTCTTCCGGTTCTGACAGGCTGATCGGTGCCACGTCCAGCACCGGAAGGCGGACAGTGACGGTCGTACCCTCGCCCAGACGGCTTTCAATGATCATCTCGCCGCCATGCAGCTCTGCAAAGGCCCGCACCAGCGATAGGCCAAGACCCGTTCCGCCGATCTGCCGGGTGGTATCGCCCACCTGCTCGAAGGGACGACCAAGGCGGCTGACATCCTCGGCTGAGATGCCAATGCCATTGTCGATGACGCTCAGGTCCAAGATGTCGCCATAGGCTTGGAGGTTGACCGTGATCTGTCCGCCCGCTGGGGTGAACTTGATGGCGTTGGAGACCAGATTGATCACGATTTGCTTCAAGGCCCGGCGGTCGGCATTGGCCTCGATCAAACCGGTGGGGAGGCTGCCGCGCAGCTTGACCCCAGCCTCATCGGCCTGAACGCGCAAGAGCCGAAGGGCCGCGCTCACAGGTTCGCGGATATCGAATATTTCCCGCGTCAGCTCATAGCGCTGGGCTTGGATCTTCGACATGTCCAAAACATCGTTGATCAGGTCGAGCAGGTGGCGGCCAGATTCGTGGATAAGTCCGACATATTCGGCATATTTTCCCGTCAGGGGACCGAACATCTGCGTTCGCATAATGTCAGAAAAGCCCATGATCGCATTCAGCGGCGTGCGCAGCTCATGGCTCATATTGGCCAAGAACCGAGACTTGCCCGCATTCATCTCGTCGGCCTCGATCCGCGCGGTCTCTAGCCGAACCGCGTGGGAATGTTCGAGCGAGGCATCGCGCAGGATCGCCGAAAGCCGGCCATCGGCCAGACGGCGCAGATCAACGACCGCATAGGCTTGCATGGCATAGCGAGGCGAGAACCCGGCGCGGCCCTGTCCATCGCGCGAGGCCGCTTGGAGCGCCGATTGGAGCGCCGATTGATCGGCCTGCGCCGCGGCATCGACCAGTCCGGCGTCAAACAGGCCGTCGAGGCTAATGCCCTCTGGAACCGTGCCATAGGCGCTCAGGGCGCGCCCTTCAGGGCTTAGGGTGAGGATCAGATGCGGTTGGGCCGCCAGTTCCTGCTCCAGCGCCTGAAGGGCTGAGGTTTCGGTCGCGGACGTCGAGGCTCCCCCGCGCAGCACGAGCAGCACCGCCGTGAAGATCAGGACCGAACCGGCCAGCGCGAGGAACGGAACAGGTCCCTCCTCCAAGGCCGGGATGCCAAGGGCAATAAGACCTAAACCCGCGAACCCTATGACCAAGGCCAAGATCCCACGCCACAGCAGCCCGCCGCCGAGGGATGTCCCGGGCGTGGAAGAGGTGGGTGCAACAGGCTTACGGGTCGGGCTCAGAGGATGGTCCTTTCGGTCAATCTCTTTACGCTCTCGCTAGCCAAGACGCGACTGCGCACAATCCACAAGCGAACCGAGGGACCAGATTTCTGTGTATGAGCCTGTGAGTCCTCTGACGGGCTCGGGAACCGTTGCCTTGAGGACGCTCACGACCTAAGTGGACATTCAAAGGCTGGCGTCAATTTGGCGTCATGCTCCTGTCTACGGCTGAGCCCATGTCTGCGACCATGAATGACGAACTAGACGATCTGGAAGCCGAGTTTGAGATGCTCGGCGACTGGGAGGAGCGCTATCGCCACGTCATCGATCTGGGCCGTGACCTTGCCCCCCTCAGCGACACCGAGCGCAGCGACCAGAACAAGGTCCGGGGCTGTGCGAGCCAGGTCTGGTTGGTCACAGAAACCACGGACGGAACCCACTTGACCTTCCGGGGGGATTCCGACGCCCACATTGTGCGGGGATTGGTGGCTTTGGTCCTAAGGCTCTATTCTAGCCGAACGGCTCAAGACATCCTCGCCTTTGATGCCCAGAAGGCCTTTGACCGTTTGGGCCTCAGCGGTGCCCTATCGAGCCAGCGCTCTAACGGCCTAAGGTCCATGGTCGAGCGGATCCGGCGCGATGCCTCGGCGGTGCGCCTCTAATCAGTTGACCCGGACCTGAGGGACATATTTGAGGCAGGCCTCCATGACGCTGAGATGGGCGTCAAAATCGGCATCATCGCGCAGGTCCTCGACCAGATGGCAGGCATAGCCCGCCGTTGTGCGGTCTCGGTCGAAGGCTGCGCCCACCCGGGTCAGGGGCCACTCAAAGCTGACATGGCTCAGATACATGGCAATTTGGCGGGCACGCGCCGCCTCGGCACGGTTTCGGGTCCGCGACCGGATGTCGCCGGGACTGACGCCCGTCGCCATAGCCACCAGGCTGGTGACAAAGGCCGCTTGCAAACGATCGCGGCGACTGTCGGGCCGCCGATTGGGGCTTTCCGGTTCAAAAGTCTTCAGGGCAGGGCGCAAACGGCTCATGGGCTATCCTCGCAATTCAATGACGAGAAACAGCTTAGCCAAACCCTCAATGGGCGAGGATAACTTTCCTAAAATTCTAGGTTGTTAGGATTATTTTCCTAACTAAGCGGCGCGTATACCGCTGAAGCCTTGGTCGCTAATAGCGCCGACAAGGGCGTCATAGCCAAGGATCATATCCACATCTTCGCCATTGCTGGCCAAAGGAAGGCGGATCCAGAGCATAGAAAGGTGCGGCGTGCCTCTCCAAGCCAAGTTGTGCAGACCAACCACTGGAAGACGGTCCTCAACCACCCGGTCCAGTTCCTCGCGCCAATAGTCGGCCACGGGTGGGGAAAAGGCCTCGCCGATGGTCCGACCGGTAATTTCGCGGCCATAGACATTGAAAAGACCCGTGCCCGCCAAACGCAGTCGATAGTCGCCAGAATTTGGATGGACATCGATCAGACTGATGGTTGGTAAAAATCGCTTGAGATCTTCCGGACGGATCGCCGCACGGGATGGCAACTTCTGTCCGCCCTTCATGGACGCCCAGTAGGCATAGAGATCCTGTTGTGCGCGCGCCGCCGCAGCGGTAGCTCCCGTTTGCATCGTCATCTCCGGATTCCCCAACAACCTATTGGAATCACGACGATTCAGTATCCCTTAACCACCGAATCGGTGGCAAGTGAAAAAACGCAAATCTACGGGAATAAATCTTCTAAGAGTCAATAGAAAGCAAAAGGCCCGTCGCTCTTGATGAGTAACGGGCCTCGCTGAATCATAGGACTCAACAGTGTGAGTCAAAAGTCGAAGACAAGAGTCTAGCGACCCTTGCGCGCAGCCTGACGACCACCCTGTCCCAGACCCATTTGCTTGGCGAGTTCCGAACGCGCCTTGGCATAGTTGGGAGCAACCATGGGATAGTCTTTAGGAAGACCCCATTTGGCGCGGTATTCTTCAGGGCTGATGTTGTACTTTGTCCGCAAATGGCGCTTCAGCGACTTAAATTTGCGGCCATCTTCCAAGCAAATCAAATAGTCAGGCGTAATTGAGCGCTTCAAAGAGACCGCAGGCTCCTTGACGCTGACTTCAACCGGCTCGGGTGCGCTGTTAACGCCAGACAGGGCGCGGTGAATATTCTGGATCAGCGACGGCAGGTCCGCAGCGGCGACCGAATTGTTACCCACATAGGCCGAAACGATGTCGGCGGTCATCTCGATGATTTCGGATTTGTCGTCCATGCTTAGGTTCACCTGACAAAGAGTTAGGTCCAGGGAAAGACTGGGCCTCCAAAAAACTATAGTCGTGAAATAACGGCAATCGAAACTGAAAACAATGGAAGAAATTAAATCCCCCTCTTGATTCCGTTGCTATCGACCTAAAGGGAATGTGAGATCGAACATAGGCATGGCTATGACATCTATCAATGGCTGGTCATGTTAAAGTAAGGGTATTTGATCTCAAGCCGTTCATCGATCCAAAATGTGACGTTATCAATGCCATTTTCTTATGGTCTTATTTTCATAAACACAAAAATTACTTTTGATCTAATTGACCAAAACTGAGCCCAAATGGAATAGAGGCTGAGGCGATAATTCCAGGCTCGCCGGTGCCTAGCCTTCGCGCAAGCGAAAGACTAGGCGAGACCCCCGGCAAATGGTTAGGCGAACGGACGCTCCGACCACCAAGGGAAGAAGCCCGGCATGTCAGAAGACACCTTGTTCGGATAGGACGGCTGACGTTTTTCCAAGAAAGAACTCACGCCCTCTTTAGAGTCCGCCGCCTTACCGCGCTCTTGGATGGCACGGCTATCGATCTTGTGCGCCTCCATCGGATGGTCAGCTCCGAGCATCCGCCACATCATCTGACGCGTCAGGGACACCGATACAGGCGCTGTATTGTCGATGATCTCGCGGGCAATGGCGCGGGCGGCAGGTAGCAGGTCTTCGGCCGCATGGACCGAACGGACCAGACCGCGATCACAGGCCTCTTGTCCCGTAAAGATCCGGCCCGAATAGCACCATTCCAGCGCCGTCGAGATGCCCACCAGACGCGGCAGGAACCAAGACGAACAGGCTTCTGGCACAATGCCGCGGCGCGCAAAGACGAAGCCGTACTTGGCATCGGGCGTGGATAAGCGAATATCCATGGGCAGCTGCATGGTCGCGCCAATACCCACAGCCGCGCCATTGATCGCGCCGATGACGGGCTTCAAGCTTTCAAAAATGCGCAGGGTCACGCGACCACCGCCATCGCGATAGACGCCATTGACCAAACCCTCTTCGCGGCCCGAACTCGGGGCCTTGCCATAGTCAAAGGTCGCAGCGCCTGCGGAGAGATCGGCACCCGCACAGAAGGCGCGGCCCGATCCGGTGATGATCACGGCCTTGACGTCATCATTGGCGTCGGTGTGATCCAAGGCCGCGATCATGTCCAACATCATGCCGTTGGTGAAGGAATTCATCTTGTCCGGACGGTTCAGCGTGATGGTGGCAATACCATCAGCAATGTCCAAAAGGATTGTGTCAAAGGTCGGTGTGGTGGCCATGGTCATATCTCCCATCATGTGATTTTTCCCCCATCGGAAGGGCTTGACGCTAGGAGAGTCAAGGCCAGCGCTCTAATCGGCAAAGGATCCTTACAGTTGCCGCAACGGCAGGGCTTCACGCGGACGTCAAGGCAGCGCAATATCATCCCAGACAACGATAAAATTAAGGCAGGGCCGGGAATGTCAGGAACCAACATGTTTGATTACATCATTGTGGGCGCTGGATCAGCGGGCTGCGTTCTGGCCAACCGGCTTTCGGCTGATGGTAAGTCCAAGGTCCTGTTGCTCGAGGCGGGCGGCGACGATCGCCCGACCCGCAATCCCTCACAGTTCATGTCCAACCTGATGATCCACATACCGGTCGGCTATTCCCAGACCCTGAAAGACCCCAAGGTCAATTGGCTCTACACCACCGAGCCCGATCCCGGCACGGGCGGGCGCCAGCATGTCTGGCCGCGCGGCAAGGTTCTGGGTGGATCGTCTTCGATCAATGGCCTTCTCTATATTCGCGGTCAGCACGCCGACTATGATGGCTGGCGCCAACTGGGCTGTGAGGGCTGGGGCTGGGATGACGTGGTCCCCTATTTCCGCCGCGCCGAAAACCAAGAGCGCGGCTCCGATGAGTTCCACGCCACGGGCGGCCCGCTCAATGTGTCCGACGTTACTGAGCGCCACACGGTGTCTGACGCCGTGGTCGAGGCCTGCGTCGAAAGCGGCATGCCGCGTCTGCGCGACGTAAATGGCGAAAGCCAAGAGGGCGTCAGCTACTATCAGCTCACCGTCAAGAACGGCCAACGCCACTCCGCCGCCGTCGCCTATCTGCACCCGGTCATGAACCGGCCCAACCTGACGGTCGCGACCAATGCCCTCGCCTCCAAGGTCCTGATAGAGGATGGCCGCGCGGTCGGCGTCGACTATGTCCAGAACGGGGTCAAGCGCACCGCCAAGGCCAGCGGCGAAGTGATCCTCAGCGGCGGCGCGGTCAATTCTCCTCAACTGCTGCAACTTTCAGGTGTCGGCCCGGCTGCCCTGCTCAAACAGCATGGCATTGAGGTCAAGAAGGACCTGCCCGGCGTCGGCGAGAACCTGCAAGATCACTATGTCATGTCGATCCGCTATCGCCTCAAGGCCGGGGTCGTGTCGGTCAATGAACTGTCCAAGGGCCTGCGTCTGGTCGGTGAGGCCTTCAAGTTCGTTTTCCAGCGCAAGGGCCTTTTGACCCTCTCGGCCGCGCACATCGCCGCCTTCTGCAAGTCGCGCCCGGACCTGTCCGGCCCCGACATCCAGTTCCACATCCTGCCCGCCACCATGGATCAGGACAAGCTGGTCAATGAGCAGAAGATGGAATTGGAAGACCAGCCCGGCCTGACCATCGCCCCTTGCCAGCTACGTCCTGAAAGCCGTGGCCATGTGCGCATCACCAGCGCCGACCCATCGGTCTATCCCGCCATCTTTGCCAACTATCTGTCTGATCCTCTGGACCAAGAGGTGGCTGTGGCTGGCTTGAAATGGGCCCGCACCATCGCCAGCCAAGCCTCGCTCGCGCCCTTCATTGAGGACGAGATGGAAGGCAGCAAGGTCTGCGTTACCGACGAGCAACTGCTCGACTATGCCCGGGCCTCAGGCTCGACCATCTATCACCCGGTTGGCACCTGCCAGATGGGCCATGGTCCTCAGGCCGTGGTCGATCCGCAACTGCGCGTCCATGGCATTGCAGGCCTGCGGGTCGTCGATGCTTCGGTCATGCCCCGCCTTGTCTCTGGCAACACCAACGCCCCGACCATCATGATCGCCGAAAAGGCTGCGGACATGATCTTGGGCAAGGTGCCCGCCAGCGTCGCGGCTGAATAGGCCTCACCACTCCATAATAACCATCACCTCAAGGGTCCCGCCCATGCATCCCTATATTCACGCCCAAAAGAACCCCGACAAACCCGCCTACATCATGGCAGGCAGCGGTGAGACCGTGACCTACGGCCAGCTCGATGACCGCTCCAACCAGGGCGCTCAACTGTTCCGCTCCATCGGCCTGAACGCGGGCGACGTAGTGGCGATCATGCTGGAAAACCATCCCCGCTATTTCGAGATCACTTGGGCCGCCCAGCGTTCGGGCCTCTACTATGCCTGTATCTCGTCCAAGCTGTCGGCTGGCGAGGTCGAATATATCCTCAAGGATTGCGGCGCGAAGGCCTTCATCACCTCGGCCAGCGTCGGATCACTGGTCGATGAGATCCCCGCTCTGGTGTCAGGCATCGACCTCTATATGGTCGGCGAGCCCAAGACCCCCTATGCCAGCTTTGAAGCCGCGCGCGATGCCATGCCCGCCACGCCCATTGCCGACGAGCAGCAGGGCTCGGACATGCTCTATTCGTCCGGCACCACCGGTCGGCCCAAGGGCGTTAAGCCCAAGATCGAGCCCGGCGCGCCCATCGACACAGCCCTTGGTCTTGTCGCCATTGCCACGGGCCTGTTTGGCATTGTTGAGGACAGCCTCTATCTGTCCCCCGCCCCGCTCTATCACGCCGCCCCCCTTCGCTGGTGCATGGGCGTGCACCGCATCGGCGGCACCGTGGTTGTGATGGAGAAGTTCGACGCAGAAAATGCGCTGTCCCTGATCGAAAAGTACAAGATCACCTGCTCGCAATGGGTCCCCACCCACTTTGTGCGCATGCTCAAGCTGCCGCCCGAAGTCCGCACCCGCTATGATGTCTCATCACTGAAATGCGCCATCCACGCCGCTGCCCCCTGCCCGATCCCGGTCAAGGAGCAGATGATCGCTTGGTGGGGTCCGGTGCTGATGGAGTACTATGCGGGCACCGAGGGTAACGGCTTTACCTTCATCACCTCGCAAGAATGGCTCAACAAGAAGGGCTCGGTTGGCCGTGCAGTCACCGGCATTCTCAAGATCTGCGACGAGGAAGGCGACGCCGTCCCCGCCCGCGCCGAAGGTACGGTCTTCTTCGAAGGCGGCGGCGAGTTCGAATATCACAACAGCCCCGAAAAGACCGCTGACTCCAAGAACAAGCACGGCTGGACCACGCTCGGCGACGTCGGCTATGTCGACGAGGAGGGCTATCTGTTCCTGACCGACCGCAAGGCCTTCATGATCATCTCCGGCGGGGTCAATATCTACCCGCAAGAGCTGGAAAATCTGCTGGTCACCCACCCCAAGGTCGCAGATGTGGCCGTGGTCGGGGCCCCGCATGAAGAGATGGGCGAACAGGTCGTCGCGGTGATCCAGCCCATGGACTGGGCCGACGCCAATGATGATTTCGCCGCCGAGATCATGGCCTATGCCAAGGCCAATCTGAGCCACGTCAAGGCCCCGCGCCGAGTCGACTTCATGGTCGAACTGCCCCGCCATCAGACCGGCAAGCTCTATAAGCGTCTGATCCGTGACGCCTATTGGGGCAAGACCGACTCCAAGATCGTCTGATCATCCGCCCCTAGGTCGGGAGGCCTTGATCAGGCCCTCCCGATCTGTGAAACATCTCGCTAGATATTTGAACCTCAAGGAGACACGCCATGCGTGAAGTTGCTTATGCTGACCTGCCCGGCCTCATCGGTGAAGAGATGGGCGTTTCAGACTGGGTCGTGGTCGATCAAAACCGCGTCAACCTGTTCGCGGATGCGACCGGTGACCATCAGTGGATCCACATTGATGTGGAACGCGCCAACCGTGAAATGGGCGGTCCTATTGCCCATGGCTATCTGACCCTGTCGCTGATCCCCTTCTTGGGCGCGGGCATCATACGCGTTACCGGCGTGACCCGCGGCATCAACTATGGCTCAGACAAGGTGCGCTTCACCAATATGGTCCGCGTCGGCAAGCGCGTGCGCATGCGTCAAAAGCTTCTGAATGTTCAGCCCAAGGCTGGCGGTCTGCAAATGACCAGCGAATGCACCATCGAGATCGAAGGCGAAGACCGTCCAGCCTGCGTGGCGGAAACCATCTCGGTCCTGTACGGCGCTTAAGACCCCCTACCCTTCCCCCAGAGGGTGAGTGGATGAACACCCCCTCACCCAACCCTCTCCCCCAAGGGGGCGAGGGCTTATCGGTTCTAGCCCTCTCCCTGTGGGAGAGGGTTGGGTGAGGGCCTTGTTTCTTCCTTCCGTCTTCCCCGCGAAGGCGGACAGTGACCCACTGGATTTCTGCCTTTCGGGGAACGTGGCGCAGAAGGGAGTGGATGAACACCCCCCTCTCCCAACCCTCTCCCCCTCAAGGGGGGAAAGGGCTTATCCTGCCCCCCTCACGCAAAGGACTCCGACATGAACCGGCGTGATCTCATGGTCAAAGCGAGTGCCTTGGCCCTAACACTGACTCCCCTGATCCCAGCGGTTTCGGCCGCCAAGCCCAAGGCCTCTTCCATGAACGCCCCTCGCCCGACCCCGCCCGTTGCCCTGAAAATTCCCCTGCGTATCGAGCAACAGGGCCGGGTTCGCATCGATGACTATGCGTGGATGAAGGACGACAATTGGCAAAAGGTGCTGCGCGATCCCAGCCTGATTAAGGCCGACGTCAAGGCGCACCTGACCGAAGAGAACGCCTACACCAAGGCCATGCTCGCCCCGACCGAGGCCCTTCAAGCCCAGATGTTCGAGGAGATGAAGGGCCGCGTCAAAGAAGATGACAGCTCTGTCCCCGCCTCTGACGGCCCGTGGGACTATTATTCGCGTTACGAAAAGGGCGCTGAACAGCCGATCTTTGCGCGCCGCCCGCGCGGCTCTGACAAGGGCGAGCAGGTCATGCTTGATGCGGATGCGGCGGGCAAGGGCAAGGCCTATTACAAGGTCGGTGATTGCGACCACAGCCCCGACCACAGCCTCTGCGCCTATTCGGTCGATGAGCAGGGCTCGGAGGTCTACCGCATCTATATCAGGGACCTGGCCAGCGGATCGGTACTGCCCGAGCCCGTGCAGAGCGCCAATGGCGATTTTACCTTTTCGCCCGACTCCCAGCACCTGTTCTGGACCTTCCGGGACGAGAACGGCCGCCCCTCAAAGATTTTCCGCCGTCCTGCACGCGGCGGCGCCAAGGACGATGTGCTGGTCTATGAAGAGCCGGACGAGGGCTTTTTCGCCAGTTGCGGCGTCTCGTCATCGCGCATATATATCCAGATCAATACCGGCAATCACGAGACCTCCGAGGTCCTGCTCATACCCGCCGCCACCCCCCTGGCCAAGCCTGTTTCCCTGCAACCGCGCATCGCTGGGGTGCAGTACGATGCCGAGCACTGGAACGACCGGTTCTTGATCCGCACCAATGCTGACGGGGCCGTTGATTTCAAGATCGTCGAGGCTCCAGAAGGCGCCCCCGGCAAGGCCAATTGGAAAGACTGGCGCGGCCACATGCCCGGTCAGTTCGTGGTTGGTATCGGCGCTTACCGAGGCTGGTTCGTGCGGCTGGTGCGCGAAAATGCCAATAACCGCCTGATCATCACCGAGGCCGGTACCAACGCTGAGCACACCATCGCCTTTGACGAGGAGGCCTTCGCGCTCAGCCTCTCGGGCGGCTATGAGTACGACACCGACGCTGTTCGTTTTGTCTATGAGTCCCCAACCACACCGAAACAGTGGTTTGACTATGACATGGCCAAACGCAGCCGCACCCTTCGCAAGACCCAAGAGATACCGTCGGGCCACAACCCCGCCGACTATGTCACCCGCCGCCTCTATGCCACGGCTCCGGATGGCGTTCAGGTGCCGGTGACGGTGCTGATGCGCAAGTCCACGCCGCTGGATGGGTCTGCGCCCCTGCTGCTCTATGGCTACGGGTCCTATGGCATTCCGATGGAGCCGAACTTCTCGATCCGCAACCTGTCGCTGGTTGATCGCGGCTGGATCTGGGCCACGGCCCATATTCGCGGCGGCTCGGAAAAGGGCTGGGGCTGGTTCCTTGATGGGCGCGCGGCCAAGAAGAAGAACACCTTCACCGACTTCATCGCCTGCGCCGAACATCTGACCGGTCAGGGCTATGGCACCAAGGGCCGCATCGTCGCCTATGGCGGCTCGGCGGGCGGCATGTTGATGGGGGCCATTGCCAATATGCGCCCCGATCTCTGGGCCGGTATCATCGCCGCCGTGCCGTTCGTGGATGTGCTCAACACCATGAGCGATACAAGCCTGCCCCTGACCCCGCCCGAATGGCCCGAATGGGGCAATCCGCTCGAAGATCAAGCGGCCTATGACTACATCGCCAGCTACAGCCCCTATGACAATGTCACCGCCAAGCCCTATCCGGCGATCTTGGCCACCGGCGGGCTGTCCGATCCGCGCGTAACCTATTGGGAGCCCGAAAAGTGGGTCGCCAAGCTGCGGCCTGCGACCACCAGCGGTAACCCCGTGCTCTTGCGGATCAATATGGAGGCCGGCCACGGCGGCGCCTCGGGCCGCTTCGATTTCCTCAAGGAGATCGCGCTGGACTATGCCTTTGCGGTTTGGGCGATCGATAGGGGTTGGACGAAGGGGTGACCCCCTACCCCGGCTTCGCCGGTACTTCCCCCAAAGGGGGAAGATTTGCTTATCGTTGATCTTCCCCCTTTGGGGGAAGTGGCGCGCAGCGCCTTAGGGCGCCTTGTTTTTTATCTTCCGCGTTCCCCGCGAAGGCGGGGACCCAGACCCTTTCACTCAGGCGGAAAGCGGCCCTTTACTATCGTACAGAGTCTAAGAGGCCCGTGGATGAACACCCCCCACTCCCAACCCTCTCCCCCTCAAGGGGGGAAAGGGCGAGAGCGGATAAGCCCTCTCCCTGTGGGAGAGGGTTGGGTGAGGGCCTTGTTTTCTTAAACAAGACCCCCTACCCCGGCTTCGCCGGTACTTCCCCCAAAGGGGGAAGATTTCACTGTAGAGGATCTTCCCCCCTTTGGGGGAAGTGGCGCGCAGCGCCGAAGGGGGCCTTGTTTGCCCCTATCTCAACAGCCCCAACGCTGCACGCGCCACATCATCCAAACCCTCACCGCCCGCATCCAGATGAACTAAGATTTCGCGTCTCATGCGCGGATCCCAGAACAGTTTCAGGTGGTTGGCGGTGGCAGCCACGGCCTTGGCTTCGCCTTCAACGGCAAAGGCTCTGGCGATCTGGTTGGCCATATGGACCAGCTTGTCAGCTTGCATCTGTGTCGGCTCCCGCCGTTATATGATCAAATCCGGTAAAGACTTCGAGGCCATCAGAGCGGACGACACCCACCAAGCACATGCCCGCCGCCTCGGCCGCGCGAAGGGCCAGCGCGGTCGGTGCGGAGACCGCTGCCAGAACCCCCGCCCCCATGGCCGCGGCCTTTTGCACCAACTCCACCGATAGGCGGCTGGTCATCAAGATCGCGCCGTCCTTGGCCGTCAGCCCTTGGCGCGCCATTGCCCCGGCCAGCTTGTCCAAGGCATTGTGTCGCCCCACATCCTCGCGCACCAGAATCACGCCATGACCTGGTTGATAGAACCCCGCCGCATGGACCGCGCGGGTCTGGTGGTTCAGGCTTTGCAGGTCAGCCATCTGGGACATCGCGGCCATGATCTCAGGGGCGCTCATCACCACCGCACTGTCAATCTTGGCCAGCTTGGGCAGGGCATCTTCGAGGCTCTCGACCCCACAAAGGCCGCAGCCGGTGGGTCCAGCCCGGTGACGCCTGCGGGCACTCAGCCGCGCCGAAAGGCCCGCCGACAGCCACAGCCTCATCTCGATGCCCAGCGGCGCATCAAACTGTTCCATCCGCGCGATCTGGGCCAGATCAGTGATGATCCCCTCATTGAGCGAAAAGCCGATGGCGAAATCTTCAAGATCAGCGGGGCTTGCCATCATCACGGCCTCGGAGCCGCCGTCATAGACAAAGGCCACCGCCGTCTCTTCGGGCACAGCGCGCATCCCCTCGCCGGGCTGACCACCACCGATGGCCAGACGCCGGACCTGGAGGGAAGAGGCGCGCCCTGTCACTCGGCCGCCGGAGCGATACGGCGGCTTTGCAGGGCCTGAGCCTCATAGGCCTCCTGCCAGTCGGTTGGGCCGTTGGAGCTAGAGATCTGCACCGCCGTGACCTTATATTCCGGGCAGTTGGTGGCCCAGTCAGAGAAGTCGGTAGTGATGACATTGGCCTGGGTCGAGGGGTGGTGGAAGGTCGTATAGACCACCCCCGGCGCCACACGATCAGTGATCTGGCAGCGCAGGCTGGTCTCGCCCGAACGGCTGGCCAACTTGATCCAGTCGCCGTCCTTTAGACCCCGTGTTTCCGCGTCAAAGGGATGGATTTCAAGCAGGTCTTCCTGGTGCCAAGCGACATTGGCCGTGCGCCGGGTCTGGGCCCCGACATTGTACTGTGACAAGACCCGTCCCGTGGTCAGCAACAGCGGGAAGCGCGAGCCGGTCCGCTCTTCGGTGGCAATATAGTCGGTCAGGACGAACAGGCCCTTGCCTCTAGCAAAGCTGTCCAGATGCATGACGGGCGTGCCTTCCGGGGCGGCGGCATTGCAGGGCCACTGCACAGACCCCAAGGTCTCAAGCGCCGGATAGGACACACCGGCAAAGGACGGGGTGGTGGCGGCGATCTCATCCATGATCTGGCTGGGGTGGCTATAGGCCATGGGATAGCCCAGCGCATTGGACAGAAGCTGCGTGATCTCCCAGTCGCCATAGCCGTTCTTGGGGGCCATGACCTTGCGCACCCGCTGAATCCGGCGCTCAGCATTGGTGAAGGTGCCGTCCTTTTCAAGGAAGGTCGAGCCGGGCAGGAAGACGTGGGCGTAGTTGGCGGTCTCGTTCAAGAACAGGTCCTGCACAACCACGCAGTCCATGGCCGCTAGGCCAGCGGCGACATGATGGGTGTCGGGGTCGGACTGCAGGATGTCTTCGCCCTGCACATAGAGGGCGCGGAAACTGCCATCTTGCGCGGCATCGAGCATGTTGGGGATACGCAAGCCCGGTTCACGCTCCAGCTTAACGCCCCAGAGGTCCTCGAACAGCTCGCGCGTGGCATCGTCCGAGACATGGCGATAGCCAACAAACTCGTGCGGGAACGAGCCCATATCACAGGCCCCCTGCACATTGTTCTGACCACGCAGGGGGTTCACCCCGACGCCTTCGCGCCCCAGATTGCCCGTCACCATGGCCAGATTGGCGATGGCCATAACCGTCGTCGTGCCTTGGCTGTGCTCAGTCACGCCCAGCCCATAATAGATCGCGCCATTCCCGCCCGTCGCATAGAGCCGAGCGGCAGCGCGCAACTCATCAGCGGGCACGCCGGTCAGGGCCTGCGTCTCTTCAGGACTATAGCGCGGATCGGCCACGAAGGTGGCCCAAGCGGCATAGGCGTCAAGATCGCAGCGCTCGCGGATGAAGGCTTCATTGGCTAGGCCCTCGGTGACAATGACATGGGCCATGGCGGTTAAGACCGCGACATTGGTTCCGGGCGTCAGGGGCAGATGGTGCGCGGCCTCGATATGGGGCGAGCGGACAATGTCGGTCCGGCGCGGATCGACCACGATCAACTTGGCCCCCTGGCGCAGACGCTTTTTCATGCGCGAGGCAAAGACCGGATGGCCATCGGTCGGGTTGGCCCCGATCAGCAGCATGACATCGCTATGTTCGACCGAGTCAAAATCTTGCGTGCCCGCCGAGGTGCCGAAGGTGGTCTTCAGGCCATAGCCGGTGGGCGAGTGACAGACGCGCGCGCAGGTATCGACATTGTTATTGCCAAAGCCAGCCCGGACCAGCTTTTGCACCAAGAAGGTCTCTTCGTTGGTACAGCGCGAAGAGGTGATGGCCCCGACCGCGTCCTTGCCATAGTCGCGCTGGATGCGTTTGAACTGGCTGGCCGTATAGGCAATGGCCTCGTCCCAACTGACCTCGCGCCAAGGATCGGTGATCTTGTCGCGGATCATCGGATTGAGGATGCGCTCACGGTGGCTGGCATAGCCAAAGGCAAAGCGGCCCTTGACGCAGGAATGGCCGCGATTGGCCTTGCCGTCCTTATAGGGAACCATGCGCACGACATCTTCGCCGCGCATCTCGGCCTTGAAGCTACAGC
This sequence comes from Caulobacteraceae bacterium, assembly GCA_947441065.1. Classification (GTDB taxonomy): domain Bacteria; phylum Pseudomonadota; class Alphaproteobacteria; order Caulobacterales; family Caulobacteraceae; genus CAISGS01. The sequence goes on from CANESI010000044.1 coordinate 16,045, forward strand.
CGACGCCGCAATAGGCGCAGGTGGTGACCAGCGAATGTTCCGGCTGACCGATCTCGATCACGGTCTTTTCGGTCAAGGTTGCCGTCGGACAGGCCTGAACACAGGCGCCGCAGGACACACATTCGGACTCAAAGAACGGCTCGTCCATGCCCGCCGCGACCTTGGAGCCAAAACCCCGGCCTTGGATGGTCAGGGCAAAGGTGCCCTGCACCTCGTCACAGGCCCGCACGCAGCGCGAACAGGCAATGCACTTGGACGGATCAAAGGTGAAATAGGGATTAGACTCATCGGCCTCGGCGCAAAGGTGATTGTCGCCCTCATAGCCATAGCGCACTTCACGAAGGCCAACCTCGCCCGCCGTGTCCTGTAACTCGCAATCGCCATTGGCCGCGCAGGTCAGACAGTCCAGCGGATGATCGGAAATATAGAGCTCCATCACCCCCTTGCGCAGGGTCCGCAGCAGCGGGGTCTGGGTCTTGACCGACATCCCCGGCGTTACCGGCGTCGTGCAAGAAGCGGGCGTGCCATTGCGGCCCTCGATCTCAACCAAACACATGCGGCAGGAGCCAAAGGCCTCGAGGCTGTCGGTGGCACAGAGCTTGGGCACCTTGACCCCCAGCTCCATCGCCGCGCGCATGACCGAGGTTCCGGCAGGCACCGTCACCTCGAACCCGTCAATGGTTAGGCTAACCTCGGCCTCGGCCTTGGAGGCGGGCGTGCCGTAATCGGTTTCCTTGATCAGCTGCATGGGTCTTTTCCTATTCAGCCGGGACTTTGGCGCTGATGCCAGAGCCGTTAAAATCTTCTGGGAAATGGCGCACGGCGCTCATCACCGGATAGGGGGTAAAGCCCCCCAGCGCACAGAGGGAGCCATATTTCATAGTCTGACACAGGTCTTCGAGCACCGCCATATTGGCCGCTGCTTCGGTTCCGGCCATGATCTTGTCGATCACCTCAACGCCTCTGGTCGAACCGATGCGGCAGGGAGTGCATTTTCCACAGCTCTCGATGGCGCAAAATTCCATGGCAAAGCGGGCCTGAGCGCCCATCTGGACGCTGTCATCAAAGACCACAATGCCGCCGTGACCGATCAGGCCGTCCCGCGCCGTAAAGGCCTCATAGTCATAGGGCGTGTCGAACAGGGACGGCGGGAAATAGGCCCCCAGAGGTCCGCCGCACTGCACCGCCTTGACCGGACGACCGCTCAAGGTGCCGCCTGCAACCGTGTCGATGATCTCGCCCAAGGTGATACCGAAGGCGGCTTCGAACAGGCCGGTATATCTGGCATTGCCCGCGATCTGGATCGGCATGGTCCCGCGCGAGCGGCCCAGCCCATAGTCGGCATAGGCCTTGGCCCCCTTGGCAAGGATCACCGGCACACTGGCCAACGAGACCAGATTATTGATCACGGTCGGCTTGCCGAACAGGCCGATATGGGCCGGAAGCGGCGGCTTGGCCCGCACCATACCGCGCTTGCCTTCGAGGCTCTCCAGAAGGGCGGTTTCTTCGCCGCAGACATAGGCCCCAGCCCCGACGCGCAGTTCCAGCTCAAAGGAACGGCCAGAGCCCAGAACGTCGGGGCCAATCAGTCCGGCCTCACGCGCCAAGATCAGGGCCTCAGTGAAGGAGACATTGGCGTGGGGATATTCTGAGCGCGAATAGACAAAGCCCTTGGTCGCCCCGACCGCGAGACCGGCAATGACCATGCCCTCGATCAGGCAGAAGGGATCGCCCTCAAGGATCATGCGGTCGGCAAAGGTGCCGCTGTCGCCCTCATCGGCATTGCAGACAATATATTTGCGGTCCGCCGCAGCGTCGGCCACAGTCTTCCACTTAATGCCGGTCGGAAAGCCCGCCCCGCCGCGTCCGCGCAGGCCTGAGGCTGTTACCTCGGCCACCACCGCCTCAGGGCCCATGGCCAGAGCCTTGGTCAGACCCTCCAGACCGCCATGGGCTCGGTAATCGTCCAAGGACAGGGGATCAACAATGCCGCAGCGGGCAAAGGTCAGGCGCGTCTGGCGCACCATGAAGGGATGATCTTCCGGACGGCCGATGCGCAAGGGATGGTCCGCGCCGCTCAGTAGGCCCGCTGCCAAAAGTCCAGGCACATCGGCCGGCGTGACGGGGCCATAGGCAATCCGGCCCTCAGGGGTCTCGACCTCGATCAAAGGCTCCAGCCAGGTCATGCCGCGAGAGCCGGTGCGAACAATCTGCACCCCCTCGCCTGCTTGCTGCGTCAGGGCCTTGACCACGCGGTCGGCACCAACGGCGAGGGCCGACACATCTTTGGGAACAAATAGACGGATCATGATTGGGTTGCCTCGGCTACGGCCTCGATCAGGGCCATACCATCTAAGCGGCCATGGGGCTCCCCATTGACCAGTGCTGCAGGGGCAGCGGCGCACAGGCCAAGGCAATAGATCGGCTCTACAGTGATGGCCCCATCCGGGGTGGTCTCACCCCAGCCAATGCCAAGAGACGCCAAGAGGAAGGTCGCGGCCTCGCGGCCTCCGACGGCCTGACAGGCCTCGGCGCGGCAAAGCTTGACCACGGTCTTGCCTGCCGGGGCATCGCGGAAATCATGATAGAAGGTGACGACGCCATGGATCTCGGCGCGGCTGCGGTTCAGGGCCTTGGCCACCATCGGAATGGCCTCAGACGGCACACAGCCGAAGGCCGCTTGCAGACCATGCAGGATCGGCAGGGCCGGACCTTCGAGGCCCAGATGGGCATTGATGATCTCGGCGGCCCGATTTGGGTCCCAGTCCGCGACCAGATTGGTGGTTTTCGACGCCATTAGCCCCTCCGGCGGGCCCTTTGGACCAACGAACCTCTTCGTGTCCTGTGTCTCGCGTCACGTGCTTTGTGACAATGATCAATATGCCACCATGCGAAAATTCGATGGCTAGCGCCACTTGGGATCAGGACCCAGACGCGCGGCCACGCCCATCAAGATCACGGTTGCCAGCACAGCGCCCCACAGCGCCGCCATACCGAACCGGCCATAGGCGCTGGCCCCCGCCACTGCGCCTGCAATCAGCCCCGCCCACAGCAGGAAATAGGGCAGCCATGCCAAGGGATCACCCCCGAACAGGGCTGCAGAGACCCGCTGGCCAAGCTTAACCAGCGTTCCGGTCATGTAGGTCAGGCCAATGCGAACCTCACCCGCCTCGGTAAAGACGGCATTTTCTGCGCCCATCGCCATGACCATCGCGACAATGGCAGGCACGGCAGACCCTGAGCCACCGGTGAAGGCGGCAATGGTCAAGAGGATTGCGACCAGCGCGAGCACCCCAATTCGGCGATAGCGGCCCGACAGGTGTCCCACCACAGCCCCGGCCACGACACCGATCAGGAAACAGCCGATCAGACCTGCGGCTATGGCCCCATGGGTCGCACCCGCCGCCAAACCGACACCCACGCGCGTGGAGTTGCCGCTCATGAAGGATACAAAGAAACCGCCCGTCCGGATGAAGCCAATGGCATCGACATAACCGGCCAGACAGGACAGGCACGCTGCCAAGAGGCGCAGGCGATAATCATAGTTGGTGATGGCGTATCTCCTGGCCAGTCAACCTAGCCCTATGGGGCTATAGCTAGCCCTATGGGGCTATAGCAAGACGGTCACCGGGTCCAATTTCACA
>CANESI010000045.1 GCA_947441065.1 Caulobacteraceae bacterium
ATCCGGTCAACATTGGTCACAAAGCGCGGATCGGTAGAGAGGTCTGGTACGCCCAACACCTTGCAGAGGATCTTGAACTGACCGTCATTGCCGACCGCAACCACCATTGGTCCGTCGGCGGCGTCAAAGACCTGATAGGGCACCACCGTTGGGTGGCTATTGCCCATGCGGCTGGGCGACTGGCCGGAGACCAGATAGCTCGATCCCTGATTGGCCAGCATGGCGAGTTGTGTGTCGAGCAAGGAACAGTCGATATGCTGCCCCTGCCCCGTCTGCTCGGCATGGCGAAGGGCCATCAGGATGCTGATGGTCGCATAGAGGCCCGTTGACAGGTCCGCGACCGCAACGCCGGTCTTGATCGGCGGCCCATCGGCCTCGCCTGTGATGCTCATCATCCCGCCCATGGCCTGAGCGACAAAGTCATAGCCGGGCCGGTCGGCATAGGGACCATCCTGACCAAAGCCCGTGATCGAGCAATAGATCAGGCGCGGATTGATCGCCGACAGGGTCTGATAGTCGAGGCCGTAACGCTTCAGCCCGCCGACCTTGAAGTTCTCGACGACAATATCGGCTTCAGCCGCCAACTTGCGGATCAGGTCCGCCCCCTTAGGATCGGCCAGATCGATGGCTAAGGAGCGTTTATTGCGGTTGGTGGACAGGTAATAGGCACTCTCGCCCGCCACCTTTTGGCTTGGGTCCAGCGCGGGTATGGGAGAACCCCAGGCGCGGGTATCGTCCCCCCGGCCCGGTGCCTCAACCTTGACCACATCGGCCCCGAAATCGGCGAGGATTTGGGTGCTCCACGGCCCTGCCAGCACCCTTGAGAGGTCAAGGACCTTGATGCCGGACAGGACGCGCAGATCGGGTGCCATCTAGGGGCGCCTTAGCGCGGAGCCATACGAATGGCACCGTCGAGACGCACATCCTCACCATTGAAATAGCCGTTGGTGATCATGGCGTGGGCCAGATGGGCATATTCCTCAGGCACACCCAGACGCTTGGGGAACGGCACCTGAGCGGCCAGTCCGGCCTTCACGGCCTCGGAGGCCCGTTGCAGCAAGGGGGTGTCGAAGATGCCGGGCAAAATGGTGTTGACCCGGATAGCTTCGCCAGACAGGTCGCGGGCTACGGTCAGGGTCATGCCGACAATGCCCGCCTTAGAGGCCGTATAGGCCGCTTGCCCGATCTGACCATCTTCGGCGGCCACCGAGGCCGTATTGATGATCACGCCCCGGTCGCCGCAGGGCAAGGGTGGCAAGGTGACCATGCCCGCCGCGCTCTTGGTGATGCAGCGGAAGGTGCCGATCAGATTGACCTGAATGATGCGCTCGAAATTATCCAGCGGATATTCCTTGATCTCGCCGGTCTGCTTGTCGCGCGACACGGTCTTGACCGAACCGCCGACGCCTGCACAGTTCAGAAGGATGCGCTCCTGGCCATTGGCGGCGCGCGCCTTGGCAAAGGCGGCATCGGCCTCTTCGCTGGAGGTGACATTGACCTTGCAAAAGACCCCGCCCAGTTCCTTGGCCAAGGCCTCGCCCAGATCTTCGTTCAAATCAAAGATCGCGACCTTGACCCCGTGCGAGGCCAACAAACGCGCCGACGCGGCACCAAGGCCAGAGGCACCGCCGGTGATGACGGCACTGATGGTGGAGTCAAGTTTCATGGGGCTGTTTCCTCGTGGGCTTTTTGGTTGGTTTGGATGTTGCCAGCCTATGAGCCCGAAATCCATGGTCCCCTTAGGTTAAGGCGGAGAAGTTTCAGAGGCGGTGTCTGCGCCTTCCTCGTGCTTCGACAGGCTCAGCATGAGGAACACTGTTAAGGCCGCGCCATCTCATTCATCCTCATCCTGAGCCCGTCGAAGGACGAGGATGCCCCTCCCTCAACGCCGTGTTCCCCGCGAAGGCGGGGATCCAGATCAGGGCGAACCGGCCGTGGGCACTCCGCAGGTCTGGGTCCCCGCCTTCGCGGGGAACACGGATGTGGGATGGCGCCGCGTCATTGCGAGGCGCATCGCGCCGAAGCAACCCAGGGGAACATCACGTCAGGTTCGGGTCAGTCCCCTGGGTTGCTTCGCTGCGCTCGCAACGACGCGGGTAAAAACAAGGCCCCCTTCGGCGCTGCGCGCCACTTCCCCCAGAGGAGGAAGATTTTGCGGTCTTAGATCTTCCCCCTCTGGGGGAAGTACCGGCGTAGCCGGGGAAGGGGGGGGGGTGACGCAGCACGTCCTCAACGGCCAATCACCTGCTCGGTCCAGGTGACGATCTGATCGGCACTCATAAGGCCTGCCTTACGGCCCACCTCGATGCCGTCTTGGAACAGGATCAGGGCGGGGATACCTGATACGCCCAAGGCGGACGCGGCATTGGGCTCTGCCTCTGAATTGAGCTTGAGCAGCCGCACCCTCGGCTCCAGTCGGCCCGCAGCAGCAGCATATTGCGGGGCCATAGCTCGGCAAGGTCCGCACCAAGGGGCCCAGACATCGACCAGAACGGCCCCGCCCTTGGTGTCTCGGCGATGTTTGGCAAGCCCGGAGCCCGTGACCTCGAGCGGCGCACCCGAAAAGAGCGCTTCGCGGCACTTTCCACACTTGGCCACAGAGGGATCACGCTGTTCCGGTAAGCGATTGGTCGCACCACAGGCGGGGCAAACATATTGGCGCGTCACAGCAGATAATCCTTGGCTTAGTGCGGTTCACCTTGAACCGGATTGACCCTTAGAACCCTTACATTCGGCCTGCCAGCTTTACGGATCAAGGCACTATCCAGAATGGGGCCCAGACAGATGGACGCATCGGTTTTTATCATGTCGCTGAAAATAGTCATTTTTCGTCTCTAACCCGTTGCGTTTAGGTTTAACTATGTTCATTCTGGGTTGCATGTTACATAACCTGCCCTAACGGTACCGATATGACTAAGTCGTGCTACAAAGGCAAAAGGACGATTATGAAAGCAGCGAACGACTTCAGCCACGTGGCCGAACTGGCACAGTTGGAAGCCAGTGCCCATGCGGCGACACGCCTGATGAAACTCTTGGCCAACGAACAGCGCCTGATCTTGGTGTGCAAGCTGATCGAGGGCGAACGGTCCGTCGGTGATTTGGCCGCCTATACGGGACTGGGCCAATCGGCCGCCTCTCAGCATCTTGGCAAACTGCGGGCTGAGGCTGTGGTCGCGACGCGCCGAGACGCTCAAACCATCTATTATCGCCTCGTCGATCCGGCGGCGATCCGCATCGTCAACACCCTTTGCGAAATCTATAAGGCCTAGCGTGGCCGGACGGGGACAGGGGCTCGGACCGCACTCGGCCGGCCCCTGCGCCATCAGCGAAGATCAGGACTGAAGCGGATATTGTCCTTTTCCAGCCCCTTGGCGACGATATCCAATCCGCCGACCTTGATCATCCATTCCAAGCGGTGATCGCGATATTCGCGCTTGAACAGACCATCCTCGACCATCTTGGCCACCGCTCCCATGTCGGGGGCTGAGCTCTTCAGCAGGTTCATGACATCCTGCGTGGTCGCCTTGACGCTGGCGCGGTCATTGGCCCGTTCTAGCCAGTCGGCCAGCCTTGTTCCTGCAGGCACCTGATGACCAAAACCTCGCGAGCCATTGACATAGGGTACCACGGACAGGTCGCCCCAACCGAAGCTCTCCCCGTTGAACCATTGGCGATCCCCCAACTGGCGCTCTAGCCAACTGAAATAGCCTTGGGTTTGAACAGCGGCCTTGGCCTCGATGGCTTCGGCCTGGGCACCGGTCGCGCGCCGGAAGGACCGAAGCTCGCCGAGCCCCCAATTGATCGCCTCATAGTGGGTGTCCATCACCTCTTCGAGCATCCGCACCCGCGCGCGCTCGGCGGCTGAGGCCGGAAGCAGCGCCGGGGTCGGCCAGCGGTCTTCGATATATTCGAGAATGATGGTGCTATCGAAGATCTGCACGTCACCGTCGATCAGGGTCGGCACCTCGCCGCGCGGGTTGGCCTGTATGAAGGCCCCCTCCGCACCGCCCGCACCGACGCCCTGAGGTAGGGTAGCCTCAAAGGCCACGCCCTTTTCGCGCAGGGCGATCTTCACCTTCTGGCCATAGGGCGAGAAGGGATGGTCATAGAGCTTGAGCATGGCCTTGATCCTTGAGTGTGAGGGCTTAGCGGCCGCCTTGGCCGTCATCGATCTTGATGAAGGTACCGGTGACAAATTCCGACGCGGGCGAGACCAGATAGACCAGAGTGCTATCCATCTGAGCCGGATCACCGAGGCGCTGGCGGGGGAAGCCCTTGGTGATGTCACCCATGCGCGACAGCATGCCGTCCATCATTTCCGAGGCAAAGGCACCGGGTGCAATGGCGTTGACGTTGATGTGGAACCGCGCCCACTCGACAGCCAGAGCTTCGGTCATGCGGATGACGCCGGCCTTGGTCACCGAATAGAGCGCAGCACCGCCGCCGCGATATTCAAAGGCTGCCACCGAGGCGATGTTCACAATCCGGCCGGGGATCTTGGCGTCGATCAGGCGGCGCGCAACCTCGCAGGACAGAACGAACGGTCCGCGCAGATTGACGTCCATCACCTTGTCGATCAGTTCCAAGGACATCTTGTGCGCCCGTTGCGCGTCCGGAATACCGGCATTGTTGACCAAGATATCGACGACGCCGAAATGGTCCTGAATCTGGCCGACCATGGCGATCATGGCTTCGGCATCGGCCACATCGACCGGGAAGGCTGCGGCCTCTCCGCCGTCGGCCTTGATCTCGGCGACCAGCGCTTCCAGACGCTCTAGTCGGCGACCACTGACGGCCACCTTGGCCCCCTGCTTGGCCAGCACCTTGGCAAAGCGCCAGCCCAGACCCGATGAGGCCCCGGTCACGAGGGCCACGCGGCCCGTCAAATCATTGGAGAGGTTCGGTAAGGGAAAGGTCATGGTCAAACTTTCTGCTGAGGGCCGGAAATTTTGTGCAAGCCCCCTTGGTCAGAGGCTTGTTCACCACTAGGCTAGCGCTAAGTTAACCGTCAGAAAATGGCGCCGTAGGGGGAACCAGACCATGAATCTTGAATTGACGCCGGAAGAACGCGCTTTCCAAGCCGAAGTCCGTGAATTTCTCGAACAGTCTCTGACCCCTGAACTGCGGCTCGCCGGGCGGCGAACCACCAGTGTCTTCAGTGACAAGGACGACAATCTGGCTTGGCAGAAGATCCTCCATACGAAGGGCTGGGTCGCGCCTGCCTGGCCCGCGAAATATGGCGGCACCGGCTGGAACGAGATGCAGCGCTACATCTTCGCTGCCGAATGTGCCCGAGCGGGCGCACCAAGCCTGTCCCCCATGGGCCTGAAGATGGTCGGCCCAGTGATCATGGGCTATGGCACCGAAGAACAGAAAGCCTTCTACCTGCCCCGTATCTTGGCCGGTCAGGACTATTGGTGCCAAGGCTATTCAGAGCCTGGGTCTGGATCGGATCTGGCCAGCCTGCAGATGCGGGCGGTTCAGGACGGCGATCATTATGTGCTTAATGGCTCCAAGATTTGGACCACCCATGCCCACTGGGCCAACCGGATGTTCTGTCTGGTCCGCACCCGCACCGACGGCAAGCCCCAGGCCGGGATCACCTTCCTGTTGCTGGAAATGAACACGCCCGGCATCGAGGTGAAGCCCATCATCACCATGGCCGATGACCACGAGGTCAATCAGGTCTTCTTTGACAATGTCCGCGTGCCCGTCACCAACCGGATCGGTGAAGAGAATGAGGGCTGGACCGTGGCCAAATATCTGCTCGAGTTCGAGCGCGGCGGCGGCTCGGCAGCGGGCCTGAAGGTCAATCTGGAACGGCTCAAGGCCTTAGCCCGTGAAGAGGCCGCGGACGGCGGTGGACGGCTGATCGATGATGCTGATTTCCGCCGCAAACTGGCCGTGGCCGGGGTTGAGGTCGATGCCATCGAGATGACCGAGCACCGCGTCATGGCGGCTCTGTCGTCGGGCAAGAACCCCGGACCCGCCTCCTCCATGCTTAAGACCCAAGGCACAGAGGCCAAGCAGCGGCTCGATGAGATCGCGGTCGAAGGCATTGGCTACTATGCGGCGGTCAGCCAGCCCGAGGCCCGCAAGCCCCGCGCCAATACGCCCTTTGTCGGCCCCGAATATGGCCTGACCAATGTGCCGAGCTATCTTAACAATCGCGCCGCTTCGATCTATGGCGGTTCGAACGAGATTCAGCGCGATATCATGGCCAAGTTGGTGCTGAAGCTTTAGCTTCAGCACCAACGTCGCCGTCAGCTTTCCATATCGCCTGCGATCGTCTTGCGCGCTGCCCAAAAGCAGCCCGCAGCGATGATGTTGAAACCCATTGAGATCATGAGCGCCCAGCGCACGCCCTCGGCCGTGCCAAGATTAAAGCCGACCGCGAACCCGTCACTCATCAGGCCCACGACCAGTGGACCAAGGCCCAAACCGATCAGGTTGATGACAAAAAGCATCACCGCTGAGGCGGTCGCGCGCGTATTGACCGGCGCAATGCTCTGGGCTGTGGCATAGATCGGTCCGTACCAGAGCGACCCCAAGGCTGACGTGATTACGAAGATCGACAGAGCCAAAACGGCGCTGTGCATATTGATGGCAAGAAGATAGATCGGAATATTGATCAGGGCCGCGACAGCCGGAATCACCATCCAGCCGCGCAGGTCCTTCTTGGCATAGTGATCGGCCAATTGACCGCCAATATAGGTCCCGATCACCCCGCCAATACCGCCGACGAGACCAAGAGACAGACCCAGAAAGCCACCCGATTTCAAGCCGAACATCGCAGCCAGTGAAGCGATCTCTTCGGTGTGATTGCGATAGAAGAACGAGGCGGTGAACGGGGCGTGGCCGTAGCCGATAAAGGCCTTGACCGCTGCACCTCCAGCCACCAGCCCGAAGGTCTTTTTGTTGGCCAAGGTCTTGAGCGCTTGGCGATAGGTCACCTTTGGAGCAGCGGCGGCCTGAACAGCAGAGACCGCCTTCTTTATGCGCGGCTCAATCAGGGTGAAGGCCGCGATTATGGCGAACAGGACCCCGGGTAGACCACAGACGATGAAGGCCATGCGCCAGCCATAGGCATCGGCCACCAAACCGCCGACGGCCAAGCCCAGCAACGAACCGAGCGGCGTTCCCATGGAATAGAAGGCAAGGGCTGAAGCCCTCTGCTCACGCGGCACATAGTCCGAAATGAGCGAATGGGCGGCAGGCGTACAGCCGGCCTCTCCGACGCCCACACCGATACGCGCGAGAATGAGTTGGAAGAAATTCTGCGCCAACCCGCAAGCCGCCGTCATCATTGACCAGACCGTCAGAGAAACGGCGATAATGGCAGGACGGTTATGACGCTCGGCCAACTGCGCGATGGGCAGACCTAGAACCGTATAGAAGATGGCAAAGGCCAATCCCGTGAGCAGCCCAAGCTGCCAATCCATCAGGCCCAGTTCCATCTTGATCGGTTCCGCCAAGATGTTGATGACGCTGCGATCTAGGAAGTTGAGGATATAGATGATCAACAACATGACCATGGCGTAGCGCCTATAGCCGTCGGATACCAACGTCACCGTTGGCTCTTCGATCGGCAGCACGGTTCCCTGCTGCGCGCCCACAGTCGCGTCTGTCATGCCCTATCCCTCCCTTGTGCCTCCGCGTTGGAAGGCTGCGACCTTTCAGTCATCTTTTTTGGATGTGGGCGTCGAACATCGGCCCCGCAAGGGGAGCCTGACGGATATATTTGATCCACGCTAGGGCCAATCGACCAAGATTGAGCGATCGATAGTGAACGCCTACCGATTGGCCAAGATCTGGTGGGCAATAACGTTGCGCTGGGTCTCGCTGGTGCCCGAATAGATGGTCGCCGCTCGAACGCACAGATGTTTGGCGCTCGCCTTGGCCCCGTCATCAAGCTCCGCCCCGGCAAGGCCTATGGCCTCCAAGGTCGCGGCAGCCTGCGGTCCCGCAATCTCCATGGCCAGTTCCGCCACCTGCTGATGCAATTCACTACCGGTCAGTTTCAGCATGGACGGCAAGGCCTGATCACCCGGCCGCATGGAGCCATCGGCAAAGCCGGACAGTTCCAACTGCTCGAACGCCTCAAGCGCGATCATCAGTTCCGCCAAGCGCGTTCGCACGGAGGGCTCGATCTGATCCCCCGCTGCCAGAGCTGCCTCAGCCGTGCGGCGCAGGACCCGGCCCACCAGAGCCGCCGGGGTATTGTTCGAGCGCGCCAACTGCATCAGGCGCTTGGCCATGGTCCAGCCGTCATTTTCTGCGCCGATGCGCTGCGCCACCGGCACCCGCACATCGTCAAAAAAGACCTGATTGAACTCATGGTCCCCAGCCAGACCGATAATCGGTTTGACCGAGAGGCCGGGGCTGGTCATGTCGATGAGCAGGAAGGTCAGGCCCTGCTGGCGCTTGCCGCTGTCATCGGTGCGGACAATGGCGAACATCCAGTTGGCGTGATGGGCGCCCGTGGTCCAGATCTTCGAGCCATTGACCAGATAGCTATCGCCATCTCGAACCGCCCGCGTCGAGATCGCGGCCAGATCAGAGCCCGCACCCGGCTCTGAAAAACCTTGGCACCATAGATCGCGGCCAGACAGCATGGGGGTCAGGAACCGCACGCGCTGCTCTGGCGTACCCTGCTCGATCAGCAGGGGTCCAAGGCTTCGGATACCGCCGATGAACAGGACGGGCGCATCTTGGCGGGCACATTCACGGTCGAACAGGAACCTTTGGCGCGCACTCCAACCGGTCCCGCCAAATTCCGCAGGCCAAGCGGGCGCGATCCAACCGCGCTCAAAGAGCCTTCTGTGCCAGACCTTGCAGGCCTCGATGTCTGAATGGACGCCCAAGGTCTCGCGTCCTGCTTGGCGCAACTCCGGGGTCAAGGCCTGATCAAAGAAGGCCCGCACAACAGCCAGAAAACCCGCATCATCCTGCGGCATCTCTTCGGGCTCTGTGGCCGAGGCAATGGCTTGATGGATCATGGCCTTCTCCCTGTGCCTTGGTTTGGCACTGGAAAAAGGCTGAGCGCTTAGGGTTAGGGGGTCAACGTGACCGCATGTCGCCGGGGGCGCGACATATCAGCCCCCAGACGGCTATCGCCCGGTGAATACGGCTGGTCGCTTTTCGAGGAAGCTTTTGACGCCTTCGCGGTGATCTTCGGTCTCGAACAGGCGATAGATGATCTCGATGGCCCAACTGCCGACCTCACGCGGATCACCGTTGGTGGTGCGACGAAGCCCCTGCTTCATGTAACGCAGGGCGAGCGGCGGATTGGCGGCAATGCGCGCGGCCATGGCCTTGGCGCGGGGCATCAGGTCAGCATGGGGCACAGTCTCGGTAACCAGACCGATCCGTTCAGCCTCGGCCGCATTGATCGGATCGCCGGTAAAGAGCAGTTCCGCCGCCTTGGCTGGGCCGACAATCGACGGCAGTTTCCACAGCCCGCCGACATCACAGATCAAACCGCGCTTGATAAAGAGTTCAGCAAAGACAGCCTTTTCAGAGGCTATTCTAATATCCGCATAGAGCGCCAACTCCATGCCCCAACCGACCGCAGAGCCATTGACGGCGGCAATGACCGGCTTTTCACAGTCGATAGCGGCCATAGCGGCTGGCGTAGGCTCAAAGCGAACCCGCACCGGACGCGGGGTCTTGGGGGCCTCGCCCGTCATCATCTCCTTGACGTCTTCGCCCGAACAGAAGGCCGGATCAGAGCCGGTGACGATGACGCAGCGAACCTCTGGATCGGCATTGGCATGTTTGAACGCCGCCTCAACCTCGGCATAGGCGCGCGGGTTCAGGGCATTGCGCCGCTCGGGCCGGTTCAGGGTGATCTGGGCGACATGGTCCTGCATCTCATAGAGCAGGCATTCGAAGTCAGAGATCTGGATCACGGCACCCTCCCGGCGCTTTGCGCGCACTGAACATTGCATTGGCGCTCAAGGCGCAGAGCAAATCTGTGGCCTTGCCAAGGATCAGGCAAGCGAAACCTTGAGGGTTAGGTTGACGGGCTGTTGGCGCAATAGACCGAGCGGGCAATCGCTCTGGCTAGGCAGTCGGCGGCCGCTGAGCCGATTCGGGACAGTTGCATGAGCCGTTCCGCACCCTCGCCAATATCGGCGGTCCCGCCGGTCAGGGCAAAGACTGTGTCTCCGTCAAAGGGGGCGTGGACTGGGCGAATGGCTCTGGCCAGCCCATCCTGAGCCATCATGGCTACCCGCTTGGCCTCGCCCTTGGTCAACCTAGCCGAGACGGCCACCACGGCGAGGGTCGTATTGGCACCGGGCGTTAGGCGACCAGCCGCACGCAGTCGGCCAAGCTCTGGCAAGGGATCGGTGACCGGCTCGCCTGCGCTGGGCCTGTGCCCCCCAAACTCATTATCGATCTCGAAGGGCCAGGCCCAATAGGTCTGGCCATCCGGCATCAGGACCGAACCGACTGGATTGGTGGCAACCAATGCCCCGACCATCAGCCCATCGCCCAGATCGAGCGAGGTTGAACCAATCCCACCCTTTATGATCCCTGCCTTAGACCCTCGCCCCGCTCCAACCGCGCCCAAAGCAAAGGTCGTCGAAGCCGCAGCAACTGACGCACGGCCCAAGGCCTGATAGGGCGGATTGAGTCCCCAAGCCTTATCGCCACCATTGGTCAGGTCATGGAGTACAGCCGCTGGAACGATAGGAATAGCGAGCGAGGCTGGACTAAGCCTCAGGCCAACATTTTGATGGGACAAGGCCGTAGTCACGCCATCAGCAGCGGCAAGGCCGAACACCGAACCGCCGGTGAGAACCACGGCGTGAATAACATCTACGAAATTTTCAGGCGCTAGGACCTCAGTCTCACGCGACCCAGGACCACCGCCGCGCACATCGACCGCACCGGTCCAGTCGCCTTGACACAGGACCGTGGTCACACCGGTCATGACCCGCTCGTCGGTGGCGTGGCCAACCACGATGCCCGGAACATCGGTAATCAGGTTCAAGGGTCCGGGTCGATACATGCGCTAATCCCTGCCTCTACGCCATATAGCGCAGGCGGTTGACCAAAGCCTTGGCCTGATCAAAGCAGGGTCGTCAAGTCCGCAGCTTAGGCCGCGTGAGGCCATCCGGCGTGGTTGAGCCATTCACGAGCCGCGCGCTGAGCTTCAGCAACATCGGCATGGTCCATCTCTTGGCTGAGTTCCTTGCGGTAAATCTTAGCCTCGAGCGAGCCGCGCATGGCCGCCAGATTGAACATCATATGGGCTGAAACATAGTCCAGCGGCATACCGCCCTGGCCTGTTGAATAGAGCATGCCCATGCGGAACAGTTCATCCGCTGAACAGTCCATAGCTGGTACTGGAATCCCAGCTATAGCGGGGGTTTCGGAATAGAGTTGCATGACGTCGGTTCCCGTTCTGAGCGCCGCAAGCCTTTTTAGCTCAATGGCGTCGATGTCTACAGAATCACCAAACACTCACCGCGTAAAAATATGGTTAAGGACAGTCTTCACCATCTTTTCAGCCAACCCCAGATGACCTGTCCATTCAGGCCGGGTTCAGACGCATAGCGCCATGGTCAAGGCGATCGAGGGACGATCCTTTAGGAACAAGACCATGACCAGACTTCTGAAGCCTCTTCTGATCGTCGCTAGCCTAGCCTCACTGGCCATCCCGTCCTTGGCGGCCGCCGACCCCGACCGGCGCGGCCAAGACAGAGCACATTGGGAGCAGAGAGAGGATCGGCGCGATGAGCGCCGAGACGAGCGCCGGGATGACCGTGACCGCTACGCTCCTCCGCCCCGCGCGTTTGCCCCGCCGATGGCCTATGGCTATGACAGCTACCGTCACGATCATGGCCGTCGTCACTGGCAGCGCGGCCAATATATGAGCCCCTATGTGCGGACCTATGTCGTCTATGACTATGGACGCCATCGCCTGCGTCCGCCGCCGCGCGGGTTCGTCTGGGTGCGCGCCGATCATGACTATCTGCTCGTCGCTACCGCCACTGGCTTGATCTTCGATGTGATCCGCGGCGGATGGTAGACAAGAAAAAGGCCCCAGAGCGCAAACTCTGGGGCCTTTGATCTGTTCAAGCCGAGGCCTTAGAGGCCCAACTTGACCTTCAAGATCTCATTGACGGCCGCCGGGTTGGCCTTGCCGCCCGTATCCCGCATGACCTGCCCGACGAACCAGCCCAAGGCTTGAGGCCGCTCCTTCGCCGCCTCGACCTTGTCGGGGTTGGCGGCCATGATCTTGTCGATGGAGGCCTCGATGGCCCCCGTGTCGGTGATCTGGACCAGACCGAACTTTTCGACCACCTGCGCGGGGGTGCCTTCACCGGCCCACATATGGTCGAACACCTCTTTGGCGATCTTGGACGAGATCACCCCGTCCTCGATCAGCTTGACCAGACCGGCAATGTCTTCCGGCGGGATCGGGCTGGTTTCGATGTCGCCGCCATTTTCCGCCAAACGACCCAACAGATTATTGACCGTCCAGTTGGCTACCAGCTTGGCATCGCGCCCGGCTGCCGCCTGTTCATAAAAGGCTGCCCGCGCCTGATCGGCGACCAGAACGCCCGCATCATAGTGCGATAGGCCGTACTGGCTTTCGAACCGCTTGCGCTTTGGGTCAGGCAGTTCGGGCAGGCTGTCCTTGATCGACTGGACCCAAGCGGGGTCCAGAACCAGAGGCAAGAGGTCAGGATCAGGGAAGTAGCGATAGTCGTGCGCCTCTTCCTTGGACCTCATGGACCGGGTTTCGATCTTGGTCGGGTCGAACAGGCGGGTTTCTTGGTGGATGGAGCCGCCATCCTCTAGGATCTCGATCTGACGGCGGGCCTCATATTCGATGGCCTGCTGGATATAGCGATAGGAATTGACGTTCTTGATCTCGCAGCGCGTGCCTAGCTCTGCACCCGGACGACGGACAGAGACATTGACGTCGGCGCGCAGGTTCCCCTTCTCCATATCGCCGTCGCAGGCGCCGAGATAGCGAAGAATGGTTCTGATCTTTTTGACGTAACTGGCCGCTTCGTCTGAACTTCTCATGTCCGGCTTGGACACGATCTCCATCAGGGCCGTGCCCGCACGGTTGAGATCAACATAGGTGAAGTTGGGGTCCAGATCGTGGATCGACTTGCCCGCATCCTGCTCCAGATGCAGACGCTCGACCCCGACGATAAAGGTCGTGCCGTCATCGCGCTCGACCTCGACAATGCCCTCGCCGACAATCGGGTCCTTGAACTGGCTGATCTGATAGCCCTGCGGCAGGTCGGGATAGAAATAGTTCTTGCGGTCAAAGCGAGACCACAGATTGATCTGGGCATTGAGGCCAAGACCCGCCCTCACCGCCTGCTCGACGCAGTGCCGATTGATCACGGGCAACATGCCAGGCATGGCCGCATCGACCAGCGCCACCTGCTCGTTAGGACCCGCGCCAAAGCCCACCGCCGCGCCGCTGAACAGCTTGGAGTTCGAGGCCACCTGAGCGTGGATTTCCAAGCCCAGAACAATTTCCCAAGGTCCTGTGCGGCCTTGAATCAGTTTGGATTTCTCGCTCATGCTCACCACCACCTGTCCGCCTTGGCTGTAAAGCCAGCGGCCTTTTCCAGTGCTCCGGCCAGAGAGAACAGGGTTCCCTCATCCAGTGCCCGTCCGATCAATTGCAGGCCAAGCGGCAGGCCCTGCGCGTCCCGGCCAGCGGGCAGAGACAGGCCCGGCAAACCGGCCAGGTTGGTCGTCACGGTGAAAATATCGTTTAGATACATGGCAATCGGATCATCCGACTGCTCGCCCAGCGCAAAGGCCGCCGACGGTGTCGTCGGGGTCAGGAGCGCGTCGCAGCTCTGCCAAGCCTGATCGAAATCATCGGCAATCCGGCGGCGAACCTTCTGGGCCTTGAGATAATAGGCATCGTAATAGCCGGCCGACAGCACATAGGTGCCGATCAGGATGCGGCGCTTGACCTCTTCGCCAAAGCCTTGGGCACGGCTTTCCTCATAGACATCGGTCAAGGACGGACCGCCCGCTCGCAGGCCATAGCGCATACCGTCATAGCGGGCCAGATTGGACGAGGCCTCCGCCGGAGCCACGATATAGTAGGCGGGAAGGGCATATTTGGTGTGGGGCAGAGAGACTTCAACGATCTCGCAGCCCGCATCCTTGAGCCAAGCAATACCATCGGCCCAGAGCTTTTCGATCTCGGCGGGCATGCCGGGGATGCGATATTCCTTGGGCACACCGATGCGCAGGCCCTTGACGGACTTTCCGACATAGCTTGCAAAATCAGGCACTTCGACCGGCAAGCTTGTCGAATCTTTCACGTCATGACCGCTCATGGAGCGCAGCATGATGGCCGCATCCTCGACCGTCTTGGCGATGGGACCGGCCTGATCCAGCGACGAGGCAAAGGCGACGATGCCCCAGCGCGAACAGCGGCCATAGGTGGGCTTGATGCCGACCGTGCCGGTAAAGGAAGCGGGCTGGCGGATCGACCCGCCCGTATCGGTTGCCGTCGCGGCCAAGCAAAGGTCCGCCGCTGTCGCTGCCGCCGACCCCCCTGACGAGCCGCCGGGGGTCAGGGCGGCGTCAGAGCCACTGCGCCGCCAAGGATTGATCACCGGGCCAAAGGCTGAGGTCTCGTTCGACGAGCCCATGGCAAACTCATCAAGGTTCAGCTTGCCCAGCATCACCGCCCCATCGCGCCAGAGCTGGGTGGTGACGGTCGATTCATAGGCAGGCACGAAGTTGCCAAGGATCTTGGACGCAGCGGTTGAGCGCACGCCCTCGGTGCAGAACAGGTCCTTAATGCCCAGCGGCGCGCCTTCAAGGGCCCCGCCCTCGCCGCGCGCCAATCGCTCATCCGATGCCGCCGCCATGGCCAGAGCCCTGTCCGGCGTCTCCAGCACATAGGCATTGAGGCCCCGCGCCTGTTCGATGGCCTCAATATGGGCCTTGGTAATGTCCACCGACGAAAAATCACGCGCCTTCAGGCCCGCGAGCGCCGCCTTCAAGGTTAGTTTGGTCAGGTCGCTCATCTATTCCACCACCTTCGGCACGATGAAGAAGCCATCAGCGGACTTCGGGGCGTTGGACAGAATCCGGCGCGTATCGCCGCCCTCGGTGACCACGTCGTCGCGCAATGGCAGGGCCACAGCCACGACCGAGGTCATGGGCTCGACGCCATCGGTGTCGACCTCTTCCAACTGTTCGATCCACGAAATGATGGTGTTGAGTTCCTGCGCGAGGGGCTCAAGGCGCTCTTCGGGTTCGCGGATGCGGGCAAGTCTGGCGACCTTACGAACGGTCGCCGCGTCGATGGCCATGGGGAGCCTCTCTTCAGCGGTCTAGAGTTAGGAATGGGAGCAAATCAGCCCTCCCGCACGGGTTACCCGCAGGGCGCGCGCTTTGACAAGTCTTATGCGCATATAAGTGCCATTCGATGAGATTCATCCCCTCTGCGGGGCATCCCAGCCCTTGGCAAATGCCGCGCCCGGGTCTAGGCCCAAGCCATGGCTGTTCTTGACCTTCTCGACCTTCCCGCCGCGACGGCGCGCTTTGCACCGGTGATGGGGCTTGATCTGGGCACCAAGACCATCGGCGTGGCCGTGTCTGACGCCAGTTGGATGATCGCCAGCCCGTTGGAGCTGATCCGCAAGACCAAGTTCACCGACGATCTTAAGGCCCTGTTCAAACTGATGGACAGCCGAGGGGCGGGCGCGATCATTATCGGCCTGCCGGTCAATATGGATGGCACCGAGGGCGCGCGCTGCCAATCCAGCCGCGCCTTTGCTCGCAATCTCCTGCGCATCAAGGACATCCCCATCGCCTTTTGGGACGAGCGGCTCTCCTCCGCCGCCGTCAACCGCTTCCTCATCGACGAAGCCGACACCACCCGCGCTCGCCGCGCCGAACTGGTCGACAAGATGGCAGCCGCTTACATCCTTCAAGGGGCGCTTGATCGGTTGCGGTAGGCGGTTCGCGTAACATCCTCTTCCTTCGACAGGCTCAGGATGAGGATGAACTGAGATAACCGCGTCATTGCGAGCGCAGCGAAGCAACCCAGGGGGCTGGCACGGACCGAAATTGACATTCCCCTAGGTTGCTTCGGCGCGATGCGCCTCGCAATGACGCCGGGATGGGCAGTGGATGCCCCCTCACCCAACCCTCTCCCCCTCAAGGGGGCGAGGGCTTATCGGTTCTAGCCCTCTCCCTGTGGGAGAGGGTTGGGTGAGGGCCTTTCTTTTTTTTCTTAAACAAGACCCCCTACCCCGGCTTCGCCGGTACTTCCCCCAGAGGGGGAAGATCAAGAGGCGCTAAATCTTCCCCCTCTGGGGGAAGCGATGAGTAGCATCAAAGGGGGCCTTGTTTCCCTGTTTCCTGCCTTCCGTTTTCCCCGCGAAGGCGGGGACCCAGACCCTTACGCACAGACTGAAAACGGCCCACTGGCTCCCGCTTTTGGGGGACGTGGTGGAGGCCAGTGGATGAACACCCCCCACTCCCAACCCTCTCCCCCTCAAGGGGGGAAAGGGCTTTCTTCGCCCATACCATCTTGGAAAATCTTGCAAACCAGCCTAGAGAACAGGTCATGACTCAGACGAGCACGGATCTTTCCCTGATGCAGGCGAATATGTTCGCCTTTCCCCGTCGTCATTTCATTTCCGCCGCAGACCTCAACCGCCCGCAAGCCGAACAGCTTTTGAATCTCGCGGATAGTTTCGTCGGTCTGTCGCGGCAGAAGAACAAGAAGCTGGACCTGCTCAAGGGCCGGACGGTGATGAACCTGTTCTTCGAGAACTCGACCCGCACCCAAAGCTCGTTCGAACTGGCGGGTAAGCGGCTCGGTGCCGATGTGGTCAATATGAGCCCTCGATCCTCATCGATGAGCAAGGGCGAGACCCTGATCGATACGGCCATGACGCTCAATGCCATGCAGCCGGACCTGCTGGTCATTCGCCATGCCTCGTCTGGCGCAGCCGCCCTTCTGGCCCAAAAGGTGGGTTGCAGCGTCGTCAATGCCGGGGACGGCCAGCACGAACACCCCACACAGGCCCTGCTCGATGCCCTGTCCATTCGCCGGGCCTTTGGTCAGGTTGAAGGCTTGACGGTCGCGATCTGCGGTGATGTCGCCCATAGCCGCGTAGCCCGATCCAATGTGGCCATGCTCCAGACCCTCGGCGCACGGGTGCGGCTGGTGGGGCCCCCGACCCTGATGCCGTCTGGCGTGGATCGCTGGGGCGTTGAGGTGTTCCACGATATGCGCCAAGGCATAGCGGGCTGCGACCTGGTCATGATGCTGCGCCTTCAGCTTGAACGGATGAACGGGGCCTTCGTGCCATCCATGCGCGAGTATTTCCGCTTCTATGGCCTAGACCGCGAAAAGCTGGCCAAGGCCGCGCCCCATGTGCGGGTCATGCACCCCGGTCCGATGAACCGCGGCGTCGAGATCGATTCCGAAGTCGCGGACGATCCCAAGATCAGCCTGATCCAAGATCAGGTCGAGATGGGCGTTGCGGCCCGCATGGCCGTGCTGGCCAGCCTCGCTGCTCGACTGGATAATGCCTGATGGCCGCCCTTAACGCCTCGGGCGCACAGCCCTGCGCCTTCATCAATGCCCGGCTGGTGGATCCAGAGAGCGGCTATGATGGCGTCGGCGCCCTGGTGGTGTCCAAAGGCGTCATTGCTGATGTGATCCACAGGCCATCGTTCGACACCCTGTCTGACGACCTGAGGGTCATTGACTGCAACGGCGCGATGTTGGCCCCCGGGCTGATCGACCTGAGGGTCAAGACCGGTGAACCGGGCGCTGAAACAAAAGAGACCCTAAAGTCTGCGGCCCGCGCCGCAGCGGCAGGCGGCGTCACCTCCATCGTCGTCCAGCCCGACACCGACCCCGCCGTCGATGATCCCTCGATGGTGGACTTCATCCTGCGCCGTGCCCGCGATATTGAGCTGGTTCACGTCTATCCCGCCGGTGCCGCGACCAAGGATCTGGGCGGTGAGCGGATGGCCGAACTGGGCCTCATGCGCGATGCAGGCGCGGTCTATTTCACCGACGCGGACCGCTCGATCGTCAATTCCAAGGTCCTGCAGCGCCTCTTGACCTATGCCAAGGCCTTTGGGGCCCTGATCTCGCACCGCCCCGCCGATCCGTGGCTGAGCCAAGGCACGGTCGTGACCGCCAGCGAATTTGCCGGACGGATGGGCCTTTCAGGTCAGCCGACCATTGCCGAGCGGATCATGCTGGAGCGCGACCTTGCGCTGGTCGAATTGACCGGGGGGCGGCTGTTGGTCGATCAGATCACCTGCGCCGACGCCCTTCAGTCTCTGGCCCGCGCCAAGGCCAAGGGCTTGCCAGTCCATGCCAGCGTGTCGATCAACCATCTGTGTTTCAACACACTCGACATTGGCGATTACCGCACCTTCTACAAACTCAACCCGCCGCTCCGCAGCGAAGATGACCGCCAAGCCGTGATCGAGGCCTTGGCCAGCGGTCTAATTGATGTGGTGGTCTCGGCCCACGCGCCTGCTCCTGCCGAAGATAAGCGCCTGCCCTTTGACGAGGCCACGCCCGGCGCGGTGGGACTGGAAACACTGCTGCCCGCTCTGCTCGGCCTCTATCATGATGGTCGCCTGCCGCTGATCGATCTGATGCGCACCGTGACGCTGGCCCCGGCCAAGCTGCTTGGCCTGTCTGCCGGTCGTCTGACGCCAGGCGCTCCGGCCGATCTGGTCCTGTGCGATCTGGGCGCGCCAGTGGTCATCAATGCCGACCACCTGATCTCCAAGTCGAAGAACTCCCCCTTCGACGGACGCCGCCTGCAGGGTCAGGTGCTGATGACCTTGGTCGATGGCCGCATTGTTCATCAGATCGAGCCTTGAATTTTTCCAATAAAATAATATTCGCCACCTAGGCGA
>CANESI010000046.1 GCA_947441065.1 Caulobacteraceae bacterium
ACTATGCCAGCGCCTTATCCGGAGAGACCGGCGACCGCGCTGCGCAGCCTGGAGGCTCCGCGCGGACGCCTCTTGCCATACACATCAACGAAGGCTCAAATTACGATAGGATTCTCGTTATGGCTGGATGAGATGTTGGGGTCACGTCAAGCACAGTGAGCGCTAAGGCCTTTTGCTCAATGGATTCTGACCTTAGGGGCACGATCCGCATCAACCCTCAAAACAGGACCAAAAGGGACTCGATCCTCTAAATAGCGATTATCTACTCATAACTAACTAATAAATTTGGTTTTGTAAGTCTACTCCACAGGCTGCACTGAGAGCCCTTTACTCATGGTCTAATAGGCAATTGTTAGGTCAATTTGGCGATCATCCGAGATCCAGGTCCACGCCAAACTGCGCAAAAAAGCGCGGTTTTCCAAATCCAGCCCTTTGGCGTTTTCTTCATTCGGATGAAGGATCGACAGTTCAACGCCGTTTGCGCGCAATCCCTTAGATAGACGACCCGCCAGCATGTTCGAAAGTTCAGCCACCGCGTCCAGTCGTTCGACATCCTCAAAAACCGCCGTATCGGTGTCGCCAGTAAGGGAGCGAAGGAGACTGTCTGCGAAGCGAAAATCTATAAGAGCACTGAGCTTTAAAATGACAGCCCCTCCAATAAGATAGTTGTCGCCTTGGAGCGGTCCCCTCGGAACCTTAGTGCGCCCTGAATTGCATTTTGATGCAACACCGTCATACCCAAGCCACTCTTTGAGCAGCTCGGTCAAAACAACCGGAACAGTCGTTTCAAGCAGTTTTTCTAATTTTGAGCTCATCTTCAACTTCTGTAACACATCGGTTTGGCGTCATCGTCCGCCAGATTTACATTTCGGACAATATCCTAGGTATTATAAACGATAAATACAAACTCATGTAGAATATTTCTTTTAGATTGTTCATGAGTGGTGTGAGATCGAAGAATGCCATTTGGAATAAATGCAGATTTCTTCAGGAGTTCTCAATAGCCATATAAATATTGTATCAATCCTCAAATGCTTCATTCTTATAGGACCCGCGAGGGATTGCTCGAGTTCAGATGCAAGGAGCCCGAAGGAATTGACCGATCCCGCTTCTGTGCGGGAGTTCGCCACCATCTGGTTATATTTCAAAGTTTTGATTAAAACGCCAAACTGCGACTGAAAACGACCGTAACGACCCGCGTTGAACTGATCGGCTGCCTTGGCGATAACCCCACACTGCGCGACTTAAAGACCGGCGAGCGCAAAGCCCGCACCACCTGGCACACCGTCGAAATCTTCGAAAAGGGCAAGGTCAATGCGATCGAAAAGGGCCTGAAGAAGGGATCCTTGGTCCATATCGAAGGCCAGCTTCGCTACGATGAGTTTGAGACCGACGGGATCAAACAGATCCGGGCCAAGATCACCATTAGCGGTCCCAAGCACCAGATCCTCTTCCTCGACAAGAAGCCCGCCGAGCAGGCAGACGAGGAGGAGGGCGGCTGAGATTAAAGGCCCAACCAGCCCCCCTGAGCGATCAGGGGGCTCTTTTATTGTTCTCACCGTGTGGGGCCAGGTGAACACTCCGAGCTCCCCTTGATGTCTGGGCTTCGCCATCGACTTCCTCTGGCCCACGGCTCAGGCGGGTAGGGGGCCTTGCCCCTTCGCCGTCAAGTCAACCCTTTGGCCTGATCGGCCAGGTCCTCTTGGCCGGTATCCCCAACCTTCCGCGCGGGTACGCTTGCAGGCTGGGTGATCCCCCTCCGGCCAAGATGGACGAGGCCGCTTCACCCCCAAACCCGAACGGCTGCGCCGCCCGCGCTCCGAAGCATGCGCGGGCTTTTGATCATTTTTGAGAAAGGCCCCTAACCTCAGAAGGACAACGACATGTCAGCTACCCTTGGGCCTTGGATGGTTGAGCCCATCAATGATCGCGACAGCTATCAGATCACCACATGCCACAGCACCGGCTTTGCCGTGCTGGCCGAGACGCACCTGAAAGTCGATGCCTATAGGCTGGCCGCATCGCCAGACCTTACTGCTGTCAGAGAGGCCGGGCACAGCCACTTGACAAAACTTGTAAAACTCTCATTTCCCACAATAAAGGAGAACTTCAATGGCTAATGCCGCCTCTGTGCGCGCGACGACGTTCGCCCGCAATTATGCATGTTATCAGGACGAGGCGATCCGCATGAAGGTCATCGTCGTCACTAGCCATGACCGCGTCGTGGGCGGCTACCTCTCGGCCAGTGAGCTTGAGCACTACGAAAAGCTTAAGGCGCGTGAACGGCAAGCCCTCATGGTCGGCGCGCTGAGCGATGATATCATCGCCGACATCGAAGCCGCCGAATACGGCATCGAAGCCCCATGACATTTCCGGCCGCGAAGCCGGGCTTGGTTATCCGTTACCGCTTCCTCTAGAGCCACGAGAAGAATGCCGGCGCCGAGAAGGGCTCGAAGGATCGACCCTGCGCGATTGTTGTGGCGGCACCTCGTCTCGAGAACGGCGACATAGCGGTGATCGTGGTGCCGGTTACCCATGCGCCACCTGATGACCTGTTAGACTCCAAAGAAATCCCGACCGCCGTTTGCCGATCGCTTGGGCTCGACGGTCAACGCCATTGGCTAAGGCTCGATGAGCTCAATCGGTTTGCTTGGCCTGGATACGATATGCGGACCATTCCCGGAAAACCCGGAGAATATGCTTACGGAATGCTTCCCCAACCTTTGTTAGTGCAGCTCCGCAGGGCTATTCTTGAGCGACAAAAGGCAAAAGCGCCTCGCATTCAGGGCCGCGCAGCCTAAGAGCCTATCCACATGCAACCCGTCGTCATCTCCGCATAGACGCAACAGCACGCATGCGATCTATGCCGGGAAACTAAACGTTTTAAACGGAGGAGAAAACCGGAGGGACGTCAACCAATCAAAATAGGCCTGTTTAAGTCCCCTATCGGGTTACATCTTCACTGCAACCTAAATACGCTAAAAAGGCTTAGGTCCTCAATTTGGTTTGTCCCGCATTACTTTGGCGTGTGGCGAAAACTGCGATTAACGCTGCGACACCTGTGACTGCGCCATAGGTTAAGATGGTGTTCGACAGGCCGCCAAAAGCGCTGCTGATCGCTATGACCGACAAGGGGCTTAGAAATTGTCCAAGTGCAAAGGCGGTATTCCAAATGCCCGTCCCACGGCCCAACTCTGTACTGTCTAGATCTCGCAGTGACCAACTCATCAAGGTGGGTATCAATATGCCGCCGCCCAGACTGTTCACCGTTGCACCCGCCACGGTCGCGCCGTAGCCTTGAGCCAGTCCGATGATCGTAAATCCGAGCGCGAGCAAGGTGAACCCTAAGGCTAATCGGGCGGCGGGTGACCATCGGCCCATCAGCCTAAACAGCAATGCACCGACCGGAACGGCTAGCGAGGATCCGGCCGCGCCAAAACCAATTAGGGCGGGCGAGGCGTAGCCACGCTGGGTGAGAACGAAACCCAATTGGACTACAACCACGAAAAAAGCCATCGAGCTGAACAGGGACACGGCGGCAGGCAGCGCGACCTTTCGCCAATTAAACGGTTCCGCGGTTTTGGCCTGCACGAGGATCGCAGCTGGCCGGGTAGGCTCTCGAATGAAGGCCAGAACCAAAGCCCCTTGAAGGAGGGGCAGGGCATAGATGATGAAAGGTGCTCGCCAACTGATCTCGCCGAGCGCGCCGCCGATCAGAAGCATCGCTACAGCCAGCAGGGTTGCAGACCCCGCCTGCAGCGCAAACCATTTCTCGCGCTCTTGGCCTCGGAAATAATCGCCGAGCAGAGCTCCGCCAGCGGTGAAGATTGCCGCCTCTGCCACACCTACGCCGCAGCGGCTGATCAAGATAGCCGGTAGGCCATTCAGCCAGAGCGGTGCCATTCCGAGCAAGGCATAGGCGACGAGGCCAACCATCAAGACGCCCCTGCGCCCTATTCGGTCGACGAGAATGCCTGCCGACCCGGCTAATAGGCCCACAAACAGGGAGGGGAGGGCTATGGACAGTTGGACCATGGTCTCAACGCCCGGGGTGCTCGCAAAATGGGCTGCCATCCGGGGTAGTATCGGTGCGATCAGAGAGGTCGCCACCACGCTGAGCCAACTGGCGGACACCAAGATCCACCCCTGTAGTGAACCGGCTGTGCGTTCCGTGGGCTCCAAGGCGTCCTCCCTCGCGCGCACCTCTGCGCTCAAACATCAATGATCGTTTCATGACACCAAAGCTGACCTCGGCTCGTGATCTGAGCCGAGGTCGCAATGATGTGGGCTGCTTAGAAGGCAGACGGGCGGATGGTCAGTTCCAGCATGATGGTGCGGGGACGACTGATCGGTCCTTGCAATTCACCGGGGGCTGGGCCGCCCAAGGGGACGTTACCGCCTACGCCGGTTTTGAAAATCTCGTCAGTGAGATTTCGGCCGACCAGCGCCACGGACCAACGGTCATTGACAGCGTGCAAGCCGAAGCCGGCATTAAATATCCAGAACGGGCTCTGGACACCTCTTGGATCGTAAAGGGCGTTGGCATGGTAACTGCTGGAATAGCTCGCCATGCCGTTGAGGGTTAGGCGCATCTGTGGATTGATCTTGCGGTCAAAATTGAAGCCGGCAGAACCGGCCCACTTTGGTGCGCGCCCCATGGTGAAGCCGTTCAGATTTTGGGACGTTCCCGTTCCCTTGGCCACCAGAACGGCACCGCCGACCTTGGGCAGATAGTCGCAACCACCCAGCTTTCCGGCCAATTGCATTCCGCTGCAGCGGTCGAAATAGTCGCTGATATAGGCGGCGTCATTATAGGCCATATTGCCATTGAGGGTGAGGCCCGCGATGGCGGCCGGTGCCCATAGCGCCTCGACTTCAAATCCTTTTGTTCTGGCCCGCGTGGCATTGACGACGCGTGTTGTGACGCTGGTACCGCTAAAATCGAAAGCTGAGAGCTGAATGTCGTCATAGACATAGTTAAAGGCCGAGAGGTTCACGCGCAGTCCCGGCATAGGGGTCGATTTGATCCCAGCCTCGTAACCTTCCACAGTCTCTGGCCGATAGGTCTGGTTGCTGGGTACAGTCGCCTGGGTCGCATTGCCGGAGACCGAGGTGTTGAACCCTCCAGACATGAAGCCCTGCTTGTAGGCGGCGAAGGCCATGAGATTGGACGACGGGCGCCAGCGGATCGTGGCCTCCGGGGAAAGGTCATTATAGGTAATCTTGCTGGGCGAGGCCTTAAACGGGCCAGTGGCGACCACGGGCTGTGCAAATGCGCCAGGAAAAAGGATGCCGAAACCACCAGCAGACAATGCGCCCACTCCGGAGAGTTCGCGCGTTTCCTCGGTATAACGTGCACCGCCGCTCAGTTCGACGGTCTCAGAAACGCTCCAAGTCATTTGGCCAAAAGCCGACTTAGCGGTTGAGTCAATCTGCTGAACATTGGCGAACAACAGCCGCGATCCGGCGGGCAAGGCTGCGGGACCAGGAACCAGTTGACCCTGATCGGTCTTGAACAGCCGGTCATCGATGAAGGCCCCAACCATGAAGTTTACCGGTCCGGAGAACTGACTCGTGAGACGCACTTCCTGTGACAGGGATCGGTTCGTTTGATCAGTACCGCCGACAAACAGCGGAGCTACAATCGGCAGCAGGTTCCCGTAATTCTGGTACCGAATATCGGAATAGCCCGTAATGCTGCTGAGCTTTAAACTGTCCGACAACTTGTAGTTCGCTTCCAGAGAGGTCAGCAGCGGCCGAACACGGCTCGAAGGCTTGGCCGTGAAGGTACGATAGACGGAGGCCAGGCGCGGATCTGGGTCACTTTTCACGACGATCTTGTTGAATTGGCAGTCATCGACAGGGCCAGAGACAGGACCGGTAGCAGCGCAAGCGAACCTTTGCTCAATGCCCTGATCGCTTCCCTTGGCGTCGCCATAGCTGAGCTTGAAACGGGTATCTAAGGCATCGGTTGGCCGCCAGGTCAGCGTCGTGCGGATAAACTGGTCGCGCACCCTTTGCACGCGCGTGTCAGCCACTCCGGGAGCCACATTGCGAATCTGACCGTCTTCATCTGAAAGCCGCAGGAACAGGCGCCCGGCCAGTGTCTCGCTGATGGGGCCAGAAATCGTCGCTTGGCCGACCTTCTCGCGACCGTTGAATTCATAGCTGCCGCTGAGTTCACTGAAGAACTTGCGCGTGGGATCGCTGGTACGGACGGTCATGATACCGCCGGGGCTGTTTTTGCCGAAGAACAGGGCTTGAGGGCCCTTCAGAACTTCGAACTGCTCCATATCAAACTGGCCAAAACGCAGCGCATCAGCATTGCTCAACTGAACGCCATCGATATTGATCGAGATGGCTTGATCGCTCGAAAGGTTGAGGACGCCCGTGGTGACGCCCCGCAAGGTGATATTGCCCTGACCTGCACCGCCACCCTCATCGATGATCAAGCCTGGGGTCATGGCGGCGACATCTTCAAAACCGCCAGCCGCGAAGGCCTCGAGCTGCTGCTTGTTGAAAGCGCTGATGACAACCGGAACATCTTGGAGCTTTTCGTCGCGGCGACGGGCGGTGACAATGACCTCCTCCAGCGCGCCATCGGCAGAAGTGGCTTTCTGAGCATCACTTTGGGCCTGGGCATAGGCTGGTGCCTGGACGCTGAGCGCCGCAACACAGGCATATCCGACAAGCGCCAAACGACGTGAACTGAACCTACCCATTGTTTCCCCCTAGTTTGTTTTGAGCCTTCAATAACCGCCCGCAAGAGGCGCTTACCAAAAATGGGAGATTCCCCATAAAATGATGGATATATTAAAATTGAGATATTGGTCAATAATATTCAGCAACCTAGCCGGTTGCTTAGGCCTGCAGCGATGAGGCTTGTTTTGCCAAGCGCTGGCCATAGGACGTGCAAGGCTTGGTGCACTAAGCGGGAGCCACTTGATTTAGGTTGGCGGTAAACCGAGGCAGGCGTGGAAACTGACGAACCGCCAGACGCCATCCGTTCGGCGCACGACCTGTGTGGCGAAAGCCTTCATGATCCGAGGTTCTTTCTCACCGGGAACCCTTAGGCTGTTGATCAGATCACCGGTTAGGACGGCGGTGTCACCATAGGTCCGGACCATCAGATTATGACGTTCTACCGCAACAAACTGCGCGCGAGAGCGGATGTGACTGAGGATTTCTGCCTTGTCGTGAACCATACCATTGGTGTGAACATGGACGATGTCTTCGGCGAACATATCGGCCAAGGCTTCCATGTCGAGCGCGACCAGAGCCGCCTGCCGCCGCGCCTCCAATTGGCGGACTTGCGTTTCATCTTGGGGGCTGCCGGGTGAGGTCATATTAAGAGACGGCTCTTTATACCAGTGATGTCGCCGCGCGCCGCGGCTTTGGATCCCGCGGCAGAACCTGCGTATTAAACCCCTTGAGGACGATGGGACTCCAAGCGACCGCGTGTGCCTGCGCCGAGGGGTAGCCAAGCATGCATAGAACCAGTTCAGAGACTCGCGACGCGGCTTCTTCTCCGACATCGCCGCGAAGCCGCGCGGCGAGAGCCGAAAAGATCATCGACAGGATCGTATCTATGATGAAGGGATCTATGGTGCGGGTGAATAGACCCTGCTTAACCCCGCGATCAAGGTCGGCCCGCATGAAAGACTCCATCTGCCGATGGAGTTCAGGGGCGTACCAAGCAGAACGAATGAGCGCCCATCCCCACCTGGGCTGTGCGGCGGCGAGTTCCATAAACTGACGCGTCGCGCAGCTAAACCGTTCGGCCGCATCCTCAATTTGAGACATCGCCTCGTCGATCTGGCGGGCAAAATCATTGGCAATTCGAAAGGTAACATCGGCCGCGATGGCGTCCTTATCTTTGAAATGGACGTAGAAGGTGCCGTTTGCCACATCGGCTAGTCTGGCAATCTCGTTAACCGAGGCCGCTTCGAAACCGTCTCTGGCAAATACCGCGACCGCGGCATCCATCAGTCGCGCGCGGGTCCTAGCGCTCTTGCCAAGATTACGGGCCTCTAGGGCAAATGGGCCACTGATATTCATTTGGTCTAAAATCCAAGCGGTGAGGGCAAACTGGTCTGGGAGGTCATTATTGACAAAACTCCCATAATTGATGAACTACCCTAAAATCGTATCACAAACGCCCTTAGGAAGGAATATCGGAATGGCTACTGAACCGATCATCAAGGCGCAGGACATGGCCTATCCGCGGCTACAGGTTCCGGACCTAGACCAGATGGAGGCCTTCCTTGCCGATTTCGGGATGGTACGAGCAGAGCGCCGATCGAATGTGCTCTTCATGCGGGGTGACGGGCCCGCGCCCTACACCCACGTGATTCATCAAGGTGAGCCCGCATTTCTCGGCTTCGCATTGAGCGTCAGCAGCCAAGCCGATCTCGATAGCCTCGCGGCAAGCCCGGGGTTCGCGCCGGTGGAAGCGATCGACGCGCCCGGTGGAGGCTGGAAGACCTCATCTGTCGACCTCGATGGCAATCTGGTCGAGGCCGTGTTTGGAATTGCACCGGTCGACCCGCTATCGGACTTGTCGGCCCGCGCCCTGAACATGGGCAATGATTTTCAGCGCATCGGCGCTCTACAGCGCATTAAGTCTGGGCCAAGCCGCATCAAACGATTTGGTCACTTAGCGCTGAACGTGACTGACGTCCTAGGGGCTGTGGCTTGGTACAGCCAACGCTTTGGCTTGCTCCAGTCCGACCGGGTCAATATTGCGCCGGGTCAGCCTGGTGCCATCTTTGCGCGCTGTGACCGCGGCAGCGAGCCCGCGGACCACCATTCTGTCCTTTTCGCCAGCGCCATGGGGGCGGGTGGTATTGCGGGCCTCAATCACCTCTCCTGGGAAGTCTGCGACATTGATGACGTCCATGTGGGGCGAGAATTCCTCAGGTCCAAGGATCGGACACCGGAATGGGGCATAGGCCGTCACCTGTTGGGGAGCCAAGTGTTCGACTATTGGCGCGATCCTTGGGGCCATATACACGAGCACTGGACCGACGGCGACCAGTTGGACGCTAGCGCCCCCGCCGGTGACCATCCGATCGGGCTTGGCCGCATAAGCCAGTGGGGTCCCGATATGCCGCAGACCTTTGGCCGCACCATCGCGCCGCAGAGCTGAGACAAGATCCCGAAAACCATAGAAACGGGGCTTCGACGGACGGCAAGGCCGCTTGAAGCCCCATCCAACCCCGCCCGAACCGGCGACTTTTGACGGAACCCACACTATGCGCCTCGCGACCTTCCAACCGCACGACCAAGACAGATCTGAGATTGGGGCCGTCATAGAAGGCGACAAGATTGTGCGCCTCAACCGCGAGCGCCCAGGACTGGCCCAAGACATGATCGACCTGATCACGCGTTGGGACGATTTGGAAGGGGAGGTCCGTCGGTTGGCCAGTTCCACGCCCGAGACCTTAACATTGGACCAGGTTCGACTATTGGCTCCCGTTCCGCGACCCGAGAAGATCATGGCGATCGGACTCAATTACGCAGATCACATCGCCGAGACTGGCCTAGAGACCCCCAAATCACAGATCTGGTTTTCCAAACAGGTGAACGCCGTGACGGGTCCCTTTGACCCGGTGCAGATCCCGAAATCCTCGACCTTCGTCGACTATGAGGGTGAATTGGTCGCTGTCGTGGGCGTCGGCGGCCGTCACATCTCTCGCGACGCAGCCCCAGCTTCAGTCTTCGGCTGGTGCGTCGGCAATGACGTGTCCGAACGGGCTTGGCAGAACCGGAGTAGCCAGTGGGTCTTGGGTAAGTCGTTCGACACCCACGCTCCCTTCGGTCCATGGATCACGACCTCAGACGAGATTGTCGACCCCCATGCTCTGGATCTGCGCACCCTCGTTAATGGCGAGGTCAGGCAGCAATCTAATACCCGCCATCTCGTGTTCGACGTCTGGGCCCAACTTGTAGAGCTTTCTCAAGTTATGACCCTAAAGCCGGGGGATATCATCCATACGGGAACGCCCGGAGGCGTCGGCTTGGCCATGAAGCCGCCGGTCGGTTTGCGCGCCAAAGACCGCGTGCGTGTGGAGATCACTGGCCTAGGTCATATTGATAACAGCTTTGAACCAGAACAAATCCAGCTGGGATAATCGCTAATAAAGCCACTAAAGTTAAAAAAGCTAGGGCCGCACCGATAGTTTTAGGGTGCTTGCCCACTAAGGCGGCCAAGTTTGGCTTCAACGCGATCGTGTCCCAACGCGTCGTGTAACTGACAGAGCAGTCCCGACGATCTCCCGCCGAGACTGATTGGTCCCTCCATATTTCGCAATCGCATGTAACGTAGGACTTTGAGGCCTGTCCTGATGGCTATTTTGTACCCAGAACGGAATATGAGCGGAACATTGGGCCTTTGGCACTCAATGTCCTAACTGAGGTGGGATTTGCCTCAATCGCCGTCTGGGCTTCGAAAGATCTGATTGAATTGAACAATCCAGATTTTCGAGGTTTTGAGATGAACCGTAATTGCCCCAAGGGGGCTCTCAAATAACTGTCTCTTGAAAGTGCACACCATACAGGACGCGGATTCAGGAAGCTCAACCTGGGGCGAAAGAATATCTATGTCTATGATACTGAGTTAACCGGGTTAGGCGTGCGGATCATGACCTGCTGCCACGCGCACAGGGACAGCAGCAAAGTCATCCACAAGCGAAGTGGCTGCATGACGAGCGTCACGCTTCAGCCCCCCACGAAACTTCGCCAGCGCCTGAACAGCCACCAAACGCCCCAAAGTGCCAAGACGATTGTCAGTGTGACAATTGCCAGGTTGACCCACATGCGTCCGCCAGGGCGGTCGATCGTACGAGACCACAATGACGGGCTTTCGCCAGGCCCGGCAAGCCGGAACGCCATGAAACTGTCCCCGGGCTCGGTATCAAGCCGGCCGTGACCTCCGGCGGCAATCACGACGTATTGCGTGCCTTTATAGACGTAGGTCATCGGTGTCGCGAAACCGGCAGCTGGCAAACGTCCTTGCCAAATCTCCTTTCCCGACTTCGCATCAAAGGCGCGCAGATACTTGTCCAGTGTTCCGCCAATGAAGACGAGACCCGACGCCGTCACCAGCGACCCGCCCAGCGTCGGTGTACCGGCTGGCAAGGCTAGGCTGAGTGGCGCGAGCTCCTCGGTCGTGCCGAGGGTGGACTCCCATATGATCTTCCCCGCCTTCAAGTCGATGGCAGAAAGGGCACCCCATGGCGGACTGTTGCAGGGTACGCCCAGCGGCGAGAGCAAGACGTCGAGGCTGATGCTCCAAGGCGCGCCTTCCTGCTGCGAGATTCCCTTTTTCGGATAGTTCGCTTTGCGTTCCTCAAATTTCTCTGCCGCAAACAGCGTGATTAGGTGAGGACTGCGGGTCGTGTTTACATAAAGGATCTGATTGACCGGATCGAAGGTCACGCCACCCCAGTTTGAGCCGCCAGCGGACATGGGAAATAACATCGTACCTTGTTCGCTCGGTGGCGTGTAGGGCCCCTCGTTGCGCGCGGAGGCGATTAAGTCGCGACAGGCACCCCTGTCCCAGGGCGTGAAACCAAAGGCATCATCAGGCTTCAATGTCTGTGGGACCAATACCGGGACGTGAGTGGGAAATGGCTGTGTTGGCGAGAGAACTTCGCCTTTCACGCCGCCTTGGGGCACGGGACGCTCCTCGACCGGGAACACCGGCTTGCCGGTTTCGCGGTCGAGCACGAAGAGAAAGCCCTGCTTGGTCGGCTGGATCACCACGTCGCGCGGGCCATCGTCGAGGTTCAGCGTGACGAGTGTGGGCTGAGCGGGGTTGTCACGGTCCCAGACGTCATGGTGGACAGTCTGGAAGGACCAGACGAGTTCGCCCGACTCGGCCTTTAGTGCGACGACAGAGTTCGCATGCCTGTTGTCACCGGGCCTCAGGCCGCCAAAGTAGTCGGGGCTGGGCGAAGAGGTTGGCAGAAAGACCAGGCCGCGCTTCGTGTCGACTGTCATTGGCGCCCACACGTTGGCAGCGCCAACAGACTTGTTGCCGCCGCCCCAACCCGTGCTGGCGGAGTTCTTTTCTTCGCGCGGCATCGGGTCCCATGACCACTTAAGCGCTCCTGTTTTAGTGTCATAGGCACGGACCGTTCCGTGCGGTGCGTCCACACGTCGGTTGTCAGCGATGGCGGATCCAACGATGACGGTCTTTCCGAGAACGACCGGCGCAGAAGTGATCTGGAACTCGCCAGGCCATTTGAGATATGTCTTGGGATCAACCCTGATCTCGCCCCCGCTCCCGAAGCTTGCAACGGGCTGACCCGAGTCGAGATCGAGTGAGATCAAACGTGCATCATTGGTTGCTGCAAACACCCGGCGCTGTTCAATGCTGGCCGCCACGCCACGGCAATTGAACTTATTAGCCGGGTTTACGTCGTGGGTAAGGATCTTCGGATCGAAGCGCCAGAGCTGTTTGCCTGATGCTGGATCGAGGGCGATGATCTCGTTAAAGGGCGTGCAAGCCAAAAGCTTGCCGTCGACTAGGATCGGCGTGACCTGCATCGATCTGCGGCGCATGGTTTTCAGGTCGCGCTTCGCCAGGTCACCGGTCGAGAACGTCCAGGCAGGAACCAGATTGTCGACATTAGCCGGCGTGATCTGCTTTGCTGCGCTGTAGCGCGAACCGCCTTCGTCGCCACCGTAATGGCTCCAGCTTGCTTCTTCGGCGTGCGCCAGTGAAGCTGTCAACATCAAGACTAGGATGAGTCTTTGGGATGCAAGAACGCCAATGTGGGTCACCAGTGTCCGCCTTTGCTGGTGCTGATTACGTCATG
The DNA here is from genome assembly GCA_947441065.1 of Caulobacteraceae bacterium. GTDB lineage: Bacteria > Pseudomonadota > Alphaproteobacteria > Caulobacterales > Caulobacteraceae > CAISGS01. The sequence goes on from CANESI010000046.1 coordinate 12,825, forward strand.
AAATGTCAGTTGTGCGCGCCCGCGGTGCAGCAGGCAGGCGTCATTGCCAATCATGGAATGGTCTAGGGGAAAAGGTCACGACGACTTGCGGCCCCTAAGCATGCCTACAAGCTGCCAGAGCCAAGCGGTTAGGATGGTGAGCCAAGCCAAGCCGTGAACGGAGTACTTGACCGTGTCACAGAGGGGGATCAGCCAGTAGAGCGTCGACAGCACAAGGCCGTCCTGAGCCGGATAGTTGAGGATAATCACCGGCATCAGGCTGTTGGCGATGAGTACGGACACGAAATAGACGAACGCCATTGCATCACAAAGGGTCCGCACGACCTGTGACCGAACCGTTGAGCGGTAGACGCACATCAGGAAACAGCAGAAGCCGGGAGGGGCTAGCGTGTCGGCGCCCAGCTGGAACTGGGCATATAACTTGCGGCCGCCCTCCTTCAGGGCCTGAGCGAACTGGACGATTTCGGGCTGGTGATAGCCAAATTGCGCATCCAGCGGCGAGATGCCGCCTGTCAGTGCTGTCAGCACCTTCATCTGAGACGTCACCAACCAAAGAGAGGGGAACAGCGCCGCTGCCGCGATAACGATCCCCAGCGGGTTGGACAGTAGCCTCTTCCCCGTTGGCGAAAACATCAAAAAGAGCGTCAGCAGGGTCCAGGCCAGTCCAATCAGCGAAATGCCTGAATAGAGCGAAGGATCGAACAATGCGTTCATTTGCGCGCCTTTGCTCCGCTTGGATCAATGCAGATTACTTCTGTCTCGTTGCCTTCCAGTGCCGCATTCAGGATCGGACTATTGGTCGTACAGGCCCACCCGGACGCGGTGAAGGTGAAGTCACGCGTGAAGGTGCCGCGCAGTGGCATGGGGTAAACGATGAACCGCTTTTCTTTCGGCACAAATCGATAGACGCGGTCCGTCAAGGTCTCATTGATCCAGACCTCCTGCGTGACGGGGTTAATCGCAAGGGCATAGGGGGCCGGGCGATAGCCTTTGGCAAATTCCGGCATGGGATAGACCTCGCTCTCCATGCTCTGCGTATCAATCTTGGCGATCATGCCGTCGCTGTAGCCCGTTACCCAAAGCTTACCCTCGGCATCGAAGCGAAGGCGGCGCGGCCCTTCGACCGGCGAGTCAAACTCTGTCACCGCAAAGGTCGTGGGATCGATGGCCCCAAGCTTGTCACCCCATAGGCGCGCATACCAGATACGCCCATCTATAGGGCTGATATCGATGCCATAGGGCACGGTGCCAGCGGATCCGCCGAGCGGCTTGAGCTTTGGTAGGAAGATCAGCTTGATATCGCCCGTAACCGGATCAAGTCGGCCCACCTGCGTAGACGCCGCCAGCGTGAACCAGATGATGCCATCGCGGCCAACGCGGATTGTATGGGGGTAACGTGCAGGCTCAGGAAGTACGAATGAGGCTTTCCAAGTCCGGGTCTTGGGATCGAAAACGCCGATCTCGTCGGACCCGGCATTGGTCGTGTACCAGTACCCGCTCTTGCCTAGCGCCAGGGAATGTGGCCCCGGTTCCTTGGATCGTGAGGAATAGCTGTCCCCTTTGCCAACGGCGGGACGCATCGACGGCGGCTGTTTGAAAAGGACAGACTTTCCCGAATCGAGGTCCGTCACCGCCATCTGGCTTGCCGTGCGGTCGACGGTATAGATCAGGCCGTCGGCAGGGTTGATGTCCGCGTCATGGGGGAAGATGGTGTTTTCGAGTCTGTACTCGTGGATGACAGCCTTCTGGGTTTCGGCGTCGACTGGAAACACCGGCCGCACCGATGGTGCCTGTCCCTTGGACCCAACATATAGCAACGCGGCGCGGCTCTTGATCAGCTTGGGATCTGGATTGCCAAGAAAACCCTGCATCATCGCGACCATATCCACCCACTGATCGAGCGGGCGTGGTGCACGCGTGACGCTATTGCCCAAGGCATGGCAGCCCGCACAATCGCGCTGCAGGTTTTGGCGGCTGTTGATCGCCTTTGGATCCTTGTCAAAGGCAAGGTTCCCGAAGTGATAGGCGGCCGGCAGGCTTTCGGAAATCTCTGCCAAGTCGGTCATCGGCTTGAGGACCGCCTGCTGCTCGACAGACTTGCCAACGGTGAGCATCAACCTGTTCGTCTCATCGCGGTAATAGGGCAGGCGGAACCTGACCGTGACGTCCCCAGTCAAACGCGTCGACAGTTCGTAGCGGCCCTTTTCATCGGTAAATACGCTTTGCGAGATACCAGATGTCTCGTTGGTCACCCTGACCATGACACCGTTGAGCGGCTTGTTAAGACTGTCCTTGACGACACCTGTCACCTGCGCCGAGGTCACAGTTTTGGAGGACTCTTTTGCCGAACAGGCTGCGAGCGCCAAGCCCAAGAAAACAATCAAAGAAATCCGCTTCATTCGCTATGCCTCGTTGCTGTTTCTCATTTGCTTGACGCCAAACAATTCCGTAAATCGCGCCTTCATGCGCTGGTCTGCGGCGGGTGTTTTTCAGGATCGAAGCAACGATGAACTTCCAACATTGCAATTCTGTACTGGTCAGTCAACAATAACCCATGGCCCGTCCCATCCAGTTCGACATCATGGCAGCGAGGGAGAGTGCAATGAGCCTCTTCTGGCGCAAAGGCTACCAGGCGTCATCCCTTTCGGATCTCTTGGATGAAATGAAGATTGGCCGCGGCAGTTTCTATGCCGCGTTCGGAGACAAGCGCCGACTGTACCTCGAGTGCCTCAACCTTTTCGCGGAGCGAACCGGGGCCATTGTCCAGAAGATCAAGGACAAACACCCACCGATGGAGGCCGTAAGGCATTTCCTGCAACATAGCCTGAACCATACTGAAGGATCCAAAGCAGGGTACGGGTGCATGGCCGTCAACACTGTCATAGAACTCGCAGGCCTAGACGACGAACTGGCCATGGTGGCCAGCGCATGGCTGTCGAAATTACAGGCCCTGTTCGAAGAGTGCCTTTGCGAAGCGGGCTACTCTCCCGCACGCGCCGCCGAATACGGCGCCTACCTCATGGTGGTGAATGAAGGCGTTCGGGTGGCGAGCCGCCGCAAACTCCCGCGCCGTCAAAGCCTCGAGGCGATTGATACTGCGCTGCGTCTGCTGCAAACCGCACCGCGCTGAACAGACCACCTAACCTAGACGCCGGACCTGCTGCTTTGGTCCGCATGGCACCTGAGCCGTCGTCTAGTCCGGCTGAGCGTGGAGGGTCAACGACCAGAGGAAGCTGGTCCTTAAGCGGTCGGGTGCGAGAGCGGGATCCTGCTGCAGATCAGGTGCCCCGCGTGTTACGGGCAGGAAGGGCGCGGCTGGATAGCTGGCGCGCTGGTGGCAAGACAGGCAGTTGCTGAGCGTTCCGCTGCCCTGTCCACCGTCGGGGAACCGGGCCTCCAGCCAAGGGTTGAAACAGATATGAGCGCCTGCGTCAGACGCCCTTGGTGTCTCGGCGTCAAAAGCTGCTTGCATGAGGTAGTTGCGCCATGGGCCGCGAAGTGCGGTTGGACGGTCTGCGGCAAAGGGGCCGACCCCAGGCCGATCATGCCACCAAAATGCCCCCCAAACCCAGTCGTGCTGCTCGTGGGTCATCATGTTGATCCCGACCAAGGCGAGGTGGTCATTGACGGCGATGGGACGACCCAGCGCAATGATAGCTGTGCGGTTGCTCTCGGGATCGAGGGAGAGCTGCTTGGCCATTGCCGCATCCACGGCCACATGATGGAACGCCTCAAGCTGGACACGCTGGGCTTGGGGAAAGGATCGGCCTATGAATTGGACAGCCGCAGTTTTGCCTCGGGAGAGGTTCGCGGGATCGACTGCCACGACCCGCGCCCAGCCTAGATAGGGATTGCCGTTGGGGTCCGGCGGATTGAGTTCGGGATCCCAGACGGGCATGGCGGTCAGGCCCTGTGGCGCGACAGGCCACCAAGCGGTCTTGATCACGATCGCCTCGGCAGGGAAGGCGGGTACAGATCCGCTCTTACCAACCAGCCGCAGGCCATCCAACGTCGCTTTGCGAAAAAGGCCCTCAGCGCGAATATGTGCGAAGGCTGCGGGATTGAAAAGGTTATAGGAGATTATCGGCGCGCCGATCAAATGCGGGTCGGAGCCGATGCTCTTGGGCCTTAGGAAGCCTTGGATGCCTGCGGGTCTTTTCGCCGCCGCTTCGGCACCAAAGACGCCGCCTTCTCCTTGCCAGTGAACGAAGGCCGGTTCATCGCCAGAGACCATGTCCGCAAAGACCGTCCACATATGTCGCCGCTGCGCTACCACCTCGCCGCCAAGGCGCAGGCTTTCAACGCCGTCCGCTACGGGATGGTCGGACCTCGGACTGGCAGCAGGTGCTTGGCCCTGCAAGAGGATCGCGGCCCCCAAGGCCAGTGCCGCTAACGCGCCTTGCGTAAGATGCAATCGGCTTGGACCCATTGTTTTTGCTTCGTTGAGCCTGCGCGCTTGGTCATGCGCACAAGGGTGTAGCCGGGTTTGGCGCAGCCGATCAGGACCGTCTTGGGCGAAGGATCGGCAGGAGCATGGCCGACATATCGTCCAGCCTCGTCGCTCGTGAAGACGAAAGTGCGCCTTACCAAGATCGCGACGCCTTTTATGGCCTGGCCGCTCTCGTCCTTCACAGAACCAAAATAGCGGGTATCTGACCCGTGATCGTCGGGATTGTTCGGGTTGTAGCTGTACTGTGCCCCAGCATCGCTAGCAAAGGCCAGGGTGCAGAGGCTCACGAGGACGGCCATTATAGCGCTTGGTCTCATCCGAAGAAGGTCCTCATCAGGAAGGTGCAGATTAGCATGGCCGCCAAAGGGACCGCCCAAAGGACGTTCTGCATACGATTGGCAAACCAGCGATCTGGAACAATGACGGCTAGGATAGCCGCGATCAGCGCGGCCTCGGCCATGATCCCGTACCAAGCCATCGCTGGTCCCAGACCCTTTACGACCTCAGGGCCCCAACTCAATTGTCCGTGCAGGGGATAGTAGAGGAAGGCAGGCAGGTCCAACAGCAAGGCAGCGATATAGACGAGGCAATAGGCCAGCATAAAGGTTATGGGCGAGAAGCGCAGCCTCATGGCAGGCCTCGGATATTGTTCAGCACGTGACCAACCAGAAAGTCCCACCAGACGATGAAGCCCAGGATCGCGGTGATTGCGAGCCGGTCGCGAGCGTGGCTCTGCATCTGCTGCGGTTGCCAGAGCCAAGCATAGAGAGGCAATAGGCATAGCCCAAGGCCGCCGAAATGCTCCTTCAGCTCAAACAGGCCCACCGCCCAGCCTAGCGACATCTCCTCAAATGGGACGCGCACATTTAACCGGTAGGACGGGTAGATGATTGCCCCAGAGAGGGTCGTCGTTCCGTAAAGCATCACGACCGCCCACGTGAAAACCCGCTGGTTCACGCCCGTATAGTGCTCGATGAAAGAAGGGCCGCGGGCGGGCTTTGCCCGCAACGCCGCGACGATCTGGTGAGTGATCGCGCCGAGCAGGGTCACGGCAAGCAGGCCGTGCACGATCAAGACTGCGATCATCATATTCAGCCCCTAGCGCTGGTCGACAATCCAAATCAGGATCCAAGTAACGGTGAGATACCAGCATCGCAATTGTGTACCAACCAGTCAACAATTACCCATGGCACGTTCTATCGCGTTCGACTGTTCGGCGTCAGCACCTTTGAGACAGTTTGGGGCTTTCGCTTAGAGGAGGGTTTTGGTCTCATCGTAGTGACGTAGGAACGAAGATGAGACCAAAACCCTTGACCTCAAAGCTGACGCCCGGCGAACG
>CANESI010000047.1 GCA_947441065.1 Caulobacteraceae bacterium
AAGATCGTACGGATGGTGCGCGAAGCGGGCGCGACCGAGGTCCATCTGCGCTCCGCCTCCCCGCCGATCCGCTGGCCAGACTTTTACGGCATCGACATGCCCGACCGCGAACATCTGCTCGCCGCCAACAAGTCTCTGGAAGAGATGGCGGCCTATCTGGAGGTCGATAGCCTCGGCTTCCTGTCGGTTGATGGCCTCTATTGGGCGATGGATGCCGGCAGCCGCGATCCGGCCTCACCGCAGTTTACCGACCACTATTTCACCGGTGACTATCCGACCCGCCTGCTCGACCGCGAAGTGGCCGAAGGCCGTAAAGATCAGTCCAGCCGTCAGCTATCGTTCCTCGTCAGCGCCTAATGCCCACCGGCAAGGCTCCAAACCCCTTGGCTTGGATCAATGGTCTGCTCCTGAAGCTGAAGCTCGACCCCTACATCATGGCCATCATGGCCTCTGTGGTGCTGGCGGGTCTTTTTCCGGTTAGTGGCCTCGCGGCTGTGGGTCTTGGTTGGGTGACCAAGATCGCTATTGGCCTGCTATTTTTCCTTCATGGCGCGCGCCTGCCGCGAGAGGCCGTCGTTGCTGGCCTTGGTCACTGGCGCCTGCACCTGACCATCATTGCCATCAGTTTCGCGCTCTTTCCCCTGTTGGGCTTAACCACCACCCTGTTACCGCCATCGATCCTGCCCAAGGAGCTGGCGCAAGGCATGCTGTTCCTCTGCTGCCTGCCCTCGACGGTGCAGTCGTCCATTGCCTTCACCTCAACCGCCCGAGGCAATGTGGCCGCAGCGGTCGTGGCGGCGTCGGCCTCTAATCTGTTGGGCGTCATCTTGACCCCCTTGCTGGTCGGCCTACTGCTCCATTCCCAAGGCTCTGGCATTTCGATGGATGCGGTTCAGGCCATTATCGTGCAACTGCTTATCCCCTTTGCCTTGGGCCAAGCTTCGCGGCGTTGGACCGGAGCCTTTGTGATCGAACACAAGTCCATCCTCGGCCTGTTTGATCGGGGATCGATCCTGTTGGTGGTCTATGCCGCCTTTAGCGGGGCGGTAACGGCGGGACTGTGGACCAAGGTCGGGCCAAAGGATCTGGCAACCCTATTATTCCTCAGCACGGCTATCCTCGCCGTCGTTCTGGCCCTATCGGCCCTGATCGCGCGTCGCCTGGGGTTCAGCAAAGAGGATGAGATCGCCATCGTCTTTGCTGGGTCGAAAAAGAGCCTGGCCAGCGGCGTTCCCATCGCGGGCATCCTGTTTTCCGCCGCTACGGCGGGGGCCATCGTCCTTCCCCTGATGATCTTTCACCAACTGCAGCTGATGGCCTGCGCCCTTATAGCGCAGCGCTATGGACGCCGAGAGGAGCCCTGAAACGGGCTTTTCGACCGCATTGTCCATGGACCTTGACGCACGAAACGATAAAAGCAGCCTATGACCACTTCATCCCCCTCCAAGCCGCTGGCCGGGCGCATCGCCCTTGTGACTGGCGCAACCCGTGGCATCGGTGCAGCCATTGCCCTTGGCTATGCTGAGGCCGGTGCCCATGTGATCGCTGTTGGACGCACCCAAGGCGGGCTCGAAGCCCTCGATGACCAGATCTTCGCCGCGACCGGTCAGCATGCCAGCCTCGTACCGCTCGACCTGATGGAGGGTGACGGCATAGACCGCCTCGGCCTGGCCCTCTATGAGCGCTACCAGAAGCTGGACATTCTGGTCGGGGCCGCAGGCTATCTGGGCGGCCTGACCCCCGTGGCCCATATTGATCCCAAGCCCTTTGATCAGGTGATCGGCATCAACCTGACCGCCAACTATCGCCTGATCCGGTCGATGGATCCTCTGCTGCGCCTGTCAGACGCGGGGCGACTGATTTTCCTAACCAGCAGCGTGGCCAAGACTCCCTGCGCCTTCTGGGGGCCCTATGCGGCGGCCAAGGCTGGGCTGGAGGCCTTGGTGGCCTCCTATGCTGACGAGATGGCCAATACGCCCGTTAAGGCCTGCGTGGTCAATCCAGGCGGCATGAGAACCCAGATGCGCAAGGTGGCCTTCCCCGGCGAAGACCCCATGACCTTGCCTGCGCCCGAAGAGATCGTGCCCTTGATGGTCGATCTGGCCCGCACCGATCAAGACCCGCCCGCAGGCGTGATCTCCTTTCGGGACTGGAAGGGGATCTAGGCCCCCCGTCCATCTCCACGCACCGCATGAGCTTTAAAGCGGAAATCTTTGATTAAATTCAAAATTTCACCGTCGAACTCTGGCGGGGTTTCAATACGGCCAACGATCCAGCCATAGAGGTCTTGGTCGGCCTCATCGATCAGGGTTTCGAACGCGTCCATCTGATCGGATGTAAATCCATCCAGAAATTGGTCCGCGAAGGGGCCGAGGATCAGGTCGGCTTCCCGAAAGCCCCGATGCCAAGCGCGGAACTTCACACGCCGCAACCGAACCTCGTCTACTGCGTTACCCATAGTCCTGTCCTCATCATAACCGTCTGATCTTAGGATATAGATCGTCGCGCCCTTAGCGGCCAGTCGCGCTATACTGCATTTATGCGACCGGAGATTCTCTTTCCCCTGTTCGCCCCCGCGAGTTCGCTCAAGGGCGTGGGACCCAAGATCGCGCCTTTGGTGGAGAAGGCGGCGGGACCGCGTGTGCGCGACCTGCTGTTCCTCTGTCCGCAAGGCCTGATCGACCGTCGCCCCACCACCGCCAATATGGCTCAAGATGGTCAGGTACAGACCTTCGTCTTGCGGATCGATGCCCACCTTGCCCCCAGTCGCCGGGGCGGCCCATGGCGGGTTAGGACCTTGGATGAGACCGGCTTTCTGTTTCTGACCTGGTTCAAGGGCGGCGGCCCCCATCTGGAGGAACAGCACCCTGTCGGGGCCGCGCGCGCGGTCAGCGGCAAGGTCGAGCGGTTCGGTTCAGAGCTTCAGATCGCCCATCCCGACTTCATGCTCGATGCTGGACGGGTCGATGACATCCCACGGATCGAGGCGGTCTATGGCACAACTGCGGGCCTTCCCTCTCGCACCCTGCGGCGCCTAGCCGGTGAGGCCTTAAACCGCGCGCCAGACCTGCCCGAATGGCAGGACCCGGCCTGGCTGGCCAAACGCAAATGGATGGGCTGGCGAGAGGCGCTTGTTCGCCTCCATGACCCCAAGACCCCCACTGATCTGGAGCTCGACGCCCCCCACCGGATGAGGCTGGCCTATGACGAGCTCTTGGCCCACCAGATGGCCATGGCCCAGCGCAAGGCGGCGCGGCGGCGCGATCCGGCACCCGCCATTGGGGCCGGTGCCCTGTCCGACGCGATGGAGGCAGCTCTTCCTTTCGTGCTGACCCACGCCCAACGCCGCAGCCTGTCGGAAATTCGCGGCGACCTGATGGGGGGCGAGCGTATGAGCCGCCTGCTGCAGGGCGATGTCGGATCGGGCAAGACGGTGGTCGCTATGCTGGCCATGGCCGATGTGGCCGCTGCCGGTCGCCAATCGGCCCTGATGGCCCCAACCGAAATCCTCGCGCGCCAGCACTATGAGACCCTCAAGGCGCCCTTGGACGCGCAGGGGCTGAACCTGATGCTGCTCACGGGCCGTGATAAGGGTCCAGGACGCGCCGAAAAGCTGCGAGCGTTGATCGCCGGTGAGGTCGATATCGCCGTCGGCACCCACGCCCTGTTCCAAGACGACGTCCACTTTGCTCACCTCGCCCTCGCCGTCATCGACGAGCAGCACCGCTTTGGCGTGGCCGAGCGGCGGCGCCTGCAGGATAAGGGACCGGCGACGCACCTCTTGGCCATGAGCGCCACACCGATCCCGCGCACCTTGGAACTGACGCTCTATGGTGACCTCGACGTTTCGCGCATCGATGAGAAGCCGCCGGGCCGAACGCCGGTCGCCACCCGCGCTGTGCCGACCCCGCGCATGGGTGAGATTGTTCAGCGCCTCAAGACGGCGGTATCCGCCGGGGCACAAGCCTTCTGGATCTGCCCACTGGTGGCCGAGTCCGAACTGATCGATCTGGCGGCGGCAGAGGCCAGGGCCGAGGACCTGCGCAAACTGATCGGCCCCAGCGTCGGTCTGGTCCATGGCCAGATGCCAGCGGCTGAAAAGGACGCCGTCATGACTGCCTTTACCGAGGGGCGCGTCTCGGTGCTGGTTGCCACCACCGTCGTTGAGGTCGGGGTCAATGTGCCCAATGCCTCGATCATGGTCATTGAACAGGCCGAGCGGTTCGGGCTGGCGCAACTGCACCAGCTGCGCGGGCGGGTTGGGCGTGGCGCGCGCGAAAGCTCGTGCGTCCTGCTCTATGATCCGCCCCTGAGCAAGAACGGTGAGGCAAGGCTCGACATTTTGCGCAAGTCCGACGACGGCTTTGCCATTGCCGAGCGCGATCTGGAGCTACGCGGCGGCGGCGATCCTTTGGGCCTGAAACAGAGCGGTTTTCCCGCCTATCGGTTTGCAGACCCCATCGCCCATCGCGAGTTAATCATCGCTGCCGCTGACGACGCTCGCCTAATCTTGGCCCGAGACCCCAGCCTGACCGGTCAAAGAGGGCTAGCGGTGCGGATTTTGGGGGAGTTGTTCGATTGGCAAGCGGCAATGGGCCTCACTGACGCTGGGTGAGGCTTGGCCTAGGGCTTCAGACCCGTCACAGTAGGGGTAAGAACAAGACTTTAGGGAGCCGCCGCATGGAAGCTGCTGATTTGGAACGGGCGATCAATCAGGTCGCCGCAAAACTTGCCCCGGGCGCGACGGGCGCAAGTGACCTTCGCCGCCTATCGGGCGGGGCCAGCCAAGAGACCTGGTCCATCCTTGCCAACACCCCCAGCGGTGACGTGCCTCTAATCCTGCGCCGCCGTCCAGACAGCCCAACCGGCTCTGGCAATGCCGTGCCGTTGGCCACCGAAGCGGCCCTGATCCGCGCCGCCGCCGCGCGCGGTGCACCGGTCCCAACCGTTCCTTACGTGTTCGAAGAGGCCGACGGTGTGGGTGAAGCCTATGTCATGGGCAAGGTCGAGGGCGAGACCCTGGGCAGCCGTATCGTTCGAAACGACGCCTTCGCCGCCATCCGCCCAAAGCTGGCTGCCCAATGCGGCGCGGTGCTGGCCCAGATCCACGCCATCCCTCTCGAAGGCCTGCCTGAGGTCGCCCATTCCAGCGCGCTGGTGGAGCTGGAAAAGTACGAGGCGGTCTATCGCGCCTGCGGGGCTGAACGGCCGATCATCGAGGCGGCCTTGGTTCACCTCAAGCGCCACGCCCCGGCTCTGGAGCGCCAGACCCTCGTGCACGGCGACTTTCGCAATGGCAATCTGATGATCCACCCCGAGGACGGCCTGCGCGCCGTGCTCGACTGGGAACTGGCTCATCTGGGCGATCCGGCCGAGGATCTCGGTTGGATCTGCGTCAATTCTTGGCGCTTTGGCAACCATGCCAAGCCGGTCGGCGGCTTTGGCGACTATAGCCAGTTGCTCGACGCCTATGAGGCGGCAGGTGGCACCCCGATCGCGCTAGAGCGGGTCAAGTACTGGCAGATGCTCGGCTCGATGAAATGGGGGATCATGTGCATGACCATGTACCTGTCCTTCGCCAATGGGGCCGACCCCTCGGTCGAGCGCGCCATGATCGGGCGCCGCACCAGCGAAACTGAGATTGATCTGATTACGCTTCTGGAGGCCGTCGCATGATCGAGCAACCCACCGCCCTAGAACTGGTCGACGCCGTGATCGGCTTCATCGAAACCCGCGCCGCGCCGCAATTGAAGGACCGCGACGTATTCCTCGCCCGCGTCGCCGTCAATGCGCTCTTGACCCTGCGCCGCGAGATCGAGCACGGGGCCGCTGCGGAAGCCTCTGCGACCGCGCGGCTTCAGGACCTGATGGGCGAGGAAGGCGACTTTGCCAGCCTCAACACCGCCCTATGCCAAGCCATCCGCGAAGGCACCATCGACATCACCGCCCCAGCCCTGCTCGCCCACATGCGCGCCAGCATCATCGACCAGGTCCAGATCGACCAACCCAACTATTCGGGGCTGAAGGCCGCGCTGGCAGGGGGGTAGGGGGCCTGTTTCCTGTCTTCCGTGTTCCCCGCGAAGGCGGGGAGCCAGACCCTTACGTACAGTCTGGACGTGGCCCTCTGGCGCGTTATTTCGGGTCAGACCCCTAGGTTACTTCGCTACGCTCGCAATGACGCAGGAAAAAGCCCGTTCCCGCCTTGAGGGGGAGAGGGTTGGGAGTGGGGGGTGTTCATTCACTTCCCTCTCACGATCTGCGCGATATTAGAGGGCCACTTCCCGTCTCAGTGAAAGGGTCTGGATCCCCGCCTTCGCGGGGAACGCGGGATGTTTGGGGTGGGAAAGAAAACAAGACCCCCTACCCCGGCTTCGCCGGTACTTCCCCCAAAGGGGGAAGATTTGCCGTCCCCGATCTTCCCCCTCTGGGGGAAGTGGCGCGAAGCGACGAAGGGGGCCTTGTTTCCCTCTTCCGTTTTCCCCGCGAAGGCGGGGACCCAGACCCTTACGCACAGTTTGGACGTGGCCCTCTGGCGCGTCATTTCGTGTCAGACCCCTCGGTTGCTTCGCTACGCTCCCAATGACGCAGGAAAAAGCCCTTCCCCCCCTTGAGGGGGAGAGGGTTGGGAGTGGGGGGTGTTCATCCACTTCCCTCTCACGCTCTGCATGGTCTCAGAGGGCCACTTCCCCCAGGGGGGGGAAGATCAAAGAAAAGCAAATCTTCCCCCTCTGGGGGAAGTACCCGCGCAGCGGGGGTAGGGGGTCCCCTCACCTCACCCTATGGGCCGGGGTCTGCCCCTGATCTGCGGAACGTTCGATGGGGGGGGCGGGTTTGGGGAAGTCGGGCAGGTTCAATAAAGACACCACCCGCGCCTGAGCATCCGCTTCAAGATCGGCATAGAACAGATTGAAAGCAGGCTCTTTTAGCCGGTCCGCCCAACCGCCGCTGGGGGTCAGGGACGGTGAGCGGGGCTTAGAGACTACAAGTCCATCCCCTTGGCACTGGGTGTCCACCTGACGCGCCAAGAATGCCGGACGCGCGCCCCATTCCAGACCGGTGACATTGGCCGCCCCGATATTGGCCCGCGCCTCGATCTTGATCTTGGTCTTAGCCCCGACCAGCGGATTAACGCAGAGGGCTGGACGGGTTCCCAAATCCTCAAGCTGATCCCCTAGCCAGACCTGCGCCCGGTCCAGACGGTTCAGACCCGCCGAAGGATCAGCCTCTAAAACACTTTGCCATGCCACGACGCAGCGGGCTTGGTCTCTGGCTGTGCAGGCCGACAGGGCCGCGCCCTGACCATAGTCCGCCTCAGGCACCACCGTGTCGATCAGATAGACCCCGGCCACCTGGCGCACGCGCGCACGGGAGGGGGCAACCTCATCGCGCACCAGACGCGCCGCAAGGAGCCCGCCCTGTTCCACCCCCACAATCAGAAAGGGACGGCCCTGATTATAGTGGTCCATATAGTACTGAAAGGATGCCCGAACGTCGCCATAGGCAAAGCGCCGCGCTTCACGGGCATCATCACGATTGGTCAGTTGGGAATAGAGGCTGGCCTGTCGATAGCGCGGCGCAAACAGTCGCCCGACCCGGTAGAATGGCCCAGCATAGTTCGGCAACATGACCCGCGTCAGCAATCGGTCAGACTTGGCATCGTCAATCGGGCCGTTCCACTCCTCCCCCCCATCAAAGGTGGTGGGGTGGACGAAGAACACATCGGCGGGCAGATCCTTATTGGACCAGCGCTGGGGACGGTCGGGGATCAGGGCCCAACTGCTGGCCTTGGCATAGTTCGGAGCCGTGGGCGGCGCATAGGTCTGAAACGGCTTTTTCGGGTCGAGCGCGGCCTGCAGGATGTCCGCCCGCCAATAGAAGGCTGCGACAAGAAATAGGACGAGAAACGCCGTTCCGCCGACGATCAGTCCCTGCCTTAAGCCGCCCCTACCCTGTGCCATGACCCAGACCTACACCAACCTCTGCTGCCTCGCGAGCCTATTGGCGCGTGCCCTCGCCCGCATCAAAGGCCACGATAAGATCGCGTACCGCGTCCCAATGTTCTAGCCCTTTAACATCCCCCGCAGCGGCCAGCTCGGCGGCGCGCATCACGGCGATCACCTCGGCATCATCACCATATTGCGCGATCAGGGTCATCGCTGCGCTTTGAACGGCAGGCGACGGTGTGGAGGCGTCAGACATAGGGGTCTTCCTGCGCAAGATAGGTCTTCACATAGTCCGCGACAGCCTCTTCCATCGACCAGAAGGGCTGGCAGTAGCCTGCCGCCTTCAACCGGTCCATCTTGGCCTCGGTAAAGTACTGATACTTGTCGCGGATCACTTCGGGCGTGTCGATATAGCTGATGACGGCAGGTTTCCCCGCCGCAGCGAAGGTGGCCTTGGCCAGATCCAAGAAGGTTCTCGCCTTGCCGGTGCCGAGATTGAACACGCCGCTGACCGTCTCAGTCTCGAGCATCCAATCGACCACGCTGGCCACGTCGGCGACATAGACGAAGTCTCGAAGCTGACCGCCGTCCTCATAACCGGCCTTGTGCGAGCGAAAGAGCTGCACACCCTCCCCGGCTGCGATGCGCGGATAGATCTGGGAGACGACCGACTTCATCGAACCCTTGTGATATTCGTTCGGGCCAAAGACATTGAAGAACTTCAATCCGGCCCACTGCTTGGGGGCCTCACCCTGATGGGCGGCGCGGACGGCGAAGATATCGAACAGGGCCTTGGACCAGCCATAGGCATTGAGCGGGCGAAGGGCCTTTAGGGCCTCTAGATCATTGTCATCCTCAAAGCCGAGGCTTCCATCGCCATAGGTGGCCGCCGAAGACGCATAGAGAAAACGGCAATCATTGGCCGCGCACCAGCGAAACAGGTCCCGCGACAGGCAAAAATTGTTGTGCACGATCTTGTCGGCATCCGGCTCGGTCGTGGCCGAGATCGCGCCCATATGGATGATGGCTTCAAGGTCTGAGCCATATTTGGCCAGCCAGTCCCACATCTGGTCTGGATCGATAAAGTCGCTGATCGCGGCCTTGGCAATATTGCGCCACTTGCCACTCTCCGCCGCGCGCAGTCGGTCGCAGACCACGACATCATACTGCCCATCTTGGCAGAGCCGACGAACGATGTTCGAACCGATAAAGCCCGCGCCGCCGGTGACGAGGATCAGATGTCCGCTCATGGCGCGTCCTTCTTAAACCGGGCAATCGCCGCCGTCGTCGAATAGCCGTCCACCAGATTGGCCAGCCGCACCCGTCCGCCATAGGACTTGACGAAATCACCGCCAACCACGCCGTCCTCGCTATAGTCGGCGCCCTTGATCAGCACATCAGGCCGCGCGGCCTCGATCAGGCCGATGGGCGTATCCTCATCGAACGGCACGACCATATCGACATGGGACAGTCCGGCCAAAACCAGCGCGCGCGATTCAAGGTCATTGACGGGCCGAGACGGCCCCTTGAGCGCACTGACCGACCGATCCGTATTGAGCCCAACAATCAGCCGATCACACCAAGACCGGGCTTGCGCCAGATAGGCGACATGGCCCCGGTGCAGAATATCAAAACAGCCATTGGTGAAGCCGACCGTTAGGCCCTCAGCTCGCCAAGCGGCCACCATCCGGACCAGATCTTCTGGCGTGGCGATCTTATCTTCAGCGGGTGCCATATGAGAGGTCAGTTCCGCCTCGATCAGGTCCGCAGGCGTCACCGTCGCGGTGCCCGCCTTACCGACCACGACGCCCGAGGCGAGGATGGCGAACTCCACCGCAGCCCCGATCTCGACCCCCGCCGCCATGGCGAGACCCAAGGCTGCTAGGCCCGTATCCCCCGCCCCTGACACGTCAAAGACTTCGCGCTTCTTACCCCGGAAATGGCGCACAGGCTGGCCTCGAACGGCCAGGCTCATGCCCTGAGCGGCGCGGGTAACCAGCAACGCCTTCGCTTCGCAAACCTCTAGAGCGGCGATCAGCGCCGCCTCGACCTCTGCATCTGTGCCAACCGGCATATCGACCGCAAGGGATAGCTCGCCCCCATTGGGCTTGATCAGGTCCACAGGGCCATATTTGGCAAGGCTGCGGCCCTTCGGGTCAACGACCAGCGCGACACCCGCCTTGGCCGCAGCCTCGCGGGTCGCGGCGATCACGGCGGGGCTGAGCGCGCCCTTGGCATAGTCGGACAGGACGACAAGCTTTGCGCCAGAGACGGCGGTTTGGATGGTCTGGATCAGGGCGGCTTCAGCGGCACTATCAATCGCGGCTGAGGTCTCGCTGTCGACGCGCAAGAGCTGCTGCCCACCGGCCACAAAGCGGACCTTAACCGTGGTGGGGCGACCTGGCTGGGTGACGAGATTGCCCGTAACCCCAGATGCTTGGCTCACCAGTGCTAAGAGTTCTTGACCGCTCGCATCATCGCCAACGGGGGCGCAGAGCACCGCCTGCCCGCTCAAGGCCGCGACATTGCGGGCGACATTGCCGACCGCGCCGAGCATCACCGTCTCTGACGATTTGGCCAAGACCGGGATCGGAGCCTCTGGGGAAATACGCGCCACCTCGCCATAGACATAGCGATCAATCATCAGATCACCGACGCAGGCGATCTTGAGACCGGATATCGCGGCGAGCACGTGCTGAAGCGAAGAAACGTCCATAGATCAGCCTGTGCTGCGTTCGGCCCCGATGGTCAAGAGATTTGGCACGGGCCGAGCCTTGCCCCTACCAGCCCTTAGTCAGTTGATCATAGCCCAAGAGGTTGGCGACCAGAGCCTCAAACTCGTGCATGGGCACCATATTGGGACCATCAGACGGAGCATTGTCGGGGTCCGGATGGGTCTCAAGGAACACGCAGGCGACGCCGACCGCGACCGCTGCCCGCGCCAGGACCGGCACATATTGACGCTGTCCGCCCGAGGTCGTGCCCTGCCCGCCCGGCTGTTGCACCGAATGGGTGGCGTCAAACACGACAGGACAACCAATCTCCGCCAGTACCGGTAGGGCGCGCATGTCGGAGACGAGGGTATTGTAGCCAAAGGACACGCCGCGCTCGCAGGCCATGGCATTGGGATTACCCGCCGCCAGCAGCTTTCCGATCACGTTCTTCATATCCCAGGGGGCGAGAAACTGACCCTTCTTGACGTTGACGACCTTGCCGGTCTCGGCCGCCGCAACCAGCAGATCGGTCTGGCGACAGAGGAAGGCTGGGATCTGCAGCACATCGACGGCTTGGGCGGCAATGGCACATTGGCTCGCCTCATGAACGTCGGTCAGAACTGGAAGGCCGGTCACGTCGCGGATCTCGGCGAATACATCCAAGGCCTGCCCAATGCCAAGGCCGCGTGCGGTCGTGATGGAGGTGCGGTTGGCCTTGTCGAACGAGGTCTTATAGATCAGGCCGATCCCAAGGCGGGCGGCCATTTCCTTGAGCGCATGGGCGGTCTCCAGCGCGTGCTGGCGGCTCTCCATCTGGCAAGGCCCCGCAATGATCGACAGCTTTTCCGCATTGCCAATCCGAACCTCGGCGCCGTTCGGGGTCTTGATCCGGATCACAGCATTGGGGGAGACAGCCTGAGCTTGGGTCAATTCGAGGTTCCGCTAATCCAAAAGCCAATCTAGATCGTACATCTGAAGTGAGACTCACAAAGACACAAGGGCGAAGCGATCGGGCAATGACCAGTGACCACAATCAAACGCCGATCGTGGTCTGGCTGCGACAGGACCTTCGGCTGGCCGACAATCCGGCCCTCGCCTACGCCAGCGCCTCTGGGCGTCCGGTGATTGTCCTCTATCTGTTCGATACTGATCCTGACCAGCGCCCGATGGGCGGAGCTAGCCTTTGGTGGCTGAACCGCTCACTGACCGCCCTCTCCTCATCGCTGCAAGCCATTGGATCGCGCCTGATCCTGCGCAAGGGCAAGGCCTCTGAGGTTCTCCCACAAGTCGTGACAGAGACGGGCGCAGGCCAAGTGGTCTGGAACCGGCTCTATGAGCCATCGGCCATCGCCCGCGACACGAGCCTCAAGGCTGAGCTGAAGGCCACAGGGGTCGAGGTTCAGTCCTTCAACGCCGCGCTCCTGAATGAGCCCTGGACCGTCGAGACGGGCTCTGGCGGCCCCTATAAGGTCTTTACCCCCTATTGGCGGGCCGCGCGGGCCAAGGTGGGGCAGCAACCGGCCCTTCCCTCCCCGCAAAGCTTGGTGTCGCCTGAGCGCTGGCCAGACTCAGACACTCTGTCCGATTGGCAACTTCAGCCCACCCATCCTGATTGGTCGACCGGTTTTGACGATTGGACGCCGGGCGAGGTTGGAGCGCTTGAAAATCTCAACGATTTTCTGGGCGGACCAGCCAATGACTATGCCGAGGGCCGTGATCAGCCGGGAAAGACGGGTACCTCGCGCCTCTCACCCCATCTGCATTTTGGCGAGATCAGCCCGCGTCAGGTCTGGATCGCCGCCCACGGGGCCTCAGCGATGGGTGACCTGAATGAAGGTGCGCGAGACAAGTTCTTGGCCGAGATTGGCTGGCGTGAATTTAACCATCACCTGCTGTTCCACTTCCCCACCCTGCCAACCGCCAACTTCAAACTGGGCTTTGATCGCTTCGCTTGGCAAGATGACGCAGAGGGCCTGAAGGCGTGGCAGCGCGGCCTGACCGGCTATCCGATGGTTGATGCCGGGATGAGAGAGCTTTGGGCCACAGGCTGGATGCACAATCGGGTGCGGATGATAACCGCCTCATTCCTGATCAAGCACCTTTTGATCCATTGGCGCGAGGGCGAGGCCTGGTTTTGGGATACGCTTTTGGATGCCGATTTGGCCAATAATGCAGCGGGATGGCAGTGGACGGCCGGAACGGGTGCCGATGCCTCGCCCTATTTCCGCATCTTCAACCCCTTCAGTCAGGGTGAAAAGTTCGATCCCAAGGGCGACTATATCCGCCGCTGGGTGCCCGAATTGGCCCGCCTGCCCGACAAGCTCATCCATCGCCCGTGGGAAGCCAGCGCCTTTGAGCTATCGACAGCCGGTGTCACTTTGGGCAAGACCTATCCGCGCCCCATCGTCGATCATGCCAGCGCAAGGGCCCGCGCCCTTTCGGCCTATGCGGCCCTTAAAGATGATGCATAAAGTTATCCTATGACCGTGAATCACACTCAGGCCGCAACCCGACGAAAGATCGCCATCCTCGGATCAGGCGTGACCGGCCTTGCGGCAGCCTACGCCCTGCATGAGGTCCATGATGTGGTGCTCTATGAAAAGGCTGAGCGGATCGGGGGCCATTCCAACACCGTCACCATCGACTATGACGGCAAGGTCATGGATGTCGACACGGGCTTCATCGTCTATAATCTGCGGAACTATCCCAACCTGATTGGGCTGTTGGACGCTTTGGGCGTCGAAAGCCTGCAGACCGATATGAGTTTCGCCTTTTCTGGCAGCGGGATGGAGTGGTCGTCCAACTTCCCGCACGGCGTCTTTGCGCAAAAGCGCAACATTGCCAATCCGGCCTTCCTGATGATGCTGCTGGATATGCAGCGCTTCAATCGGCAGGGGTTAGAGGATCTGGAGTCCGGCCGCCTTGCCAGCCTCACCCTTGGCGACTATCTGCGCCAACGAAAGTTCAGCAAATCCTTTGAGCAGCGCTATCTCTTGCCGATGGGCGCGGCCATCTGGTCGAGCACCGAGGGCAAGGTCGCTGACTTTCCAGCCGAAAGCTTCCTGCGCTTCTTTGCCAACCATAATCTCTTACAGGTCGTCCAACCCAGTTGGCGCACGATCAAGGGCGGCAGCCGCGCCTATGTCGAACGCTTGCGGGTGCTGCTGGGAGATCAGATCCGCGCCTCATCCGGCGAGGTCACCGTTCAGCGCCAAGCGGGCGGCGTCTTGGTCACCGACGGGTCGGGACAGTCGGAGCCCTATGATCAGGTGATCATGGCCTGCCATTCGGATGAGAGCCTCCGCGCCCTCACTGATGCAGATCCGCAAGAGCGCGCCCTTCTCGGCGCCGTCGGTTACGCGCCCAACAAGGCCTATCTGCACCGCGATCCCGGGCTTATGCCCAAGCGAAAGGCCGCTTGGGGCGCTTGGAATGTGCTCAATGACTTGAAAACGGCTGATGGCGCACCGGCCCAAGGGGTGGTCAGCTATTGGATGAACCGCTTGCAGCATCTGGACCCCAAGCGGCCCCTGTTCGTCACGCTCAACCCGCCCGTCGCGCCGGACCCTAGCCTGACCTTCGGCGTCTATGACTATGCCCACCCGCAGTTTGATCAGGCGGCCCTCAGCGCACAACGCCAGTTCAACACCATTCAGGGACGAGGCGGAGTCTGGTATGCCGGAGCATGGCTGGGCTATGGCTTCCATGAGGACGGCCTGACCTCCGGCCTGCGCGCCGCTCTGGCCTTAGGCGGCAAGGTGCCGTGGGACTTTGTCGACCATCGCATCGCTGGCGGCCCCCTTCCCGCCCCTCAATGGACAGCGACCAACAGGGTGGCTAACCTTAGCGCATGACCGCCCCTGCAGAAGCCAACAGAGCACGCCTCTATGTGGGCCGTACGACGCACCTGCGAACCGCGCCGCGTGAGCATAGGTTCAGCTACGGCGTCTTTCAGATCTTGGTGGATGTCGATCGGCTGGATAAGGCCTTTTCTGGGCTCAAGACCATAGGGCGTGGCGGCCTTGGTCTCTTTTCCTTCGCCGAGCGCGATCACGGGGCCCGCGACGGCTCGCCCTTGCGGCCATGGGTCGAAGCGACCTTGAAACAGGCCGGACTGGATGTGCCGACGACGCGCATCTCGCTTCTGTGCTTTCCACGTGTACTCGGTTTTGTTTTCAACCCAATCTCGCTTTTCTACATATATGGCCCACATGATGAGCTGAAAGCCGTGCTCTATGAGGTCAACAATACCTTTGGTCAAACCCACGCCTATGTGGTGCCCACTGAAGGCCTAGAGGTCGAACATCACGAAGCCGACAAGCTTCTCTATGTGTCGCCCTTTTACCGCGTTGAGGGCGGTTACCGATTTACCGTCACCCCGCCAGGTGATCGTCTGACTTTGACTATTCTCAAACAGGTCGGCGGTGAGATAGATTTTACGGCGAGCTTGATCGCGCGGCGCGAGGCCTTGACCGACGCAGCCCTGATCAAGCTCTTCTTCGCCATGCCGCTCATGACCTTGGGCGTGGTGGCAGCCATTCACTGGGAGGCGGTTCGCCTCTGGTTCAAGGGTGCCGTCTTTGGTGCTCGTCCTGCGGGGCCAAAGGCTGGTGTCAGCCTTGGTCACGTCACCCATCGATCTCTTTAGGGGCCTTAATGTCTGTCGCGTCTTTGAACCCCGCCGAGATTGTCTTGGCTGATCTGCCCCTGGTCACGGCCGAGACCCTCGCCTTGCCAGAGGTTCGCCGATCACCGGCGGCCTTTCGCACCGCCGTGCGCATCTCCAAGACCAACTGGCACTATGGCTCGATGAGCTTCATGCTGCCGTCGGGTCTGGCCTTTCGGGTTCAGGGTACCGAGCCGGGGCCTGACGCCTTGCTGATTATTCGCGACTTCCGGTTCATCGGACGGGTCATGGCCGCCGGTGACATCGGCTTTGGCGAGGGTTTCATTGCCAATGAATGGGATTCGCCAAACCTCTCTGCGGTGCTGCAAGCCTTCACCATGAACTGGGATCGCCTCGCGCGGCTGGTCAATGGCAATCCATTGGTCGGCGTGGTCAATTTCCTGTCCCACCTGCTCAACCGCAACAGCAAGAAGGGCTCTCAGCGCAACATCTATGCCCATTATGATCTGGGCAACGCCTTCTATTCGCGCTGGCTCGATCCCTCCATGACCTATTCGTCGGCAAGGTTCGACTGGCCCGACCAGCCCTTGAGCGAGGCCCAGCACAACAAATACGCCACGCTCGCGCGCTCGATGGACCTGCAAACCGACCAGACCGTTCTTGAGATTGGCTGCGGTTGGGGCGGTTTTGCCGAATTTGCTGCCAAGGAGATCGGGGCCAAGGTCACCGGCGTCACCATCTCTCAGGCCCAACATGATTTTGCCCGCAAGCGCCTCTTTGATCTGGGCTTGGCCGAGCGCGCCGACATCCAACTGATCGACTATCGCGACGTCAAAGGCACCTTTGACCGCGTCGCCTCGATCGAAATGTTCGAGGCGGTCGGCGAGCAATATTGGCCGACCTATTTCGACAAGGTCCGCGATGTGCTCAAGCCCGGCGGTCAGGCAGGTCTACAGATCATCACCATCAAGGACGACCTGTTCGCCGACTATCGCAGCCGCGCGGACTTCATCCAAAAATACATCTTCCCCGGCGGCATGCTTCCCAGTGAAAAGCGCCTGCTGCAGGAAACCCAGCGCGCCGGATTGGAATGGCGCGATGTGTCTCGGTTCGGCCAAAACTATGCCGATACCTTGGTCCAATGGGCCGACCGTTTCCAAGGCGCCTGGGATGAGATCAAACCCCTCGGCTTTGACGAACGTTTCCGCCGTCTATGGCAGTTCTATCTCAGCTACTGCGAAGCCGGGTTCCGCACCGAACGCACCAACGTCATCCAATTGAGCTTGGCGCGGGCCTAGGGACATCCTCGCCCTTCTATGGGCGTGGGGATGCGATGAAGGGGCGGGAGTAGATGCAATCCCCCTCACCCAACCCTCTCCCCCAAGGGGGCGAGGGCTAAGAAAGAAAAAGCCCTCTCCCTGTGGGAGAGGGTTGGGTGAGGGCCTTGTTTACCCCCTACCCCGGCTTCGCCGGTCCTTCCCCCAGAGGGGGAAGATTTAAAACGCCAAGATCTTTCCCCCTTGGGAGAAGCGATGCGTAGCGTCAAAGGGGGCCTTGTTTACCCTATCCGTTAGCCGTCAGCCGCACCGGCAGGTCCGTATAGCCCAGCACGAAATTGTTGGCCAAGCGTACCGGCTCACCGACCACCTCGACCCGCTCAAAGCGGGCCATGATCTCTTCCCACAGGATACGAAGCTGCATCTCAGCGACACGGTTACCCATGCAGCGATGGATGCCAAAGCCGAAGGACAGGTGCTGACGGGCCCGGTCGCGGTCGATAATGAACTCATCGGCCCGCTCAATCACCGCGTCATCGCGGTTGCCCGAAATGTACCACATCACCACCCGGTCACCCTTGCGGATCTGCTGGCCTTGAAACTCAATATCCTGGGTCGCGGTCCGGCGCATATGGGCCAGCGGCGTCTGCCAACGGATAATCTCCGAGATCATGTTCGGGATCAGGCTCGGATCGGCCTTGAGCTTGTCATATTCCCCCGGAAACTGGTTCAGGGCCAAGACCCCGCCCGAGATCGAGTTGCGGGTCGTATCATTGCCGCCAACGATCAGCAGGATCAGATTGCCCAAAAACTCCATCGGATCATTGACCATGTCCTTGGTGTCGGGATTGTGGGCCAACAGGGAAATGAAGTCGAACTGAGGCTCAGCCGCCGCCCGCTCATGCCACAGGGTGGTGAAATAGCTGAGGCACTCCATCAAGGTGCGCTCACGCTGGGCCATATCGACCGCCACGCCTACCGTCTCTGAGGCTGTCACCACGTCCGACCAGAAGGGCAGCAGGTGACGATCTTCCCACGGAAAATCAAACAGGGTGGCCAGCATCTGGGTGGTCAACTCAATCGACACCCGATCAACCCAGTTGAAGGTCTCACCGACCGGCAAACTGTCCAAGATCGTGCAGACCCTTTGACGGATCAGCACCTCAAGATCCTGCAACCGCCGAGGCGAAACCGCCGGCGTCGCCGCCCGCCGCTGCACATCATGCTTGGGCGGGTCCATGGCGATGAAGTTCAAGGGCGCAAAGCCCTCCGGATTGTCGCCAATGACGATGTCGCGGTCCGACGAAAAGACCTGATGGTTGGTGTCCACCGCCATAATGTCATGGAACCGCGTGATCGACCAAAAGGCCCCAAACTGGCTCTGAGGCGTATAGTGGACGGGAGACTCTTGGCGTAGCCGCTTGAAAAACTCCAAGTGCGAGCCGTCCTGAAACAGCTCCGCCCGACTGGGGTCCAACCCCTCCAAAGGCAAGCCCCAAGGATCAATCGCACCCTTAGATTTCGGCGCTGAAAACCCGTCCATCATACCACTCCCTAACCCTGCCCTCTGTGTCGGGGCCTTTGGGACAGTCCAAGCCGGATGGGCGGGGGAGTCAATGGGGGATCATGCTGTCGAACACCAATCCGCAAGCCACCAACAACACCAAAGCCCCGCTGAGTAGGACTCAAGCGGGTTGGTGCGTGTGTATGTCTGAAGGGTTATGATTGACAACGCTTTGGGTGCGGGGACAGGATTTGAACCTGTGACCTTCAGGTTATGAGCCTGACGAGCTACCGGGCTGCTCCACCCCGCGTCAAAGTCGGATCGGGCT
>CANESI010000048.1 GCA_947441065.1 Caulobacteraceae bacterium
CGCCCGAGACGCAAGGCCGCCCCATACCGCGCGCAACCACAGCGGCGTGGCTGGTCATGCCCCCGCGCGCCGTGACAATGCCGCGCGCCGCATGCATGCCGTGGATATCTTCAGGGCTGGTCTCGTCGCGGACCAGAATGACCGAATGGCCAGAATTGCCCAGACGCTCGGCCTCTTCGGAATCGAACACGACCGTCCCCGTCGCCGCACCGGGCGATGCGGGCAGGCCCTGAGCAATGACATTACGCTCGGCCTTGGGATCGATGGTGGGGTGCAAGAGCTGGTCCAGCGCCGAGGGCTCAACGCGCAAGATCGCCTCTTCTTGGGTGATCATGCCGTCCGCCGCCATATCAACGGCGATCTTCAAGGCCGCCTTGGCCGTGCGCTTGCCGTTGCGGGTCTGGAGCATATAGAGCAGGCCCTTTTCGACCGTGAACTCAATGTCCTGCATGTCGCGATAGTGGCGTTCCAGCCGCTCGACCACGGATTTGAACTGGCCAAAGACCTCGGGCATGGCCTCTTCCATCGACAGGGCCGTCTCGCCCATCTCTTCGCGGGCGATCTTGGTCAGGCTTTGCGGCGTGCGGATACCGGCCACCACGTCCTCGCCCTGGGCATTGATCAGGAACTCGCCATAGAGCCGTGCCTCACCGGTCGAGGGGTTGCGAGTAAAGGCCACGCCCGTTGCCGAGGTCTCGCCCATATTGCCGAACACCATCGACTGGACATTGACCGCCGTGCCCCAGCTTTCGGGGATGTCGTGCATGCGCCGATAGAACTTGGCCCGCTCATTCATCCAACTGGCAAAGACGGCGCTGACCGCGCCCCAGAGCTGGGCGGCAGGGTCTTGCGGAAAGGGACGGTCCAGCTCGCGCTCGACAGCGGCCTTATAGTCGGTGACGACCGCTTCCCAGTCTTCGGCGCTCAGGGCTGTGTCGATGCTGACATCCAAACGGTCCTTATGTTCGTCGAGGATCTCTTCGAACATGTGATGGTCCAGATCGAGCACGACGTTGGAATACATCTGGATGAAGCGGCGATAGCTATCAAAGGCAAAGCGCCGGTCCCCCGACAGCTTGGCCAGACCCTCGACCGTGGCATCGTTGAGGCCAAGGTTCAGCACCGTATCCATCATGCCTGGCATCGAGGCGCGGGCCCCCGAACGCACAGATACGAGCAACGGATTGGCCGGATCGCCAAAGACCTTGCCCGTGATGGCCTCAACCTTGGCCAGACCGGCCCGGACCTGATCTTCGAGGTGCGCCGGATAGGTCTTATCGTTGCTGTAATAGTGGACGCAGGCCTCGGTGGTGATGGTGAAGCCCGGAGGCACCGGCAGGCCCAGCGCGCTCATTTCGGCCAGATTGGCGCCCTTGCCCCCCAAGAGGTTCTTCATCTTGGCATCGCCATCGGCACTGCCGCCGCCAAAGCCATAGACCCAACGGATGGGGTTCGCGCTATCGTTCGCCATGGTCATCTCACCCGTTAATCAAGGAAAAGTCTGCGACGCGCTGCATTGTGTCCCGAACCGCTGTCAGAAGCAGCAGGCGATTGTCACGCACATTCCGGTCAGGATCGTTCACGAATACTTTTTCAAAAAAACTGTCTACGGGAGCGCGAAGTTCAGAGAGTGCGGTCATTGCACCTTGGTAGTCGATGGCTTTCATAGCGGCGTCAACTCGCGGCTCAATGGCAATCCATGCATTAAGCAACGCCGTTTCTTCCAAGGGGGCGCTCGCAATCAACTGAGGTCTTCCGTATCCAGAAATGCCGTCCTTCTTGGTCTCCGCTGCAATGATATTTGCGGCGCGATTGAAGCCACTGAGCAGATTTGATCCATCGTCCGTTTTCAAAAACTTAGTCAGGGCCTCAACACGAGCAATAAACTGCCCAATTTCCAGACCCTCTAACCAGCCGCTTCGGAATGCCGCCAAAACATAATCTGGCTGGTACCCCTGATCAATGAGCGAGACACGCAACCGATCAACAATGAAATAATCCAACGACAGATCGAAATCAGCAGCCACAAAGGCTTCTTTTGCATGATTTTGTGTAACCGCACGCAGGTCCAGCGACAGGCCATTGTCCGCAATCAACCGGATAACCCCCAAGGCCGCCCGCCTCAGGGCATAGGGGTCTTTCGAGCCCGTCGGCTTCTCATCGATCGCAAAAAACCCGACCAGCGTGTCCAGCTTCTCAGCCAATGCCACAGCCACACTGACCGGCGCGGTGGGCACACTATCGGTGGGGCCTTGGGGTTTGTAGTGGTCGCGGATGGCGTCGGCGACGGCGTCGGCCTCGCCCTGCTGGCGGGCATAGTAGCCGCCCATCAGGCCTTGCAGTTCGGGGAATTCACCGACCATGCCGCAGGTCAGGTCGGCCTTGGCCAGCAGCCCTGCCCGCTCGGCCTGCGCCCGATCCGCGCCGATCAGCTCGGCAATCTGTCCGGCCAGCGCCGAAATCCGCTCGGCGCGCTGATAGAGCGTGCCCAGCTTGGCGTGGAACGTCACGGCCTTTAGCTTTTCAAGGCGCGTTTCCAGCGGCGTCTTGCGGTCCTCATCCCAGAAGAACCTTGCATCGTTCAGACGCGCCGACAGGACCCGCGCATTGCCGATCGAGACCAGATGGCCCCCATCGCGGGCCTCGATGTTGGAGACGACAAGGAAGTTGGGCGCGAGGCCTCCGGTCTTGGGATCACGCACGGCAAAATATTTCTGGTGCGTGCGCATGGAGGTGCGGATCACCTCGGGCGGCAGGTCCAAAAAGGCCGGGTCCATATCGCCCAAGATCGGGGTGGGCCATTCGGCAAGGCCCGCGACCTCATCCAGTAGGCCCTGATCATCGACCAGTTCCACACTGCGAGCGAAGCAGAGGGTGCGTGCGCCCTCAAGGATGCGGGCCTTGCGCTCTTCGGGATCGAGCACCACGAAATTGGCCTCAAGACCTGCGGCATAGGCCTCAAAATGACGGGCGCGGAAGGGGGCGCGTGAGCCCATGAACCGATGGCCCTCGGTCATGTCGCCGCTGACAATACCCTCAATCTCGAAGGGCACGACCTCGCCGTCAAAGACGCAGAGGATGCGTTGCAGGGGCCGGACCCAGCGCAGGGAGCCGGTGCCCCATTTCATCGATTTGGGCCAAGGGAAGGCGCGGATGATGGCGGGCACCATCTCGGCAATCACGTCGGGCGTCGGACGGCCCGGCTTGGCGCTCAGGGCGAAATAGACGCCGTCTCGCTCGGTCAGTTGGTCTTGGGTCAGGCCGGTGGAGCGCAGGAACCCGTCGAGCGCGGCTTGCGGCGCACCGACCTTTGGCCCCTTACGTTCCTCGGTCCGATCGGGCTGAGCGGCGAGCAGACCCTCAATGACCAGAGTGAGACGGCGCGGCCCGGCAAAGGACTTGACCGCTTCGGGCAGGAACCCGGCCTCGGCCAGACGCTCGCGCGCCATTCGCTCAAGGTCGCGGCCGGCCTGGGCCTGCATGCGGGCGGGGATCTCTTCGGAGAACAGTTCGAGAAGCAGTTGGGGCATGGGACCTACTCCACCCACGCAGCGGCGGTGGCTTTGCACAGGTCGCGGATGCGGCCGATGTAGCTTTGACGTTCGGCAACGGCAATCGCGCCGCGCGCATCCATAAGATTGAACAGGTGGCTGGCCTTTAGAACATGGTCATAGGCAGGCAGCGCCAAGCGTTGGCCTTGCGGGCCACGATGCTCAAGAATGCGGCTGACCTGAGCGACCATGTCTTCAAACTGGCGCTTGAGGGTCTCGACATCAGCCACTTCGAAATTGAAGGCGCTGAACTGGCGCTCATTCTCGAGGAACACGTCGCCATAGGAGGCACCGTCATCGTTGAAGCGCAGATCATAGACATTATCAACGCCCTGCACATACATGGCCAGACGCTCTAACCCATAGGTCAGCTCGCCCGCGACCGGATCGACATCCATGCCCGCGACCTGTTGGAAATAGGTGTACTGGCTGACCTCCATCCCGTCGCACCAGACCTCCCAGCCGAGGCCCCAGGCCCCGACGGTGGGGTTTTCCCAGTCATCCTCGACAAAGCGCATATCGTGCAGCGTGGGGTCTAGACCAATGGCTGCAAGCGAGCCGAGATAGAGCGACTGCATGTCCTTAGGGTTCGGCTTCAAGATCACCTGATATTGGTAATAGTGCTGCAAGCGGTTGGGGTTCTCGCCATAGCGGCCATCACCGGGGCGCCGCGAGGGCTGCACATAGGCCGCTTTCCACGACTTTGGCCCTAGGGCGCGCAGCACCGTTGCCGGGTGCAGGGTCCCTGCCCCGACCTCGAGGTCATAGGGCTGAAGGATCACACAGCCCTGACGGCTCCAATAGTCATGCAGCGTCAGGATCAGGTTCTGAAAGGACAGGCCCTGCGAGGCACTCGGCGCGCTGGTACCGACAGAACCGGAGGGAGCATTGGCATCGACCATGGACCGCTAAATTCCTTAAAGAAAAGTGGGCGGACCATAGGGCGCGTTGGCGCTTGCATCAAGCTTTCGGCGTCGCAAGCGGCCTTCAATGTACGGACTAATTTCGGGACGGCGGTTTCGATACCGAAGACGGCACCTGAAGATGCGCCTAAATTTTAGCCGCCGACCGAACCCGGCGCCCGAAATTCAGGCAACGAACAAGAAAGGGCCGGATTTGATCAAGGGAGGTTCGGTGCCAGCCGCTCGGGTGTCTAGCCTCTGCATGTCGAACAGGCGCGGCGAGACCCCGATAGCCTGTCGGTTAGGACCAATTTCGAGGGGCGCGCGGTGGCTCGAACGCGCGGGAGCGAACGGATGAAACTGATCATTGCGATCATAAAGCCCTTCAAGCTCGACGAGGTGCGTGAAGCCTTCGTGAAAGCTGGCGTGGAAGGCCTGACTGTCTCTGAAGTGAAGGGCTATGGCCGTCAGAAGGGACAGACCGAAATCTATCGTGGCGCGGAATATCAAGTGAACTTCGTTCCGAAGATGAAGCTTGAAGCCGTTGTTGACGATGGGGCTGTCGCCGGTGCCATCGAGGCCGTCAAGGCTGCGGCCGGGACAGGCAAGATCGGCGACGGAAAGATTTTCGTACTCAACGTCGAAGAAGCGGTGCGTATCCGCACCGGCGAAACCGGCTCATCGGCTCTTTAAGACCAGATATTGGGGATCTCCACGATGACACTCACCTCTTTCAAAGGGCTGATCGGCAAGGGGCTTAGCGGCCTGATGCTTGCAGCCGTTCTGGTCGGAGGCGGTCTGATGGCCGCGCCGTCCGCTCACGCTCAAGACGCCGCTCCTGCCGCCTCATCGGCGCCCGCTGACAGCACTGAAGCGGCCCTGCCCGCCTCGTCGGCTCCCGCTGCCGAAGAGGCCGCTGCGCCCGCGCCCGCCTTGCTGGGTCACCAGGCCCCTCTGGAGTTGGACTCCGGCGGAACAGCTTGGATCTTGACCTCCACCGCGCTCGTCCTGCTGATGACCATTCCTGGCCTTGCCCTGTTTTACGGCGGCATGGTGCGTAAGAAGAACGTCATTGCCACGGTCGCCCAGTCCTTCGCCATCACCGCTCTGGTGACGGTCGTGTGGATGGTCTGCACCTATAGCCTCGCCTTGGGCTATAACCCATCGTCGGCCCTGCAGCCCTATATTGGCAGCTTTGATGCCTTCTTCTTGAACAATGTTCGGGCCGATACGGCCTACGCCGTGGCCAAGGGCCTGCCTGAAATGCTGTGGGTCGTCTATCAGATGACCTTCGCGATTATCACCCCAGCCCTGATTGCCGGTGCCTTCGCAGAGCGTATGAAGTTCTCGACCCTGCTGGTCTTCACGACCCTCTGGTCAATCTTCGTCTATGCGCCAGTCTGTCACTGGGTCTGGGGCGGCGGTTTCCTCTCGACCGCAGGTGTGCTCGACTTTGCAGGCGGTACTGTGGTGCACATCAATGCTGGTATTGCTGGCCTGGTCTGCGCTCTGGTTCTGGGCAAGCGTAAGGGGTACGGCTCGGAGAACATGGCGCCGCACAACCTCGTCTATACGATGATCGGTGCCTCGCTTCTGTGGGTGGGCTGGTTCGGCTTCAACGCCGGTTCGGAATGGGCCGCTGACGGTATCGCCGCAGCCGCCATGCTGAACACCCAAGTCGCTGCCGCTGCTGCAGCCCTGTCTTGGATGATCGTGGAGTGGGTTGAGCGCAAGAAGCCCGGCATGCTGGGTCTGGCCTCGGGTGCGGTTGCTGGTCTGGTGGCCATCACCCCTGCTGCGGGCTTTGTGAACCCACAAGGTGCCCTGATCATCGGTCTGATCGCCGGTGCGGGTTGCTATGTCAGCGCCGTCTGGCTCAAGAAGATCTTCAACTATGATGACAGCCTCGACGCCTTCGGCGTGCACGGCATCGGCGGCATCATCGGTGCGCTCCTCACCGGTCTGCTGGCGGACGCCACCATCAATAGCCTTGGCGAAGGCGCCTCGGTGATGAAGCAGGCCATGGGTGTGGGCGTAACCATCCTCTGGTCGGGTCTCGCCACCTACATCATCCTGATGATCTGCAAGTTTACAGTGGGTCTGCGAGTCTCCGAAGAGGGCGAGGTCGAGGGTCTCGACGCCTCCCTGCACGGGGAAGCCATGCACTAAGACAAGAGCGCAAGCTCAAGTCTGCGGAACGGGGGTCCTTCGGGGCCCCCGTTTTGGTTTGGGGATTAGTCTTGCGGCCAAGGCCCGCCAAGACGGCACTTCTTGATCCACCAGTCGGGCCGCATCTGCTCCAGCCGGTCAACCAAACCCTCAGCCTCGATCTGGCTGCCACAGAGGGCAAAACAGGTCGAGCCAGAGCCCGACATCCGTGCCAGCAAGGTCTCGCGCTCATCGCGCAAGGCGTCGAGCACTTCACCAATCTCCGGGTGGAGCCGAACGGCTGGCCCCTCCAGATCATTGCGGCAATAGGTCAGATAGGCCGCGACCTCTTCGACCGTCTCAATCACCGGCGGCAGGTTGGGGGTGTAGGCATCGCCCTCTTCGCCGGCCTCATCAAAGGCGCGAAAGACCGCCGGCGTCGAGCAGACAATGCCCGGATTGACCAGTACCGCATGTAGGGTCGGCATTTGCGGGGCCTTAGACAGGATCTCGCCGCGCCCCTCAGCAATCACGGGCTCAGCCCACAGGCAAGCGGCACCGTCAGAGCCAAGACTCGCGGCCATCGCCTGCAGATCCTGATCTTTGATGGATAGGTTGAGCGCACCACGCAGCAGCCGCAAGGTCGCCCCTGCATCGCTGGACCCGCCGCCCAGACCCGCGCCGACCGGCAGATTCTTGGTCAGGAGCACCCGAAAGGGCGGCTGAGGCCCCTTAATGACAGACAGGATCTTGCGTACCGCCCCAGTGACCAGATTGTCCGATAGGCTTTCGGTCTCGAAAGCCTCGGCAAAGGGGCCATCCAGTTCGATGGTGATCGCGTCTGCGGCCTCGACCGAAACCTGATCGCCAAAATCAGCAAAGACCATCAGGCTCGACAGGGGGTGATAGCCAGCCTCGTCCAATCCGCCCACATGGAGGAACAGATTGATCTTGGCCGGAGCAAAGGCCGTCAGGCTCACGTTGCTGTTCCTCCACCCGGTAGCGGATCAGCCCGCAGGGGCGGCGCAGGCGGTCCGGTCAGTTCCGGCAAGCCGTCCTTCAACTTGCCCTCAACCTCGGCCTTCATCTTGTCTGTCGGCTGAAGGGTCAAAACCCGTTCCCACTGATATTTTGCTTCGACCGTGCGCCCGACGCGCCAATAGGCATCGCCAAGGTGGTTATTGACTTCAGCGTCCGCCGCCTCCATCTGCACGGCCTGTTCGAGCATATCGGCTGCACGCTTAAAATCTCCGAGACGGAAATAGGCCCAGCCGAGACTGTCGACCATCGCCCCAGAGCCTGGACGCCCCGTCAGGGCCTGCCGGATCAGGGCCAGCCCCTCCTCCAGATTCTCTCCGCGATCGATCCACGAATAGCCCAGATAGTTCATGATCTCAGGCTCGGTGGGATTGAGGTCGAGGGCCTTTTTCAAGTCCGCCTCGGCGGCGGTCCAGTTCCCCGATCGCTCTAGCGCAATGCCGCGCATGAAGTAGTAACCCCACTCGGCGGTCTCGCCGCGCATGGCGATCACCCGGTCGAGGATCTTGATCGACTCTTCGAACCGCTCAGCCGTGCGCAAAAGATCCGCTAGGGTCGAAAGACAATCGACATCCTTTGGCCGTTGCTTGACCGTCTCTTCGGCCAGTTTGATGGCGGCCCCATTGTCGCCGCCCCTCTGGAGCCCCCAGGCCAGACGGTTGCGGGCCTCGCCATAGCGCGTGCTGGACGGCGATATCTGCGAATAGGCCGCTGTCGCTGCCGTAGAGTCCTTGGCACTGGTCATCAGGTCGCCAATGAGCACCCACGCCTCGTCAAGCGTCGGATCAAGCCTCAGGGCCAGTCTAAGATAGATCAGTCCGCCCTGGGGTTGACGCTGTCCCACAGCAGCCACGGCGGTGGCCATCAAGGTTGCGGCTGCGCCCTTTTGCAAGGATGGCAAGGGCGGCGCAGGCCTTTTCTTGGCCAGTCGGACCTTGGCGTCCAAAGCGGTCACATCGCTGGCGTCGCCCGCCAGAACAGCATCATAGATCCCGATGGCCTCGGCCTTGCGACCTTGACGCTCTAGGAATGCGCCGTAAGCCCCAGCCAGGAAGCCGCTGCCGTCACCCGAGGCCATAAGGGTCTGGTAAGCCTTGGTCGCCTCGTCGATCTTACCACGACGCTCTAACAGTTGCGCCTGATTGAGGGTGGCAAAGAAGGAGGCAAACCGATCCTTGGTCGGCGCGGGCGTGGCCAGAGCCGCATCCCAGTCGCCGGCCATGGCCGCGGCATAGGGCAAGAGCAGTTCGGTTGAGACCTTGTAGGAGGGATCGAAATCCTTCTGGCTCAGCAGATCAAAGGCAAATTTGGCCTGCGCGGGATCACCGCTCCCCATCCCATCAACCGCGCGGACAAACTGGCCCAAGGATTTGGTGCCGTCCTTAGCATCGCCGCTGGTGACCGCAGCCATCTTGGCCGCTGTCGCCACGTCCCCCGACAAAAGCGCTGCGGTAAAGGTGCGCTCGGCGAGCATGCTATTGCCGCTATCCAAGGCATGGGCCTGAGCGAAATATCGCGCAGCCTCTGTGCTTCGCCCGGAATTGATCGCCGTCTGACCCGCCATATAGAGGGCATAGACCGACGCCTCTTGGTTCACCATCGGAACATAGGCCTCGTTCACCGGGCCTTCAGAGGCGGCGGGAACCGAGGCGCAGCCCGCGAGGGTCAGAGACGCGCTGGCCAACAGGGTGAGCGCGAGAGAGCGAAGACGTATTGAGGGGGCAAAATCAAACATGACCCGAAGGTCTTCTGTTTCACCCTCGGTTTCAAGGGGCAGACCGCCTTAGGCCTGCCCCAAACCGAAAATAACAGATTACATATTGGGATAGTTGGGGCCGCCGCCGCCTTCGGGCGTGGTCCAGTTGATGTTCTGCGACGGATCCTTGATGTCGCAGGTCTTACAGTGGACGCAGTTCTGGGCGTTGATCTGGAACTTCGGATTGTTCCCCGCCTCGTCATAAAGCACCTCATAGACGCCAGCCGGGCAATAGAGCCGCGCCGGTTCGCCATATTTGGGCAGGTTGACCGAGATCGGCACCGAGGGGTCCTTCAGCGTCAGGTGCGCGGGCTGGTCCTCTTCGTGATTGGTCGCCGACAGGAACACGCTCGACAGCTTGTCGAAGCTGATCACGCCATCGGGCTTGGGATAGACAATCGGCTCATAGTCCTTGGCCAGACCCGTATAGGCATAGTCTGGCTTGCCGTGCTTCATGGTGCCGAAGAACGAGAAGCCGCCCAGAAGGGTCGTGCACCACATATCGAACATGCCGAGCGCGCCGCCGATCAGGGTGCCGAACTTGGACAGGATCGGCTTGGCATTGCGCACAAGCTTCAGTTCCTTGGCCACCCAAGAGCCTTCATAGGCGCTCTGATATTCGACCAGCTCATCGCCTTCGCGGCCCGCATTGATCGCGGCAAAGGCCTGTTCAGCAGCCATCATGCCGGTCTTCATGGCATTGTGGCTACCCTTGATGCGCGGCACATTGACGAAGCCCGCCGAACAGCCAATCAGCACGCCGCCCGGGAAGGTCAGTTTTGGAACCGACTGAAGGCCGCCTTCGGTGATGGCCCGAGCGCCATAGGCGATGCGCTTGCCGCCCTCAAGGTGAGGCCGAACGGTGGGGTGCTGCTTAAAGCGCTGGAACTCATCAAACGGCGACAGGAACGGGTTCTTGTAGTTCAGGTGCACCACATAGCCGATCGACACATAGTTATCGCCGAAATGGTACATGAAGCTGCCGCCGCCGGTGTTCATGTCCAAAGGCCAGCCGGTGGTGTGCTGGGCCAGACCGGGCTTGTGGTTTTCAGGTGGAACCTGCCACAGCTCTTTGATCCCGATGCCGTACTTTTGCGGCTCGCTGTCCTTGGCCAGATCGAACCTGTTGATCAGCACCTTGGCCAGAGACCCGCGCACGCCTTCACCGATGAAGACATATTTGCCGTGCAGTTCCATACCGGGCTGATAGTCGGGCTTCTTGACCCCGTCCTTGCCGATGCCGACGACACCGACGATCACGCCCTTGACCGAGCCATCCTCGCGGAAGACCAGATCGGAGGCGGCGAAACCGGGATAGATCTCAACGCCAAGCTCTTCGGCCTGCGTCGCCAACCAGCGCGCAACATTGGCCAGCGAGCCGATGTAGCAGCCGTGATTGTGCATGAAGGGTGGCAGGGCAAACATGGGCAGGGAAAGCTCACCCTGCGGGCCCAGCACGAGGAACTTGTCATGGGTTACCGGTGTTTCCAGAGGCGCGCCCATGGCCTTCCAGTCTGGGAACAGCTCGCTCAGCGCCTTGGGATCGAGCACCGCACCCGACAGGATGTGCGCGCCGACCTCGGAGCCTTTTTCCAGCAGCGCGACCGAAATTTCAGTGTCAGCCTCTGCGGCCAGTTGCTTCAGACGGATCGCGGCCGACAGGCCCGCCGGGCCACCGCCGACGATAACGACGTCATATTCCATGGCCTCGCGTTCGAGTTCATCACTCATGACCTGATCCCCTAGTCCTAGAAGCGCCACCTGTTCGGTGCGCCATTGATCCCTGCGCCAACTTATCGGAATGTGAGCCATGTTCGGTCAAGGGCAATAGCTCCGACTTGTGCTGTTTGTTCTCGATTTAGCCCATGGTTTTTTATCCATCCGCCCTCTGGTCCGTGTTACGAGCCTTAAGTGACCCAATCGCCCTCCCCTTTGGCCGATATTAGCGGCGTAGAAAGCCTCTTGTCCTTCTGGGCCGATGCGGGAATCGATCTGTGTCTAGAGGACGAGCCGGTCAATCGATTGACCGAAACAGCGCAGATGATGCGTGGGCCGACGCCGCCGACACCTCTGCGAGTCGCCCCTGCCCCACGCGGGCCAGCCGCCGCCAATATGGCCGCCCTGGAGACCGCCGCTGAAAAGGCCAAGGGCCTCGCTTC
Organism: Caulobacteraceae bacterium; assembly: GCA_947441065.1. Taxonomy (GTDB): domain Bacteria; phylum Pseudomonadota; class Alphaproteobacteria; order Caulobacterales; family Caulobacteraceae; genus CAISGS01. The sequence continues at coordinate 11,555 of CANESI010000048.1, forward strand.
GTCCGCCTCAACCCTTGAAGCCTTAGCCGAGACCATCATCGGATTTGAAGACTGCCCTCTGCGCCGCGATGGTGCTCACCAGCCGGTTCTTTGGCGCGGACAGGCCGGTAGCAGCGTTCTGATCATTGGTGAGGCACCAACCGCTGGCGATCAATCGACGGGTCAGCCCTTCAGCGGCATCGAGGGTCGGCTGCTCGACCGGATGCTGTCAGCGGTAGGCGTAACAGATCAGTGCCTCATGATGAATTCCGTCTTTTGGCAACCGGCCGGTGGACGAGCCCCGACGGCGGCGGAACAGAAGATCTGCCTGCCGTTCCTAGAGCGGGCCATTCAACTGAGCCCTCCCAAGATATTGCTGTTGCTCGGTGCAGCCTCTGCACGCGGTCTGCTCGGACGCGATGATGGCGTTCTGGCCATGCACGGGCGCTGGCAGGACTGGACGTCTTCCGACGGTCAAACCACCCTTCCGGCCATGGTCACCCTGACGCCATCGTTCTTGCTGCAACAGCCTAGCGCCAAGAAGAAGAGCTGGAATGATCTGCTGAGCTTCGCAACCCGGCTTTAGAGGCCGTCAGCGACTGCGCTAAAGGGGCTTTTGAAACAATAGCGCCTTGGTCAGAAAGGCGCGATCATCATCGATCATGATCAAGCCCGCTTCGCCAAAGAGCGCGTCAAGGTCGGTCTGGGCGTAGCTCTCATAATAGGGTTCGTGGAAAAAGGCCGGGAAGACCTCGAGCAACCTTTGCAGATCAGGCTCATCGGCAGGCTGGATGCTGTCGCCGAACGCCAACAATCCGCCCGGTTTCAAAATACGGGCCATTTCAGCCGCGATCACAGGGCGATAGCGCGGTGGCAACTCATGGAACAGATAGATGCAGGTCACGGCATCAAGGCTGCTATCGGCAAAGGGCAGTTGCTCCATCTTGGCCTGAACAACCGGCTGACCGGACCGCCGCCGCGACTGGTCCAGATAGGCCTTAGACAGGTCCAGACCGACCAGATTGGCCCTGGGCAAGGTCGCCGCTAGATCCTTCAAGAAGGCCCCAGACCCACAGGCCAGATCGACAAGGGTCAAGCCGCGCTGATCGGTATCCTTGAGGGCCTTCATCAGGACCGACAGGACCCGCCGTCTCATCGCCGCCGCTGTGCCTGAAAAGAGCGCCTCGACCTGAGCGTCATAGCGTTTGGCGCTGTCAGCCGTGAACCATCCGCCCGTCTGGTAATGGAAATTCTGGCGATAATAGATCGGATAGGCCTCTGAGGGGGTCTGGTCTCGGACCTCAGTCCCATCGCCGCGCCTGCGCCTTTGATCGACCTCCCGCGCATCCCGCAGGAAATCCATGGCCCGCGCTAAGGCCTGCAGGGGCCTAGTGGGCCGATCTTCGAGGGCCGGATAGAGACCCGCAGCCACATCGCGGCGATCCTTGGCAAAGGCCTCCCCATAGGCTGCGCGAACACGCGCCATGGACGGCTTTGGCGAAGTTGGGGTCATGGTGCCCGACGATGGACGGACCAACAGTCGCGCCGCGCCGCCCGCAGCCCCCCACCAGACAGCCTTAAGGCTTGCCCGCACGGACTGCGCCAAGGCGGCGCTGCGAAAGGCGGGCTTGGAGATGGGAGGGCTCCTAGGATTAGCGTTCGAAAAGGGCGACCACCTCTATATGGGGCGACCAAAGGAACTGATCCACTGGCCGAACCCATTTTAGCGTAAATCCTGCCTCGACAAGGATCTTAGCATCCCGGGCAAAGGTCACCGGATTGCAAGAAATCGCCACCGCACGAGACACTTTCGAACGCCCAATCTCGCCGCATTGGATTTCCGCGCCCGCTCTGGGCGGATCGAACACGACCGAATCGATCTTCTTCATCTCCATCGCCAGAACCGGGCGGCGATCCAGATCGCGCGCCTCCGCCGTGATAGGCTTTAGGCCTGAGGCCGACGCGATGGCTGAGGACAGCGCTTTTACGGCAGGGGCTGAAGAGTCCGCCGCATAGACCGGCGCGATCTGGGCCAGATTGAAGGTAAAGGCCCCTGCCCCGCAGAACAGATCGGCAATGCCCTTTGATCCTGCCAAGGCCTCGACCGCCATCTTGGCCATGGCGGCCTCAGCGGCGGGGTCTGCTTGCAAGAACGATCCGGCAGGCAAGGCCACAGTCGCCGGCCCAAACGACACCATCGGCTGACGGGCTTGGAAAATGATCTCTCCGGCCAAGGTCACGCGGGCAAAGTCACACTCACCGGCAATCTGCGTCGCCTTGATCCGCGCATCCATGGAAAGACCGCCGCTCTTGGCCTCAACGCCGGTCACGTCAATATCCAGACCAGTTCGGGTCAAGGTCACATGCAAGGTTGGCGCAGATTTTGGATGCTCCAAAAATGGCAAGGCCAGACGCCTAAGGGCCGGAAGGGCCGCAACCAGCCGGGGATCGGCGACCGTACAGTCGGAAATCCCAACCAGCCGCCAGCTGCGCCGCGCCTTAAAGCCAAGCTCAGCGCCGCCGGTGCCACGCCGCGCATGAAGGGCCAACCGTCGGCGTGACCCCGAAACCGCAGCGAAAGGTTCCAAAAATTCGGTCTCGATCCCCTCGCGGCCGAGGAGTTGGCGCACCAGTTGGGTCTTCCACGCCATATAGGGCTCAGGGCTCCAGTGCTGGAACGCACAGCCGCCGCAGTCGCCATAGTGTTGACAGGACGGCGCGATACGGTCTGCGCTTGGCTCCATCACCTCTAAAATCTCAGCATAGTCACCCTGACGCAGGACCTTGAGGGTCTCGCCCGGTAGGCCCAGCGGGACATAGATGCGCGGCTCTAAGACCACGCCATCGCCTTGGGTGCCGACGTGGCTGACCGTGATCACCAACTCTTGCGTCGGACCGGCAGGTGCAGGACGCGCGCCGCCCTGTCGGGCCTTGGCGTGGGGCGGGCGGGCGGCATTACGGGTGGGTTTAGGGGGTCGGGTCACGGTCACTCTTGAAACTGTCTGGGCACAAGCTCGGTGGCGAGGTCGATGCCGTGGGCAGCCTATGCCCTAAATTCGTCCGTCAAGCGAGCTTTCCGGGCCAATCACCAAGATGAACCAACATGAACGGCCCACTCAAGAACCGTTCAGATAGCGCCATCCATATTGGGCACAACAACGGATGGCTCCCTTGATCCATCCGGCCTCGCAAGGAGATCGACCATGATGTTCGCCAAAGCCAGTCTGGCCATTGCCGCCGCCGCCCTGTCCATCAGCACTCTGGTTGCCGCCCCCGCCGCTGCGCAACAGGCCTCTGCTCAGGTCCAGACCCGTGATGCCAATGGGTACTATTACGATCCTTGCCAGCGCTCGACGGTCAACCGCACGACCGGAGGCAGTCTTCTTGGGGCGGCCATTGGAGCAGCCGTGGGCTCGGGCATTGCAGGCAAGAACAATAAGACGGAGGGGGCCGTCCTTGGCGGTGTGCTGGGCGCGGTCATGGGGGCCAATACGGGCAAAAGTTCAGCGGCCTGCGGTCAAACCAAGAGCTACGACCGCCAAGCCTACAATAACGGCTATGACAATGACGGAGGCTATGAGGTCTATTCCACCCAAGTCTATCGCGGCTATTCACCCTATCAGAGCCGCAGGGACCATGGCTACCGCAGCTATGATCATCACCGTGACTATGGCCGCACCATCGCCGAACGCTCCAACGCCGATCAGTGCACCCTGGCCGAAAGCCCGATCTATATGCCTGATGGTAGCGTCCAAAAGCGCTTCGTTCGGGTCTGCGCCGACGCCAATGGACGCTATCAAGTCGTCCAATAGGGTTTGAAATCGACCTCCAGAATCAGGCCGCTGGCACCTTGGTCAGCGGCCTTTTTTGGTCCGCTCGGCCACAGAGTTCTCAGGAACGCGTGCGAACTCCAAACAACTGTTTACATCCATGGCTCGGATATGTTTGCTCAAGGGCAGGCGCGCAGTTTTGAGAGACGCGTCAAGAGTTCACGAGGACACCCCATGACCAACGCCCCCGCCGCCCCTTGGCCCGCCATGTCTATCGCAGAGGCCCACGCCCTGCTGACCGCCCCGGGACAGCCCTTCGAGATGGAGGAGATGGTGATCCGCGGCGTCAATATGAGGGTCTGGAAAAACGCACCCCCGACCTTGCGCGACGTGATGTTGCTGGGCCGCGCGCATGGCGAGAAGGATTTTCTGGTCTATGAGGACGAGCGCGTCACCTTTGAGGCCTTTTCGCGGGCCTGCCTGACCTTTGCTCAAGATCTGGTGGCCAATGGCGTGGTCAAGGGAGACCGGGTGGCCATCGTCATGCGCAACTTCCCTGAATGGCCCGTCGCCTTCTTTGGTGCGACCATTGCCGGTGCCATCGTCACGCCGCTGAATGCCTGGTGGACCGGTCCTGAACTGGAATATGGCTTGACCGATTCTGGCTCGAAGATCTTGATCGTCGATGCTGAGCGGATGGAACGTCTGCGCGAGCACCTGCCCAACTGTCCGGACCTGCTGCGCATCTATGTGTCGCGTCAAAGCGAAGAGAGCGCCCATCCGATGGTCCATCGGTTGGAAGATGTGATTGGCACCACCAACAGCTGGAAGGACCTTCCAGACTTAGCGCTTCCAGAGGTCGAGATCACACCCGAAGACGATGCGACCATCTTCTACACCTCGGGCACGACCGGTAAGCCCAAGGGCGCGCTCGGCACCCACCGCAACATCGTCTCCAACATCATGGCCTCGGCCATTTCAGGCGCGCGCACCTATCTGCGACGGGGCGAGACCCCGCCGGTGGCTGATCCAAGTGCGCCGCAAAAATGCACCCTCCTCTCCGTACCTTTCTTCCATGCCACAGGCTGTTTCGCGGTCCTGTCGCCCTCCCTCTTTGCCGGTGCCAAGCTGGTTTTGATGCGCAAGTGGGAGGCGGAACTGGCTATGCAGCTGATCGAACGTGAGCGCGTCACCGGCTGCGGCGGCGTCCCCACCATCGCTTGGCAGCTGATCGAGCACCCTGCCCGCGCCAACTATGACCTCTCCAGCTTGGAAAGCGTGTCCTATGGCGGCGCGCCATCAGCGCCAGAACTGGTCCGCAAGATCGTCGAGACCTTCCCCAAGTCTTTGCCGGGCAATGGCTGGGGCATGACCGAGACCTCGGCGACCTTTACCCACCATCAGGGCGAGGACTATTCCAACCGCCCCGATAGCTGCGGTCCTGCCGTGCCCGTCTGCGAGATGAAGATCCTCGGCGGCGATGGACGCGAGCTGCCTGCGGGTGAAGTGGGCGAGCTCTATGGCAAGGGCCCGAACGTCGCCAAGCTCTATTGGAACAAGCCGGAAGCCACGGCCCAGACCTTCATTGATGGCTGGGTGCGCACCGGCGATCTGGCGCGGATCGACGAGGAAGGCTTCTGCTACATTGTCGACCGGGCCAAGGACATGCTGATCCGCGGCGGTGAGAACATCTACTGCGTCGAGGTCGAAAGCGTCCTCTATGAGCACCCCGCCGTCATGGACGCCGCCCTCGTCGGCATCGACCATAAGCAACTGGGTGAAGAGCCTGCCGCGGTCGTGACCCTCAAGGCCGGAGCCCACGCCACCGAGCAAGAGCTGCGGGCCTTTGTCGCCGAGCGTCTGGCCGCCTTCAAGGTGCCGGTTAAGGTCGTCTTCTGGCCCGAAACCCTGCCCCGCAACGCCAATGGTAAGATCCTTAAGAACGAACTGAAGAAGGTCTTCGTTCAGGGCTAAAAGCGCGGCGATTTGAAATTGATATAGATGGGGTTGCTGATCATCAGCAGCCGCCCATCAGCAGCGCGAAGGTTCAACCGGACCCAGCGGCGCTGCTGATGGTTCATCTTGAGGGTGAACCAGCGTTCCTCTATCGCCTTGGTCAGGGGTGCAAGAACCGTCACCGTCCCAGTCGAATCGATTACCTCCAGCCGTGTGCCTTCCCCGTTGGTCAAGGTTGCCGAGAACCGGACCGAACCGTTCTTGGATAGGCTTAGATTTTGCCCCATGGGCACGACCTGATCGCCGCGCTCCGCCCTGAAGTCCAAGGTTCGCTGCCGAATAGGGTCAAGGTCGATCAAGACCTGTCCCCGACGGATCGCGCCTAATATACTTTCCTGATCAAGCCCCTGCGCAAAGAC
>CANESI010000049.1 GCA_947441065.1 Caulobacteraceae bacterium
ACTATGCCAGCGCCTTATCCGGAGAGACCGGCGACCGCGCTGCGCAGCCTGGAGGCTCCGCGCGGACGCCTCTTGCCATACACATCAACGAAGGCTCAAATTACGATAGGATTCTCGTTATGGCTGGATGAGATGTTGGGGTCACGTCACTCGCGGTCAAGCGCAAGAACCTTTTCCGCCAGCGCTACTCCATGAGCTCCAAGCACAACCGGCAAAAGACTTCGCTTGTTGTCTCGGGTTACACTGTCGGCGACGTGGAGATTTTTCGAAACGTAATCTTGGTCGAAAATATAGATTTTTCCGGGAAAACCATTCCACTTGGCAGCACTGTATGTAAACGTCGAACCAGATGACCAAAGTGTCTCTACGCGTGAATCTTCAACCGTTCCAAGTCTTCTACGGGTAGTTATGTGCTCCGGTCTTCCATCAGTTGCCGATCTTAAAATCGCGCATAGCGTGCTTTTTCCATAACCATTTCTGCCGAAAATCAGCGACAATTTTGCAAGTGGCTCGGCCTTGTGAGTTAGCTTCTTAAAGCGACCGATTTCCTCAACAGAGTTGAATCTTAGGAGCATTGTTACCCTCCTTCTGAAGGACACCCTAAAGGCACAAGAACTAGACCTCAAGTGGCGACTTGGAAGGTTGTCGTATAAATGGTTTTTGTTATACAACCCTCAATTCGGCAAGGGAGATTTGATATGACCTTGGAAACTACCCCGTTCGATATTGTCGATTTCATCCAAGCGCCTGAAGACGCTGTCGAATATCTCAAGGTCGTTATGGAAGGCGGCAATAGCGACGAAATCCGTGCCGCCCTCAACACCATTGTCCGCGCCAGAGGTGTCCAAACTATCGCCAAAGAAACCGGCCTGACCCGCGCCGCCGTTTACAAGGCCTTGGGCGAGAAGGGCAATCCAACCCTTTCCACCCTGTTGGCCCTGACTAAGGCCTTGGGTGTGCGACTGTCCGTTGCGGCATAGTCCCGTCTAAGACATGGGGTCTATGACGGCCAAGCCCCCCAAACATACTCCCCCTACCCCGTTGACATCCCTCCCGCCGGGCCAGATGATTGTTATCAATGATTAGGCTCGGTTGAACGGGCGTTTGTGGGGGAAACCATGTCGGTGATCGACGGCGCTTGTCGCCCTATCCCCCATTGCCTTCCCCTCAGTGCGCGCTCGCCCAACCGACGCCCTTGATCACAGCCTTTGCCCTAGCCCTTTTGAAGTTTTGACCCGGAGTCCTGCCATGTCTCGTCTCAAGTTCGGTGCCTTCCTTGCCCCTCACCATCCGATTGGCGAGAACCCGACATTGCAGTTTCGCAATGACCTCAAGCTCGCCGCCCATCTGGACGAGCTGGGCTATGACGAGTTTTGGTGCGGTGAGCACCATTCGACCGGCTGGGAAATGATTGCCTCCCCCGAGATGTTCTTGGCGGCGGCGGGAGAGCGCACGCACCGTATTCGCCTCGGGACCGGGGTTGTGTCCTTGCCCTATCACCACCCCTTCAATGTCGCCCAGCGGATGGTCCAGTTGGATCATATGACCGGCGGCCGGGTGATCTTTGGTACCGGCCCCGGCGCCCTGCCCTCAGACGCCCACATGCTGGGGATCGACCCCATGACCCAGCGCGACCGGCAAGATGAGGCCATCGGCGTGATCCGCAGTCTGCTGGCAGGCGAGCGCGTGACCCACACCAGCGACTGGTTCACCTTGCAGGATGCCCGCCTGCAACTGTTCCCTGTGCAAGAGGAATTGCCGATGGTTGCGGCCTCCTCGATCAGCCCCTCGGGCATGACGCTGGCGGGAAAGTACGGCATGGGCGTCCTGTCGATTGGCTCCAATTCCGACGCGGGCCTCGCCGCCTTGCCCACCCAATGGGGCTTTGCCGAAGAGGCCGCCGCCAAACATGGCAATGTCGTGGACCGCAAGAACTGGCGCGTTCTGATGTCTTGGCACATTGCCGAGACCCGCGAAGAGGCCCGCGCTCAGGCCGGTGAAGGTCTCAAGCTCTGGCACAATGAATATCAGGTCGGCACCTTGATGCGTCCTGACGCTAAGCCCTTCTTGACCGCCGAGCAGGCCCTGCACGAGACCGCCTTTGTCGAGGGCGCCGCAGCCGTCATCGGTACGCCCGACGATCTGGTCGCCGCGATCCGCAAGATGGTCAGCTCTTCCGGCGGCTTTGGCACGGTTCTGGGCTTTGCGCACGACTGGGCGAACCGGGAAAATACCCTGCGCAGCTGGGACCTGATCGCGCGCTATGTGATGCCAGAGGTCAATGGCATGCTCGAAGGCTACCGCGCCTCACGCACCCACGTGGTCGAGAACCGCGAATGGTTCAACCGCGCGGGCCAGGCCGTGCTGTCCAAGATCATGTCCCATGAAGGGGCTGCTGCCGCCCTCAAGGCCGGGATGGAGGGCGGCGTAGCCATGCGCTCGCCCAATGCGCCGGACCTGAAAAAGGCGGCGGCGGACCTGAAGTAGACAAACTTTAGCCTAGAAAACCAAAGGCGCTCCTTCCCCGACTTGACGCGGGGAAGGAGGCTTATCCTTAGAAGGTCAGATTGACCCAAGCCCCGTCGCACTGATGTTGCGTGCGGAAGGCCTTGGCGGGCATGGCCTTCACACCCCCGGCATCGGCAATGTCTAGCGCTTGGATCTTGCCGGTCTTGTAGGCCGACCATTGCGGCAGACCCTTGCCGTTCGGCGTCCCTGTGCGGGCAAAGTTGGTCCAATAGCCGGTCATGGCCTCTTTCAGAGCCGTCTGCTCGGCTCCGCCAATCGGTAACATATTGAACAGATAGGGCAGTTCCGCCGCGTGGGCGGCGCCTTGCTTGTAGGTCAGCATATATTTGCCGCCGAAGGAGCCGACCAAGGGCGGAGCGCTCTGATTGCGATACTCATACATCCAGACCGGCGAGCCCTGCCCGGCCACGCGGGACGAAACATTGATACCGTTGCAAGAGAACATGCTGTCCGTGCCCGCAACACCGGCTGCAAGGCTGGGCTGCATGACTGGGTCGGAGCCATAGGCCGATAGGGGATAGTACTTGGTCTTGACGTCCTCGACCGAATGGCCCGATTGGACGGCAAGGTCTGCAGCCCCCTTGTTGTAGGCCTCTTGGTCCATCACGAAGGATCGGTTGGCCGGATCAAAGTTCGGTGGCTTGGCCGCAAACCGCGCCATCATCTCCCCAATGGCCACGAACATATCATTTTCGTTTTCGTTGGAGCCGTTGATCAGCGGAACCCTGTTGTTCTTGCCCGCCACAAAGGTTGCCTTGATGGTCTGGGGCAGGACCTTGGCGTCCACAGACGGAACGACGTTTGAATTGACCTTGGTGAAGGCGCTCAAAAGCTTTGACCGCACCAGGCTCTCCGGCATGGCGCGAAGGCAGGTCGCCGTCAGGTCCGAACCGGCGCAGGCCGCTGGGCTATCGGCTCCCGCGCTGGTCAGGGTCGCGGTCAGGGCCTCTGTGCTCTTGGCCTCCAGATCGGCTTGGGTCAGTTGCGCCGCAACCCCATAGGCCCCGCTTTGGATAATCGCCTTCTGGAACAGGCCCGCCGAACCGGGGGCCGCCAAGTGGCTGAGCACACTGAAACCGCCTGCAGACTCGCCAAAGATGGTCACGTTCTTGGGATCGCCGCCAAAGCTGGCAATATTGGCCTGAACCCAGCGCAGCGCGGCCTGCTGGTCCATGATGCCATAGTTGCCTGAACTGCCGTCCTGATCGCGCAAGGCCGGGTGGGCCAAGAAGCCGAGCGCGCCGAGGCGATAGTTGATGGCCACGACGATAACGCCCTTGGTTACCAAGGCGGACGGATCGGCATAGCCGCCAGCGCTGCCGCTGGTGAAGGCCCCGCCATGGATCCAGACCATCACCGGGAACTTGCCCTCTCCTGAGGGGCGGTGAACATCCAGATAGAGGCAATCTTCGCTGTCGCTCGCCGCCCGGCCAATCGCCATTGAGGGCTGCAGGCAGGCCGCAGAGGACTTGGTCTTCTCAAGCGGCGCGGTCCAGTTGGCGGCGGGCTGCGGCGCCTTCCAGCGCAAATCACCCACCGGCGGGGCGGCAAAGGGAATGGCGAAATAGGTGGTCATGTCCCCGCGCAAGGTGGCCTTGACGGGGCCAGAGGCCGTGGTCACCGCCTCTGGGGCTGCGGCCTGAACCGACGAGGCGCTGCCCAGCGCCGAAAGGCCCAAGGCCGCCGCTAAAACAATTGCCGATCCACCCATTCGAAGAGATGTTTTCATGGTCGCGTTTCTTCCCAATTTTGCTGTTTTTTCCACGCTAAGCTAATGGCCGAGCCAAATCCAACAGGTTATTTTCCACGCACCGTTGGAGGCCCCCAAGGCCGATAGACCTGCGGCATGGTGGCAAGCTGAAATCAGGATCACAAAGACACGTCAAAGGTGGTTAGCGCCCGCGCGCCCCATATGCTAACACCCACTCCGTCGCGGTCAGGCGACGAAGGTGCGAATGCCTGTTTGGCGGCGGGAGAGTCTAAGATGAGTAAAGTGCTGGTAATCGGAGCGGGCGGCGTCGGCTCGGTGGCGGTCCACAAGATGGCGATGAGCGCGGAGATCTTCTCCCACATCACGCTGGCCAGCCGCACCAAATCCAAATGCGATGACATTGCCGCCTCGGTCAAACAGCGCACTGGCGTGACCATCGATACCGCCGCGCTTGATGCCGATGATGTTGCCGCCACCACCGCCCTGATCAAGGCGGTTCAGCCCAAGCTGGTGGTCAATCTGGCCCTGCCCTATCAGGACCTGGCGATCATGGATGCCTGCCTTGCCGCTGGCGTGAACTATCTCGATACCGCCAACTATGAGCCGCGCGACGAGGCCAAGTTCGAATATAGCTGGCAATGGGCCTATCAGGATCGGTTCAAGGATGCGGGCCTGATGGCCCTGCTCGGCTCTGGCTTTGATCCGGGCGTGACCTCGGTCTTTACCGGCTATACCAAGAAGCACCTGCTCGACTCCATCGATACGCTCGACATTCTGGACTGCAATGGCGGCGACCATGGCCATCCCTTTGCCACCAACTTCAACCCCGAGATCAATATCCGCGAAGTGACCGCCCCCTCACGCCATTGGGCCGACGGTCAGTGGGTCGAGGGTCCGCCTCTGGCCCATAAGCAAGCCTTTGATTTCGAACAGGTTGGGCAAAAGAATATGTACCTCATGTATCATGAGGAGCTAGAATCTCTGGCCAAGTTCTATCCAGAGATTAAGCGCATCCGCTTCTGGATGACCTTTGGCGATGCCTATCTCAAGCACCTTGAAGTGCTCGGCAATGTTGGCATGACGCGGATTGATCCGGTCATGTTTGAAGGCCGCGAGATCATCCCCTTGCAGTTCCTCAAGGCCCTGCTGCCCGAACCCTCATCGCTGGGTCCTCGCACGCGCGGCAAGACCAACATCGGCACCATCGCCACGGGCACCAAGGACGGTCAGCAAAAGACCTTCTATATCCGCAATATCTGCGATCACGAGGAGGCCTATGCCGAGACCGGTTCTCAGGCCATCAGCTATACCACCGGGGTTCCAGCCATGATCGGTGCGGCCCTGATGCTGACCGGCCAATGGGCGGGGACTGGCGTGTTCAATATGGAACAGCTTGATCCTGATCCTTTCATGGACCTCTTGAACAAACATGGCCTGCCTTGGAAGGTTGAAGAGCTTCCCGCGCCCTTGGACTTCTGATCGGTCAGATGGCGATGGAAACCCAAGCGGGCGGCCCCGGGGCCTTTGCTGAATTTGATCTGGGCCGCGTGCCTTCGCCCTGTTTCGTCGTTGACGAGGTGGCGGTGCGGCGCAATCTGGCCGTGCTCAAGGATGTGGGCGATAGGGGCAATGCCAAGGTCCTTTTGGCGCTCAAGGCCTTTTCAATGTGGGCTCTGGCCGATCTGGTTGGGGACTATATGGCCGGGGTCTGCGCCTCTGGCCTATGGGAAGCGCGGCTGGCGCGTGAGCACTATCATGGGGAACTGACCACCTATTCCCCGGCCTATCGCCGCGAAGACATGGCCGAGATCCTGCACCTGTCCGACACGGTGATCTTCAATTCTCCCGACCAGTTGGCGCGGTTTCAAGACGAGATCACCACGGCCCGCGCCAAGGGCGAGCGCTTTGAGATCGGCCTTCGCCTCAATCCCGAACATAGCGAAGGCTCGGTGGCCAAATATGACCCCTGCCAGATCGGCTCGCGCCTAGGCTTTCCCATCTCACAGCTTCGGGCAGAGCATCTCGAGGGCGTAGACGGCCTTCATATGCACGTCCTGTGCGAACAGAATTTTGAGCCTCTGCGCCGGACTTGGGACGCCATCGCGCCCAAGCTCGAGGGGCTATGGCCCAAGATCAAGTGGGTCAATCTGGGCGGCGGTCACCACATCACCCGCGCCGACTATCAGCGCGAAGAGCTGGTCGCCTTCCTGCGCCAGATCACCGCGCAGCACGATATTGAGGTCTATCTGGAACCGGGCGAGGCCATTGCTTTGGATACCGGCATTCTGATCGGCGAGATTTTGGACGGCTTTACCAACGGCGTTGCGGTCGGGATCACCGATATCTCCGCCACCTGTCACATGCCCGACGTCATCGAGGCCCCCTATCGCCCGGCCATGCTCAATGAGCCGGATGAGGGGGTGAGCGTTCGCTTGGGCGGTCCCTCCTGTCTGGCAGGCGACATTATCGGCGACTATCGCTTCACCGTGCCGCCGCCCGCTGGCACCCGCATCGCCTTCCTCGACCAAGCCCACTATTCGATGGTCAAGACCAACACCTTCAACGGCGTCCCCCTGCCCTCCATCGCCCTGTGGAACAGCGAAACCGACGCCCTGCGGATGGTGCGGCAATTCGACTATACCGACTTTAGAGATCGGTTGTCGTGAGTTGCCCCTTCGGCCGCCGAAGCGTCGCTGCTGATCCAACGCAGCGCCCAGCCAATTTATGAGGACAATCCCAAAAAACTTAGCTATCCTTTGCAGATGAAAGGCCGAAGTGCCGAAGGGGAGTCGAGATGGACCTGACCGCAAAAATCCTGCTGACGATTATTGCCGTGATGACGGGCATCGGCCCCATGAGGGCAGACTTTAACCGCACCCACGCCACCAACCCCCTATGGCCGCCGCACGCGCGGTTCCATGTGGTCTGGCAGGTGCTGGCCCAGACCGGCGTGTCGCTGTTCATCCTCTATTTCTTATGGGGCGCGACTTTTGAAGGCCATGTGCTGATCGCAGCCCTGATGAATTTCAACTGGGGCCTGACCTTCTATTTGACCCTGTTCAACATGAAGCGCTTTGACGGCAGCCTGTCGGACGTCAATGGTATCAAACCGTTCCAATTCAACATCGGCGGTCAGATCCGCAAGGTCGATACCAACCTGTTCCTCGGCACGATCATGATGAGCGTCAATCTGATCGCCACGATCTTGGTGTTGGTCTCAAAGGGGGCCTAGCAAAAAACTGGCTAGGTTAAATCACCATTATAAGTTGCATCGTGCCAGAAAAAAGGTATGAAGCAAAGTGAGGCAGACTTAAGCTAGGCGAAACTAGAAAGCTCTTGGCTGATTTGCCTAGCAATCAGGTCTGCGAGAGGGCAATCATGGACATAGACGATCCGCTAGAAACCCTTTTAGGCAGCATTCGCGACTGCCTTAATGGTGGTCTGTATTACGCTGGGCTTGTTGTTGCGTTGACCGTCCCTGATGTTTGTGCGGCGCTGGAGTCAGAAGACGGTAAGACAAGTAATCAGAAGTACAAAGATTGGTATGAATCTTACCTAGGCGAATTATACAAAACACTGACCTCTGATGATTGCTACAGCCTTAGATGCAGCGTCGTTCATCAAGGTAAATTTGGGCACCCTAACAATCAGTATCGTAGGGTACTTTTTACTGTGCCGAATTCTCAGAAAAATGTTTATCACAACAACATTGTGGAAAATGCGCTTAATATAGACGCGATCTGCTTCTGTACCGACGTAATGAACGCGGCACGAAAATGGTATGATACGAAGCGTACAGACCCCAATGTGATTAAAAATCTTCAAAACTTAGTGAGTTATCGACCTGATGGCTTGCACCCTTACATGGTGGGAATCCCACTCATTGCGTAATCTGCGTTAGTTTTTTCAGGCAGCATGGCTGAGTAGCGAGCTTTGTTCGCATCGAAGAGGGAGGCTTGACGCAGTCAATAACCCTTGAGCGGCCCACTTCAAAAGCTGACCCTACTTCTCATTAATGTCCTCTTACTGGTCTGGGGGGCCTAGCCCCCTCTCCTACCGCGACATCCAGTTGCCGTGCGCGCCGTAGGGAATGCGGCGCGGCATGGTGATGGTGGCAACGGCCTCGCCGTCAAAGTCCTGCGCGTTCAGAATAACCAGAGCCGACTGGTCGATGGCCTCATCATGCTTGAGCGCCATGATCCAGCCGTCATCCTCGGTCCCAGAGCCCGGACGGGGAACAAAGATCGGCTCGCCCAGATGGCTCGAAGCGCCGAAATCGCGGACCTGCTTTTGGCCGCTATCCAGGTCATATTTGTAGAGATATTGGCCAAGCGTCAGGGATGGAGCGCGCTCATTCAGGCTAGACGTGTAGCCATAGCGCGCCTTCAGGCCGACGAGGCTGTCATTGACACGCGGGAAATCCGAAGCCGCATCGTCGATCTGCTCTTCGCTGACCGTGCCCTTGGCCAGATCGATGGTCCAGCGCCAGATCTTGCCGGTCGTGGCCTCGCCGCCATAGAGGTTGGAGAAGCCGCCGACCATGGCCTGCTGCTGCCGACAGACATGGATGATGATCTTATCGCCCTGCTCATAGGCATTGACGGGGTGGAAGACATAGCAGGGCTCGATCTCGAACCAGCGCACCTGACCCTTGGCCCCGTTACGCTTCATGACGCCGAGCCGCGCGCCCGCCTCGCGTTTGAACGAAAGCGGGGCATGCCCCTTCATCGCGGCGCTCAGGTCAAAAACCACCGGCAGGTCCATAAAGACCACATGGTTTCGGGTGACGTTCCAGTCATGCATCATCACCGGATTGGGCAGATCAATCGGCTCGGCCTCGACCATCTGCCCGGCCCGGTCGACGCGGTAATAGGTCAGGTGCGGCGCGCGGGCCAGTTGATAGCCAAAGAACAAAAGCTCGCCCGTTTCAGGACATTCGCGCGGATGGGCGGTCATGGCCCCGGTCAGCTTGCCGCCGTAATCATGCGCGCCCAGCGTATTAAGATCGCGGTCCACCGCCCAAGGCAGATGGGCCTCTTCCAGCGCCAACCACTGACCGGCATGGCGGATGATGTTGGTATTGGCGGGAGAGGCCGCCGGATCGAACATGCCCGACATCATGGTCATGTCGGCCTCATAATAGGGCGTGCGGACATAGCGATTGCGATAATGCGCCCGACCATTTTCGAGCTGGACCGAATGGAGCATGCCATTGCCCGAAAACCAGTGATCGCTATGGCCCGACCGAGGGTTCATGCCGACGCGCACATAGTCGCCAAACAGGTCCTTAGGAATCTCGCCCGTGACCTTTAGCGGACCCGCCTCAATCTCATCGAAGACCGGAGCCCAATTGCCCTGAAGGTGCCAAGCCACAGCCTCTGGCGTCGTTGTCGGTGCGTTCATCGACCTGTCTCCCCCCACTTATTTTGCGAAAGGGTCTCACAAGATTTTGAGCTCGCCAATAGAATGTTCTTGGTGAAGGGCCATTTGAATCCAGCCTCGCCCCTTGTGACCAAAGTCGAACAGATCGGGATGCAGGATTTCAGCGAGAATTTCAGCCGATTCCACCAGCCGAGGGCCGGGCCGATTGAAATAGTGGTGGCCATCGACGACATAGACCGCGCCGCGCTGTACGGCTGAAAGGCCTTTCCAGCGGGGATCCTTGACCAAATCCAGCAGGTCTTGAACCGTCCGCTCTATGGTGAAGCCGCAGGGCATCAGGACAATGACCTCGGGATCAGCGGTGCAGAGCCTGTCCCATTCGAGCCAAGGCGAATGCTGACCGACAGCCGCGAACAGGCTTTGCCCACCGGCCAGTTCGATCAGTTCTGGTACCCAATTTCCCGCCGCCATCAGGGGCTCGACCCACTCGATCGCTGCGACGGTCGGCTTGGCGCCAAGACGGGTCTTGCGGCCGATCGCCTCCAACCGCGCCTGCAAATGATCGATCACGGCCTCTGCCCGATCCGGCACCTCTAGCAAGGCCCCAGCCGCGCGCAGATCGCCCCAGACATCCACCAGCCGATCTGGCGCAAAGGATAGCAGCGTTGGGGCTTGGCCCGTCCAAGCGCTCAGTGCCTCTTCCAGATCGCGGGGGGTGACCGCACAGACGGCGCAGGCGGTCTGGGTCAAGATTACGTCGGGCCGCAAGGATCGTAGCAGCGGCGCATCGACCTCGTAGCAGGACAGGCCTTGGCTAACGATGGCCTGAACCCGGTTCTCGATCTCTAGGGAGGCCAAGCCCTTGGCCAGCTTGGTGGCGGTGCAGACCGGCAAGGCCTGAACCGCTTGGGGAAAATCACACTCGTGCGACCGGCCAAACAGTTGACCTTCACACCCCAAGGCCACGGCAATCTCGGTGGCACTGGGCAGCAGCGACACAATCCGAGGGCCGGTCATTGGGAAGGTTGGCGCGTCACCGCCCCTTGGCTTGGCAAGACCCGCCCCAGTCCGACATAGGTCAGCCCAAGACCTGCAAACCATAGGGCCTCATGGATCGCCACCGCAGCGACCACATCGACCGTGAAGGGACAGGCCCACCCCGTGACCCTCGAAAATACAAAGAGGGTCAGTTCATAGGCGACAAAGGCAAGCCCAAGGGTTGGAACCAGTCTAAGCCCGAACTGTCCGGGCCTCAGGATCATCTGCGAGACGATCAAGGCCAGAGCGCCGCCAAGCCCAATCGCCACGCCCCATCCCACCGTAAAGAGGGTCTGCGGATAGCCGTGGAGGGTAAAGCCAAGGACCTGATTGATGCCCCAGCAGAGCAGGAGCGTCAGGAAGGCCGAGCGGCGGGTCATGGTCGCCGCCGCCAAGGTCGAGATGGCCACCAACGGCATGGCGCAGGCGATCAGGGTCGAGCCTAAGAGGACTGAAGTCAACAGAACTGCAGGCCAAGGTAGAGTGAATTGGCGTGCACTAGGAAGACCGGAACTGATTTTGTTGGTCATGGAAGTCTCCAACCAAAAGAACGGAGGTTGAAGCGCAGGCCCATGGCGGAGCCTGCGCCTTGGGTTCGATTAGAAACGGCTGCTGATACCGACAAAGGCGGCGCGGCCTCGGCCCCGGAAGCTGAACAGTTCCTCATAGGTCTGGTCGGTTAGGTTCTCGACCCGCGCCGTCAGCTTGATCGCCGGTGACAGGGCATAGTCGCCATTGAGGTTGATCAGGGTGTAGCTCTTGAGCCGCGCCCGAACCGGCACATAGCTGGGGTCGGTGTAGGCCACATCCGTCTGCTGGCCGTTATAGCGCGCGACCAGAGCCACACCGCCGGCTTGGCTGGGGTGACGCCAAGACAGGGCAAGGCTGCCGATGTTGCCCGGACGACGCACCTCTTCGAGCCCAACCTCGCGGGCCTTCAACCAGGTATAGGTCCCGTTGAGACGCCAATCCTGCGCCAACCGCGCCACAGCGGTCAGTTCAACGCCCTGCTGAGTGGAGTTGCTCTTGCGGTTTGCAGGCGTGGCAACATAGGTCGGGGCCGGATAGGTGGTGTAGATCTCGTCCGTCAGTCGGCTATCGAAGCGCGTGATGTCGAGCGTGAGCGCCCGATCAAACAGGGTCTGCTCAAACCCAAACTCCCAGCCTTCGGACCGCTCAGGCTTGAGCGCTGCATTACCAATGAAGCGGCCGTCCATATAGCCAAAGAGCTCATAGAAACCCGGATTCTTGATCCCAGAGCCCACCGCTGCATGGAGCCTCGTATTCGCCAAGGCCAGATAGCTGCCCTGAACCCGGTAGGTGGTGGCGTCGGCAAACTGATCGTTCAGATCGCGCCGGATCGAGGCTCCGATGGCCAGCCTGTCGCCAACCGTGTGGTCGATCATGGCCACAATGCCGGTATTGTTCAGGCGCTTGGTGCCGGTAAAGGCAAAACCGCTGGGGTCCGTATTGCGAAACTGCTCGCGCTCTTGGTCCACAGCAAAGGTCAGACGGTCCTGAACCGGTCCAGAGCCCAGCAAGAGACTGGTCTCATAGGAACCCTTCTGGCGCTTGCCCTCATCACCCGAAGAACGGCGGTCGTCGCTATAGCCCTTGCGGTCCGTATCGGCGGCCTGGAGGGTGAGGGATTGCGTCCATCGCCCGTCGAGACCAGACCAATCGGCTCGGATAAGGCCATAGAGGCCAATGTTACGGTACTGGGTGCCCGCCGAGTCGATGATATAACCAAAGGTCTTGGAGGCAGGGTTGTTGTCGCTGTTATTGATATCCTCCTGCACCGCGCCATAGCGTCCGACGGCGGTCAGTTTGAGGTTATCGTTCAGACCGTAGGACAGCTTGAAGGCCGTGGCCAAGGCATCCTTGCCCAGCTTGCGTGAGCCATTGCGGCTGTTGGGGGTACCATCACGGCTGGTCAGAGAGGCGGTCAAGGCATAGTCCAGCCCCTGCGTGGCCCCGGCCCACCGCGCGGCGCTGTTGACGCTGCCAAAGGACCCTGCCTCGGCCCGCAGGCTCGCGCCTGGCGCGTCCCGGCCACTGCCAGACATGTAGTGGATCACGCCGCCAATGGCGTCAGAGCCATAGAGCGCGCTCTGCTGGCCACGCAGGACCTCGATCCGCGCGCCGTCGTCAGCGATCAAGGTGCCGAAATCAAACTCACCATAGAAGGGATCGGAAACCTCAATCCCATCGACCAGAACCAGCGTGTGGTTGGCCTCACCACCACGCATCCTGATCTGGGTCAGACCCGGAGAGACATTGACCGCAAGGCCCGGAACGTCACGCAGGATGTCGGCGACGTCGCGGGTTTGGCGCTCGGCAAGGGTGCTGGCATCCAGCACCGTCACGGACGATCCCAGCAGTTGCTGCGGAACGGCGACGCCAGAGCGACTGGCCGTCACGATCAACTCAGCAGCGCTATCGGCAGCAAGGGAAGGACTGGCGCATAGCCAGAGGGGAACAGCCGTCGCCAAAAGCGACGACAGGAAAGAACGGCTCATCAAAACAACCTCGGGCAGCCAGCGACAATGGCCGGAGCGTCCGCGCAAACGGTCAGCCCGCGCTGGTGAACCGACGCCCAAAGACGCTCACCCGCACGGTCCGATACGGCTCCCACCGCTCGTTCGTCGCTCTGACGAGATCATTTCGCGCCTTGGCCAGTCCCTGAGCCACGGCATGAGCGACCTGCACCGGTCGGTCTCCTGGCTCACGGGTCATCGATTGACGCACACCTTCCCAGACTATGGCCCTAGGGCCTTGATCCAGTGGCTGTATTTCGTTGCCGAAATACCCGCACGTCGCACTCGCCGCTTACAGTTACAGGGATAGCCTCAGATTAGAGCAGCAAGCTGCTCGCACTGTGTTCCCGGTACCGGTGCAAATTGCGGGTGCCGACTCCGAATGGAGCCGACACCCTATCTTGGCGAATAGACCAACCCTAGCGGGCGGTCAATCCCTAGGCTCTAGGGTCGAAAGGTCGATCAGCTTTGCGCGTTGAGCTTATCGGTGGTGCGCAGATCAAAGTCGCTGGCATCGTGACGCTCGAGCAGTTGGCTAGCTGGATCGCCATAGGGGCGGTTGACCATGCGTCCGCGCTTGACGGCAGGGCGTTCGGCAATCTGGTCAGTCCAGCGGATCAGGTTGGTATAGGTCTGGACCTGCAAGAACTCGCCGCCCTCATAGAGCACGCCCTTGGCCATAGCGCCGTACCAAGACCAGATGGCCATATCGGCAATCGTATAGTCATCCCCGGCCATATATTGGTTCGTGGCCAGATGTTGATCGAGCACGTCGAGCTGACGCTTTACCTCCATGGCGAAGCGGTCGATGGCATATTCGATCTTGAACGGCGCATAGGCATAGAAGTGGCCAAAGCCGCCGCCAAGATAGGGCGCGCTGCCCATCTGCCACATCAGCCAGGACAGACATTCAGCGCGGGCCTTGCCGCCGGTTGGCAGGAACTCACCAAACTTTTCTGCGAGGTGCATCAAGATTGCGCCGGACTCAAAGACGCGGATGGGCTCAGGGCCGCTGTGATCGACGAGGACGGGGATCTTGGAATTGGGGTTGGCGGCGACAAAGCCGCTGCTGAACTGGTCGCCGGTATTGATGCGAACCAGCCAAGCATCATATTCCGCGCCGCTGTGGCCCAGCGCCAACAGCTCCTCCAGCATCACCGTAACCTTGACGCCGTTTGGGGTGCCTAGGGAATAGAGCTGCAGCGGATGGCGTCCAACCGGCAGGTCCTTTTCGTGGGTCGCACCTGCGATAGGACGATTGATATTGGCGAACTGGCCGCCATTGTCCTTGTTCCAGGTCCAGATCTTCGGCGGCACATAGGGGGTCTGTTCGGTCATGGCTAAGCTCCTGTCATGGGCAGGCGCGCGACCTGCCCCATAATTCTATCGAAGGCCGGATTGGACCCATCGCGTTGGTGCCAAGCTGACCTGTCCTGCGCAAATGTGAAACGGATTTTTCTAGGATCGCGTCCAAAAGGATAGAAAACCTATCGTCAAAGCAGTCTAGTCTGGGGCCAAGCGACGGAACGGGACCGAGCCAATGATCATTTCTGCGCCGACAGACTATCGCGAGGCCGCGCGCCGCCGACTGCCGCGCTTCCTGTTCGACTATCTCGATGGCGGCGCCAATGGCGAGCACACCTTGCGCCGCAATGTCAGTGACCTGTCCGATGTCACCTTGCGCCAGCGGGTGCTTCGCGATGTGGCCGATATCAGCCTCAAGACCCGCCTGTTTGATCAGGACCTCGCCATGCCCATCGCCCTTGCCCCGGTCGGGCTGGCCGGGATCTATGCACGGCGCGGCGAGGTGCAGGCTGCTAGGGCCGCTGAGAAGGCTGGCATTGGCTATAGCCTTTCAACGGTCAGCGTCTGCGCGCTCGAAGAGGTCAGCGCGGCGGTCAGCAAGCCGATCTGGTTCCAGCTCTATGTGCTCAAGGATCGCGGCTTCATGAAGAGCGTTCTGGAGCGGGCCTTGGCCCAAGGGATCACCACCCTGATCTTTACGGTCGACATGCCCGTGCCCGGCTCGCGCTATCGCGACGCCCATGCCGGAATGAGCGGCCCCATGGCCCCGCTGCGCCGCATGACCCAAGCCGTGACCAAGCCGCAATGGGCGCTGGATGTCGGGCTTCTGGGACGCCCCCATGACCTTGGCAATATCTCAGCCTATCTCGGCAAGGCCATTGGACTGGAAGACTATATGGGCTGGATCGGGGCCAATTTTGATCCCTCGATCAGTTGGCACGACATTGAGTGGGTGCGTGATTTCTGGCCCGGTAAGATCATCCTCAAGGGCATTCTGGACCCAGAGGACGCCAAGGACGCAGTTCGGTTCGGCGCCGATGGTCTGGTCGTGTCCAACCATGGGGGGCGTCAGCTGGACGGGGTCCTCTCGACCGCCCGCGCCCTGCCCGCCATCGTAAGCGCAGTCAGTGGTCAGATCACCCTGCTGGCCGACGGCGGGATTCGTTCAGGTCTGGATGTGGTTCGGATGCTCAGCCTCGGCGCCCAAGGTGTCCTTCTGGGCCGGGCCTATATCTACGCCCTCGCCACCCACGGCCAAGCCGGAGTCAGTCACCTGCTGAGCCTAATCGAGCGCGAAATGCGGGTCGCCATGGCCCTGACCGGGGCCAAGTCCATTTCAGAGCTTGGCCCACATCTGCTGGTTCAGCCAGCCTCGGCATAGCCGGCATAGGAATGTTTCAAGGTGGCGTGGTTGAGCAGCATCTCCGCCACCTGCTTCTTGCCGGTCGAATCGAAGATACGGGTGCGGACCCAATAGGATTCGGTGCGGCGGCTTTCGGCCAAGGCGGCGATCTCGCGGCGGATAATATAGTCCTCGCCCACAAACAGAGGCCCATCGATCAGGCGGATTTCCTGATCGGCAAATAGGCCCACCGCCGGTCCCTTGACCGGGAAGGCCGCTTGGCGGCTGGAATATTCAGCCAAGACGCTGATCATCTCTAACGGAATGATGGCCCGCCCCCAAGGCGATGAGGCGGGGTCGAAATACCAAGGCGAGGTCTCGGTGATCACCGCCAGCTTTTGATTGAGACTGAAGGGGTATAGCGCGCCCATATGCTGGTCCGGCTCCATCCGCACCCTTTCATCGACGGCGCCGGTCATGCCGACATGCAGATCTTCGAGGATCAGCAGCTTTTCAGGCGGGCGCAGGTCAGCCATGCGCTTTTCCAGCAGGGTCGGACTAAAGTCCGGGCCGATACTGGCGCTGGCCTCAAGCACAGGCGTGCCATCGGCCTTTTGCGCCCAGACGCGGGTCGAGGTGGCCCCCGCAGGCGGGACCTCGGCAAAGGCCTGAACCTCTTCGCCCTCAATGACCATGTTTAGATAGTGGGACGAGAGACAGCCCCGCTCATACCAAGCCTGTCCCCAGATCTGAGCCAGCAAGGGCGGAAACAGACTAAAATGGGTCGGCCCTTCGATGGGACCTGCCCGAAAGCCCAGCTTCTCGGCCATGGCATCATCATGGATCGAGCTATGGCCGCCATATTCCTGATCGGCCAACATCTGGTGCGGCTGACGCAAGGGGCCAGAAAGGATCAGGGGGGTGGTGAAGCTCATGGTGAGGGATCCATGGTGGAGGGAGGGGTTGGTGAAGTCCCCCTCACCCAACCCTCTCCCCCAAGGGGGCGAGGGCTTTCTCATTCTTAGCCCTCTCCCTGAGGGAGAGGGTTGGGTGAGGGCCTTGTTTGTTTTCTTAAAGAAAGAGCCCCCTACCCCGGCTTCGCCGGTACTTCCCCCAGAGGGGGCAGACCTAAGAAAAGCAAATCTCCCCCTTTGGGGGAAGTGGCGCGAAGCGACGTAGGGGGCCTTGTTTCACAGACTAGCTGGCAGCAGCAGCCTCATATTGGCGGATCTCGTTGCGGCC
>CANESI010000050.1 GCA_947441065.1 Caulobacteraceae bacterium
CCCCTTGAGGGGGAGAGGGTTGGGAGTGGGGGGTGTTCATGCGCTGTCCTCTCCGCCGCGTCATCTACGAAAGGATCCAGCGGGCCGCGTACCGTCTGAGTGCAAGGGTCTGGGTCCCCGCCTTCGCGGGGAACGCGGAAGAGGGAAAAGGCCCTCACCCAACCCTCTCCCACAGGGAGAGGGCTAAGAACGACAAAGCCCTCGCCCCCTTCAGGGGGAGAGGGCCCAGTGAGGGGGTCATCCACGGACCTCTGTGCCACGCCCCCTTGATCTTCCCCGCACAGCCCCTGACAATGGTCTCCAAACAAACAACAGACCATCAGGAGACGCCCCGTGAGCTACAAACCCTTTGATCTGACCGGCAAGGTGGCACTCGTGACCGGCGGCAATCGCGGCATTGGGCTGGGGATGGCTGAGGCCATGGCTCAAGCGGGCGCGGATATTGTCATCTGGGGCACCAACGCAGAGCGCAATATCGAGGCTGAAGGCAAGCTTTTGAAGTACGGCGTGCGGGTGATGGCTCAGACCGTCGACGTGTCGGACGAGCATGCGGTGGTTCAGGGGATGAACGAGGCGGTTGAGGCCATGGGCACGGTCCACTCGGTCTTTGCCAATGCCGGTGTCGGCTACCGCTCCAACTCCTTTATCGAAATGACCACCGAGACCTATCGCAAGACCTTGGCGGTCAATCTTGACGGTGTGTTCTGGACCTTCCGTGAGGCCTGCAAACACATGGTTGCCCGCGCCAAGGCTGGTGAGCCCGGTGGGTCGATCGTGGGTATTGCGTCGCTGGCCGCCATTTCCGGCCCTGCGCGAAATCAGGCCTATGCCGCGACCAAGGGCGGCGTCGTCTCGATGATGAAGTCCGTCGCGGTGGAACATGCCCGCTATGGCATCCGCGCCAACGCCATCTTGCCCGGCTGGATCGCCACCGACATGACCGCAGCCAATCAAGACAATCCAGTCTTCACCGAAAAGGTCATTAGCCGGGTCCCTTCGCGTCGCTGGGGTCAACCCGAGGATTTTGGGGGTATTGCGGTCTATCTGACCTCGGACGCCTCCAGCTACCATTCGGGCGATAGCTTCCTGATCGACGGCGCCTACGCGATTTTCTAGGCATGTGACGCCGGGTCAGGCTTGCGCTCGAGCGCAAGCGGGGGCTTCCTAGGGGAAAGTTTGCAACAGAACATTCCTAGAGGAAACTCCCATGGCCCTGCGTACCTCCCTTTGCGACCTGCTGGATATTGAGCACCCCATCATGCTGGCCGGGATGGGTGGGGTTTCGTACGCGGAACTGGCTGCCGCCGTGTCCATTGCGGGCGGCTATGGCGTGCTGGGCATGGCCGGAACAACGCCTGAGTTCATCGCCGAGCAGATGCAGGAGGTTCGCCGCCTGACCGACAAGCCCTTTGGCGTTGACCTGCTGGCCGCCTCGCCGGAATCCCTGACCGCGTCGGTGGATGTGATCATTAAGGGCGGGGCCAGTTCTTTCATCGCCGGTCTGGGCGTGCCCATGCCGATCCTGCAGCAACTGCATGAGGCAGGCCTGAAGGTCATGGTCGTCTGCGGCGCTGTTAAGCACGCAATCAAGGCCGAGCAGGCCGGGTGCGATGCGGTCATCTGTCAGGGCGGCGAGGGTGGTGGGCACACCGGCCTGGTCGGCACCTTGCCTCTGGTGGCCCAGGCCGTGGATGCGGTGAAGATCCCGGTTGTGGCCGCTGGCGGTCTCTATGATGGTCGCGGTCTGGCAGCAGCCCTGACCCTTGGCGCGCAAGGGGTCTGGATGGGTACCCGTTTCATCGCGTCGGCCGAAGCCCATGCTGGCCAGCTCTATAAGGACGCCGTCACCGCCGCCACCGATGACGATACGATCCGCACCCGCTGCTATTCCGGCAAGCCGATGCGCGTGCAAAAAAATAGCTATGTCGCCGGATGGGAAGCACGCCCCGAAGAGATCCAAGCCTTCCCGATGCAGGCCATGGTCTCGGTCAAGGCCAATGCCATGGGCGGTATTGGCGGGCAGATCGACGGTCTCGATCCTGATAAGTCCTGCTTTGCCATGGGCCAGTCGGCTGGCGGCATCCACGATGTCCTGCCCGCCGCTCAGATCGTCAAGAACATCTTGGATGAGGCCCACAAGGCCATCCGCCGCGCCGCCGATATCGACGCCGGGTAGCGTTTTAAGAGGTTTTAAAATACTGTAACGAGAGGTCTAGATTTCGGTTGGGCCTTCTATAAGCTTCATTTGGGTGGCTTTAGGAGGTCTGAAATGGGATTTATCTTTCCGTTGGTGCTTGTCGTGCTGGCGATCGTTATTGCCGTCAGCACGATCAAGGTCGTGCCTCAAGGTCGGGAATATACGGTCGAACGTCTGGGGCGATATACGCGAACCCTAAAGCCGGGCCTTTCGATTTTGCTGCCCTTTATCGAGACGATTGGTCGTCGGTTAAACGTCACAGAACAGGTTCTGGATGTCCCGCGCCAAGAGGTGATCACCAAGGACAATGTCACGGTTCAGGTCGATGGCATTGTTTTTATTCAGATTATGGACCCTGCTCAAGCCGCCTATCGGGTCGATAACCTGATCTATGCGATTGGTCAGTTGGCCATGACCAATCTGCGCACGGTGGTGGGCTCGATGGATCTGGATGAGGTTCTATCGCAGCGGGATGCGATCAATACGCGTCTCTTGATCACGATTGACGAGGCGACCCACCCTTGGGGCGTCAAGGTCACACGTATCGAAATCAAGGACCTTGCCCCGCCGCCAGACATTACCAACGCCATGGCGCGCCAGATGAAGGCCGAGCGGGAGCGCCGGGCCTCGATCACGGAAGCCGAGGGCGAACGCGCAGCAGCCATCCTTCGCGCTGAGGGGGCAAAGCAGGCCGCTATCCTAGAAGCAGAAGGCCGTCGAGAAGCGGCCTATCGCGATGCTGAGGCGCGCGAGCGCGGCGCAGAGGCCGAGGCCAAGGCGACAGACTCTGTGTCCAAGGCCATTGCCCAAGGCGATGTTAGGGCGATCAACTATTTCGTCGCTCAGAAATATGTCGAGGCCTTTGGTAAGCTGGCCTCGTCGCCAAACCAGAAGACCGTGATCATTCCCGCCGATATGAGTTCGCTCGTCGGGTCCTTGGCCGGTGTGGCGGAACTGCTGACGGGTGCGAAACCTGCCGGTCCAGCACCGCGTTCGGGTTCTTCTGTTCCAGCCACGGATTAGGGCCATGGCGGTTTTGTCGGGTTTCGATTTCAGTCAACCGGTCTGGCTGTGGCTGGCCTTGGCGGCTTTGATCTTGGCGGTTGAGATCGTCACGAGCACGGGCTGGCTGCTGTGGCCGTCAGTATCGGCGATGGTGACGGGGGGCATATCGGCCCTCGATCCGCCCTTTGGCCTAGGCGGACAGGTCGTGGTCTTTGCGCTTTTGACCATAGGCTCGAGCCTGATGGCGCGTCGTTTCTTGCCGCAGACCGCGCCTAAGGAGCCCGATCTCAACGATCAGACGGCGCGGTTGATGGGGCAGTCGGGCACTGTCGTCGATGATTTTAGCGCCGGTCAGGGAAGGGTGCTCGTCGGAGGTGCCGAGTGGCCTGCAAGTTCGCTTGACGACCAGTCCCTTGTCAAAGGTGCGCGCGTGTCCGTCGAAGCGGTCGTTGATGGAGCCCAGTTAAAGGTGCGCGGGATCCAATCATAATGCGGCGGGGCCATCGGCTGCCTTAGCGGTTCTGGTCCAGCCAGAGCCGAAGCTGTTTTAGGAAGGGCAGGGCGGCTTTGAAGTCGTCTTCCCCGATGGCGGCGCGCATCTCTTCCATGAGCGGGCGCAGGCGCTTGAGACATTGCTGGTGCTCCGCGCCGCCACCGTCCGAGAGGCTAACCCACTTGCGGCGCCCGTCATCGGGATCGGTAATGATGGCGATCAGGCCTTGCGCCTCAAGCTTTTGCAGCAGGTTCGTCACGGCACCCTTGGTGAGAGACAGGGCGGCGGCAAGCTGGGCAGGGCTCATTGGCTCGCCCTGACGCGCAAGATGGTTGAGGATCCCGAACTGGGCGGAGGACAGGCCTTGGGGCAGGGCCCGCTCGAGCCGACTGCGCGCCAATTGATCGATCAGGCTGACCTCATGGAACAGCTCAACATCGGGTCGGTCTTTGATCGGATGTGTCGCGGCCATCGGATCGCCCTAATAGTTTATATATGAACTATTAGATGGTTTAATATTAAACAAGTCAAGTCCTCGGGCCCTAACGCCCCGCCAGACTGTTCAACATCCCTTGCCGGGCTAGGCCGTCGGCCCGTTCATTGAGGGGGTGGCCATTGTGGCCCTTGACCCAGCGCCAATCGACATCGTGGCGCAGGCGGGCCTCGTCGAGCCGTCGCCACAGGTCGGCATTCTTGACGGCGCCCTTGCTCTGGGTGCGCCAACCGCGTGCTTTCCATAGGGATAGCCAGGTGGCGATGCCAGTGCGGACATATTGGCTGTCTGTATAGAGCACGATCTTGCAAGGGCGGGTCAGGGCCTCCAGCGCCTGGATGGCGCCCATCAGTTCCATGCGGTTGTTGGTGGTGTCCGGCTCGCCGCCGCACAGCTCCTTTTCGTGACCGCCATAGATCAAGATTGCACCCCAGCCGCCCGGCCCGGGATTTCCTCGGCAGGCACCGTCCGTATAGATCAGGACCTCGATGGTCACGCCTCGTCCCCGAACAGGATCAGGCCTTGACCGCCAAGGGCTGCGGCCCGGTGAACGGCCAGCTTGCGCTCATATTCCAGCGGGTCCTTAGGCTTGACCAAGGCCCCTTCGGGCGTCGAGCCCCAATCGTTCAGACGGGTCAGGAAGAACCGCATAGCAGCCCCCCAAGCCAGCACCGGCAGGGCAAGGCGTTCTTGAACCGAAAGGGGGCGAATATGCTCATAACCGCTGACAAGGGCGCGGCCTGCGGTGACGTTGAAGGCGCCGTCGGCCTCAAAGCACCAGGCATTCAGGCAGATGGCCAGATCATAGGCCAGCGCATCATCACAGGCGAAATAGAAGTCGATGGCTGCGGCGAACTGGTCACCCTTGAAGAAGACATTGTCAGGAAACAGGTCCGCATGGATCGTCCCGACCGGCAGATCGTGCGGCCAAGCCTTGGCCAGATGGGTCAGGTCGTCTGTGATGGTGGCGGCAAGGCCGGGTTTCAGGTCCTCCGCAGCAGTGGTCAATCCTGCAAACATCGGAGCCCAAGAGGCTTGGCCCAAGGCATTGGGACGTCGTCCCGGATAGCCCTGCGCTGCCAGATGCAACCTCGCCAACCCTTCGCCCGCCTGTCGGCAGTGCTTGACCTCTGGCCGACGAACCGACAGGCCGCTTAGGAAGGCGACAATGGCTGCAGGCTTGCCCCGCACATATTTGAGCGTGCGTCCCTGACGATCCGCCACCGGGGCAGCGCTAGGATAGTCATGATCGGCCAGCCAGCGCATTAGGCCCAGGAAATAGGGCAGTTCCTCCTCGCGCATCCGCCGCTCATAGACGGTCAGAATATAGCGGCCGGTCTCGGTTTCGAGCAGGAAGTTGGAATTTTCGACCCCTTCCGCAATGCCCTTAAAGGCCAAGGGCTTGCCAAGGTCAAAGTCCGCCAGAAAGGCGTTCAGTTCCGCGTCGGTGATGTCTGTGTAAACGGCCATGGCCCTTGATCGGTGACGAAGGCCTCGCGGTCAAGCTTGGGCCGGATCAAAATTTTCCGACAGGATGCGCGGCAGCTTGAAGGTCACGGTCTCACGAACGGGGTCAACCTCGTCGATGGTGATCTGGAACCGCTGAGCCAGCGTGTCGATCAAGGCCTCCACCAACCGTTCGGGAGCCGAGGCCCCCGCCGTGATGCCCACCGTTTGCACGCCCTCTAGCCAGGCCCAATCAAGGCTTGAGGCATCATCGATCAGTTCTGCCGCCTTGACGCCCGCCCTCAGCCCGACCTCGACCAGCCGCACAGAGTTGGAAGAGTTCTTCGAGCCTATGACCAACAGCAGGTCCGCATCCTGTGCCAACCGCTTGACCGCATCTTGGCGGTTGGTGGTTGCGTAGCATATGTCTTCCTTGTGCGGCGCGGCCATCAGGGGAAAGCGCGCTTGCAGAACGGCGACGATGGCGGCGGTATCGTCGACCGACAGGGTGGTTTGGGTGGCAAAGGCGAGTCGGGCTGGATCCTTAGGCTCAAAGGCGCGGGCATCCTCAACCGTTTCGACCAGAGAGACGGCACCCTCGGGCAACTGACCCATGGTCCCGATCACTTCGGGATGTCCGGCATGGCCGATGAGAATTATTTCGCGGCCAGCCTCAAAATGACGTTCGGCCTCAACATGGACCTTGGAGACGAGCGGGCAGGTGGCGTCCAGATAGAGCATCTTGCGGTTTTGAGCGTCGGCAGGCACCGATTTGGGAACCCCGTGAGCGGAGAATATCACCGGCCGATCTTGCGGGCATTCATCCAATTCTTCGACGAAAACCGCGCCCATAGCCCGTAAACGGTCCACTACATGGCGATTATGCACGATTTCATGGCGCACATAGACCGGCGCGCCGAACTTCTCGATCGTTCGCTCGACGATCTGGATGGCACGGTCCACCCCGGCGCAAAAGCCGCGTGGGCTGGCCAAGAGAATGCGCAAAGGCGGCTTTGATGGGGAAGAAAGGTCGCTCATAGTCCCTTAATAGGCGTAGAACCTGTCTCTCGCTACCTCTGTCAACGTCAGACAAAGTTGCGAGGTCAAAGAGAAGCCTTTATCACGCAGTAGGACCAATCGCCGTGCTTTCGCGGCGAACCTGTTTGCCTTGGATTGCCCATGCGCCAATTTTCGATTGCCACCGCCTTTGCCGTCACTGCCCTCAGTGCGATGATGGTCCTTTCCGATGTCTCGCCAAGCCATGCTCAGGGTCGCCCTGGCGGTCGCGATGGCGGGCAGCAGGATGAGGAGAAGGACGCGGCCAAGCGTAAGAAGCGCGACGAAGAATGGGGCAATCAGCTCTCGCCCTTGCCCGGTATGCGCAATGCCGGTCCATGCCCCTATGTGAAGGTGCTCTATGACGCCTCGCGCATGGTCGAGTTTAAGGACAATCGCGAAGCCTCTAGCGCCGTGATCTATTCGGGCGAAATTCAAGGCATCTCAGCGGGCTGCAAATATCGCGGCACCGATCCGATCGAGCTGCGCATGGAGGTTCTGTTCGCCTTGGGCCGTGGTCCAGAGGCCGCGCCCCTGTCGCAGTCGGCTTCCAAGGATTTTACCTATTGGGTGGCGGTGACCAATCGCAACAAGGTCGTGTTGGCCAAGGAATATTTCACCGTTCCGGCTCGGTTCGCTGCGGGTGAAGATCGCGCCCTCTATACGGACAAGATCAATAGCATCGTCATTCCACGCGCTGGCGAAGGCGTCAGCGGCGCCAATTTCGAGGTGCTGGTTGGGTTTGATGTGACCCCGCAGATGGCTGAGTTTAACCGAGACGGCAAACGCTTCCGCGTCAATGTCGCCCCGCAGAAGGCACCCTAGGCCTCTCCATGACGGATCTAAAAGGGGCCTTGAGCCAAACGGTCTCCAGCGTCTTTGAAGGGCTGGGCCTTGATGCATCATTGGGGCGGGTCGGGGTTTCTGACCGTCCAGACTTGGCTGATTTTCAGTGCAACGGCGCGCTCGCCGCCGCCAAGGCAGCGCGGCGCAATCCGCGTGAGATTGCCGCCGAGGTCATTGCTGCCCTAAGCGCTGATCCAAAGGCGTCTGAGCTGTTCAGTTCGGTCGAGGTTGCCGGGGCAGGCTTTGTCAATCTGCGCCTCAGCGACGGCGCTTTGACCCAGCGCGCCGCAGAGATTGTCACTGATCCACGTCTTGGTGCGGCCCTCAACGAGACCCCGCGCCGAATCATTATCGACTATGGCGGGCCGAATGTGGCCAAGCCGATGCATGTCGGCCATCTGCGCAGCTCGATCATCGGCGAAGCGATCAAGCGCATCTATCGGTTCTGCGGCGACACGGTCTGGGGCGACGCTCACTTTGGCGACTGGGGCTTCCAGATGGGGCTCTTGATCCTAGCGGCTGGCGACGAAGATCCGCGCCTGCGAGCGATTGGCGAGGGGGCGGCGGATGTTGACCTATCAGCCTTAGCGGACCTTGACCTGCCCCTGCTCGACCGTCTCTATCCAATGGCGGCGGCCAAGGCCAAGGAAGATACGGACTATCGCGACCGCGCCCGTAAGGCGACGGCAGAGCTGCAAGCGGGCAAGGAAGGTTATCTGACCCTCTGGCGGCGCTTTGTGGAGGTCAGCCGCGTGGCCCTTCGCCGCGAATTTGATGCGCTAGGGGTCCATTTCGACCTCTGGAACGGCGAAAGCGATGCCGATCCCTTCATTCCTGACATGGTCACGGCCCTGCGTGCGCAAGGCCTGCTGGTCGAGGATCAGGGCGCGCAGATCGTCCGCGTGGCCCGCGAAGGCGACAAGCGAGAGCTTCCACCCCTCTTGGTGATCTCCTCCGAAGGCTCGGCCATGTATGGCACGACCGATCTGGCGACCATCGTCGGTCGCAGGCGCGACCAAGACCCGCATCTGATGCTCTATTGCGTCGATCAGCGTCAGGCTGACCATTTTGCGCAGGTCTTCCGAGCGGCGGAACTGGCGGGCTATGCGCCCGAAGGCGCGCTGGAGCATATTGGCTTTGGCACCATGAACGGCGCTGATGGCAAGCCGTTCAAGACCCGCGCAGGCGGGGTTTTGAAGCTGCATGACCTGATTGAAATGGCTCGCGACAAGGCCCGCGCACGATTGAAAGAGGCCGGTCTGGGCGCGGAACTGTCGGCGGAGGCCTTTGAAGAGACGGCCCATAAGGTGGCCATCGCCGCCCTTAAATTTGCTGATCTGCAGAACTATCGCGGCACCAGCTATGTCTTTGATCTGGATCGTTTTACCAGCTTTGAGGGCAAGACCGGCCCCTATCTGCTCTATCAGGCGGTGCGGGTGAAATCTCTGCTGCGCAAGGCCGCAGACGAGGGCTCAGTCGGCGGGCCGGTGATCATCTGCGAACCCGCAGAACGCGATCTGGTCCTGACCTTGGACGCCTTCAATACGGCGGTGGCCGAGGCCTATGACAAGAAGGCCCCAAACTTCATCGCCGAGCACGCCTATCGTCTGGCCCAGGCCTTTTCCAAATTCTATGCCGCCTGTCCGGTTCTAGTGGCCAAGGACGCCGCAACCAAGGCCTCGCGCCTGACCCTCTCGGCGACGGCCCTGCGCCAGCTTGAGATGGCTCTGGACCTTCTGGGGATCGAAACGCCCGAGCGGATGTAACCGTTAGGCGCAGTAGGCGTCGATCTCGGCAAGGTGAGCCGCGATCTCGTCTGGCGCAAGAAACGAGCCGGTGAAGCTGTTCTTGGCGAGGGTCACGATCTCATCGCGGGTCAGGCCCACGGCCTTCGCCACAGCGCTGAAATTGGCATTCACATAGCCGCCAAAATAGGCTGGATCGTCCGAATTGATCGTCGCCTTGAGGCCGAGGTCGAGCATCTGTTTGATCGGATGCTGTGCCAGGTCGCTGACCACGCAGAGCTTGTGGTTGGACAGGGGGCAGACGGTCAAGGTCAGGCCATCAGCGACGATCCGCTGAACCAGAGCTTCGTCTTCGAGCGACCGGTTGCCGTGATCAATCCGGTCGATCTTTAAGATATCCAGCGCTTCCCAGACATAGGCTGGGGGGCCTTCCTCGCCCGCATGGGCGACGCGCTTGAGGCCCTTGGCGGCAGCGGCAGCGAAGACACGGGCAAATTTGCTCGGCGGATGGCCCTGTTCGGAACTGTCGAGCCCGACCCCGGCGATCTGGTCTAGCCAAGGTTCGGCCTCAGCAAGGGTAGCCAATGCTGCCTCTTCGGAAAGGTGGCGCAGGAAACAGAGGATCAGTTTTGACGTCAGGCCAAGCCGGGTCTTGGCCTCGGCCATAGCCGACAACAGCCCCTCCATCACCGTATCAAACGCGATCCCGCGGTCTGTATGGGTCTGGGGATCAAAGAAAATCTCAGCATGGCGCACATTGTCCGCAGCAGCGCGCTCGAAATAGGCCATGGCCAGATCGTGGAAGTCGGCCTTGGTCAGCAGAACACTGGCCCCAGCATAGTAGATGTCGAGAAAGTCCTGCAGATTGGAAAAGTCGTAGGCGGCGCGCACCGCCGCGACCGAGGCAAAGGGTAGGCTGAGCCCATTTCGCGCCGCGAGCGCAAACATCAGTTCGGGCTCTAGGCTCCCTTCGATGTGCAGATGCAACTCGGCCTTGGGCAGGCCGGCGATGAAAGGATCAAGATCGGTCATGGGCAGTGCCTGTTCAGAGGTGCTTAAGGGTGACATCAATCTTGTCGTAGGCGAGCCCCATCATAATCCCTATAGGCCGTCTGTTCGAGCCTTGTGCGCTGGTGTTCTGACCTATCGGTATTGAGACAGAATCTATCCGCTTGTCGCAAGTTATAAACTATCATAATGATAGTTTTATGGTGAAGCATAATCCGAGCAAGGCCATTGCTCAGCTCAAACCCCGTGCGCGAGACCTTCTTGAGATCATTCGGAAGGCCGCGATAGATTCGGGGAATGTCGGCTTTAGCGAGCATGCTTTGGATCGGATGGAAGAGCGCGACATTACGACAATGGACGTGCTGAGGGTTCTGCGCACCGGCGATATTGTTGGTGACATCGAAGCGGGAAGACAGGCTGGAGAGTGGAAATGCAAAATGGTCGCGAGAAAGAAGGGGAGCCGAGACATAGGGGTGGCCACCGTCGTTTTGCGGTCAGGACGACTATTTCTAAAGACAGTGGAATGGGAAGATCGATGAGCCTTGATAGCTTTTATCTTGCAGGAGAAGCGGTCAAGACGCCGCCCTATCGCTATCGGGCCTGCGGTCTTGATGACATCTACCTATTGAATGGATATCGTATTGAAGACCATGATGGGGATGCCCATGTCACTATTGCAGATATTGACGGACTCCATAAGGCGATCGGGCGTTACCTGGTTCATAACCGGAAGTCACTCTCATTAAAAGAAATCCGATTTTTGAGAAACAGCTTGGACCTTACTCAAGCTGAATTGGCCGCAAGGCTCGGCAATACGAGTCAATCCGTAGCAAGGTGGGAAAAGGGTGAGACCGAAATGCCCGGGGCTGCTGAGAAGTTACTGCGGGCTATATTCTTGGTTTCCGTCATGACCGATAAGGAATTGGGCGCTCTAAAGGACCTTCTCAGCGGGTCGGACCTAGATCAAAAGGACGAGTTGATAACGCGGCCTGCTCAATTCGAACTCTTTGATCAATGGGTTGAGAAGGACGCCGCTTAGTCGAATTTGCGGCACTTACGCCCATAGTTTGTGCCCATACCAAATCAGCCTTGACTTCACGCGTTGCCTCGAACAGGTTCGATCTACTCTTGCGGGAGAGGGAGGCTGAGTCGATGTGATCGATGAGGCTTCCGCCGAAGGCGCAACCACCCCGGAAACGCTCAGGCAAAAGGACCGCAAGGGTTACGAAACGCTGGAAAGTAGCGCCCTGATTAGGGTCGTTCACCGAAGGAGCAAGGCCGGTTCCGTATGGGACCGCCGAAATCTCTCAGGTTTCAGGACAGCGGGGGTGCAGGCCATTGGGGGCTTAGATCGCCCTTGGCTTGCCGTCCTGTCTGCGTTTCGGAGCCAAAATGACCGATCCATCCCTTAGGCGCACCGCGCTCTATGATGCTCATCTCGCCCTTGGCGCACGGATGGTGCCCTTTGCTGGGTACGAGATGCCCGTGCAGTACCGGGACGGCGTCCTGACCGAACACCGCTGGACCCGCGATCAGGCGGGCCTGTTTGATGTGTCCCATATGGGCCAAGCGCGCCTGCGTGGTGTTGCGCCGCTCGCGGCCTTCGAAGAGGTGACGCCCGGCGATTTCATCGGCCTGAAGCCCGGAAAGCTGCGCTACAGCCTGCTCTTGAACCATAAGGGCGGGATCATTGATGATTTGATGGCCGGGCGTCCCGATGAGGATGGGCTCTATCTGGTGGTCAATGCGGGCTGCAAAGAGGGCGATTTCAAATGGATCGCGAACGAGCTCGCCGGTCAGGTCAAGATCGAGCGCCTCGAAGATCACGCTCTGTTGGCCTTGCAAGGACCGATGGCCGCTGCGGTGTTGGCCGGTCACATTCCAGCCATCGCGGATCTCGGCTTTATGGAGACCACGCGCCTGAACGCCTTTGGCACCGACGTGATCGTTTCGCGGTCCGGCTATACGGGCGAGGACGGCTTCGAGATCTCGCTGCCTAATGAGATCGCCCCCGAGGTCTGGGCCCTGTTGCTCAGCGACGAGCGGGTGCGGCCTATCGGTCTGGGCGCGCGCGATAGTCTGCGTCTGGAGGCGGGGTTGCCGCTCTATGGCCATGATGCGGACGAGACCATCTCGCCCATCGAGGCCGGTCTGACCTTTGCCGTGTCCAAGCGCCGCCGGGATGCGGGCGACTTTCCCGGCTATAGCCGCATCAAGCGCGAGCTGGACGGCGATCTTTCCCGTATTCGGGTTGGCCTGCGCGTTCTTGAGGGAGCCCCCGCCCGCGAGGGGGCCGAGATCACCGATGCCAGCGGCGCGGTGGTCGGCAAGGTCACCAGCGGCGGCTTTTCACCCACCCTATCCACCGCCATCGCCATGGGCTTCGTGCCGCCTGCCCTGTCCCTCGTCGGCACGCCCTTGAGCGTCATTGTTCGGGGCAAGAGCCAACCGGCTCAAGTCGTGGCCATGCCCTTTGTGCCCCACCGCTATGTCCGCAAATCCTGACCCTGCAAGGAAGATCCAGATGTTTTTCACCAAAGACCACGAGTGGATCAAGGTCGATGGCGACGTCGCCACGGTCGGTATCTCCGCCTATGCCGCCGAACAGCTCGGTGACGTCGTGTTCGTCGAGGTGCCAGACCTCGGCAAGGTCCTGACCGTCGGCGACAGTCTCGCGGTGGTCGAGAGCGTCAAGGCCGCATCTGACGTCTATGCGCCGGTCTCAGGCGAGGTCATCGAGGCCAATGGCGATCTGGCCGCTGCGCCTGAAACGGTCAATGCCGATCCCGAAGGGGCGGGCTGGTTTGCCAAGCTCAAGATTGCCGACCCCGGCCAGATCGCGGGCCTAATGGACCGTGCGGCTTACGACGCTTTCCTCGCCTCGCTCTAACGTCCCCCATTGCGATTTGCCCCTGTTGGAGGCCCGCCTATGCGTTATCTGCCCTTAAGTCCCTCTGACCGTTCGGCCATGCTCGGTGTCATCGGTGCGGCGACCATCGATGATCTGTTCGTCGATGTGCCCCATGCCGCGCGGCGCGATCAGCCGGTGGACCTGCCCTTCCATCAGGGCGAATTGGAGGTCGAGCGGGCGCTCTCGGCCTTGGCTGCGCGCAATCGAACCGCAGGGCAGGGGCCGTTCTTTTGCGGGGCGGGTGCCTATCGCCACCATGTCCCGGCCACGGTGGACCATATCATCCAGCGCTCGGAGTTCTTGACCAGCTACACCCCCTATCAGCCGGAAATCGCCCAAGGCACCTTGCAATATCTGTTCGAGTTCCAGACCCAGGTTGCGGCCTTGACCGGTATGGAGGTGGCCAATGCGTCCATGTATGACGGCTCCACGGCGACGGCGGAGGCGGTGATGATGGCCGCGCGGGTGACGCGGCGCGGCAAGGCGGTGCTGTCGGGCGGTCTTCATCCGCACTATGCCCGCACAGCCGAGACCCTGGCCAAGGTCGCAGGGGTTCAGGTCCAACGTCTGGATGCAGCCATTGATGGCGAGGCCGCCGTTCTGGATGCCATTGATGATGACACGGCCTGCGTCGTCGTCCAGACCCCGAACCTGTTCGGCACGGTCACGGATGTCACGGCCATTGCTGCGGCGGCTCAGGCCAAGGGGGCCTTGCTGATCGTGGTGGTCACCGAGGTGGTGTCGCTGGGTCTGCTCAAGGGTCCCGGCGAGATGGGGGCCGATATTGTCGTGGCCGAGGGCCAGTCGATCGGCAATGCCCTGAACTTTGGTGGTCCCTATGTCGGCCTGTTTGCGGCGCGTGAAATATATGTTCGGCAGATGCCCGGGCGTCTGTGCGGCGAGACGGTCGATGCCGATGGGCGGCGCGGCTTTGTCCTGACCCTCTCGACCCGTGAGCAGCATATTCGCCGTGACAAGGCGACCTCGAACATCTGTACCAATTCCGGGCTCTGCGCCTTGGCCTTCACGATCCATATGAGCCTGCTCGGCGAGGTCGGATTGCGTAGATTGGCGGCGATCAACCATGCCAAGGCCCTAGACCTGCGGGATGGGCTGATGGGCGTGCCGGGGGTGGAGATCTTGACGGAGCGCTTCTTCAACGAGTTTGCCATCCGTGTGCCGACCGATGCGGCGGCTCTGGTCGAGACCTTAGCAGGGCAGGGCATCTTGGCCGGTGTCCCGGTGTCGCGTCTGTCGCCCAAGGGCGGGATGGATGATGTCCTGCTGCTCTGCGCGACGGAGACCACCACCTCGTCCGATATTGCGGCTCTGGTCGCCGCGCTGAAAGGGGCTTTCTAAGATGAGCATGAATGCAGTTGGCCGTCCGACCCGGCCCGTCCCTGGCCTGACCTTAGCGGGCACGATCCCGGCCACCCTCGGCGGCGGACGGGGCCTGTTGCAGGATGAGGGCCTGATCTTTGAGCGCGAGGGATGGGATAGCAGCGGCGTTGACCTGCCAGAGCCATCGCGCGACGCCGCTGATCTGGGGGATATGGTCCGCAAAGCGCCCATGCGCTTGCCGGGGCTCAGCGAGCCTGAAGCCATGCGCCACTATGTGCGGCTCAGCCAAAAGAACCATGCCATCGATTTGGCGCTCTATCC
Organism: Caulobacteraceae bacterium; assembly: GCA_947441065.1. Classification (GTDB taxonomy): domain Bacteria; phylum Pseudomonadota; class Alphaproteobacteria; order Caulobacterales; family Caulobacteraceae; genus CAISGS01. Next base: position 14,863 of record CANESI010000050.1, read on the forward strand.
GCTCGGCTCGTGCACCATGAAGCACAATCCGCGCCTGAATGAGAAGATGGCCCGTCTGCCCGGCTTTGCCGATGTGCACCCGTTGCAGCCCCAATCGACGGTACAGGGGGCTTTGGGCCTGATGGACCAATTGGCCCATTGGCTGATGACCCTGACCGGCATGTCTGCCGTGGCCATGTCGCCCAAGGCCGGAGCCCATGGCGAGCTATGCGGCCTCTTGGCCATCCGGGCCGCTCACGAGGCGCGCGGCGATGCTCGCAAGCGGGTTCTGGTACCGACATCAGCCCACGGCACCAATCCGGCCACCGCAGCCTTTGTCGGCTATGAGGTCGAAGAGATCGCCCAGACCGCCGATGGCCGGGTCGATATTGCCGATCTGGCGGCCAAGCTCGGACCCGATGTGGCCGCGATCATGGTCACTAACCCCAATACATGTGGGCTGTTCGAGCGCGATGTGATCGAGATTGCCGAACTGGTCCATGCCGCAGGGGCCTATTTCTATTGCGACGGAGCAAACTTTAACGCCATTGTCGGGCGGGTCAGGCCCGGTGATCTGGGCGTCGATGCCATGCACATCAATCTGCACAAGACCTTCTCAACGCCCCATGGCGGCGGTGGTCCAGGATCGGGTCCGGTGGTCCTGTCTGCGGCGCTGGCCCCCTTTGCTCCGACCCCGTTCGTGGTCAAGCGCGGCGAGGTCTATGAGTTGGTGGAATATCGCGAAGGGGAGGCCGCTCAGGCCTTTGGCCGCCTCTGCGCCTTCCATGGTCAGATGGGCATGTATGTCCGCGCCCTGTCCTACATGCTCAGCCACGGCGCCGATGGCCTAAAGCAGGTCGCCGAGGATGCGGTGCTCAATGCCAACTATATCAAGGCCCGTCTCAGCGGCGTGATGAGCGCGGCCTTTGAGGGCCCCTGTATGCACGAGGCCCTGTTCGATGATCACTGGCTGGAGGGCACGGGGATCACCACGCTAGACTTTGCCAAGGCCATGATCGACGAGGGCTTCCATCCCATGACCATGTATTTCCCGCTGGTGGTGCATGGTGCCATGCTGATCGAGCCAACAGAGACCGAATCAAAAGCGGAACTGGACCGGTTTTGCGATGTTCTGCTGCTCTTGGCTCAGGCGGCCAAGGCGGGGGATGCCGAGCGGTTCAAGGGTGCGCCGTTCCATGCGCCGTTGCGACGGCTTGACGAGACCCTCGCCGCGCGCAAGCCTAGATTGCGTTGGCGTCCCGAATTGAGCGTGGGTGTTGCCGCAGAGTAGCGCCGAACGGATTAATTATCACTATGCCCCAATTGGGCCTTTAAACTGGTTACCATAGCGCTCATATCAACCCTGTCCTGGGCAAGAGACTCGACCTTTTCGAGGCTCGGCCATGTGGATCGAAGAGACCGATGCCCCAAACCGTTGTTGTGCCCTTGACCAAGCCCGACCAAGACACCCACGCCGAGAATGTCGGCGCGGACGTGGCGAGCCGTCTTGGCCGTTGGGTAATGGCTCTTTTGGGCGGCGCGATCGTGGCTGTTGGCATTGTGATGGCCCCGCTGCCGGGACCGTTCGGCGTGCCGGTGATGGTTGTCGGTCTGATGATCCTGCTGCGCAGCTCTTTTTGGGCCAGGCGCACCTTTGTCAAACTGCAGCGTCGCCATCCGCGCTTCGTCTTTCCGCTGCGCCGTCTGTTGCGCCGGGAGCCTGAGGTCATGCCGGTCGCTTGGCAGCAGGTCCTGCGGTTTGAGCGCATGGTCCTGCCAAAGCCTTGGCGTTTTGCGCGGCGTTTGCGGCTCTCCTTGCGCGGTAAGTCAA
>CANESI010000051.1 GCA_947441065.1 Caulobacteraceae bacterium
GTAAGCGGGTAGGGTAGAACCCCCTTCCCCGGCTGCGCCGGTACTTCCCCCAGAGGGGGAAGATCTTGGGACGGTAAATCTTCCCCCTCTGGGGGAAGTGGCCCGAAGGGCCGTAGGGGGCCTTGTTTTTTTTCTTCCGTGTTCCCCGCGAAGGCGGGGACCCAGACCCTTACATACTGGCGGGAAGTGACCCGCAGTCCCCTCCCGCGTCATTGCGAGGCGCAGCGCGCCGAAGCAACCCAGGGGAACATCAATTCCGGTCCGCATCAGTCCCCTGGGTTGCTTCGCTAAGCTCGCAATGACGCAGGGAGGGGGGAACACCAAACCGCCCTCTGGCTCGCCCACGGGAATCTCGCTAAGAGCCAAAAGGCATGAACAAGCCAGTGATTCCGCCCGGCGGTCCCGCCGACGGCGACCGTGTCATCGATGAGCCTCTGACCGAAGCGCTGTCCCGGCGTTATTTGGCCTATGCCCTGTCGACCATTATGCACCGGGCGCTCCCGGATGTTCGCGATGGCTTGAAGCCTGTTCACCGTCGTCTCATGCACGCCATGCGCATCCTGCGGCTGGATCCGGAATCCTCGGCCAAGAAGTGCGCCCGCGTTGTCGGCGATGTGATCGGTAAATATCACCCCCATGGCGATACAGCAGTCTATGACGCCTTGGTTCGCTTGGCCCAGGACTTTGCCCAGCGCTATCCCCTGATCGATGGCCAAGGCAATTTCGGCAATATTGACGGCGATAATGCCGCTGCCATGCGTTACACCGAGTGCCGCCTGACCGATGCGGCGGCCCTGTTGCTGGACGGCATTGACGAGGACGCGGTTGATTTTCGCGCCACCTATGACGGCGAAGATGAAGAGCCGGTGGTCCTGCCCGCAGGCTTTCCCAATCTGCTGGCCAATGGATCGTCGGGCATTGCCGTGGGCATGGCCACCTCGATCCCGCCGCACAATGCCGCTGAACTGATCGATGCCTGCCTGCTGCTGCTGGAACGGCCAGAGGCGAGCACGGCGGACCTGACGGGCTTTGTTTCTGGTCCAGATTTCCCCACCGGCGGCATTGTGGTCGAAAGCCAAGCCTCGATGCTCGAGACCTATGAGACCGGCCGGGGAGGGGTGCGTCTTCGCGCCCGCTGGCACCTCGAAGAGATCCCACGCGGCGGCTATCGTATCGTCGTCACCGAGATCCCCTATCAGGTCAAAAAGGCCGATATGATCGAGCAGTTGGCCACGCTGATCGAACTCAAGAAGGCCCCGTTGCTTGGCGATGTCCGCGACGAGTCGGCCGAAGATGTCCGTCTGATTATCGAGCCCAAGTCTCGCAATGTTGAGCCCGAAGTCTTGATGGAGAGCCTGTTTAAGCTCTCGACGCTCGAGACCCGCTTCCCGGTCAATATGAATGTGCTCGATGCACGCGGCACGCCCGGTGTTATGGGTCTGAAGCAGGCCCTGATGGCGTTCTTGGCGCACCGGCGTGAGGTCTTGATCCGCCGCGCCGGTTGGCGTCTGGCCAAGATTGAGCAGCGACTGCATATTTTGGAAGGCCTGCTGATTGTCTTCCTTAATCTGGACGAGGTGATCCGGATTGTCCGCTTTGAGGATGAGCCCAAGGCCAAGCTGATCGAAACCTTCACCCTGACCGATATTCAGGCCGATGCCATCCTCAATACGCGCCTGCGCCAATTGGCCAAGCTCGAAGAGATGGAACTTCGCCGCGAACATGACGAGTTGGCCAAGGAACGTGATGGGCTGACCGCCTTGCTGGCTTCCGAAAAGAAGCAGTGGAACCTCGTCGGTGTCGGCCTTCGGGCGGTCCGCAAGGTTCTGGGTCCCGAAACCGCTGTCGGAAAGCGGCGCACCAGCTTTGCCGATGCCCCGCAAGTGGATGCCGCCGCCGCCATCGAGGCTATGATTGTCCGCGAGCCGATCACGGTCATCGTCTCCGAGCGCGGCTGGATCCGGGCGGCCAAGGGCGCGGTTCAGGACCCTTCTGAATTGAAATTCAAGGAAGGCGACAAGCTCGCCTTCCTCGTCCCGGCGGAGACGACGGACAAGCTGTTGCTGTTCGCGTCGGATGGCCGGTTCTTCACCGTCGCCTGCGATAAGCTACCTTCCGCGCGCGGCCATGGCGAGCCGCTGCGCCTGATGGTCGATATTGAAGATTCTGTGCGGATCTTGGACGTCTTCCCGCACAAGCCGGGTCGCAAGCGGGTCATCGCGTCAAAGGCGGGCTATGGCTTCATTCTGCCCGAAGACGAGGCCTTGGCGTTCCGCCGTGCGGGCAAGCAGGTCCTGACGGTCGATGAGTCGGGCGCTTGCCTCAGCCTTGACGTCGCTGACGGCGATCATCTGGCGGTCATTGGTGACAACGGCAAGATCTTGGTCTTCAAGCTCGACGAGCTGCCTGAAATGGTGCGTGGCAAGGGCGTGAAGCTCCAGTCCTATCGCGAAGGCGGTCTGCGCGATGCGCTGGTCTTCACCAAGGCTGCGGGGCCCTCATGGATCGACAGCGCCGGTCGCAACCGCGCCTGGACCGACTGGACCGGCTGGATTGCTCGCCGTAGCAGTGCGGGTAAGGCCGCGCCCAAGGGCTTTGCCTCGAACAAGCGGTTTAGACCGCAGGGCTAGCGCGTAAACCCCCTCACCCAACCCTCTCCCCCAAGGGGGCGAGGGCTTTTTCATTCTTAGCCCTCTCCCTGAGGGAGAGGGTTGGGTGAGGGCCTTGTTTTCTGTCCCACATCCCTGTTCCCCGCGAAGGCGGGGACCCAGACCGTTACGCACAGGTCGGAATCAAAGATCTGGATCCCCGCCTTCGCGGGGAATGCGGCGGATAGTATCGTGGGTGCATCCCCCTCACCCAACCCTCTCCCTGAGGGAGAGGGTTGGGTGAGGGCCTTATTCTATCGACTCACCCCGCCCCAAAAGCCGCGCTACAGCGGCGGGCAGATCGTCATAATGGTGCAGGACCTCATCGGCCCCCAACTCCGCCGCCGGGATCTCTGTGTAACCGAAGCTGAACACCACCACGGGCGCGCCAGCATTGCGGGCGGCTTGGACGTCAGCGGCGCTGTCCCCGACCATTAAGGACCGCTCTAAGGTTCCATCGGCGGCCGCAATCGCTGTGAGATAATGGCGGGCATCGGGTTTGGGTGCTGGGGCACTGTCCGCGCCGATCACGGCCTTGAAGCGGCTGGTGAGGCTAAGCGCGTCTAGCAGGGCAAGCGACAGGTCAGTGCGCTTGTTGGTGCAGACAACAAGGCCCGCACCGGCCTCAGCAAACAGGTCCAAAGCCCGCTCCATGCCGTCAAAGGGGCGACTGTCTTGCGCGATCCGGCTCAGATAGATCTCTAAAAACTGCTGGAACAGACGATCGCTCTGTTCGGCATCGAGGCTGCGTCCCGAGGCGGTGAAGCCCCGCTCAAGGAGCGCCTTGGCCCCCTTGCCGATCAGGTTGCGGGCAGCCTCCATCGGCAGGGTCGCGAGGCCCTGATCGGCCAAGATGGTGTTCAGTGTGCCCATCAGATCGGGCGCCGTATCGACCAGGGTCCCGTCCAGATCAAAGGCCAAGGTCACGCCCATCAGGCTACCGGGAGCGAAGAGTGGCGCTGTTTGGCTCATAAAATGCGGTCTCCGGTCGAAAGATGCCTCGGTTTCGGCTAAATCCCTAGGCATGGCAATGGCCGACTCACAGGATTGGACCTTCTCATGACCGCTAGAGCCGCTGTGATCTTGGCCGCTGGACAGGGCACCCGGATGAAGTCCCCGACGCCAAAGGTGCTGCACCGGGTGGGCGGGCGCACCATGCTCGACCGCGCCATTGATGCGGCGCAGGCCTTGGGCTGCGAGCGGATCGTGGTTGTCGCCGGTGTCCACAGTCCTGCTGTCGCCGAACATGCCGCCAAACGCCTTGGTGAAGGGTCGGTTGCGATCCAAGACCCACCCCTCGGAACCGGTCATGCGGTGTTGGCCGCGCGCCAAGCCCTTGCCGGTTTTGTGGGCGATATCGTCGTGACCTTTGCCGACTGTCCCTTGATGGATGCCGACGCCATCGCGCCGCTCTTTGCCTTGCGAAAGGCAGGGGCTGAGGTCGCGGTTCTTGGTTTTGACGCCGCTGTCCCCGGTGCCTATGGCCGCTTGATCTTGACCCCCAGCGGCGACCTGTTGCGGATTGTCGAGGCCAAGGATGCCTCTATCGAAGAACTACGGGTTAAGCACTGTAATTCCGGCGTCTTGGCCGCCTCGGCTGAGCGCCTGTTTGGCCTGCTCGATCAGGTGGGCAACAACAATGCCAATGGTGAGTACTATCTGACCGACGTGATCGGTCTGGCCCACGATCATGGCCTATCGACCCGCGCCACCTTTGCATCCGAAGATGCCGTGATGGGCGTCAATTCGCAGGCTGAACTTGCCGTCGCCGAAGCGGTGTTCCAGCGCCGCCGCCGCCACGCCCTGATGGTCGAGGGGGTGAGCATGAGCGCGCCAGACACCGTCCACCTGTGCTGGGACACCCAGATCGCCGCCGGTGCCGTGATCGAGCCCTATGTCGTCTTTGGACCGGGGGTGAGCGTTGAAACCGAAGCGGTGATCCGCGCCTTTAGTCATCTGGAGGGGGCAGTGGTGCGTCGCGGGGCCCTGATTGGTCCCTATGCCCGCTTGCGTCCCGGCGCCGACATTGGCGAGGAGGCCCACATCGGCAACTTTGTCGAGGTCAAGAAGGTCAAGGTCGGGGCAGGGGCCAAGGCCAACCATCTGGCCTATCTCGGCGACGGCACCATCGGTCCTAAGGCGAACATCGGGGCTGGGACGATCTTTTGTAACTATGACGGCTTTGACAAACATCATACCGCAGTGGGGGCCGGGGCCTTTATCGGCTCCAATACGGCCCTCGTCGCCCCTGTGACCATCGGGGAGGGGGCCATGACCGGTTCCGGCTCTGTCATTACCGCCGATGTCGCGGCCGGTGATCTGGCGCTCGGGCGAGCGGCTCAAACGGTAAAGACCGGCTGGGCCGCAAGGTTCCGCGCCCTGAAACTCGCGCGTAGTGCGAAACGCTAAGCTGGGATAAGATCGCCAGATGACTTCAAGCGCTGATCTGCAAAAGCGCGCGGCCGGAGAGGCTGCCGCTCAACTCGTAAAGCCCGGTATGACTGTTGGCCTTGGTACGGGCTCGACAGCGGCCTGGTTCGTCAAGGCTCTGGCGGCGCGGGGGCTCGATATTCGAGGGGTCTCGACCTCGCAGGCGACCGAAGATCTAGCCCTCTCCTTGGGCATCCCCATGGTCAGCCTCAATGAGGCCGGAACGCTCGACTTAACGGTCGATGGCGCCGACGAGATCGGACCGGGCCTGTCCCTGATCAAGGGCGGCGGCGCGGCGCTTTTGCGTGAAAAGCTAGTCTGGGAGGCCTCGCGCCGCTGCGTGGTCATTGCCGACCATGCCAAGGTTGTGCCAACGCTTGGGGCCTTTTCCTTGCCGATCGAGGTCGTTGCCTTTGGTCATCTGACCACCGCGCGGCGGATCGCAGATGCGCTGGTGGACTGTGATATTACCGCCATTTCGCATTTGCGCGAGAGGGACGGCAAGCCCGTTCTGACCGATGGCGGTAACCTGATCTATGACGCCCCTTGCGGTGTGATTGCTGATCCTTCAGCCCTTGCCGACGCCCTGAAGAGCATTACCGGCGTTGTCGATCACGGTCTTTTCCTCGACCTCGCCGATGAGGCTCTGGTCGCAGGTCCTGACGGTGTGCAACGCCTGACGCGCTAGTTTTCGTCTGTTTTCTGTTTCGACCATAGGACTTGACCATGAGCCAGTATGACTACGACCTGTTTGTGATCGGTGCCGGGTCTGGCGGCGTGCGGGCGGCAAGGCTGGCGGCTATGACCGGTGCGCGCGTGGCGGTGGCCGAAGAGGACCGGGTCGGTGGGACCTGCGTCATACGCGGCTGCGTGCCCAAAAAGTTCATGGTCTATGCCTCTGAGTTTAGCCACGCCTTTGAGGCGGCGGAGGGCTTTGGCTGGACCCTGCCTGAGCAGGCCCCGACCTTTGATTGGCCGACCTTTTTGGCCCGCAAGGATGCTGAAATTGCGCGGCTGTCGGGCCTCTATGTCGCCAACCTGACCAAGGCCGGGGCCGAGTTGATCATGGCCAAGGCTCGGCTGCTCGATGCCCATCGCATTGAGTTGGTCGGTCAAGACCGGGTGGTCACGGCGGACAAGATTCTGATCTCGGTTGGCGGGCGCGTTTGGATGCCGTCCGAAGTGCCGGGCATCGAACATGCCATCTCGTCGAACGAGGCCTTCCATCTGCCTGCCCTGCCCAAGAGCGTCGTCATTGTTGGCGGCGGCTATATTGCGGTGGAGTTTGCCGGGATTTTCAATGGCCTAGGGGTGGATACCACGCTGGTCTATCGCGGGGCCAACATCCTGCGGGGCTTTGACGAGGATGTGCGGGTCCATCTGGCCGACGAGATGCGCAAGCGCGGCATCAAGATCGTTCTCGACAGCCAGCATGAGCGGATCGAAAAGACGCCAACCGGGCTGGTCAGCCATATGAAGGGCGGCGAAAGTCTGATCTCGGATGAGGTGATGTTTGCCGTCGGACGGGTGCCCTATGTCGATGAACTCGGTCTGGAAAAGGCCGGAGTGGCGCTGAATGAGCGCGGCGCCATCGCCGTGGATCAGCACTCCAAGACCAGCGCCGACAATATCTATGCCATTGGCGATGTCACCGACAGGATCAACCTGACGCCTGTCGCGATCCGCGAGGCTGTGGCCTTTGTTGAGACGGTGTTCAAGGCCAATCCCTCGGGCTTCGACCATGACATGGTGGCCACCGCTGTCTTCTCCCAGCCGCCCATCGGCACAGTGGGGTTGAGCGAGGCTGAGGCCCGTCAGAAATATGGTGCGGTCGACGTCTATATGGCCAAGTTCCGGCCCATGAAATACACCTTCATTGGCGGCGAGGATCGCATGCTGATGAAGCTGATCGTGGTCGAGGCAACGCAAGTCATTGTCGGCTGTCACGTGGTCGGGCCAGACTCGCCCGAAATGATCCAGATGGCGGCCATTGCCATCAAGATGGGCGTGACCAAGGCCCAGTGGGACCAGACCTGCGCGGTCCATCCCACGGCGGCTGAAGAGCTGGTGACCATGCGCGACAAGTATGTCGCCCCGGCGGCGGGCTAGGGCCTATGGGCTCCCCGTTCGGCGCGCTGAGGTCATGGCTCCAGCGGCCCATCCCGTCCCTTGAGGCCCCACCAGAACTGTCCGGTGCAAGAGCCTCTTGGTTGGGCGGGGTCTTTGTCACGATCTTTGGCCTGACCGGTCTGTTTGCCTATGCCGGGCCCTTGGGCTTTGCCGCCTTGGTGGCCATTGGGGGGCTATTTTCTCTGGTTCTGGTCAAGCAGGCGCGTCTGCCTTCGCCAATGATCTGGCCTTGGATGGCGTTGGCCCTGTGGGCCGTGGTGAGCATGGCCTGGTCGCCTCTGACCAAGGACCTGAGCCTTGCGGCCCTGCTGGCGGACTTCGAAAAGCAAACGGCCTTGAAACTGGTTTTGCAGGCTCTGCTCTATGGGGCCTTCATCGTGGCGGCAGCGAGCCTGCCTCAGGTCTTGGCGAGGCGGGCTTTAACCGTGCTGGCGGTGGGATTGGTCATGGTCGCGGCGCTGGTCTTGGTCGAAGGCTCCTACGGCGCTGCGATCTATCAAAGACTGAAAGTGATCTTTGACCAACCGATCCGGCCTGACCTCGCGATCAAGAATGTGGCTCAGGCGACCTATATCTTGGCGCTGTTCTGCTGGCCCGTGGCCCTTTTCCTATCGGGCCGATTTGCAAAGGGTCTGAGCCAGTGGATGATCGCCACCCTCTTTATCGGGCTTGTCGCAGCCGCCGTGCAGATGAGTGCCGATGCCGCCTTGGCAGGGCTGGCCGTGGGCCTCTTGGCCTATTGCGCGGTGGCCATGACGGGGCGATTGGCGATCCTCGTCTTGGTCGCGGCAACGACGCTCTATTGGGTGGCGACGCCGCTTTTGGTGCTCTTGGCGGTCGATCATGGCCTGTTCCTTCGCGCTCAAGCCGTGCTGGGGGCCTCATGGGATGCACGACTTGATATCTGGAGCTTTGCCACGGCGCGGATCATGGAGCAGCCGCTCTTGGGTTGGGGGCTGGATGCCAGCCGAACCTTTGGCAATGCCATTCCCCTACATACCCATGACGGCGCCCTTCAGGTCTGGCTAGAGTTGGGGGCTGTTGGCGCGCTGTTGATGGCTACGGCTTGGCTATTTTTGCTCAAGGCGATCTATGATCTGGTCGAGGTTGATCGCCGTCTTGCGGCTGTCGCGGCGGCCAGCGCCTGCGCCTATCTGATGATTGGCGCGGTCAGTTTTGGCGTCTGGCAAGAATGGTGGCTGGCCCTTGGGGCCTTGGCCTTCGCCGTCATCGTCGCCCTCAAGCGCGTCCGCCCTGCCGCTCAGAATCTGTGGTTGGAGCCATCGCTCTAAGGGTTCGTTCGATTTCTTGCGGCAAGTTTTTGCCTTAGGGCTGGTGCTGGTCTATAAGCCCAGCCTTGTCATTTTCGAGTATTTGCCATGACCGACCGTTGGACTCCCCCGTCTTGGAGACAAAAGCCCGCTAAGCATGTGCCAACCGACTATCCGGATGGCGCAGCGCTAGAGCGTGTCGAGCAGACCTTGCGCTCGATGCCGCCGCTGGTCTTTGCCGGTGAGGCCCGTCGTTTGAAGTCCTTGCTCGGCGATGTGGCCGAGGGCAAGGCGTTCTTGCTTCAGGGCGGTGACTGCGCTGAAAGCTTCAAAGAGTTCCACGCGGACAATATCCGCGACACCTTCCGTCTGATCTTGCAGATGGCCGTGGTCCTGACCTTTGCTGGTGGCAAGCCGGTGGTGAAGGTTGGCCGTATTGCCGGTCAGTTCGCCAAGCCGCGTTCAGAGCCTATCGAGACCATCGATGGCGTGACCCTGCCGTCCTATCGCGGCGACATCATTAACGGCATGGATTTTGAGCCCGAGCAGCGTGCGCCCGATCCTGAGCGCCTGCTGAAGGCCTATGGCCAGTCCGCGGCGACCTTGAACCTGCTGCGCGCCTTTGCCGGCGGCGGCTATGCCGATCTCTACAATATCCACCGCTGGACCCTCGGTTTCGTGGCCGATAGCCCGCAAGGGGCGCGTTACAACGAGCTGTCAGAGAAGATTTCTGAGTCCTTGGCCTTCATGAGCGCGATTGGCATTACGCCTGAATCGCAACCAGACCTGCGCCGGGTGGAGTTCTTCACCAGCCACGAGGCCCTGTTGCTCGGCTTTGAAGAGGCTATGACCCGCGTCGATTCCACATCGGGCGATTGGTACGATACCTCCGCCCACATGTTGTGGATCGGTGAGCGCACGCGCCAACTGGATGGTGCGCACATCGAATATATGCGCGGCATCAAGAACCCTATCGGCATCAAGTGCGGCCCGACCATGGAGCCCGACGACCTGCTGCGTCTGATCGACGTGCTGAACCCGCACAATGAGGCTGGCCGTCTGACCCTGATTGGCCGCTTTGGCTCGGACAAGATCGCTGATCGCCTGCCGCGCCTGATGGCAGCGACCAAGAAGGCCGGACGTTCCGTGGTCTGGTCGACCGATCCTATGCATGGCAACACCTTGAAGGCCTCCAATGGCTACAAGACCCGTCCGTTCGACCGGGTCCTGAGCGAGGTGCGCAGCTTCATCGAGATCGGGCAGGCCGAAGGGGTTCACCCCGGCGGCGTCCATCTGGAAATGACCGGTCAGAACGTGACCGAGTGCATCGGCGGCGCGCGGGCCCTGTCAGAGGACGAACTGTCCCACCGCTATCACACCCATTGCGATCCCCGCCTCAATGCCGATCAGGCCTTGGAACTGTCGTTCCTCGTGGCTGAGAAGCTAAAGAGCGCCCGCATGGCTGACGCTCTGGCCAAGGCTGCAGGCTAGGACGGATCGGGAAGCGTCGCCTTCAGCCTTTTCCCGGCTGAGGCGCGCGGTCCCTTGGCCTCGTGCAGGGTTCCGGCCACGCCGAGGCCCCAGGCGGGCATATTGTTGTAGACGTTCTCATATTGGCCGGGCGAGATCAGATAGGTCTCGTGCCAGATGCCGACGTCTCCGTCCGATCCAACGCTCTTGTTGAAGGCCTGCCAGGCGGGCAGGTGAGCCCTGTCCTTATCCTTGGCATAGGCCTCTAGGTCTTCGAAGCTGCGCCAATATTGCGTGACCACGATATTGGGGAAGGCGAACAGGGTCTGGGCATGGAGCATGCCAAGCTCTGGGTTCTTATAGAGCTCGATGATCATGCGCGGCATGGCGGTTGCGACCGGCCACCACTTCCAGACCTTCCACCATCTGTTGACCCTCATCCCGATTAGGAACAGCACAAAGCTGCCATCCGCTTCTGCGGCCATGCGTTGTTTGATGATTTGGGCCATGAGGGCATCTCCTGAGGTGCCCCAATTTCTACGTCTATTCTAATGGGCGTCAATCGGCTGTTGATCAGGCGACGTGGCGTCCATTGTCTGTCACCAGAGCCGGGAAGGCGGCTGGTCGGTAAGCGGTGCGATCAGCGTGGGACAGGGTTAGGCCACCGATGCGGATATCGTCCCCCTCGAACTGTGCGGTCAGGGGCTGGAGCAGGCATAGGAAGCGATCACTGAGGCCGGACGGGCCGGTCAGGGGCGCTAGCATCAACTGATAGTGCCGCTCTGACCCCTTTTTGGTCTGGCCTTGAGCCGAGAGGACGCAGGGCTCCACCTGAACGCGCCTATTTTCAATCAGTCCCGAAATGATCGCGTGGCTTTCCCGGTCAAAGAGATCGACAAGGTTTTGCCCATGCGGGGATCGACCGAGGGTGAGATCGACAAAGCCACCGGCCAAACGGATCGGATAGGCCCCCTTGGCTTGGCGTCCGACGATCAGAACCTGAGGCAGGACGGCCAAGAAATCACCGGGATAGATCGCAGCCCTAAGGGGAGCCTTGAATCCAGCCTTCTTGCCTGACCAGTAGCCGATCAGTTCAGTGATGTTCTTATGATGAGACATAGCCCGCTTTCCGTCACGTGGCGGGACAATGAAGTCCCGCATGAGGCTTGCAGGCGCGTTCCGTGCCAGCGCTTTCTGTCCCGTTTTGGATCAGTTGGCAGGCTTGGGATCGAAGCGGCTGTTCAGTTGCGCCTCGATCCCTATTTCTGTCGTCAGTCTTAGTTGACCTTTTCTGGCACGACCTGAAGGCGCCATGCCTTTTCGGGGGTCAGGTAGGTCTTGGCCAACTTTTGAATGTCGGCGGGCGTGATCTTGGCGGTCTGGGCGAGCCGGGAGCGTTCCGCTGTTAGGCTATAGCCATCGGTCTGGGCACCAGACAGAACACCGATCCAATAGCCGTTGCTCTGACGATCCTTTTCGATGGCTTCGAGCTTGGGTTTTTTGGCCCGGTCTAGCTCATCTTGGCTGATCGGCTTGTCGCGAAGGTCGGCGGCGATCTTATCCAGGTCCGCAAAGAAGCCCGCTAAACGCTCTGGGGGTGTTTCCACACCCGCAGAGACATAACCATAGCCCGGATAGACCTCAGAGCTTTCGGAGTCGGTCCAGGGCGAATAGGTCGCGCCCTGCTTTTCGCGGAACTCGTCGGTCATCCGCAGGCTCAGGACCTCGCTCAGCAGTTCGAAGGTGCGCGCCTCTTGCATGTTGCTGCCAAAGTCTTGGGTCGGCCAGGCGACAAAGCCAATGGCCTGATCGGGTCGGCCCTTATGGGTCAAGAGAACCGGCTTTTCCGTCGCCTTGGGGAAGCTCACCACCTTGCCATCGGCAGGCGTGACCTGATCGGGGCGAACGGGCAGGGCCCCAAAGGTCGCAGCTACCGCTTCAATGGCGCGATCCACCGTGATGTCGCCAACCACGACCACCTCGATGGGGCCTTGGGTCAGGTCTGGCTCGATCATGGCCCGGAAGTCCTCGGCCTTGGCGTTGGTGATCTCCTCATTGGTCGGGAAGGCCCAGCGGCGGTCATTGTTGTACAGCAGACGGCGCAGGTTGCGGGACATGATCCCGCCCGGCGTTACATCCAACTGTGCATTGGCCGAGCTATAGATACTCTTGGCGCGGCGCACGCCCAAGGTCCGCCAGCCGGGCTCTTTGAGGTAGGCGGCGAGCAGTTGCAGTTGGGTATCAAGGTCCTGGGGCCGCGTAATGCCGTCCATGATCGCGGCATCATCGCCAAGAGCGAGGCCCGCGCTATAGATCTTGCCAGTAAACAGCTTTTCCAGCTGTTCATTGGTAATGTCGCTCAGGCCGCCCTCGGTAAAGGCCCAGCCGGGCATCCAGCCGAGACCGTCCTTGTCCTTGGGCAGGTCAAGCTTGCCATTGCCCATCCGAACGCGAATGCGGATCTGATCCTGCGTGAACTTGGTTTGCTTCACCGTCAGGCGAAGCCCGTTGTTAAAGCGCAGGAACACCGTGTCTAGATCGGCAATTTCCTGACGGTCCACGACCTGACCCGGCGTGCCGAACTTATCGTGGGTCCAGGTCACCGCCTCTTGCACGGTCGGTGCCGTGAGGGGCACGGCGTCCGCTTCCTTGAAGGCTTCGAGCACAGCCTTCTCACCGCCCTTGATTTCGGTGGGGGAGGCGACAAGCATCAGCGGTCCCACGCCACTAAAGGCCTGACGGACCTGATTGGATACGGTGTCAGCCTTGAGGCCCTTTACCGTCTGTTCAAACAGATCCAGGTCCTGTTGTGGGCTGGTCACCACCTTGCGCTCATCAACCGAGCCAATCAGGCCGTTGGCGAGGGCGGTGGTGCGGCGGGTCTTGGCCTGAGCGACCTTTGCCGTCAGATCGGCGCGGGTCTCGGTGATTTCCCGGTCCAGCTCGTCCTGCATGACGCCAAACTTCAGAACGCGGCGCAGTTCGACATAGGCCGAGCTCATGCCCTGCTTCCAGTTTTCGGGCTGAAGGTTGGCATAGAGCGTCGCGCCCTTGGCCGAATGGACCTCGTCAGCATATTCAGTACCCGCGGCGATAAAGGCCGGAACTGCGCTGCGGGCCATCCCCTCAAGGCGCCGGTTGATGACCGCAAGACCCAAGGAATCGATCAGCTCCCTTTGACGACGGCTGACGCTATCGGCGCTCATATCCGCGGGCTTGCGCCAGCTCATCTGGAGCGCGTTTGGCGTGCCAGCTTGGACCACAACCATCGCTTCGGGCGCGCGCTTGAGGGGCTGTCCGAGCTTTGGCTCAGGTCCGGCCTTGCCCGCCGCCTGCCAGTCGCTGAACTGCGCCTTGATCTTGGCTTCCATCTTGTCCTGATCGAAATCGCCGGTGATCACCAGAACGGCCCGATCGGGGCGATAATATTTGCCGTAGAAGTCCGCGATCAGGTCGCGGGACGCGGTCTTCAAGACCTCAACATTGCCAATCGGCAGTCGCTTTGCGGCCAGCTGGCCATTCATGAAGAAGCCAATGCTCTTTTTGAACACCTGATAGCCTGGGCTGTCGCGCGTGCGCTCTTCGGACAGAATTACCCCGCGCTCGCGATCCACAGCTGCTTGGCTGATGGTCAGTTCGCTGGCGGTTTCGCGCATCAGCTTGAGGCTGATATCGACGGTCTCGTCATCGGTCTTGGGCAGGTCGAGCTTGTAGATCGTCTCGGTCCATGAGGTGGAGGCGTTGGTGTCGGCGCCGAAGGCGAGGCCATGACGCTCGAGGATCTTGACCATCTCCCCCTCGGGCACATTGCGCGAACCGTTGAAGGCCATGTGCTCAAGGAAGTGCGCCAGACCCTGCTGTTCATCTGTCTCCATCAAGGAACCGGCATCGAAGCGCAGGCGAATGGCAGCTTGGCCGGTCGGTGTCGCGTTCTTCATCAAGGCATAGCGCATGCCGTTGGGCAGGGTGCCAAACCGCACGTCTGGATCGGCAGCCACATCGGAATAGGCTTGAGGCCAGACGCCATTGCGCACCTTGATCGCTGCGGTTGGCCGAGGTGCCAGCTTGGCCGGTTCGGCCTTTTGGGCCTGTCCGTCTTGGGAGGAGGTCGAAACCGGCAGCTTTGGAAGATCAACGCTCGCACAGGCCGTGAGGACTAGGCTGCATCCGGCCAAGAGTGCCAATTTAGAGATCCGAGTCATGTCAGAAAACCTATCCAAATGGGTGAAGAATGGCCTCTTTTAACGCCCATTGCGGCGCTTACAAGGCAAGCCTGTGGCTGGGTGATGGCAATAGTGCAGTGGGCCTTGCTCTACCTCAAGGACTATCATTTCGCCGACCAATGCGAAGATTGTCTGGCCCAATTTGGTAAGTTCTGGGCCTGCCTCGAACGAGGGACTTGATTGTGCTGACAGTGCAGCCCAGACCATGAGGCTAGGCGGGCCGCGCCCCTTTTTATGACTGCGCCTGCCTCTACGGAGTGGACAATGATGGATGAACCCAAACAGCCCGCTATCAAGGCCCCTTGGCCCGCCGTTCTTCTGGTCTTGGCCATCGTGGTTGCCTATCTGGTCCAATCCACTTGGATCAATGAACAGGCGCTGATCCTGAACTATGGGTTCGCACCGGTTATGCTCAGTGAGGGGCGCTATTTGCCGCTGGTGACATCCATGTTCCTGCACGGCGGCTGGACCCATGCCGGGATGAACGCCTTGGGTGCGATGGCCTTTGGGGTGCCGACCGCGAGGCTACTCGGTTTGGGCTATCAATCGGCGCAGGGCAGGGCCCCCATCGTCGGGGGCTTGGCCTTTTTGCTGTTCTTTCTCCTCTGCGGCGTGCTCGGCAGTCTGGGCTACGGGCTTTTGCATAGCGATGGGCAAGCCATCCTGATCGGAGCGTCCGGGGGCGTTGCTGGGTTGATGGGGGCGGCGTCGCGCATGATCGATCGGCCCATGGGTCTTTCGCCCTATAGAAGCCCAACCGTTATCGGCATGGGGGCGGCATGGATCATCGTCAATCTGTTGATGGCCTTGACCGGGCTCGCCCCTGGAACCGGAGGGATCGCGATTGCCTGGGAAGCGCACCTCTTTGGCTATGCGGCAGGACTGCTCCTGATCGGTCCCGCGGCTCGGATCATGCGGGCTCAAACCCATAACACGATTGAGTGAGCGTCATTGCGCAGGGGTTAAGATTGGAGGACGCTCCCTGAAAGGCAATAAATCGCGGAGGAACGTCTATGCTCGTCTGTCAGATCTTGAAGTCTAAGGGTGATCTCGTCTTTACCGCGAAGCCGGACGAAACGGTCGGTGCCGCTGCGGCTCTGCTCCATTCGCGCAAGGTTGGCGCGATGGTCGTGCTTGATGGGCAAGATCAGGTCGTCGGCATCATTTCAGAGCGCGATATTGTTCGGGTTGTCGCTGAACATGGTCATGTCGGGATGGGGCACCCCATATCATCCTGCATGTCCAAGGACGTGATCTTTGCCTCACCCACCGAACCTGTCGATTCCTTGTTGGCGCGGATGAGCGACCGACGAATCCGTCACCTGCCTGTGGTCAAGGCAGGGCGCTTGGTCGGTATTGTGTCGATTGGCGATCTGGTAAAGTCCAAGATCGCCGAGTCCGAAGCCGAGGCCGAGCACCTCAAGGCCTATATTAGTGCAGGCTAGAGGGACGGGACGGCGTCCGAGCTTAGGGCATCGGCAAGACTGTAGCCCTCAAGCACATCGGATGTGGCGTCGCGGGTCTTCATCAAGGCCTCTCTAAGAAGGCAGGTCTCGAGGCTTGGGCAATCGTCACATTTGCGAAAGGCCATGCGGCTGACGCAGGGTGCCAAGGCGAGGGGGCCATCAACGACGCGAATGACCTCGGCAAAGCTGATCTCGCTTGGGGCTCGGCCAAGGCGATAGCCGCCAAACTTACCGCGCTTGCTGACCACCAGACCCGTGAGGCTGAGCTGTAGAAGGATGGCTTCAAGGAATTTGCGCGGCGCATCGGCCTTGGTGGAGATGTCACCAGAGGTCAGTTGGACACCCGGCGCCTCTTGGGCCAAGGCAATCAAGGCTCTCAGCGCATAGCGTGCTTTGTGTGACAGCATTGATCTAGGTCCCCCACGACCAAGCCATAAGGGGTAGGGGTGTGGCTTGGCAAGCCAGAGCCCTAGGCCGTGCCGAGCCATTGTGACGATTCGTACACAGGCAAATGCACCCTCGTCATCAATCTGTCTTGCCATAGGTCAGGCCCTATCCTACAAGCCGCGCTCGCTGAGATGGCGGCCCGGGATTAGGGTTTGGGGGATGAAAGTTTTCCTTGCTTTGTGTGACTGGGTTGTTTAGTTTCCGCGACTTCTAAACGAAGAGAATTGACGATCTGA
>CANESI010000052.1 GCA_947441065.1 Caulobacteraceae bacterium
ATCACGAGAGCCTCGGCAATGTGACCCCGGCGGATGCCTACTTCGGCAGGGCTTCAGATATACTGGCCGAACGAAACCTTATTAAACGCCAGACCATCCAAAATCGGCGCTTGCAACACCGCAAAATCGCCGCCTAAACATCAACCCAAGATGAGACACGCTCTACGCTAAAAACAAGCGCCTAAGGTCTCGAATGTTCTGACGACGTACAGTGCCGTCGGGTTGTCTCAAATATTGAAGGACCGGCGTCCAAATTTGATGCAGGCTGACGCCCCTCAGCCGATCAGGACAAACCTCATGGTGCCGTCTTTGTCTATTTTATGCAACCCTGTCACGGAGATTGCCTGGGTTATAGCTGCTTGGCACTAAGGGCTTTAGGTCGGGGACCACTTGAGAGCGAGGGCGATCCGAACTTAGATCTTGCGGACCGAATGTTTTGAGCAGTGACAAAATCTGAGCGCTCCAGTCAGAACCTGATTTTGAGGATTCAATGTTCTTAAGCGCCTCCGCTAAAGCAGGGTTGCGCCCGTTGTATTCAGCACTTTCTTGTAGATATTTAGCGCGTTGATTGCGGAAGCTGTCAAAGTTAGCATATTCATGTTTTCCAGACATGTCGAAGCCATTTTGAGATGTGTAAAATATTTTTTGATCATCTTCAGATAGGCTCGCAAAATCTTTCAATATAACAAAAGAAATATCTTCACCCCGTGCAGCAGCGGCCTGCACTGCAAAGCCGTGCTGGTCTCCTATTTGTCTCATTCGCTGAGAAATATCACTATTAGACACTTGATCCGACAGTTTATAGGCTTCTGCATCCCCTCCAACTAGCTGTCCCTTGACGCCCATTTCCCATTGAGACGAGAATGCTTTCAAGCGATCATCCAGACTAAATGACCCTGACTTATTGAGGATGATATCGACCAGTTCTTTGAACCGGTCCTTGTTCTTGGAGTAGGGCGTTTCAGGAGCGGGAGGCGTCACCGCTGGTGCCTCGGTTTTCGAGGCAGATCCAGCAACCGAGGTTGCGTTTACGGAAACGGGAGGGGTTGGCACGGTTGTCGTGCTTACGGAAGAGATCGCGTCCATCTTATGTTCCTTTCTGCGATGGCATTCTGCCAGTAGTTTCAGCTTAGGATTGAATTGTTAAACCTGTCTTAATTGAAGGGGCATTGGAGATTGCACACTGAATGGTAGTGGGGGCTGTGTCCTAGGGTTCAGTCGCGGATAAACTTGAGGAGCACCACGGCCATTCTATGCAACCCTGTCACGGAGATTGCCTGGGTTATAGCTGCTTGGCACCGAAGGCTTCATGTCGGGGACGACTTGAGTGCGGGGGTGATCAGAAATGAGGTCTTTGGTTCCGATAGTTTTGAACAGAGACAAAATCTGTGAGCTCCAGTCCGAACCTGATTTTGAGGAATCGATAGTCTTCAGCGCGTCGGCTAAAGCATTATTGGTTCCCTTATATGCCGCTCCCGCTTGTGCATTCTTCGCGAGTCGATTGCGGTAGCTATCAAAATTGGCATACTGACGATTGCCTGCCATGTCGAAGCCATTCTGAGACGTAAAGACGATCTTTTGATCATCTTCAGAGAGGCTAGCGAACCCTTGTAATACAGTGAATGATATGTCTTCTCCACGCGCAACAGCTGCCTGAACCGCGTTAAAATCCTGTGTCTGCAACTGATCCATTCTGCGGCGAACATCACTATTAGACACTTGATCCGACAGTTTATAGGCTTCTGCATCACCTCCAACTAGCTGTCCCTTGACTCCCATTTCCCATTGAGATGAGAATGCTTTCAAGCGATCATCCAAACTAAATGACCCTGACTTATTGAGGATGATATTGACCAGTTCTTTGAACCGGTCCTTGTTTTTGGAGTAGGGCGTTTCAGGAGCGGCAGGGGTCGCAGCCGTAGGTTCTGCTGCCGGGGCACTACCTGTCACAGGTGCGGCATTTGCAGAAACGGCGGCAGAGGGCACGCTTGGCGTGCTTACGGAAGAGATCGCATCCATTTTATATTCCTTTCTGAGGTGGCATTCTGCCAACCTGTTCAGCTTAGAATTGAATTCTTAAGCCCGCCTTAGTTTTAAGGGCATTGGGCATAATGCACTAAAGGGTGGTGGGTCTTGTCCCGGTGTTACGCTCACCCTTGGATCAGCCTTGGGAGCGCAGCGGTCCATTTTAAGCCGCCCTATCGAGTAGGTTGCCCGGGTTATAGCTGCTTGGCACCGAAGGCTTCATGTCGGGGACGACTTGAGTGCGGGGGTGATCAGAAATGAGGTCTTTGGTTCCGATAGTTTTGAACAGAGACAAAATCTGTGCACCCCAGTCCGCGCCTGATTTTGAGGAATCGATAGTCTTCAGCGCGTCGGCTAAAGCATTATTGGTTCCCTTATATGCCGCTCCCGCTTGTGCATTCTTCGCGAATTGATTGCGGTAGCTATCAAAGTTGGCATATTGACGGTTGCCTGCCATATCAAAGCCGTTCTGAGATGTATAGTCGATCTTTTGATCATCTTCAGAGAGGCCTGCAAAGCTTTTTAACCCGGCAAAAGATGGGTCTTCGCCTCGGGCAATAGCCGCCTGTACCGCGTTGAAAGCTTGCATCCGTAATTGATCCATTCTCTGATTTATCTCACCATTAGCCACCTGATCTAACAATTTGTTGGCTTCATCGCCTCCCCCCATAAGTTGACCTTTGACACCCATTTCCCATCGTGCCGAGTAGGCTTTCAAGCGATCATCCAGACTAAATGACCCTGACTTATTGAGGATGATATCGACCAGTTCTTTGAACCGCTCCTTGTTCTTGGAGTAGGGCGTTTCAGGAGCGGGAGGCGTCACCGCTGGTGCCTCGGTTTTCGAGGCAGATCCAGCAATCGAGGTTGCGTTTACGGAAACGGTAGGGGTTGGCACGGTTGTCGTGCTTACGGAAGAGATCGCGTCCATCATTTGGTCCTTTCTGCGGTGGCATTCTGCCAGCGAGATCAGCTTTGGATTGACCCATTAAGCGCGGCTAATTTGAAGCGAGCTTTAACAGATTATGCAACGGAGGGTGGTTTAAATTGCGCCAATAGTCAACACTATTTTTTGGTTTACCCGGCTGGGTAGCTTTGTGGGGCGCGCCTTTTTGCCCTTTATGCCCACCCCACGTAGCAGTTTGAGGTCGTGGAACTGGTGGGCTTGGTGAGATGGGGCAGGCAATCCTTGGTACCGGTGAGACGCCTAATCCGGATGGCATAAAAATTCCACGCCTGTCTTCATTTAAAACTGGTTTGCCTGTTGGGCACCTGCATCGGCTAACCGATCCTTTGGGCGGACCCAATGCGTTGCCAGCTTATGTGGCCCGATAAGGCGCACCTTTGATCTAACCTCAATTCGATGACCGTCTATTTCGCAACGCCTTATCGCGTATGGCGTTGAGCCCTGTCCTGATGGCTATTTTGTACCCAGCACGGAACATGAGCGGAACATTGGGCCTTTGGCGCTCAATGTCCCAAACTCGGTGGGGTTTGCCTCATTCGCCGTCTGGGCTTCGAACGATCTGATTGAATTGAACAATCTAGATTTTCGAGGCCTGAGGATGAACTGCGATTGCCCCAAGGGGGCTATCAAATAACTGTCTCTTGACAGTGCACACCATAGTTATGATTTGGGGACCCGACCCATGACAATGCGCGCGCGTACTGGGATGCAGGCTACGCCGAGGGTCTCGGCAAGCTGGTGATTTCCATTTGCCCGCAAGCTAAGTTCGATGCAGCCAAAACCCATTTTTACACGAACCCCTGCACCACGGTAATGTGGCGCGTGGAGGAGGCTGTAGCCTTCACCAAGTCGTTGGTCGCCACCCCTCAGACGGTCGCTGAATTTTTCGCATATGCAGCCTGAGCCCTTGCACTTATTATGACCTTACGCAATATTATCTTCAGAGCATAAACAGGGATAAACTCCTACTAGATGGACGCGCGTCAAAATCCTTACGCCCCCGGTGCGGGCACGCCGCCCCCCGAATTGGCGGGGCGCAACGACGTCGTGGAACGGGCGGCGATAG
The DNA here is from genome assembly GCA_947441065.1 of Caulobacteraceae bacterium. Taxonomy (GTDB): domain Bacteria; phylum Pseudomonadota; class Alphaproteobacteria; order Caulobacterales; family Caulobacteraceae; genus CAISGS01. The sequence continues at coordinate 4,059 of CANESI010000052.1, forward strand.
CGCTGGATCGTATTCGGGCCGGCCGCGCGGCGCGTAGCCTGATCTTCTATGGGCTTCGTGGGGTTGGAAAGACGGTCCTGCTCAACAAAATCCGCCTAGAGGCGGAGGCACGGGGTATCGCCACGGTACGCATCGAGGCCCCCGAAGAGCGCTCGCTACCGGCGCTGCTGGCACCCGCGCTGAGAACCGCGCTCTTTCGGCTTCGTCGGATCGACGCGGTGAAGGACGGGCTTAGCAAGGCCATGAAGGCGCTAGCCGGCTTCGTTGGGGCGCTGAAGCTCAAGTACAATGATATCGAGGTCGGACTGGATCTTCCCGCAGAAGACGGGCTTGCCGACAGCGGCGACCTCGCCACCGATCTGGTCGACCTGATCGCCGCGGTTGGCGAAGCCGCAGCCGAGCGCGAGACCTCCGTAGCCCTGTTCATCGACGAACTGCAGTATGTTCCTGAAGACCAGTTAGCGGCCCTAATCATGGCGCTGCACAGCGCCAATCAGGCGCAACTGCCGGTGACCATGGTGGCCGCTGGACTTCCCCAACTGCTCGCCCAGACCGGTCGGGCTAAGTCCTATGCCGAGCGTCTGTTTGAATTTGTGGAAATCGATCGCCTGGATGGCCCGGCGGCCCGCGACGCACTTTGTGTACCGGCCCAAAGGGAGGCGGTCGCTTTCACCGAGGGTGCCATCCAAGAGATTTTTGCCCAAACACGAGGCTATCCCTACTTCTTGCAGGAATGGGGCAAACACAGTTGGAACGTCGCGGACAGCACACCCATAGACCGCGACGACGCCGTGCGCGCGACCGACGAGGCCTTGGCGGAGCTGGACGCCAGCTTCTTCCGCGTCCGGTTTGACCGCCTGACTCCTGCCGAAAAGGCCTACATGCGTGCCATGGCTGATCTTGGCCCGGGACCGCACCGATCTGGAGATATCGCCGATCGCCTTGATCGCAAGGTGACCACAGTGGCACCGGTCCGCAACGCCCTGATCACCAAGGGCATGCTCTACAGCCCAGCGCACGGAGACACGGCCTTTACGGTGCCGTTGTTCGACGGTTTCATGCAGCGGATCATGCCCGCCAGATGAGGCCCGCGCCTACCTGATCTAACCTTGTTCAGTAATCGGTGGGCGACGGCCGTGACCCAGCGCGTGGTTTGACTGACAGAACGGTCTCCACGATTTTGGCATGGGTGGATTGAACCCTACATATTCTAGGACCCCATATGGCGTAAGGCTTTGAGGCCTGTCCTGATGGCTATTTTGTACCTAGGGCGGAACATGGGTGGAACATTGGTCCTGTGGCGCTCAATGCCCCAAATGAAGTGGGATTTGCCTCATTCGCCGTCTAGGCTTCAAAAGGTCTAATTGAATTGAACAATCCAGATTTTTGAAGTCTTGGGATGAACGGCGATTGCCCCAAGGGGGCTCTCAAATAACTGTCTCTTGACAGTGCACACCATAGGCACGTCACTGGGCAGATGAACTTGAACGAGCTGTCATATTCTCAGAAGGGGTTTTTCGGGCTTGTGATCGCGCGTCTCTAAGCCGACCTAGCCGCTCTCGCGTCACGGTGCCATTGAGACGTGTGTCGTCAGCCTCTAGGCTACTGTGGCGTTACACCATCCCGTGGCAAGCGGCTGGTTTGGTCAATTGCTACAGCGTTCTATTCATCACTTTTCGACCTCAAATGTGTCGCGTACAGCGCCTGAATGGTCGTGCATTGTGATCTGCATCTCATCCCCAAAAATCTGAACCATCAGATAACCAAAACCTTGATAGGTCCTGGCAAACCGAGTGTCATGGGTGAGGGGGCGTGAACTGACATTACCCCCGCCATTACCCAATTGGACGTGGACTGGGCCGCCCGAAGCGTTGGGCCTATTGGCCGTCAGAGGCCAGGAGCGCAGATAGTGGTGGTGATGGCCGGTTAGTACCAGGTCAACCCCATAGGTCTCCATGAGGGTCAGAAAGTCTGCTGCCGGTTTGGGATTGAGCTCTGTCCAGGCGGGGTGGTGAAAGGCGGCCACCTTCCACTTGGCCGTAGATGTTTTGAGCGCTGACTCGAACCAAGCGCGCTGGCGGGCACGGAAGTCAGGGTCTGCGCGATCGCGGACCTCTAGGTTTGAGTCGAGAACAAACACTTCAAGATCGCCGTGGCGGTGGGTGTAGTAGCTTGTCTCAGGAGCGACGTAGGCGTGATAGCGGTCAAACCAAACAAAGTCGTCTTCCCCGTTACCCATTACCGGTAAAACCGGCGTGCTGGCCATAAAGTCGCCCATGGCGGCCAGATATTCATGCGTCCATTCTGCCCGCTGGTTCAGTTTGCCTCCGTCGGTCAGATCGCCGACATTGATCAAGAACTGCGGTGTTTCAGCGTGGATTTTGCGCGCAAGATGGGCATTGATGTGGGGCCGTGCTTCGGTGTCCGAAATGGCAGAAAACACGATGGGCGCACCCGCTGGCGGTGCCGTGTTGAAGGCAAACGGCCCATATGGCCGCATCTGATCGGGACCTGTGACAACAGAGACTCTGTAGAAATAGCGTTGGCCCGGTTCGAGGCCGGTCATTACCGCTTCTTTCAGTCGGCTGGTTCCCGCAGGCAGGGTGAGGCTTTGGGCATCCTTCATATCCGCTGTACGCGCCCAAGATAGGGCGGCGGCACGAGGACGGTCCGTTTCCCACAGCACACCGGCACTGGTCCCGGTCACCTGCTGTAACAGGGGGCCGTGGCTGGTCATATGAGGCTGATCGGGCTGTGGCACGCCGCGACTTAAGGCGGTGGCGCGACTTTCAAAACGGGCGGCGATTTCGGGTTGGCTCAAGGCGCGGCTGTATAATGAAACGGCCTTGACCACGTCGGGAAGTGTCATCAGGGGTTCGCGTGAGAACTGGCCCACCAGATCGAGTGACGTGCCTGCAGACGGACCAATATTGGCCCTCGCGGCTTGGTGCGCCACCTCCACGCCATTGTGGAAAAGGATCATCTGGCGGCCATCGTGAACGGCCGTGATCTGGTGCCAATAGCGCGACGCGCCTCGCCGATAGGTGCCCTGTGGGGCATTAGCTTGCCAGCGCGAGGCCTTGACCTCTATGACCGGTCGCGCCAATGCGGCGGCGCCTGCCTCGAACAGGACCACCCCCTCGTTGAAGCCAAAACGCCACACCGGAGCCTGACCCGGGGCGGCGGCGATCAGTGCAGCGCCTACGGCCTTGTCGCCATGATAGGACAACCAGATTTCAGCCGTAAATGGTCCGCTCGGCAGCCTGCGCCCTTCCAGAAGATCATGAATCTCATGGCTGGCCGGTGACCCCATCCATTGGCGGACCGACGGTAGCGCATCACCATCGCGAAGGCCGCGTCGTGTCGAGGTTTTGGCCGTGCCGATTTCGCCAGCGCTGGGCAATGCTGCCTGCCGATCCGTCTGGGTGGTTGGGATCAGGCTCCAATCTGGCACGAACGAGCGGCTGAAGACCTCGCCTTCCAAAAGCGGCAGCGGATCTGCAGAGGCCTCAGCGTTATCGGGCAAGGCCGCGCGCAGCGATGGCGGCGGCGTTGGATTTGTCTGAGCCAGAGACGGTGATGATATTGTGAGACAAGCCAATAGCCCGATCACTGCAATACGGGGTGCTACTTGAAGAATCATGTCGTCTCTCCTCCATCTGACTGCGGCATCTTTTCAGACAAACGTGACACTCTGTCTGTGAACGGGCGGCGGCAAGCCTAGACAACCCCGCAAATGGTAACTTGATCTGGCCGGTTTGAACCTTAGGGCACACAGCCGGTAAGGCCCGGTGATCGGATGGTATAAAATTCTTAGAAGCGTCACGAACCCGTAGCGCGACCGTCGCAGGCGCGCGGTAACCAGTATTTTTCTGTGGGTATTGGGGTCTAACAAAATGAATAGCTATCGTCAGGGGCTTTTCGCCGCCGTTTCCGCACTTGCTTCATTGGCTGCAGGCACCGCTGGCGCCGCTGAGGCGGCAAGCGCCTCCAAGATTGAGGAACTGGTGGTCACCGGTACGCGAGAGACCAGCCGCACCCAATTTACCAGTCTCGCCCCAATCGACGTGATTTCCGAGAAGGCCATCCGCTCCTCGATCTCAAGCCAGGTCGGAGAAAACCTCGCGCAACTGGTGCCGTCTTTCATCGTCCAGCGCCTGCCAACCTCCGACGGTTTACAGTTCGTCCGGCCCGCAACCCTGCGTAACCTCGCGGCTGACCAGACCTTGGTTTTGATCAACGGCAAGCGATTGCACCGTTCGGCCTTTTTGGGGCAACGTGGGGCTCAGTCCGCTGACCTCGGTCAGGTTCCAAACTTCGGCGTCAAGCGCATCGAAGTCTTGCGCGATGGTGCCTCGGCTCAGTACGGGTCGGACGCCATTGCCGGGGTGATCAATATCCTGCTCGATGACAAGCCGGGCTATGCGGCCTACGCCCAAGGGTCCCAGTTCTATAAGGGGGACGGCACCACGTTCCAGTTGGGCGCGAAGGCTGGATTCGCTTTGGGTGAAGGGCGTTTGAACACGACCGCCGAATGGTCGGACGCGGGTTTCACCTCGCGCACCCGGCAACGGGCTGACGCCATCGCTTTCGCCACGGCCAACCCGTCGGTCAAGGTCAACAAACCTGTGCAACGTTGGGGCAATCCGGATCTGACCACCTATCGCTTCTCATTGAACGCGGCCATGCCTGTCGGCGCCTTAGGCGAGGCCTATGCCTTTGGCACCGCCGGTACGACCGAGGGCGTCAACGATATCAACTGGCGTAACCCGGTTGCTAACCCTTCAATCTTCAACACCAGTTCGGTCTTTCCCGGCTACAACCTGCTCAGCATCTATCCCGGCGGCTTCACCCCGACCGAGAGCATCGACTCCACTGACAGCCAAGCTGTTGCGGGCGTTCGTAACCAAAATGGTGAGCGTCTAACCTGGGATATCAGCGTCTCTCGGGGCCGCAACCAAACCGAATTTAACCTCGACAACTCGATCAACGCCTCGATGGGTCCTGCAAGCCCGCGCAGTTTCTATCTGGGCCGTCTGACCCAAACTGAGGTTAACCTCAATGCCGACGCTGCCTATCGCCTCAACGTGGCGGGACTGGCTGAGCCGGTCAACCTTGCCTTCGGTGCCGAACGCCGTGTCGAGACCTATGAGATTGGTACGGGCGACCCTGCGTCCTATGCCGTTGGTCCTGGGGCTGCGGTGGGTCTTGCGCCCAATGCCAACGGCTTTCCGGGCTTTAACACCCAACAGGCCGGTGAATGGGACCAGACCAGCTCAGCGGCCTATGTTGATGTCGAAGGCGCCTTGACCTCTGCATGGACTGCCAGCGCGGCCGTCCGCTATGAGGACTTCTCCGAATTTGGCTCAACGACCACGGGCAAGTTGGCCACCCGCTATGAATTCACCCAAGATTTTGCCGTGCGGGGGGCCTATTCTACCGGCTTTCGCGCTCCGACCCCCGCGCAGCTGAACTCAACCTCGACCTCCCAAGGCCTCGACACCAGAACCCTGCAGCTGTTTACCGCTGGGCGCCTATCGCCCCTCAATCCTGTGGCTGCCTTCCTAGGCGCAAAGCCGCTAAAGCCTGAAGAGTCCAAGACCTTTACCGGCGGCTTCGTGTGGCGCAACAATAGCGGCTTCTCTGGCACGATTGACGTCTATCAGATCGACGTTTCAAAGCGCTTCAGTAGCTCGGCCACTGTGGCGGTGACACCAGCCATCAAGGCTAACCTTGTCGCTCTTGGTGTGTCCGGTGCCTCGGCCTTTACCTCGATCAGCTGGTTCACCAACGATTTCGACACCCGCACAAAAGGCGTTGACGTCGTCGGGACCTATACGCGTCAGATTATGGGAGGGAAGTTAGACCTTACCGGGGCTTACAACTATAACGAAACGACCGTGACGGCAGGGTCGATTTCGACCAATCCGAGCCAGAAGCGCCTGTTCGAGGAATCGCGTCCAAAGAACAACTTCACGGCTTCTGCGACTTGGGGTTCGGGGCCATTCGAGATTGTGGGCCGGGCGCGTTATTATGGCGGGTGGACGGACTCTACGGGCAACTCCACGGGCCTGATCTTCCAAGAGTTTGATGCTCTGACCCTGTTCGATCTGGCAGCGATCTATCAGGTCAATCCGAACCTCGCCTTCAAGGTTGGTGCAGAAAACATCCTCGGCACCTATCCTGACGAAGCGCTCTTCCAAGCCAGCCGCGGTCTTATCTATTCGCGCAATGCGCCTTATGACACCAATGGCGGGAACTATTACGTTCGGCTTGATGTCCGGTTCTAAACCGGACAGTCTAGCCCTGACGCGGCGCGGGCTCCTTGGGTCCGCGCTTGCGGCCGGGCCGGTTGTCGCGAAGCCTAGATTGGATTGGGCGCAGATCGCCGCCCAATATGACGTCACTACAGAGGCTATACAGTTAGAGAATGGCAATTGGGGCATGATGGCCCGGCCCGTTCTGGCGGCCTATGAGCGCCATCTAAGGCGGGTGAATCGGGAGACGTCCTTCTACTCCCGACGCGGCTATGGCGCAGACCTCGACCGCGTGCGGATCCGGGCTGCGGCGTCTCTCGGGGTTATGCCAGATGAGATCGCCTTTACGCGCGGCGCGACCGAGGCCCTGCAGGCCCTGATTGGCGGCTATAACCGGTTGCGCCCCGGGGATTGTGTGCTCTATTCCGACCATGATTACGATGCGATGCAGACAGCCATGCGCTGGCTGAAGACGCGTCGGCAAGTTGACGTGATTAGCATCAACCTGCCTCAGCCTGCGACCTATCAAGGCCTGATCGAGGCCTATGAAGCAGCCCTCACTGCCCATCCCAAGGTTCGGTTGATCCTGTTAACGCTGGTCAGCCATCGTAATGGTTTGGTCCTTCCCGTCGCTGAAATCACGGCCATGGCCAAGGCGAAGGGCGTGGACGTCATCCTCGATAGCGCCCACGCTTGGGGCCAGCTTGATTTTCAGCTTCCAGACCTGGGGGCTGATTTTGTCGGCCTAAACGGCCACAAATGGATCGGTGCCCCTGTGGGGGTTGGGATCCTTTACATTCGCCGAAGCCGAATTCGCGACATCGACCCCTTTATGGGGGAGGATCAGACCCCGCCGAATGATGTTCGCGCTCGGGTGCACACCGGAACATCCAACATGGCGGCCTATCTGGCTTTGAATGAGGCATTGGATTTTCATGAGGCGATCGGGGTCAAGGCCAAGGCCCAACGTCTGACCGCCTTGCATCGGGCTTGGAGCGAACCTTTGCGCTCTGTTGCTGGGGTTGAAGTCCTTAGCCCGACCGATCCGCGACTTTTCAGCGCCATTGGGGCCTTTCGTCTTTCCGGCCGAACCTCTGATACGGAGAACATTGCCTTGGCCAGACGTCTGCTGGATCAGTTTGGCATTTTTACAGTCTATCGTACTGGGCTCGCCGGTGGGGCCTGCGTACGCGTAACACCGGCCCTGTTCACCTCAGAACCCGACGTGCTCAAGCTCGCAACCGCAGTGCGGGTGATCGCGGCCGGATAGGTTGACTATAGCGTCTCGTCCGGCGGAAATTCGGATCTTAGAAACGCTGCTCTGGTGTGCGTGGCACCCATTGAAATGAAGCGCACCGGCTTTTGCGCAGGGCAAGCTTTTGCCCTGCCGCTGTTCCAAGGGGGTGAAACCCACTGTCTCGTTCAGCAAAAAACCGCTGACATTACAGCCCTGGTGGCAGGGGTGGAATGCGGGCAACGACCACGTCCTGACGTTGCCGACTGATCCCGTAGATTATGCGTTCACCCCGTGCGCTGGTGTCCCAAGCCCAGCCTTGACCTTCAAAAGGCACAGCAATCTTGGTGACATAGTCCAGCACCACGCCTTGCTTTGGTAATCTCAGTACATAGAGTTCTGGCGCATCATGGCCGGTAACATAGAGGAGGCCATCTTCCCCCCATGCGCCCCCAGAACTGGAACTTTCGCCCCAGGTTGCCACGACCTCTTGGGGAAAGAGCCAAGACTGTCGCATTTGCCAATCATCATCGAACTGGCCCAGATAGGTCCAGCGTTGATCAAAGCCCGGCGTCGTACCCTTGTCATTATAGTTGGCAAAGCAGGCCCACCAAAATCCCAGATGCCGAACGGCCCAAGTTAGGGACCCGAGCCGAATGCCGAAACTATGGGTCGCTATAGGTTGCATCGTGGCGGTGTCGAACGTTTCCAGTGAGCTTGCCATCGGCAACTGGGGGAAGTTCGAGTGCGCCAAGACCAGACGATTATTGGCAACATAGCCCGCATTAAAGTGCACGATTGCACCATCGGTACCATCGCGCCATTCTGCAACGCGCACGCCATCGGATTTGCGGTGCTTCACCAGTGTACGATTGCCGATGCCATAGAAGTGGTTCGCATCGACCGCAGCGGCTTGGTTGGCTTCCGGTACCCGCCAACGACGCAGTTCCGTTGCCGTCAGGCTCGCTGGCGAGGTTGCTCTAGCGCTCGAAGCGGCTTTGGCGTCAGTGCCGAACGTCGTAACGATCGGCACCGCCAATGCAGCATATTCGAGAAAGTGTCGTCTGGTCCAAGGTTGTTGCATCAGAACTTCTTCGCGACTTCAAAACTCCAGGCGCGGCCACTTAACAGTGATTGGCTGACACCGGCATCATAGCCGAAAGCACCGGATGTTAGGGGAGGCGGCTCATCTGTCAGGTTTGCAATCGACAACCTGACCCGTGTATTGGCGAGCCAAGTTGGGGATTGCTCCTCAAACTTGTAACTGACTGACAGATTGTAGGTCACGACTGGATCGATCACGAGGCGATAGAGTGTGTTCCCGGCGGTAAAGAAGGGTTCGATGTAGGACGGCTTGCCAAGGCTTTCATAGATGGCCTTGGTCGTCGTAGCTCCGGAATCATGTGTTTTGCCGACATGATAGATGCCAAGGCCGACATTCCATTCGTCCTTGTCCCAATTGATATTGGTCGTGCTGCGCCACTTTGCGGCACCATCGGCATAGAGCCCATCGTTCTGGGTCGGTGCGACATTGGCTGGCGAAAGCGTGGTGCGCGAGCGATCCAAATAGCTCCAGTCCGACGTGACTAAGATGCGGCCCCAAGACTGACGTGGCATCGCATAGCGAGCACCAAGGTCCACACCCTGATGTTGGCTTGTCGACAGATTTAGGAACGGCTGGTAGCGGGCGAAGATACGTCCTGCGGGTGCAGCGGGGTTGGATGGATTTGCCGCATTATAGGCCGCAAATGCAGCGCGATCTTCAGGTGTTAGTGCGTAACGCTGGACATTGAGATCGCCCCGATAGGTCGCACCACTTCCAACATCGATCTGGTTGACAGCCACACCAGCGGCAATCTGCGCCTGTGTATAGGCCCGCAACAGCGCCGTATCGCTTGCGTCGATCTGAGCGGTGCTGCGCTGTCCAAGCAGGTTGGTGCGGTCGATTTTCCAAAGATCAGTGGTGAGGCTCAGTCCCTTGATGCCTGGAACGTCAAACACGATGCCGTAGGTCGTGCCTTTAGATTCCTGAGGCTTTAGGTCCGGATTGCCGCCAAAATAGGTACGTTTGACGTAGGGCCCCTCGTTTAGGTAGGGATTGCGATAGGCGTCGATGTCGCCAGCACCGGCCGTGATGGACCAACGCGGGCTCGTATTGAGCGCCGCAAGGCTTGGCGCCATGAAGCCTTCATTATAGGAGCCGCGGACCATGAGCCAAGATGTTGGCCGCCAGTTCACGCCAACCTTCGGCTTCGTGGTGTCACCGAAGTCGCTATATTTCTCGAACCGCGCTGATGCTGTCAGTTCAAGGCTGTTGATCAGCGGTATGCCGCGCTCGGCGTCAACCAGTGGCACCACTGTTTCGGCGTAGGCACTGGA
>CANESI010000053.1 GCA_947441065.1 Caulobacteraceae bacterium
CATATCATTCAGTGGGTGCTAACGGTTGACGATGACGAGCGGGCGCAAGAGCTGACCGCGATAGAAGTGCTTTCGGGCAAAGATGATCTCGCGCGCAACCCGTCCCACCGCGAAGGCCAGATTAATTCTAGAGTGTCTTTCACCTGGGAACGCCAGAGTGAAGGCAGTAGCCTCACCCTCTTTGCCCATGGCGCCACTGAGAGCGGATATCTTGATCCCACAAGCGATCCCGAAATTGATGCGTCCATCCTTTGGGCACAGAGCCTTCCTGGGCGTATCGTCCGAAGCACGCGGATATGGATTGCGGCCACCGATGAAGACATCGAACGGCTCATGACGACAATCCCCTTTAGCCGGGGCGAACTTGTGTCCAGTTTGATCGGGGATGGGATCCGTATGTGGTCTGATTTTCGGATTATGGCGGATGGTTTTGGCCGCCTATTGGTCGCCGCGAATGGCGCAGACCCCCATGATCTAACGCGCCAACTGCAAAGATTGCAGGAGCTGGGCAACTATCGAAACAAGGCCCTGCTGGGTTTACCTGTCGCGCGCGACTGCTGGCCGCAACTTGATTTGGCAGAGGCGAGCCTGCGCAACCTCTTCAATCGCCTCGCCACCAACGAGGCCCGCGACGACTCCATTCTTGAGGATCTTTCAGCCCTAGCCCTAGAGCTCGCCTCGGTTTCCACATCAATCTCTTTTCGAATGGACGCCACACGCGCCTATGGGAAGATTGTTGAAGAACGGCTCGACCAGCTCGATAGTCGTCCAGTCATAGGCTACGCTTCGCTTGCCGATTTCACGCAGCGGCGTTTTCGTCCGGCGATGAACACCTGTATCGCCACAACCGAGCGGATCGTGAGGCTGGAGAAAGGCACAGAGCAGTTGGCGTCGCTGCTGCGCGCTCGTGTTGACACCCACATCGAAAATCAGAATGCGCAGCTTTTGCGGTCTATGGAGCGCAGCATTTCCAGCCAGGTTCGATTACAGCGTTTGGTCGAAGGCCTGTCTGTGATCGCACTAAGCTACTATCTTTTGAGCCTGATCAAATTTGCACTCTATGCGGTCCCGATGAGCGCCATTCCTGTTTCCCATGAGTTTATTGTCGGGGCACTCGTCCTACCGGTTTTGGCCATTGTTTGGTTCTCGATGCACCTCTTGAAAAAGCGATTGCTTGGCCCTTACGAGCGCTAACGGATCGCCGGTTTAAGATGTGCTGATCCAACACAGATCTAGACCCCACTCCACTCATACAAAACATCTGGCTCGCGCTCCTCATTGCCAGAGCCGTCGGTTATGTCGATTTGGATGAAGCCCTTTCGCTCGTAGAAGTTCCTAGCGCCGTCGTTGCGTTGGAAGGTCCAGAGGCGTAGGCGTTTTTGAGCGGCCTTGGCCTGGTCTAGCAGGCTCGTGCCCAGGCCCACCCCCTGACGCTCTGGCGCGACGAACAGATGGTCGATCCAGCCGTCTCTAAAGGCGATGAAGCCGATAAGCCTTTGGCCCTCGAACCCGCCCCACAGAACACAGGTTGCGCAGACCGTATCGCGGAAATAGGCCAGATCCTCATCCGGCCTGTGAATGCCGCTCAGCCACGGTAGCCGGTCGTCAAAGGATGCGCGGTGAACGCGGGCTATGTCGGACGCGTCTGTGGGCGTTAGGCGGCGGATTGCGGTAAATGTCATAGCCACCGCTCCCGTCTAAAGCGCCATTTCGAACCTTAGGCCGTCATAGCCGACCTCTACGCCGTCGGGCAGCCTGCGGGCCAGTTCATTATAGTCGAGATCAAGATGGAGATTGGTCAAGATGGCCCGCTCTGGACGCAGCTTCGCAATCCATTCGAGGGCCTTATCGACATGGGCATGGGTTGGGTGCGGAAGATAACGCAACGCATCGACAATCCAGACCTTGACCCCATCGAGGGCGGCAAAGGCGGCGGGGTCTAGGTCGACCACATCGCTGGAATAGGCCACATCGCCCATCCGATAGCCAACAGAGCGCACCGAGCCGTGGTCCTGATCAAAGGTGATTATGGGAATTTCACCAGAGGGTCCGTTGACGCTCCAAGGCGTCGCGTGCGGCGGGATCAGATGGTCATCGCAGATGGCCGGATAGCCGCCTTCGGTCTTAAATATGTAACTAAAACGGCGGGTTAGGCTGTTCTGGGTTGCCTTATCCATATGGACCGGGATCCGCTGGCGCTGGATCAGGGCAAAGGCGCGTACATCGTCAAGGCCGTGGGCTTGGTCGGCATGGTCATGGGTCATCAACACGGCGTCGAGGCGGCCAATACCCGCCCTAACGCTTTGCAAGCGAAAGTCTGGCGCAGTGTCGATCAGGGCGGTTGTGTCGTACTTGGCGCCCTCCCCTGACAGTCGGCGCACCAGCATCGAGCAGCGCGAGCGATGATTTTTCGGCTCATTGGGATCGCAGACACCCCAGTTGCCATCGGCGCGCGGCACACCGGCGGAGGAGCCGGAGCCAAGGATCGTGAATTCTAAGCTCATGCAACCGGCCTTGGGATGGTGTCGAACAGGTTAAAGAAGGCGGCTTCGGTGCGGGCCTCAGCCTCGGCCAGCGTCCAGCCGCGGATTTCGGCGAGCTTGGCTAGAACGTGAGGCACATAGGCAGGCTCATTGCGCCGCCCCCTCATAGGGACCGGGGCCAGATAGGGGCAGTCGGTCTCGACAATGATCCGGTCGGCGGGCATGTCGGCAATCACGGCCCGGACATCGGCGGCGGCCTTAAAGGTGGCAATGCCCGAGACCGAGAACCACGCGCCCAAGGCGGCGGCGCGCCGGGCCAGTTCAGCGCCGCTCGTATAGCAATGGAGCAGGATCTTGAACGGGCCCTTGGCATGTTCCTCTTCGAGAATGGCGATCATGTCCTCGTCCGCGTCGCGCGTGTGGACAATCAGCGGCAGGCCGGTTTCGCGCGCGGCCTCGATGTGAACGCGAAAGACGCTCTGTTGAATGTCTCTGGGGCTATAGTCATAGAAATAGTCGAGGCCGGTTTCACCGATCCCGACAACGCGCCCACGACCTGCCAAATCAATTAAGGTTTGCGCTGTAAGAGACGGATTTTCTTTGGCTTCATGAGGATGGGTGCCGACGCTGCACCAGATATCGCAATGGGCCATAGCGATGGCGTGAACCGTGTCAAAGACCGAAACCTTGTCACAGATCGTCACCATCATGGCCACACCCGCGCCGCGCGCGCGGTCAATAACCTCGGCCTGATCCTCGGCAAATTGCGGCGCGTGAAGGTTCACGTGACTGTCGATTATCATCGTCTTTATCTTATCTTTTACAGTGCGGTAGGGTCATGTTCTCGCAGCATTTCTAAGGTCTGACATGACCGTCCAAAAGGCATCGGTACGGTCGAGATTTAGCCCCTCGACCTCTGGCGGCAAGTTATTGAGCCTTTCCCACGCCAGAGCCCAACGATCCAGCGCCGGTCCAGCCTCCCCGCGCAGGGCGGCATCGACCGATAGGGCGTGGATCTGGTCGGCTAGCCGCTCCATCAGCAGCGCAAAGCGCCCTGCCCCATCATTGCCGCGAAATCCGTCGGTTATATGCAGCAGTTCGGCCTCATCGATCTTGGGCAGACGACGCAAGAGGTCCTGCGCCAACTGGTCCAGTTCCAAAGCCTTGTTCGCGGCCAGATCCAGAATGCGGCCCGGCGCGCCCTTGGCCATCTGGGCCAATCGGTGGGCACCGGCCAGGTCCTGATCCGTATGGGTGCTGGCGAACTCGACTAGGCGCGTCTCATCCCAAGGCGCGAAGGATAGACGCCGACAGCGCGAGCGGATGGTTGGCAAGAGACGGCCCGGGGAATGGCTGACCAGAAAGACAATCCCGCGCTCCGGCGGCTCTTCCAGCGTCTTGAGCACGGCATTGGCGGCATTGTTATTCATATCATCGACCGCATCTATGATGGCGACGCGAAAGGGTGCGGCGGCCGGCGAGCGCGAGAAGAACTCAGGCAAGCGCCGCGCCTCCTCGACGACGATATTCTTCTTGGTCTTGCCGTCCACAACCGACCGTTCCAGCACCATCAGGTCGGGATGGGACTGGGCGGCGACCTGCCGACAGATGGGGTCATGGGGATCGGAGCCGAGGAGCCCGAACTCTGGCTCTGATGCAGCGCCCAGCAACCGCCTGGCCGCCCGATAGGCAAAGGTCGCCTTACCGACGCCTTCGGGTCCTATCAGCAGCCAAGCATGATGCAGACGGCCACGTGACAGGCTGTCGAGCAGGGCCTGCTCGGCCTCCTGCGCGCCATCCATCTGATAGACATCACGCGGATGGAGCGGAGCCTCGCTCATGACCGCGCCGCCAAGGCCGGTTGCACCAGATCCCAGATCAGGGCCTCCAGCGCATCTGGCGTTTGATCCGCATCGATCAGGCGGCACCGCTCGGGTTCGGCCGCTGCAATATCGGCAAAGCCTTGACGCAGCTTTTCATGGAACGCTTCGCCCTTAGACTCAAAGCGCGCCTCGGCTCCGCCCCGGCCCATAGCCCGCGCCAGACCCACCGATACGGGCAGGTCCATGATCAGGGTCAAATCGGGACGAACGCTCCCAAGGCAATGGGTTTCCAGCGCCGCGATCAGCTCTGGCGATGCGCCGCCGCCCGCCCCCTGATAGGCCCGTGTGGAGTCATGGAACCGGTCAGACAGGACCACGGCCCCTCGCGCCAAGGCCGGAACGATGACCCGCTCGACATGGTCGCGGCGCGAAGCATACATCAGCAAGGTCTCGGTCATGGGCGACCAGCGCTCTGCCGGGCCATTGACCAGCAGGTCGCGGATCAGCTCTGCACCTGGCGACCCGCCCGGCTCACGCGTGGCCACGACCTCCCGCCCCAGCGCCGATAGACGTTGGCTTAATCGGCGCACCTGAGTGGACTTTCCAGCCCCCTCGCCGCCTTCAAAAGATATGAACAGTCCTTGGGTCACACCCGCACATTGGACAGTTCGCGCCGCGACGCAAGGGGGCTTTGCGCCAGATCTCTAACGCGGTCCGCCCGGATAGATCACGCGCGCGTCGAGCAGGCCAAGGATCGATAGCTGTTGGCGCACCGCGAAGGCCTGAGCCTCATCGGCTATGGCCGTAATGGCGACGCGGTAGAGGGTGGCGCCAGCACGCTCGACCGGCACCAAGCGCACCTGCCCAGAGCCCGACAAAGGACCGCTCAGCCGGTCCACAAGACGCTGAGCTGCGGCCTGATCAGAAAAGGCACCCACGGCGACCTCAAAGGATGAACCGCCGATCAAGGGATCAGGCTCAGGCGAACGGGCTAAGATCGGCTCTGAGGCCGCCCGCACGGTTGGCGCGGCCTTAGGCGGCGCGGTCACCCCCGCGATCATCAGACCGTCAGACGGCCTGCCCAAAGGCGCGGGCCCAACATAGCGCACCCGGACCCGCGCCAAACCCTGCCCGGCAAAGCCAAGCTCTCCGGCCGCGGCCCGCGACAGATCAATGATCCGTCCATCAACAAAGGGCCCGCGATCATTGACCCGAACCCGAATGCGCCGCCCATTGCCCAGATGGGTCACCTCGACGATGGACGGCAGGGGCAAGGTCTTGTGGGCCGCCGTCATGGCCGTCATGTCGAACAGTTCGCCATTGGCGGTGGCCTTGGCGTGGAAGGCGTCGCCATACCAAGAGGCCATCCCGACCTCGTCATATTCCGGCTGCTCTGCCGGAACATACCAGCGACCATCGACCTGATAGGGATTGCCGACCTTGTAGCGACCGAGGGTCTGATCGCCCAGGCTCGCAGGGCGTTTGACCTTTTTGCCCCGATAGCTCGGCTTGGCGTGAACCCGAGCGTGGCCCGACACAGAAGTTGGATATTTCGAATAGCGACCGTCCGGCCCGGTGGCGCAGGCGCTCAGGGTCAATCCGATGAAGACCAGCCCCGCGACAACAGAAATTGACGTTGCCCGAAACCCTCTGCGGATCTGGTGGCTCGAAATCACGCTCGCCTCATCTGCCGCGGCGGAGCCTACCCATGGCCCCCAACATCTAGGGGTCTAGTGTCAGACAGGAGATTAAACATCCCGTTAACCCTCTTGAGAGCTTCAACCCACCCCCGCGCGAAAATCCCTTTGCGCCCAGCCCGACTAACGCTACAAGACCGCTCGCTTAGCCGAACTTCGGGCTGAGGACAGGTGGCCGAGTGGTTTAAGGCAGCGGTCTTGAAAACCGCCGTAGGTGGAAGCCTACCGTGGGTTCGAATCCCACCCTGTCCGCCACTCCCCTGCCGCGAACCCGCAATCGGGCGCCCAAAGGGGCACAGAGCCACCAGTGGTTGCGCCTTTATCCAGACGCCGTGCGAACCTCAAAGACTGGGGAATTCGGCCATGATGGTCTCTGAACGCTAGGCTTCTGTGATCACCCGAACCTCGCTCACGTTAGTTCACGTTCAAAATAGGCTACTTTTACAGTATTTTCGGCTGATAAATGGTCCGGAAGTTCGTGGCCGATTTTCCACCCAATGGGCAGTTAGAGAAGTCGAAGTGTAGCTTCTGGCGCGTAGGTTTCGGGGGGCATGACCCTTCCGTCCGGACGGTAATCGCCAACCTGATCGACCGCTTTAGGCTTCTAGTGGATAGAACCTGTCGTGGGGGCCGTTTGCGGACAGCACGGCAATGATCCGCTGTTTGGCTCTGGCATCAAGACCGCTATCGACCCATTGCAGACGGAGTTGTCGGGTTATAAAAGGTGACACTGGACACTGAGGGGTTTGTTGATGACCGAGAATGCTGTGAAGGGTCCAGCATCCTACTTTCCATCGATCGAGAAGAAGTATGGCCGCCTAATCTCGGAGTGGCAGCAGCTCGTGCGGGACGGCTACCCGGCCAAACACATGGAACTGGTCAAGATATTGAAGGATCAGCACGGGATGGGGCACGGCCATGCGAATGCTGTGGTTGCTTACACCTTGTCCAAGGACGGGTTGAAATAGCCGAGGCAATGTTTCCGCTCCCGACCCAAAGCCGCCTTAGCTGCAGACGCCGATTTACGAACAAAGATGTTGCAGCTAGGCTTGAGTGATGGCCGATCAAGCGACCCCGAACCTTCCCGCAATCGACTTCGAAGAGACCTCCAACTTCTATCAGAAGCTAGACTTCGAAGAAGAATGGCGGGGCAATGGTTGGATGGTCATGACGCGCGGAGCCCTCGTGCTGGAGTTCTTCCATCATCCGGAACTTGCACCGGGAGAAAGCTGGTTTAGCTGCTGTCTTCACCTTGACGATCTGGATGGTTTCCATCTCATGGCTCGCGCCACCGGCATTCCAAATCAGAGCGCGGGCTGGCCTCGGATGGGCGAACCCAATATCGATGAGTCCGGTATCCGCATCGCTTATATAGTCGATCCCAATGGGTCGCTGATCCGACTCATTCAGAACTGAGGCTGGAAGCCAATTTTAGAGGGAGCCATGGCGCTTGATAGGGACCTATTAGATCGCGTCACAGAGCGCTTGCGCGCGGCAGAGCCGACGCTGCAAGCCGTGGTGCTCTGTGGCAGTCACGCGCGCGGAGAAGGCGCGCCCTTTAGCGATATCGACATCATAGCGCTCACGGATGGCCCTCCCAAGAGGCAAGAGAGGACATGGTTCGAGATCGGCATGGAGGGACAGATGCTCCACGTTTCGGTGGGCGCCGAGTCATTGGAGGATTTCGATGAAGCGGAGACCGAGGCAGCGAACTGGGCGCTGGGCTTCCCCGTCGAGGACACCATGCAGCTCGCATGGGCAACGACTAGGGGGCGTACCGTGATTGGCGACGATCCGAGTGAGTGGTTGCCTGCCGGGACGCCGGAGCTCGAGGATTTCGTCGAGTTCTACATGAAGGTTCGTCGCGCGGAGGCGACAAATGATCGTCTGCTTCTTCGCTGGGCAGCGCGAAACCTGGCCGAATATGCTGCTGGTCTGCTGAGGCCATTCAATTCCGTCGTAAATGTTCGCACCCCTATCGAAGCGCTGAAGGTCGCGCTGAGCTTTGAGACGGCGCCAGAGCACTTCCGCCACGATGCGGAGCTTTGCATGGGCTTGTCTGCGACGTTGGAGCCGCAGATTGCGCAGGCGGCGACGCGGCTTGTGGCCGAGACCCTGCGTTTCTTGCGCGAGCGACTGAGCGCCGAAGCCTTCGCTAACGACGACATCAGAGCTGCATTATTGGATGGAACTTTGGAAGCCTACGTGTCGTCGCCCCATCCTGCCGCGCCCTAGCGCACACACACACCCACGAACCTAGGCGAGGTTCAGATTTCTACACGTCTCAGAACTTGGGAAGGTCCGCTTGCGGGTGCAGCTGTCAGGCTCTATCCATCGGAGGGAAGAAGGCGGCGGCAACCTGTTCTGCCCCCGTCAGGTCGGCGATGGCCGTCAGGTCTTTGCGCGTGACCGCCAGTGGACACGGGTGCTGCCGAAACATCCGAACCCTTTCAGATCCGGATGGGCGTAGCCCCATCGGTTCAGGCATAGTTCTCCGTCATCACCGACTTGGGTGTCACCCAACTCAGCATCAACTACGGTTGCCCGAAGCGATAACCAACACCGTCCTAAAATCATTTCGCCGGGGTCAGGCGAAACAGTTTGCCCATGGAGTCTGACAGGACGTAGAGCGCGCCATCTGGACCCTCTCGCACATCTCTTACGCGACCAAAGCCGCCGATCCGTTCCTCGCCGATGACGGTGTTACCCTTCAAGGTCAAACGGATAAGCCTCTGCTCGCGCAGGGAGCCAAGAAAAAGGCTGGTTTGCCACTCGCGAAGTAACCCGCCAGTGTAAAAGGTGAGCCCTGAGGGTGCGATCGACTGGGGCAGCCAGATTTTTAAGGCTTTGGGAATGTCAGATCGCTCGGTGCCCTCACCGATGGTGGCACCAACACCATAGGTGCGCCCGTGGGTGATCACCGGCCAACCATAGTTGCGACCGCTCTTTAGGATGTTGAGTTCATCACCCCCTTGCGGGCCATGCTCATGTGCCCACAGATCGCCCGTGCGAGGATGGATGGCGGCGCCCTGAACATTGCGGTTGCCATAGGTAAAGATCTCGGACTTCACACCGTTACGGTTCGTGAACGGGTTATCGGCGGGGATCGCGCCTGTCGCCGTGATCCGCACGACGGTGCCAAGGTGATTGCCCAGATTTTGCGCCTCGTCCTCAAGCCCTCGATCACCGAGCGTCACCAACAGATGACCGCTTCGATCCCAGATCAGCCGGGACCCAAAGTGCCGGCCTGTTTTCGCCTTGGGCTGCTGGACGAATATGACCTCGACCTGGTCAAGGCGACAGTCTTCCCCACTACAGGATAGACGGCCACGTGCGACCTCGGTTCCGACGGCTTCTGCAGTTCCTGCGGTATAGGACCAGTAGATCAGCCTGTTCTGACGAAAAGCCGGGTGAGCAACGACATCGAGTAGACCGCCTTGGCCAGAGGCCGTAACTTTGGGCAATCCAGACACCGGACGTGGCAGCAACCGACCGGCTTGCATCACCCGAAGCTGACCCGACTTTTCTGTGATCAGGGTCAATCCATCAGGCAGGAAGGCCACGCTCCAGGGCGACACCAACCCACTTGCGATGGTCTCCACCTTCAGCCTGTAGCGTTCCGTTTTTAGCAAGCTTTCTTGCGCCGCTACTGGAGAGGCACAGATAGAAACGATTAGTGCCCAGACCAGACCGTGAAGTTGCTTGATGAATTTTGGACGGAAGAACATCGCGTTTTCTCGCAGGGGTTGCCCGCCTGTACGTCGCAAAAGCATGCGAGACATTAGGCACTGGGTTTTCGGGCTAGGGTGGCGGCCCCATCCGAACCCTTTCAGATCCGGATGGGCACCGCCCCGTGGGTTCAGGCATAGCTTTCGGTCATGGCCGAATAGACCAGCGTGCGAAGGTCTCGGCGTAGGGTTAGGCGGGCGTCGGTGCCGATGACTTGGGTCATGAAGACGACCGTGAGATCTTCCTTGGGGTCGATCCAGAAGGCGGTCGAAGCTGCCCCGCCCCAGAAATATTCACCGAGCGTGCCGGGTAGCCGGGTCTTAGCCACGTCGATATTAACGCCGCAGCCAAGCGAAAAGCCGATGCCGCTATAGCCGGACTCAGAGAAGGCGCCGGCCGGTGCCAGCTCGGTTAGGTCCTGATTGCCGGGCAGGTGGTTGAGGCTGAACAGGGCCACGCTCTTAGGGCTTAGGATCCGGACCCCATCAAGGGCGCCGCCCTTCACCATCATCTGGCAAAACCGCATATAGTCGTGGGTGGTGGAGACAAGGCCCCCTCCTCCGGATTCAAGCAGAGGCGGCTTGGCATAGCTGCTCTTTTGGGCATCATCCTGCAGCTTCAGGCCACCATTATCGCCGGGAACGTAGCAGGACGAAAAGCGCGAGATCTTTTCCGGCGGACAATGGAACCCAGTATCGACCATGCCGAGGGGCTCAAACAGCCGGGTGCGGAGGAACTCACCAAAGGCCATGCCGGACACCTTCTCGATCAGATAGCCGAGGATGTCGATGGAGATGGAATAGTTCCACCGGGTGCCGGGCGAAAACTCCAGCGGCAGTCCTGCGAGCTGTTGGATCATGCCCTCCAAGCCGCCGGGGGTCTGGAAGTCATTGATCTTGTGGCGACGATAGGCTGCATCGACGGCGGTGCGCATCAAGAAACCATAGGTCAGGCCGGCAGTGTGGGTGGCCAGATCGATGACCTTCATCGGCCGAGCCGCCGGCATCGTCATAAAGCTCTCGGGTATGCCTGGAACCAGGGTCGAGACCCCGCTGGCATAGACGCCAAGGCCTTTCCATTCTGGAATGTAGGTTTGAACATCGTCGTCGAGGCCGATCAGGCCGTCTTCGACAAGGATCATCAGGGCGACGGCGGTGATGGGCTTGGTCATGGAATAGATGCGGAAGATCGCATCCTCCTGCATGGGCTTGGAGCGCTCCAAGTCCATGTGACCAGCCATGCCCGTATGGACATGCTGCCCCTTACGATAGATCTGGGTCATGATGCCGGGCAGCATGCCGCTGTCGACATAGCGCTTCTTCATCACCCCATCGAGCCGCGCGAGGCGCTCGGAGGAAAGTCCAACCTGTTCTGGGGTTGCCATGGTCAATAACTCCTTGATTTTAAATCAGTGTTGGTGAGTGTCGGGCGCGATGATGGGTCTGGCATCTTTCCATTTGAAAGGCAGATCATTCGGCGTCACCGAGACCTCAGTGGTGAATTTCAGCGGGTAACGCCCGCCACTCGGATAGGTCATTTCGACAAAATAGGCGGTCCAGCCGTTGGCGGGCTTGCCGACCGAGCCGACCCAAGTGCCATCCTTATCCCGCTGCAAGCTTGTGGCCGTAAAGGCCTTGCCGATCGTATCGACGCGGAAGTCCCGGGCCTTTGGATTGGTTGCCTGCCAGAGCTTAACCTCTGTCGGTTGGGCCTTGGAGTGGACGACGATGGCCCCATCGCGCCGGACGGTCCATTGATAGTCCGGGAGCTCGCGGCCGTTCAGGATGCTATCGTAAAAGGCCGTGATACTGTCTTGGATATCGGTGCCCGCCGTGGAGTGCTTAGAATTGGGGATCATCCGCAAGCGCTTGGTTTGCGGCAGGAGGTGGTAGCCAAACTGGGTATTGTCGGGCGGGAAATATTCATCACCGACGGCATTGATGATGAACTTTGGCATCCGCATTGATGGCCGATCTCGATAGTTCAAGGGATCCTCGATCTGGTTGACCTGGGTCAAGCCCGGCGACCCGATCCCGGCAGGGATGAGATCGTTTTCGACATAGTCCTTCAGCGCGGGCGAGAAATAGCCCATCGCCTCCCAATGGTGCCGCGTGGTCGCTTCGACATCGAGAACATTGATGACGATGGGCACAATGGCCACGACCCGTGGATCAAGCGCCCCGACCAACCAAGCCGTCCATCCGCGCTTAGAGCCACCCGAAACGACAAAGCCATCGATCTTGACCTTACCGCCCTCCTGGCTCTGCAGATATTGCTGAACCGCGGTCATGGCCGCCGTACCGCTCTTGACCATGGGCAGGCGTACGAGATTAAGCGGGTTTTGGTCCTTGGCGAACTTGGCCTGCTGATAGGCGATGATTTCATCTTCGACGCGGGGACGGTCAGGCTGCTCTGCAAAGCGCAAGGGCTGGTTGGGAACATCGTCCAACTGCACCACCACGGAATGGGTCTCTACAGCCATCTTGGCAAAGTGCGCTGGCGGGCCTTTGGGCGCTGGATCGGTATTGTCCCCGTTGGTTATGTAGAGAAAGCTTTTCGAAAATTTGAGATCGTCGGGGACGATGACGGTCACCCAATGTTTCCAGACCGGCTTATCAACCTTCGTGGCATCGAGCCAAGTCTGGGAGGTCATGGCCAGCACCGCGCCATGATAGCCGGGGCCGCTAAAGCGATGGTCTACCGTCCAGCCAAAGGCGGGATCGGGCGCTTCGACATAGGCATCCAAGGCATTTTTCGGGTTGGCCGTCGCCGGAGCGGGCGTGGTGGCAAACAACAGCAGTAACGCTGCCAGTCCAAAGGTGATCCTCATAGTCGCCCTCAAATCTCTAATCGGTTGATGGTCGGGCCCTAAGCTAGGCTCGCAAAATGTTTCACGGCTTCTGCCCGCAGGTCACGTTTCAGGATCTTGCCCGATGCGGTGCGCGGCAAGGGCTCGTGCGTGATGAGGATGTAGCGGGGGACCTCAAATTTCGCGAGGTGACCGGCGAGATAGTGGCGGATGGCCTCAGGATCGAGTTCCTTGTCACTGAACAGCGTTGCCCCGACCTCTTCGCCCAGACGCTCATCCGGAACGGCATAGACCGCCGCCTCATGAATGTCGGGATGGGTCAGCAAGGCCGCTTCAACCTGGCCGCAACCAATGTTTTCGCCGCCTCGAATGATCAGGTCCTTGATCCGGTCGACGATGAACAGATAGCCCTCATCATCCAGATAGGCCACGTCCCCGGTGCGAAACCAGCCATCCTCGAAAAGGGTCTTGTTGAGGTCGTCGCGGTTCCAATAGCCCGGAAAGACCGAGGTGCCCCGCACCAGAAGTTCGCCAGGCTCACCAGCGGCAAGGGTCTCCCCCGCCTCATTGACGATGAGCAGTTCCAACACCGCCGAACAGCGCCCAGAACTGGCCGGGCGACCCAAATAGTCTAGGCCGCCAATGCCTGTACCGATGGCATTGGTTTCGGTCATGCCCCAACCGGTGGCAGGAAGGGCCTTTTCGAACGAGGCTTCGATCTGGCGGACCTGTTCTGGGGCGCGGGGCGCGCCGCCGCCGCCGACGCTGACCATGCTGGACAGGTCCCTGTTGGTCTCCTTGGCCACCCGCACCAGATCGCCGGTCATGGCCGCCGGTCCGGTGAAGGTCGTGATCCGCTCGCGCTCAATCAGGCTTGCGGCCTGATCTGGGTCCCATTTGTACATGGCCACCAGACGGCGTTGGGTGCGATAGGACTGAAGGAATACGGCGTGGGAGCCGGTGACGTGAAAGAGCGGCACCCCCAAAAGGGTCGCAGGCTGCTCTTCGGGTTGAGCCATTGGAATACCGCTGCTCAAGGCCCCGGCCCGAAGGTCCAGTTCCCAAGACATTAGCGCGGAGATGACGTTGCGATGGGTTGAGACCACGCCCTTTGGAAA
>CANESI010000054.1 GCA_947441065.1 Caulobacteraceae bacterium
GCAATATCGAGAACAATTTCCATCGCTATAGTTTGTTCTGGATTTGTTCGTTTTGCAAGGGGCTAGCGCGCCGCCTCGCTCTTGGCCAAGGGGGCCTGCTTGGTGAAGCGCAGGAGGGCGGTGTTGAAGCCGAGGGTCTTGGCGCGGTTGACGAGGGAGGCGATCTCGGCGGGGCCAGGGGTGGGCTGGCGGTGCAGGAGCCACAGGAACTTACCGGAACGGTCACTGACAATGGCCCAGCTATAGTCCTCGGCCCGATCTAGGACCCAATAGTCGCCGAGAAAGGCGGGACCAAGGAACGAGACCTTGAACTTGGCATTGCGGCTGCCCTCGACCAGCTTGGCGCGGCCATTGACCGAACGGGCGGGACCATCCACGCCCCTATCGCGGCAGATATTGACGATGCCGATCATACCGCCGGGGATCTTGCTATAGTCGGCGCTGACCGCCTCGCAGCCGCGCTGGAAGATGTTCTCGTAGCGGGCCAGTTCGTAATAGCGACCGACATAGCGATCCACATCCACAGGCTTGGACGGCGCGGGCACATTGGGGTTGCCGACCGGCGCGGCCACCGCAGTCGACCCAAGGCTCACGGACGACAGGGCCAGCACGCAAAGGGCAAGGATAGCAAAGGCGAAACGGGGCAAGGCAATCTCCTGCGTCCAGCGGCCCTATGACGGGTTCGGATCAGTTGACCCTGATTTGTGTCATTTTTTGTGAAATACCAGACCCCAGACGCAAAAACGCCCCGCCAGATGACCCGGCGGGGCGTTTCTGTTCAAATTTAAGGGGCCGTGGGCCTATTCGGCGGCCACGCGGATGGATTCGACCACCCGGTCCTTGAAGTTGATTGCCTGCAGATAACGGATGCCATCCTCGGCAATGTCGTCGCCGACCATGCGGTCGCCTTCGAGCTTCAGCTCCTCCATATCGACATACATGCCGTAGAAGGCGCGGGTGCGGTCGGTAATGATCCCGGCATTGAGCAGGGTCTTGATCAGGACGCGGAAGATGTTGGCCGATTCGCGCATGCTTTCACGGCGCACATCGTCAGTCATGACCTTCTGGAACTCTTGAATGACCTTCATGCCGTCGAGGCCGAAATCGGCATAGAGCGCCATCTGCTGGGTCGGCGAGACCAGATTGAACAGCAGGGTCTGGAAGCAATGGGCCGCCCAGTCCTCGATGATCGCATGTTCGTCGGGGTCGAGCTTGGGCACGGTGCGGTCGGCCCAGATCTTACCGAACTTGTGGTGGAAGGCCTCGTCGGTCATGACCAACTGCAACAGCTTCTTGCCCAAGGGGTCGCGGATATTGTTGTAGAAGCTGGCAAAGGCGCCCATGGCCAGGCCCTCGACCAACATCTGCATACCGATGATCTTCTTATAGACCTCAGGCGCATGGATGATCTCGACCAGCAGGTCCTTCAACACCGGGCCGCATTCCAGCGGACGGCCCCAGCGGGTCTTAATATATTTGGCAAAGCCGGTGACGTGGCGGGCCTCTTCGCGGGTCTGGTTGGCAGCATATTCCTGCGCGCCTTGATCCTTGAGCACGTGGCAGAGCGAGGCCGACAGGTTCAGGGCCCCCTGCTCGCCATGCAGGATGGACGAGAAATTATGCAGCACCATGGTGTTGATGAAGCGGGTGCGCTCCTTGGGGTCCGACAGGTGGTTGGACACGTAGTCGGTTTGCAGAGCCGCGATCATCTCTTCGGGAACGAGGGGCTCGTTCTCCATGTCGAAGGGCTCGTCAAAATCAATATATTTGGTGTCGAGCGGATCCCAGAAATGGTCATGGGTCGCGGCAATGATCTTGTCGAAGGCCGTAGAGCGGTTGATGTACCGGTCTAGCTCCAGCATCGATTCAAAATCGTTCGGGGCCACGGCGTCATACATGGCGTCCTTGGTGATGTTCTTATCGGTCATCGCAGCAACCTTGCGCAAAGGGGTTGGTTTCCGCCTGGCCGAGCCGACGGAAGGGGTGAGATATGGAGACTCGGCGTTGCTTTTGCGTCAAGCGAAAATGACGCAGGCGTCAGGTTTGTTTTTCCCCTCATCCGCATCCCCCGCGAAGGTGGGGGGCAGACCTGTGGAGCGCCGACCGCCGGTAGGCCCTGATCTGGATCCCCGCCTTCGCGGGGAAAGCGGGGAGGGTGGACTCGGGATCAGGATGAACGGGAAAGCGCAAGCGGAACGCCCCCTCAAATCCGCATCCCCCGCGAAGGCGGGGGTCCAGACCTGTGAAACCCCGACGGTAGATTGGCCCCGATCTGGATCCCCGCCTTTGCGGGGAACGCGGGTGGGGGTGGACTCGGGATTAGGATGAACGGGAAAGCGCAGGCGGAATGCCCCCCTCATTCGCATCCCCCGCGAAGGCGGGGGCCCAGACCTGTGAAACCCCGACGGACAGATGGCCCCGATCTGGATCCCCGCCTTCGCGGGGAACGCGGAAGACCGAAAACAAGGCCCCCTTCGGCCCTTCGGGCCACTTCCCCCAAAGGGGGAAGATCAAACAGAGCGAAATCTTCCCCCTCTGGGGGAAGTCCCCGCGCAGCGGGGGTAGGGGGTTCACACCCCGCTATTCACTGGTTCACGCCGCCGCGCAAATGGGCTAATCCTCAGGACGTTCCAAAGTTCCTTACTGACAACTGATGAGAGTTTTTCATGGCTGACGATTCCGCCTCCGTCGACGTCCTCAACGGCGCCGCCCAGACCCGCCTGCGCACCATCATCGAGCGCGTCGAGCGGCTGGAAGAAGATAAGGCCGCCGTCATGAACGACATGAAAGAGGTCTTTGCCGAAGCCAAGGGCGAAGGCTTTGACGTCAAGATCCTGCGCAAGATCGTTCGCCTGCGCAAACAGGACCGGGCCAAGCGTTTGGAAGAAGAAGCGCTGATCGACCTGTACCTGTCGGCGATCGGAGGCCTGTGAAGAAAACCCCTCCCGATCAAAGAGCCCAGGCCCAAAGGCAGGCTCTGAACGCCCTACGCAAGGCCCGGCGCATCGCCGCTAAGGGCGGCGTTGAGCTTTCACAATGGGAGGGGGAGTTTCTCGGCTCGGTCGAGGAACGGGTTAAGACCTATGGCCGCGCCTTTGGCGATCCTGAAAAGGGCGCGCCCGGCCAAGCCCTATCGATGATGCAGACGGTAAAACTTAAGGAAATCACCGGTAAGGCTAAGGGCGAGAAGAAACCGATGGCCCGAAAGCCGTTCCGCAAGGCCTTTGGCCGCGCAACAGTCGCAACGGTCATTACCGACGAGGACGACAGCGAATGACCTCCAAGGCCTCCCCACCCCTCGAGATCGAGATTGCCGGTCGCAAGATCGGTCTGGCGCACGAGCCCTTCGTGATCTGCGAACTGTCGGGCAACCATAATGGCAGCCTAGAGCGCGCCCTGATCATGTTGGAGGCCGCCGCCGCGACCGGGGCCGACGCGATCAAGATCCAGACCTATACGCCCGACACCATTACCCTCGACCATGACAGCCCTGAATTTCGCATTGAGGGCGGGCTTTGGGATGGGCGCACGCTCTATGACCTCTATGGCGAGGCCCAGACCCCCTATGAATGGCACGCGGCCCTGTTCGCCAAGGCCAAGCAGTTGGGGGTGATTCTCTTCTCCACCCCCTTTGACGAGACCGCCATTGACCTGCTCGAAGGCCTAGACGCCCCGGCCTATAAGATTGCGTCCTTTGAGGTGATTGATCTTCCCCTGATCGCCTCGGTCGCGCGGCGCGGTAAGCCGATGATCATCTCGACCGGCATGGCCAATCTGGCCGAGATCGGTGATGCGGTCGATACAGCCCTGCAACATGGAGCACCGGGCGTGGTGCTGCTCCACTGTGTCAGCGCCTATCCCGCTCCGATGGACGAGGCCAATGTCCGCACCGTGCCCGATCTGGCCGAGCGATTCGGCGTCATTTCAGGCCTGTCTGACCATACGCCCGGATCTGCCGCCTCGGTTGCGGCCGTCGCCCTTGGGGCCTGCGTCATAGAAAAGCACTTTACCCTTGCGCGCTCCGACGGCGGCCCCGATGCAGCCTTCAGCCTAGAGCCTGCTGAATTCACCGCCCTGACCCGCGACTGCAAGGATGCTTGGCGCGCTTTGGGCAAGGTTGGCTATGATCTTTTGGGCAGCGAGCAGGGCAATATAGCCTTCCGCCGCTCGCTCTATGTCGTCGCTGATGTGGCCAAGGGCGAGGTCTTGACCACCGCTCATGTGCGCTCAATCCGCCCGGGCTTTGGTCTTGCGCCGCGTCATCTAGGCGAGGTTCTGGGCAAGGTGGCCAAGCGCGATCTGACGCGCGGCGAGGCCTTCTCGTGGGACATGATCTGATCTAGACCCGTCGCAAGACCGTCACAAATGTCACCTATGTCCGCACTAGGCTTAATGGCCCTGCCGCTTGAACTTCGGAGTCCCCTATGCGCGTTGCAATGATCGGAACTGGCTATGTCGGACTGGTGTCCGGGGCCTGCTTTGCCGACTTCGGCCATGTGGTCACCTGCATCGATAAGGATGAGAGCAAGATCGAGCGGCTCAAGGCCGGGATCATGCCGATCTTCGAGCCGGGCCTTGAGACGCTGGTTGAGACCAATGTACGCGAAGAACGGCTGTTCTTCTCGACCGACGCCGCCGCTGCCGTGCGCGGGGCAGACGCCGTGTTCATTGCGGTTGGCACCCCATCGCGCCGAGGCGATGGCCATGCGGACCTGTCCTATGTCTATGCCGCAGCCCAAGAGATCGCCGACCTGATCGAGGGCTTTACGGTCATTGTCACCAAATCGACCGTCCCCGTCGGAACCGGCGATGAGATCGAGCGCCTGATCCGCGAGCGCCGTCCCGATGCGCAGTTCGCCGTAGTCTCGAACCCTGAATTTCTGCGCGAAGGGGCCGCGATCAATGATTTCAAACGCCCCGACCGGGTCGTGGTCGGCACAGACGATGAGCGCGCCCGCGATGTGATGCGCCAGCTCTATCGGCCTCTGAACCTCAATGAAACGCCGCTGGTCTTTACCGGGCGTAGGACCTCTGAGCTGATCAAATATGCCGCCAACGCCTTCTTGGCTCTAAAGATCACCTTCATCAACGAGATCGCGGACCTCTGCGAAGCGGTCGGCGCAGATGTGCAGCAGGTGTCCAAGGGCATCGGACTGGATGGCCGGATCGGGTCCAAGTTCCTCCATGCCGGACCCGGCTATGGCGGATCGTGCTTTCCGAAAGATACGCTGGCCCTGGTGCGCACCGCCGTCGATGCGGGCGCGCCCGTGACGCTGGTGGAGACCACCGTCAAGGTGAATGATGCGCGCAAAAAGGCCATGGCAGGCCGGATCGTCAAGGCGCTGGGCGGCTCGGTCGCGGGCAAGACGGTGGGCATATTGGGCCTGACCTTCAAGCCCAATACGGACGATATGCGCGACGCCCCCTCCCTGGACATCATCCCGGCCCTAAAGGGCTTGGGGGCCAAGATTCAGGCCTTTGATCCCGAAGGGATGCATGAGGCGCAGCGTTTGCTGAGCGACGTCGATTTCAAGACCGGTCCCTATGAGGCGCTGGACGGGGCCGATGTCATGGTCATCCTGACCGAATGGGACCGGTTTAGGGCGCTGGATCTGGAACGGGTCAAGAGCCTGCTCAAGAGCCCAACCATTGTCGATCTGCGCAATGTCTATCGCCCAGACGAGATGCAGGCCCTCGGCTTTGCCTATACGAGCATCGGCCGACCCTAATAGAGCGGATTACGCTGCCATAGGGCCGCGTCCCGGATAAGGCTGTCGAGATCTGAACAGACCGGTTTCCAGCCGAGCAGAGCCTTAAGCTGGCGACTGTCGGCGACAAGGCTGGGTGGATCACCGGCGCGGCGCGGGCCGACCTGATAGGGCACCTTCAGGCCAAGGGTGCGTTCTGCCGCCTCGATCATCTGCATGACCGTCACCCCCTCGCCGGTACCGACATTGAGGATACGGCTATCCCCGCCGCCGATCAGGCGCGCCACGGCCAGCACATGGGCCTGCGCCAAATCGACCACATGGACATAGTCGCGGATTGGCGTGCCATCGGGGGTGTCATAGTCCTGCCCAAAGACCGTCAGACCCTTGCCGGTGCCGAGGCAGGCCTTGCAAAGCAGCGGGATCAGATGGGTCTCAGGCACATGGCTTTCACCGACCTCGCCGTCAGGATCAGCCCCTGCCGCATTGAAATAGCGCAGCGCCGTCCAGCGGAAGGGATGGGCCTCACCCAGCCAGCGCAAGGCCCCCTCAAAGGCCAGTTTCGAGGCGCCGTAGGGATTGATCGGCACGGTGGGGTGGGTCTCTGGGATCAGCGAAACAGAGGGGACGCCGTAAACCGCCGCCGTTGAGGAAAAGACCAAAGCCTCCACCCCGGCCTCGATCAGGGCTGAGGCGAACAGGGTCGCGGCCCCGACATTATTGTCATAATATTTGGCCGGATTGGTCACGCTCTCGCCGACCAGACTATAGGCGGCAAAATGGATCGCGGCCTTGATGTCATATTGACGAACGAGCTGCATCACCAACTCCCGGTCGCGCAGATCGCCCGGGTGGAACGGCCCCCATTTGACCGCCGCCTCATAACCCGTGCTCAGATTGTCGAGGGTGACGGGCAGATAGCCAGCCCTATAGAGCGCCTTGCAGGTCTGGGCGCCAATGAACCCGGCACCGCCTGCCACGAGGATCGAAGGTCTGTCGGTCATGATCGGCCTAAGGGGGTTGGGATCGGATGTTTCAGGCTTTATACTGCAAGGTGGGCACAGTAGAAACCGGGCTCAATCCATGGCAAACAGTCGATGGATACGGCGAGGATGCGCCGATTGCAGCGCGTTAGGCGAGCCATGACCCTTCTTGTGACCGGTGCGGCAGGATTTATCGGCCGAGCCGTGTGCGAACGGCTCCTCACATCAGGCCAAGAGGTTATCGGCGTCGATTGTTTCAACACCTATTACGATCCAGCCCTGAAAGAGGCCCGTGCCGCGACCTTGACCCCGCACAAGGGTTTCAGGATGGTGCGGATGGATATTGCCGATACCGATGCCATGGCCGCATTGGTCAAGGACAGCGGCGCAGACAGTGTCATCCATCTGGCCGCTCAGGCCGGGGTGCGCCACTCGATCGATAATCCCTTTGCCTATGCCCATTCCAACCTGACCGGTCACCTCAGCGTGCTGGAGGCCTGCCGCCACGCGCCGCGTCTGAACCATCTGATCTATGCCTCATCCAGCTCGGTCTATGGCGACCGCCCCTTGAACGGTCAGGGCTTTAGCGAGCAGGACCCGGCCATCGCCCCAGCCTCGCTCTATGCAGCGACCAAACGCTCCTGCGAGCTGATGAGCGCCTCCTATGCCCATCTCTATGATTTGCCCCAGTCGGGCCTGAGGTTCTTTACGGTCTATGGGCCATGGGGGCGCCCGGACATGGCCTATTACAGCTTTACCCGCGAGATCATGGCGGGCCGTCCGATCAGCGTCTTTGGTCAGGGCCAGATGGCGCGGGACTTTACCTATGTGGACGATATTGTGGACGGCATCCTTGGCCTGATCCCCTGCCCACCTGCGGGAACGGGCGCGGACCGCCATCAGGTCTATAATATTGGCGACAGCCAGCCCGTCGGCCTGATGAAGATGATCGAAATTCTCGAACAGGCCATCGGCATCCCCGCCAAGAAGATCTTCACCGACATGCAGGCCGGGGACGTGACAGCCACCTTTGCCGACATTTCCAAGATCGCAGCGGTTACGGGCTATCATCCGACCACCCCGCTTGAGGTGGGATTGCCGCGCTTTGTCGACTGGTATCGGCACTATACGCCCGAAGCCTAATCCCCGCCCTAGGCAAACTGCGCCGAGTCAGATGCGTCACCCCGGCAAGATCGGCTGGCCAAAGCGCGGGCGTCAAAACTCGAAAATAATAAATATTCAGCAATTACAGGTGATTATAGGATCATAAGTCGGAGCCATTACTGGCTCTGATCTTGCTGCGGCCATGGGATCGACAGGTCCTAGCCGGAGCCCCTCATGGCCCTCACCTATCCCATCCGCCCCGTGGCTCGCCCCATCAACCGCTTGATGCCGCGTCTGTTTGACGTGCTGGTCGCGACCTTGATCTTCACAGTCCTGACCTAGAGGCTAGTCCTCCGCCACCGATCCGGGCAAGCGTGAGCGGCTATTGAGCCACATGACCCCCAACAGGTCTGACAGCGACGCCCACAGGCGGCCAAGATTGGTATATTTTGACGCCCCCGCCATCCGTGCGCGGTGACCGACTGGCTCGAAAGCGACCTGATAGCCCTCACGGATCATCAGGGCGGGCAAATAGCGGTGGATGTGATCGAAATAGGGCAGCCGCAAGAAGGCCTCGCGCCGAAAGGCCTTTAGCCCGCAGCCCGTATCGGCGGCCCCGTCCTTGAGCAGGCGCTTGCGCACGCCGTTGCCGACCTTTGAAGCAAACTTCTTGGCCAGACTATCCTGTCGCTTGACCCTCTCACCACCGACCAAGGCCACCTGATCTGGGCTCGCCAAAAGACGAGCAGCCAAGCGCGGCGCATCGGCAGGATCGTTCTGGCCGTCACCGTCCATGGTCACCACGATGGCTGCGCGGGCGGCCAAGATACCGGTGCGAACCGAACGGCTCTGACCACTATTGCGCTGATGGGACAGGACGCGAAGGCTTGGCAATTCGGCCTTCAGGGCGATCAGATCGGCCCTCGTCGAATCGGTGCTGGCATCGTCGACAAAAATCATCTCATAGGCCTGACCGGCAAAGGCAGCGGCAATTTCGCGCGCCAGAGGGCCGACATTGCCGGTTTCGTTGAACACCGGCACCACGATAGAAACGTCAGGGGTCATGGGATCCTATCCAAATTCGCTACCCTCATAACCGGTTTCGATGATCAAGGGCAGAGGGCGCGATGCAAGACCAAGACGGATGCAATTTTCGGCGCTATCTTGACCAAATGATGAACTCCCTTTTGGATCGTTGGTCGAGCGGTGTGCGCGGCCCCATAGTGGCGGCGCTGATCGCCATGATCGCTGGCCTGCCGGGCGTCTTTGCCCTGCCGCCGCTGGATCGCGATGAATCGCGCTTTGCTCAGGCCACAGCGCAGATGCTTGAGACCCGAGACTTCGTCAAAATCAACTATCAGGATCAGCCGCGCGATAAGAAGCCCGTCGGCATCCATTGGCTCCAGTCAGCCAGTGTCAGCCTCTTGTCCGGCGTCGAGGCCCGCCAAATCTGGGCCTATCGCATACCGTCCTTGCTTGGAGCCATGCTCGCGGCAGCGGCCTGCGCTTGGGGGGCTGCGGCCTTCTTTGGTCCGCGTGGGGGACTAATCGCAGGGGCGGTCTTGGGCGCGAGCTTTCTTCTGTCAACCGAGGCCTCTATTGCCAAGACCGACGCGGTCCTGTGCGGGACAACCACCCTCGCCATGGCTGCCTTGGGCCGTCTCTATGCCGCCTCGCGCGGTGAGGGGTCTGAGGGATGGCGCACGCGGATCCTGTTCTGGGTCGGCCTATCGGTGGCAACCTTGGTCAAGGGCCCGATTGGGCCGATGGTGGTCGCCCTTGCTGGCCTTAGCCTGTGGGCCGCAGATCGCAAGGCGCCCTGGGCCAAGGACCTCGGCTGGATCTGGGGTCTGGTGATCTTTGCCGCCATTGTTGGGCCTTGGGCCATTGCCATTACTGTGGCGACGGACGGAGCCTTCTGGGGGGCCGCGATTGGCGGGGATCTGGCACCCAAGCTGGCAGGCGGTCATGAGAGCCATGGCGCGCCAACCGGCCTTCATACCCTGCTTGCGCCCTTCTTGACCTTCCCGACGGGGTTCATGCTTCCGGCAGCCCTGATCCTCGGCTGGACCCATCGCAAGGAAGCGGGTGTTCGGTTCGCCCTCTGCTGGCTGATCCCCTCTTGGCTGGTATTCGAGGCCATGCCGACCAAACTGGTCCACTATACCCTACCCACCTATGGGGCCTTGGCGTGGCTGATTGCAGCGGCGAGCCAGCAGCAGAT
Source organism: Caulobacteraceae bacterium (assembly GCA_947441065.1). Lineage (GTDB taxonomy): Bacteria > Pseudomonadota > Alphaproteobacteria > Caulobacterales > Caulobacteraceae > CAISGS01. The sequence goes on from CANESI010000054.1 coordinate 10,020, forward strand.
TGGACGGGTCGGTCGTTATGGCGGCGCCGCCTTGTCAGTGCTTGGCGCCGCTGTCTTTGCGACTGCGAGCATCTTGGCGCTTGCCCTCTACGGCGGACGCGGGGACCTCACCGCAGCGGCCTTGAGTGCGGCCCTCTTTGCCGCCGCTGGCCTTGCCGGAGCCGTGCTTGTAGTCCGCAAGGCCCCCGTCGCGGCCTTGGCCATGGCCGGTGGGCTTGGCATTGCCGCCCACGGCGTGCTCGCAGGCGTCTTGGTCCCTGGACTGGACCCCCTGTTGCTATCCAGTCGGACGGCACAGGCACTCGATAGGGCGGGTCTCGCACCGCGCTCGGGCCTGATAACCGGCCCGGTGACCGTGGCGGGCTATGCAGAGCCCAGTCTGGTCTTTGCCCTTGGCACCAACACCCTCTTAGCCGATGGGTCTGCCGCTGCCGCAGCCCTCGCCCAAGGTCGGCCCGCCATCGTGGAAAGCCGTGAACAGGCTGATTTCGACAAGGCCATGGCCCGCGACAAGACCAGAGCCGAAAAGGCGGGAACCGTCTCAGGGCTGAACTATTCCAATGGCCGAGAAACGACATTGACCCTCTATCGCCCCCTATCCGACATCCCCGCCTCGGAGCCTCGCTAATGTCTCGCTTCATCACCGTGGTCGAGGTCGGGCCACGCGACGGGCTGCAAAATGAGAGCGTTCTGCTCGAACCGGCCGAAAAGCTCGACTTCATCGCCCGGCTCGAGGCCTGCGGCATTCAGCGGATCGAGACCGTCTCGTTCGTCAATCCTCGCCGGGTGCCCCAGATGGCCGGGGCCGAAGAGATCGCCGCCGCGCTGAGCCCCACCGTCGGGCGGTCGCGCATTGGGCTGGTCCTGAACCTCAAGGGTTGGGAGCGCGCGGTCGCCTCGGGCTGTGATGAGGCCAATGTTGTGGTCTGCGCCAGTGATGGTTTTGGTATCCGCAATCAAGGCTCGACGACGGACGAGCAGATGGCGGTCCTCGCCCAGATTATGGACCTCAAAAAGGCCCAGGGTGGCCCGCCCGTGACCATGACCCTCTCCACCGCCTTTGGCTGTCCCTTTGACGGCGAGATCGCACAGGATCGGGTCGCTAGCCTTTGCCAAGAGGCGGCGGCTCTAGGCGTAGATGAGGTGGCCATTGCCGATACGATCGGGGCCGCCGATCCGTGGATGGTGCATCGGCGGGTTGAAGCGGTGCGCAAGGTCATTGGCGACAAGCGCCTACGCCTTCACTTTCATGACACCAGAAATACCGGTCTGGCCAATGCCTATGCTGGCATTGAAGCGGGCGTGGATATCTTAGACGCCTCCTGCGGCGGGATCGGCGGCTGTCCCTTTGCCCCGGCCGCGACCGGCAATATTGGCACAGAGGATCTGGTCAATATGCTGCACCGGGGCGGGTTCGAAACCGGCTTGGATTTGGAGGGGCTTATTCAGACCGGGCAATGGATTTGCGAGCGTTTGGGCAAGACCCCACCCTCATCGCTAGCCCGCGCCGGAGCCTTTTCCTTAAAGGCGGCGCTTTAACGCGGCCGACGGCGCAAAAGGGGTCTTAAGACCGAGACCAGCAGGATCAGAGGCGACATCAGGGTTGCTGAAATCCGCCGCCAAGGATTATCCGCACGCTTGCGGAAATAGCGCGCAAGGCCCAGGCCCTTCCAATATTCAACCTTGACCGGATGGGTCAGGCTGGTCGAGCCAAGGTGAATGACCTCGGCTTGGGGCTGGAAAATTACAGTGCCGCCCATGCGGCGGGCGCGCCAGCACAGGTCAATATCTTCGACATGCAGGAAGTAACCCTCATCGAAACCGCCCAACCGCTCAAAATCCAGTTGGCTGGCGCAAAAACAGGCACCTGAAACGGTCGGAACGGCTATTGGACCTGCGGGCAGAGGCTCTTTTTCACGATGGATTTCAAAGCGCGATAGGCCCGGGATTCTAGTCGCCAAATGGCTAAAGGTCAGAACCGTGGTCAAGGGAGAGACCTCACCGCGACGCGACCCGCGCTGCTCGGTGCCATCCTTGTTCAAGACCCGCGCGCCGACGATACAGGGCGAGGGCTGACCATCGGTGGCCAAAACCAGCTGGCGGATACAGTCTGGCTGTAAGAAGGCATCGGGATTGAGGAACACCAGCGCCCGGCCCTTGGCGGCCTTGGCCCCCATATTGGCCCCGCAGGCAAAGCCAACATTCCCGTGGCCTTGGATCAGTTGAACCTTAGGTTCACGCGCGGCAATAGACCGGAGCAAGATCTCATCATCTTGGGGTGAGCCATTATCGACGATGATAAAATCATCGACCAAGGCTTCGTCCAAAACATGCTGCAGGCTGGACATCAAGGCTGGCCCGGTGCGGTACACCACCATAATCACAGACACGCGACATTGGACAAGAGCGCGAGACTCCGTCGCCTGAGTGAGGCCTGTGGTCGCCTTTAGGATGCCAACCAGTTGGTTCATGCAGCAGCAGGCTCCATCAGGTCAGGGGGCGTGGCCTGTTCCGTCAAGGCGCTGAGCGCCTCTTGCAGCGTCAATATGGTCTGACCGTCGGAGCCAAGATGGCGCAAAGCGACCTGACCCGTCTCGGCCTCCTTGCGGCCAACAACGCAGATCACAGGGGTCTTGGTGAGACTATGTTCACGGACCTTATAGTTGATCTTTTCGTTACGAAGGTCGGTTTCCACGCGCAGTCCCGCTGCCGCCAAGGTTGCCGCAACGGTGCGCGCATAATCATCAGCGTCTGAGGTTATGGTTGCCACAACCACCTGAACCGGCGCAAGCCAAAGCGGGAAGGCACC
>CANESI010000055.1 GCA_947441065.1 Caulobacteraceae bacterium
ACGGTGGTGCCCTATCAGGTCTTTGACGCCGCCGACGGACCAATGGTGGTTGCGGTCGGCAATGACGGTCAGTTCAAGATCCTCTGCAAGGTGTTGGGCGTACCAGACCTCTCTACCGATCCGCGCTTTGTGACCAATGTTGACCGGATGGCAAATCGAGACGCGCTTGAGGCGATCTTGCAGGATCTCATCGGTCAAAGGCAGGGCGCAGAACTCATCACAGCCCTCACCGATGCCGGTGCCCCCGCTGGGCCGGTCAACAGCGTCAAACAGGCCCTTGACGATCCCTTTGTCGAGGCCCGGCAGGCTGTGCACCATTTTACCCGCCAGGACGGCTATCAGATCCCGACCATCGCCTATCCGGCCAAGCTCAGCCGCACCCCCGCCGCCTATGACCGCGCCCCGCCGCGCCTTGGCGAACATACAGATGAGGTGCTGCGCGATTGGCTGGGCATGGATGATCTGGCCCTTGCGGCCTTGGACGGGGCCATTGCTGACCTAAATCGCGGCAAGACATCGACTTGATGACCGGGCGCGAAGCTGCTCTATGATCAATTCACCTATAGATTCAATATGGAATGCCCATGTCTGAAGACGCCTATGCCAGCATCCGCGAAGAAGTGGCCAAACTCTGCGCCGAATTTCCCGGCGAATATTGGCGCGCCAAGGACCGTGATCGCGCCTATCCGGGCGAGTTTGTCGATGCCCTGACCAAGGCCGGCTATCTGGCCGCCCTGATCCCAGAGGAATATGGCGGGGTCGGCCTGCCCCTCTCCGGCGCCGCAGCCATTTTGGAAGAGATCCAGCGGCAGGGCTGTAATGGCGGGGCCTGTCATGCCCAGATGTACATTATGGGCACGCTTCTACGGCACGGGTCAGAGCTGCAAAAACAGACCTATCTGCCCAAGATCGCCAGCGGGGAACTGCGCCTGCAGGCCTTTGGCGTCACCGAGCCGACCAGCGGTACTGACACCCTGTCACTCAAGACCGTAGCCCGTCGCGAGGGCGACCGCTACATCATCAATGGTCAGAAGATCTGGACCAGCCGCGCCGAACATAGCGACCTGATGCTGCTCTTGGCCCGCACAACGCCGCAGGATCAGGTGGCCAAGCGCACCGATGGCCTCTCCACCATCCTCGTTGATATGCGCGCGGCCAAGCAGGGCGGCATGACCATCCGTCCGATCGAGACCATGATGAACCACTCCACCACCGAGGTCTTTTTCGACAATGTCGAGGTGCCGGTGGAGAACCTGATCGGGGTCGAGGGGCAGGGCTTTCGCTATATATTGTCAGGCATGAATGCCGAGCGCGCCCTGATCGCGGCGGAATGTATCGGCGATGCCAAATGGTTCATCGACAAGGCTTCGGCCTATGCCAAGGAGCGGGTGCTGTTTGGCCGCCCGATTGGCCAGAACCAGGGCGTTCAGTTTCCCATCGCGCGGGCCTATGCCCAGATGAAGGCGGCGGAGCTGATGGTTCACGATGCCCTGCGCAAATATGAGGCCGGGGAAAATGCTGGGGCCGAGGCCAATATGGCCAAGATGCTGGCGGCGGAGGCCAGTTGGGCGGCGGGCGAGGCCTGTATCCAGACCCATGGCGGCTTTGGCTTTGCCGCCGAGTACGATATCGAGCGCAAGTTCCGCGAGACCCGGCTCTATCAGGTGGCCCCGATCTCGACCAACATGATCCTGTCCTATGTCGCCGAGCACGTCCTCGGTCTGCCCCGATCCTACTGATGGATCGGGACTGGAGCGCTTGGGTCGGGGGGCAAGAGATTGCCCATGACCGTGCCGATCTTGGCGCGGCGACGCGGTGGCGCGCCATGTTGGACAGTGAAGGCGTGATGGGCTCGGCCGTGCCGCAAAGCTTTCACTGGGGCCTTTGCCTGCCCGATGCCCCGAGCGCACAGCTTGGCTCAGATGGCCATCCCCATCGCGGCGGGTTCCTGCCGCCGGTGGACCTGCCCCGGCGCATGTGGGCCTCTAGCGCCGTGACCTTTCTGGCCCCGATCCCGGTCGGCAGCGCCGTCACACGCATCTCGACCATCGCAAGCGTGACGCAAAAGTCGGGCGGCAGTGGCCAACTGGTCTTTGTCGAGGTCGATCACACCCTCACAGCCGATGGCCAAGCGGTGGTGCAAGATCACCAGACCATCGTCTATCGCGAAGCCGCCAGCGCCCCCATGCCGCCGTCGGCGCCGCCCAAGGCTGATCTGGACCTCTCAAGCTGGCCTTGGCAGCGCAGCCTAACGCCGACCGAGCCCTTGCTCTTTCGCTTTTCAGCCCTGACCTTCAACGCTCACCGCATCCATTATGACCGGCCCTATGCTCAGGATCAGGAGTTCTATCCGGGTCTTGTCGTGCAAGGTCCCCTGACCGCCAGCCTGTTGATCGACCTTTGCAGCCGGCATCTGGGCGACCAGCCTCTAGCCCGTTTCAGCTTTCGCGGCCTGTCTCCGGCCTTTTGCGGCGAGGCCTTGCATCTGGTAGGACGCCAAGCGGGAAGCGATGTGACTCTAAGCGCGCTCGGGGCCGATGGCCGAACCGTGATGAGCGCCACGGCCACAATAAAGGACGTCCCATGACGGCTAAACCTTTCTGGCGATCCTTGCTGTTCGTCTCCAACCCCAAACATGCGGCCAAGGCCGGTGAGCGCGGCGCGGACGGGATTATCCTTGATCTGGAAGACGCCATTGCCCTTGCTGACAAGCCCAGAGCCCGCGCCGAATTGGCGGTGACGATTGCGATGATCCGGGCTCAGGGCGTTGATGTTCTGGTGCGGATCAACGCGCCGTGGCTGATGGCCATCGAAGATCTCAACGTCGCTGTGATCACCGGCGTGTCAGCCATTGTCGTGCCCAAGGCCGAAGGGGCTGGGCGTCTGCAGGTCCTGTCCGACCTGATCGGTGAGATGGAGATGGAGCGGGGCCTGCCCGTTGGCGCCATCGCGCTCGTCCCGCAGGTGGAATCCTCTCAGGCCCTTGTTGCGTTAGACGAGATGCTGGCCGTCGAGCGGGTCGCGGGCCTTGCCCTAGGCCCTGAAGATTTCGCCCTCAGTCTGGGCGTCAAGCCCACGGCGGACTGTCTGGATCTTCCCTGCAAGATGATCGCGCTGGCGGCGGCGCGGGCGGGCAAGATGGCGCTGGCCATGCCGATCTCGATTGCGGCCTATCAGGACTTGGAGGCTTGGGCGGCGGCGGCGCGGCGCGCGCGGGCCATGGGCTGCACTGGGGCCATGGCCATCCATCCGGCTCAGGTCGTGGGCATTGCCACATCCTTTGCCCCCAGCGAGGCCGAACGGGCGGAGGCCGAGGCCATTTTGACCGCCTGGGATCAGCGCGGCGACCGGGGCGTGATTGCCCTTGGCCAAAAGATGATAGACCTTCCCATCGTCAATCAGGCCAAGCGCCTGCTCGGACGCCCCCTCTGATGGAGACCAGACCATGAGACGCACCGCCATTGTTGCTCCGCTTCGTACCGGCGTCGGCAAGTTCCTCGGCTCCCTCAGTCCCATGCCCGCAGAGGTTTTGGCCGCTGAGGTGATCAAGGCCGTTGTGGCCAAGAGCGGCATTGATCCGGCCCGCATCGATGATGTGGCCTTCGCTCAGAGCTATGCCAATTCCGAGGCCCCCTGCATCGGCCGGTGGGCGGCGCTTGAGGCGGGCCTGCCGATTGAGGTTCCGGGCTTTCAGACTGACCGGCGCTGCGGCGGCGGGCTTCAGGCCTTGGCGACAGCAGCGATGATGGTCCAGACCGGCGCGGCTGATGTGGTTCTGGCGGGCGGCGTCGAGAGCATGTCCAACATCGAATATTACACCACCGCCATGCGCGGCGGCGCGCGCACGGGCAATGTGCAGATGTTCGACCGTCTGGAGCGGGGGCGGGAACGCTCGCAACCCGTCTGGCGCTTTGGCGTCATTTCCGGGATGATCGAAACGGCTGAAAACCTCGCCACCGACTATGGCATCACGCGCGAGGCCTGCGACCAGTTCGCCGCCGAAAGCCACGCCAAGGCCGCTGCCGCATGGGCTGCGGGACGCTTTGCCGATGAGGTCGTGCCGGTCAATGTGCCGCAAAGGCGCGGCGATCCGATGGTCTTTGCCTCGGACGAGGGGGTGCGCGGGGACACCACGGCCCAGAGCCTGTCGGCCTTGAAACCGATGATGAAGGGCGGGGTCTCCACCGCTGGCAATTCCAGCCAACAGAATGATGCGGCGGCGGCCTGTCTCTTGGTTGCTGAAGACAAGTTAGAAGAATTAGGCCTTGAACCGATTGGCTATTTTGTCGGATGGGCGGCGGCAGGGTGCGACCCCGCACGGATGGGTATCGGCCCGGTTCCCGCCGTTAAGCGCCTGTTCGAGCGCACCGGACTTGGCTGGGACGATATGGGGCTGGTGGAACTGAACGAGGCCTTTGCCGCCCAGTCCTTGGCGGTGATGAAGGGCTGGGGCTGGGAGGATCGCTCGATCCTGAACGTCAATGGCTCCGCCATTTCGCTCGGCCATCCCATCGGTGCCACCGGCGTTCGCATCGCGACGACCTTGCTGCACGAAATGCAGCGCCGGGGCGTGCGCTATGGCCTGGAGACCATGTGCGTCGGCGGCGGCCAAGGCGTCGCCGCCATCTTCGAACGGGCTTGAAGATCGGCGGGGCGGTATGGTGCCGCCCCGTCAGTAAGTGCGGACGAGAGTGAGGGTGGCATTGGCCTCGGCCCGATTGTCAGGTGCTTGCCATGACGGCCGACCTTGCCGCTAGAATGTCTTTACAACTTCTAGCAGCCTCTTCGCCTTTGATGACGAAATGGTCTTTGAAGAAGTTGATATGGGCTTCACTTTCCTGAAAATTATGCGGTGTCAGGATGGCAGAAAGTACGGGCGTGTTGGTGTCTAGCTGCACCCGCATAATTGCGTTCAACACGGCACCGGCAACGAAATCATGACGGTAGATGCCGCCGTCCACGACGAAAGCAACACCGACTACAGCGGCATATTTGCCCGTCTGGATGAGCAATTGTGCGTACAGAGGAATTTCTAGAGCGCCGGGCACATCGATGATGTCCACATCAGTGGCAGCACCGCCGAGCGTGGCCCAGCTCTGCACGAAGGAATTGACGCATTTATCCACGATATCTGCGTGCCAGCGGCCACGGATAACAGCGATGCGATCGCGTTCTGGCTTTACGGAAACGTTCATTTATTTTGCCTTTCAAGGGTCTTGCCACAACGCGGCAATGTTTCAATCAAGGCCCTCCGCATTGACGCGGATTGAGGCCCAAACATCCCTTGGGCGAACATGCACGGTTGAACGGTCTTCTGGCGAAGACCGCTTCGGCAAGTTCTCTTCCATCCGGACTATGACCGTCGGCTCCGGAATCACACCGGATCTGCTGACCTTTCCACCTGCGCGGAAAGCGCTCGCGGGCTAAGGGCCGAGGCCCCTTACCGCCGGTGGGGAGTTTCACCCCGCCCTGAGAACGTGAAAAACTTAATTGTGCCGAAAGTGAAACACAAGGGGCGGGGTTTCCGCTTTCAGCGGATCGATTAGCTTCCCCGTTCAAATCACGTTAGCGGCATCGCTCGTCGCCCTTACTCCGCGATGGCGATGACCAAGAGGTTTAGGGCCTCTTAGTTCAGCAATATGTGCAGGGCAGCGGCGAGGTCCTTGAACTGGTCCATGATGGTGGCCGAGGCTATTGGGGCGGTATGGTGCCGCCCCTTTACAATTTACGGGCGCGGACCTTGGCTAGGTTGGGTTCGTCGCCGATGAAGTCCTTCACCAGTCCTAAGCGCGCATTGCAGGCGGGGCAGCGCACGGACTCATCCTCGGCCAGATCGGTCGGCACGTTGAAACCCGTGCCGCAGGGCTTACAGCGCCATGGATAGACCACGGGGGCGGGGGCCTCGCGCTTGGGGGCTCTGGCGCGGGGCGCGAAGGCGGATGGCTTGGGCGCGGCCACAGGCGCAACCACAGGCTCTGGCACCGGCTTGGGAGGCGGTGGGTTCTTCAGGCTCAGGGTGGGGCGGCGAGGCTTATCCGTCATGGTCTTTGCAGTCTGTTCAACGCTAGGGGGCTAATGCCCTAGATAGATGGGGTTTGGAAGGGTTGATCGGACTATGGCGCGGCAATTTGCCTTATCACTCCGGCTTAAAAGGCTCGGCAGCCGTTCGAATCGTCCGATAGTTAAGCCTGTAAAGGGTAGGTCTCAGTGCCATCAGCACTCAGAGCGCCAAGAGGACCCGTGAGACCCGTGTCAGACTCAGACAAGACCATCATCGAACCTCTGTCGACGGAGGCCGTAGGACCAGACCGCAGCCACCTGCTGGAAGGTCCGATTGGTAAGACCCTGCTGGTCTTTGCCCTGCCGCTGCTAACGACCAATTTTCTTCATTCTCTGTCAGGCACCTGGGGTGCCATCTTGGTCAGCCACACGCTCGGCCCCGGTGCTCTGACCGCGGTGGTTAATGCCAATGTGTTCATGTTCATGATGATGGGCATTGTCATGGGCGTCTCGGGTGCGGCAGGCATCGCGGTGGGCCAGTCACGCGGTGCAGGCGATGTTCAAGCCATCAAGCAGATTGTCGGCACCTCTATCAGTTTCATCGTCGGCGTATCGTGCGTCATTGCGCTCGCAGGCTGGCTCCTGGCGCCGTCCATCGTGGGCCTGATCCGCATGCCTGCGCCATCGGTCTCGGATGCCATCATCTATCTGCGTATCACCTGCCTGACCATGCCGAGCATCTTCACCTTCATCTTTTTGATGATGCTTATGCGGGGCGGCGGCGATGCCAAAACGCCCTTTCGGTTCACCATGGTTTGGATCGGACTGAATCTGGTCCTGTCACCGATCCTGCTAACGGGTCCCTTTGGCCTGCCGAAACTGGGCATTGCCGGAGTGCCCTTCGCCAGCCTGATCGCCAATCTGGTCGCCCTCGTGGCCTTGGTCACCTTTGCCTACCGCAAGAATATGGTCATGACTCTGAGGGGGGATGAGCTTCGCTATTTGAAGCCCGATCCCGCCCTGCTCATGGTGCTGGTGAAACGCGGTGCGCCGATGGGGGCCGAAACCCTGTTCGTGCAGGGCGCCTATTTCGTCCTGATGACCATTGTCAATTCGCAAGGCGCGATGACGGCTGCGGCCTATAGCGGGGCGGCCCAGCTTTGGGGCTTTGTTCAAATGCCTTCCATGGCGCTGGCCGCGTCCATGTCTGCCATGGCGGCTATGAATATTGGCGCAGGACGTTGGGACAGGGTCGAGGAGATTGCGCTCAAGGGGTGCTTGATCGCCGGATCAATGACCCTGCTCGCCGCCGCTTTGATCCATGGATTGGGAGATTTGCCCCTCGCTCTGTTCTTGCCGGAAGGGGGCGAGGCCTTGGCCAAGGCGCGAGAGATCAACGAGATTGCCATATGGGGCTGGGTCCTCTTGGCCGTGACTTCGGGCCTTTCAGCGGTCGTGCGTGCCAACGGGGCGACCGCGGCTCCCACTATCATCTATGCCCTAACCATGTGGGTCTTCCGGGTTCCCTTTGCCTCTATGATGCAAGGCTTGCTGGGCGAGTCAGCGATCTGGTGGAGCTTCCCGGTCGGCACTGTCTCGTCGGCCCTGCTGGCCTTCCTGTTCTACCGATTTGGCAATTGGCGCGACAACGATCTGATGTTGGCGCGCCGTCACCGCTAACCGGCCTGAGTGGTCGGAACCTTTAGGCCCACCTCGGCCAGAACCTCCGCCGTATCGCGACCAATCTGAGGCGGTTCGCGGCGGATGGTGGCGGGCGTCTTTGAGAACCTCAGGCCCGGACGCATGGCGCGGTAGGCCCCTTCGGTTTCCAGTTCACGGGTTTCGAACAGGGTTTCTTTAAGCTGCGGGTCCTCGAAAATGTCGTGGATGGTGTTGGCCCTCATGGCCGGGATCGAGTTGGCCGCGCACAGTTCGAGCCAGGTTTCGGTGCTGTAGGCGAGCGATGCCTCTTCCATCATGGCGTAATATTCGGCCACCCGCGCCTTGCCGCCCTGCTTGGATAGGAACCGCTCGCTCTCATAGGCCCCCGGCAAGCCGCCCAACTCCATGAACCTTGCCGACTGGATATTGTTGGCCGGCAGAACGGTCATGAACCCGTCCTTGGTCGCATAGGGTTTGCGATAGGGGGTGATGGTGGTGGTGTGGCCATAGTTGCCGGTCGGCGGCACGAAGGTCTGATTATAGAGATGCTCGGCCATCAAGAAGCCGGTGAAGGTCTCCAGCATCGGCACGGCGACATATTGACCTTCGCCGGTCTGTTCCTTGTGCCGCAGGGCTGCCAGGGTCGCGATGGTGGCAAAGAGACCGCAGGTCTTGTCGGCAATGATTGAGGGCAGGGGACGAAGCTCGGCCTCTGGATTGACCAGTTGGTTCAGGCTGCACGCGCCGCTGGCCGACTGGATCAGGTCGTCAAAGGCCTGCAATCCGGCATAGGGGCCTTCTTCGGCATAGCCCATGGCCTCGACATAGACGATGTCGGGCTTGATCGCCTTGACGTCCTCGTAGGAGAAGCCCAGCCGCGCAATGGCTGAGGGGCGCATATTGTGGATGAAGATGTCGCCGGTCAGGACCAGCGCGCGCAAGGCTGCCTTGCCGTCCTCGCTCTTGAGGTCGAGCGCGACCGAGCGTTTGTTGCGGTTCAGGGCGATGAAGGAGGGACCCATCTCCTTGAGGTTCGGGGGCTTGCCGTCCTTGCGCTGGCGGTCGCCGCCCGGTTCCTCAACCTTGATCACATCTGCGCCAAGATCGCCGAGGGTCTGGGTCGCATAGGGGCCAAGCACAAATTGCGTCAGATCGATAATGCGAACGCCATTGAGCGGGCCCTTGGCCTCAGTCTGGTTTTGGGTGCCGTCCGCCATGGTGTTTCCTATCATCTTGCTTGTTTGTCGGGGGCTGCGGCCCCACGAGGCTTTTGCCTAGTTTGTACCAAGAGGCGCGCGCGGGAAAAGCGCCAAATTCATTAGGCTTGAAGCCTAGCCCTTGGCATGTGACTTTTAGAAACAAAAAAACCTAGGGAGAGAGACCATGGCCGACCTATCGGGCAAGATTGCATTGGTAACCGGAGCCGCGAGCGGCATTGGCAAGAGCTGTTCGGAAAGGCTGGCAAAGGCGGGGGCCACCGTTGTCCTGACCGATGTGCAAGATTCCGTTGGTAAGGCGGTCTGCGCGGCCATCAATCAGAGCGGCGGCAAGGCGATCTATCTGCATCAGGACGTGACCAGCGAAGACGAATGGATCGGCGTGATCGCTGAAGTCCGCGCCCAGTTCGGCCGCCTCGATGTGTTCGTCAACAATGCTGGGATTGGTATTGGCGGTCTGGTCACGGAAATGACCCTGGAAACCTGGCGCAAGCAGCAGGCGATCAATGTCGAGGGTGTGTTTTTGGGCGTCAAGCACAGCCTGCCCCTGATGCGCACCAGCGGTGAGGGCGGCTCGATCATCAATATGTCCTCGGTCGCAGGCTTGAAGGGCTCTGCAGGCATGAGCGCCTATTGCGCGACCAAGGGGGCGGTGCGGCTGTTCTCCAAGTCGATTGCGCTGGAATGCGCCGCTGCAGGCGACAAGATCCGGGTCAATTCGGTCCATCCGGGCATTATCGACACACCGATCTGGGACTCGATATCGGACACGGTTGAGCTGACCTCCGTAAATCAACAGGGGGCCAATCGGATCGATCTTGATGCCATGACCGCCATCACCACGCCTCTGGCCCGTACTGGCGTGCCTGCTGAAATTGCTGAAGGTGTGCTGTTCTTGGCCTCGGATGCGTCGAGCTACATCACGGGCAGTGAGTTGGTGATCGATGGGGGGCTGACGACGCGGTAGGCGGGGGGCAGAAAACAAGGCCCCCTTCGTCGCTGTGCGCCACTTCCCCCAGAGGGGGAAGATCTTGGAGTCTTAAATCTTCCCCCTCTGGGGGACGTACCGGCGAAGCCGGGGTAGGGGGTCTTGTTTAAGAAAACAAACAATGCCCTCACCCAACCCTCTCCCACAGGGAGAGGGCTAGAACGATAAAGCCCTCGCCCCCTTGGGGGAGAGGGTTGGGTGAGGGGGATTACATCCACCGACCCTCACGCCGCCGTATAGCCCCCGTCAATGACCAGTTCCGCGCCGGTCATGAAGCTAGACTCGTCAGAGGCTAGGAACAGGATTCCGTCGGCGATTTCACGGGGAATGCCGAGGCGCGCGAGGGCGTGGCGCGAGATGATCAGGTCGCGCATCTCATTGCCATTCTCGGCCTCGTGCAGGGCATTGGTCACCATCGGCGTCTCGATAAAGCCCGGATGGACCGAATTGACCCGAATATGGACCGGTGCCAGTTCCAAAGCGCTAGCCTTGGTCAGCATCAGAACGCCGCCCTTGGAGGCGCAGTAGGCCGTGGCTCCGGCCATGCCGACCTTGCCGAGGATCGATGAGAGATTGATGATCGAGCCGCCGCCGCCTTCGGTCATGGCAGGCACGACCGCCCTCATGCCCAAGAACGTGCCGTCCAGATTGATCGAGGTGATGCGCCGCCAGTTTTCATAGGTGGTTTCGGCCAAGGGTGCGCCGCCGCCGCCGACGCCGGCGCTATTGACCAGAACATCGACGCGACCGAACGCGTCCAAGGTCGCCTTGACCACCTGATCCCACCCGGCCTCGTCGGTCACGTCCTGGGTCAGGAAATGGACCCTATGGCCTTGGGCGCGCAGGTCGCTGGCCAGAGCCTCGCCGGCTTCTGTCGCCAGATCGGTCAGCATCAGCGCCGCGCCTTCGCGGGCCAGACGCCTTGCGCTTTCCGCTCCTAGGCCTGAGGCGGCCCCTGTAATGATAGCAACCTTGCCTGCAACCCGACCGGCCATAATGCGCTCCCTTTGGGGTCTGATGCCCCTTGAAAGCCTAGATGACGCGCTGGACCTAGGGTCGGTCAAGGCCGATCCGTCAGGCCCTCATCAATCAGCCACGGATCGAAGAGGGGCTGTTAATCTTGCAGCGGTCCTAGAACCTGTCGCAAGGTCTTATAGATGGGCGGAATATCCTTATGTTTCATCGGCAAGAAGGTGGCCTTGGCGCGGGCAAAACGGGCCTTCATGTCGGCCAGAATATCGGGGTGCAGGCTGGCGACGCTGTAGTTTTCACCCGGATCAATGCTGAGATCATAGAGTTCATCAAGGTTCATCAGACCGAATGGCAGGTTCATATTCCGGTAGTAGGCCCGGTCGACATATTTCCAGCGCTGGGTGCGGATACCGACGACATTCTCATTGTCGAACAGGATGATCTCCTCATGGGGCGAGGCCGCCCCCTTGAGCAGGACCGGGGTCAGGTCCTTGCCATCGATCGTGACATTGGCGGGCAGGGGCACTTTGGCCATCGCGCATAGGGTGGGCAGAATATCGACGCCCGAGGCCATGGAGGCGACGCGCCGACCGGCGGGCAAGGTGCCAGGCATGCGGGCGATGAAGGGCACGCGCGAGGCCCCATCATAGGCCCCGCCACCCTTACGTTCGCGCAAGGGACCAGATGAGCCCTCATACCAAGGGCCATTGTCGGAGGTGAAGAGGACGAGCGTATCACGATCGATCTTGAGCGCCTTGAGCTTGGCCATCAGGCGGCCCATGAGGCTGTCAATCTCGACCACCATGTCGCCAAAGCCGCCCGCCGCGCTCGTACCCTTGAAAGGTGGGGGCGCAATATCGGGCAGATGAGGGGTGCTGAGCGCCAACTCGACCAAGAACGGCCGGTCGTGGTTCGCCTCGATAAAGGCTTCGGCCTTGGCATAGAACTGTTGCTGCAAGGTGGGCAGGTCGGCGGGCATGGAGACCACCTCATCCGATCCCGCGTGGGACTCATAGAGCGCTAACGGCCTCATATCGTGGCTATAGGGGATGCCGAAATAGGTATCGAAGCCGTGCTTGGTCGGGGGCCATGAGGGGCCGATGTGACCAAGGTGCCATTTGCCAAACAGACCGGAGACATAGTCCGCCTTTAGCGCCTTTGGCAGGGTGACTTCGGTTAGGGGCAGGCCCCTGTCATCCGCTTGTTGGATCACTTCATAGCCAAGGCCGGTGCGGATCGGATAGCGACCGGTCAAGAGCCCTGCGCGCGAGGGGGTGCAGATATTGGCCGGGGCATAATAGTCGGTGAGGCATACGCCCTCGGCGGCCATGCGGTCGAGATTTGGGGTCTTGATCAGCTTGGCACCAAAGGCTCCGACATCGCCATAGCCAAGGTCATCGCAGAGCACGATCACGAAGTTGGGCTTGCGCGGCAGAGGCGGAGCCTTGGCCAAACCGGTCAGAGCAAACCAGGCGAGGCCCAAGGCGGTGGTCTGAAGAAAATCGCGGCGCTGCATGGTCTGTCACTTTCCGGATCTGTTTGGCCAGAGGGTCGCATCTTGTTGCGGATTTGCATAGTCGAACGCGGCATCTTGGCCTTGGGCGCGCTTGACCCTATGGTGGTAATTGAACTCCGTTTTGCTGAAGGGTCTGCCTATAGGCCACTGGCTTGCGGAATCTGACATCCAAAGCCCGCAATGACGGGTTACAAAAACTAATATTAGGGAACAAATTCAATGAAAAAGTCGATTTTCCTAATGTCATGCGCGATGGTTGTTCTCAGCCATGGC
>CANESI010000056.1 GCA_947441065.1 Caulobacteraceae bacterium
GCAAAATCGATCTGGGGTTCTGCTGTAGAGGTGATGCCCAGATCGCCGGGCGAGCGCAGGGTATGGGCAACCTTAGCCGCTGCGATCAGCGCCTTGGACGGGACGCAGCCATAGTTCAGGCAGTCGCCGCCCATCTCGCCCTTTTCGAAGAGGACCGTCTTGAGACCCAGTTGCGCCGCGCCAGAGGCGACGGACAGCCCGCCAGACCCGGCACCAATAACGACGATATCGGCATGGAGGGTTCGGCTCATATGGGGTCTCCCGATTTGCGAAACCGGCGCAGCACCACCGGCAGCAGTGACAACAGACCAAGACCGACCAAGGGCAAGAGCACATGGGGCTCGAAAATCACCCCTAGGTTCGGTTCTTGCCCGGAGGCAAAGACCTCGCCCAGACCCGCCCCCAAGCCCGAATAGACGAGGGACCCAGGAAGGATACCCAGAACCGTCGCGGCCAAGAAGGTCCGCAGAGGAATATTGACAAATCCTGCGGCCAGATTGACCAGCCAGAACGGCATGACCGGGATCAGACGAAGGGTCAGGATGTAGGAGAAGGCATCGCGCCGGACGCCCTCTTCGATCTTGGCGATGGTTGACCCTGCCTTACCCCGCAGACTGTCGCCCACAGCCGAACGGCAGACCAAAAAGATCACAGCCGCCCCCAAGCTCGCGCCGCTTGATGCAGCGGCCGCTCCCAGCCATGGACCAAACAGGAACCCGCCGCTGAGGGTCATAACCAAGGCCCCCGGAAGCGACAGGCTGACCACGGCGATATAGATCAGGATATAGAGGCCGAAACTGAGGGCCGGATGCAGGGCGACAAAACCCTGCAACTGATCCCTCCGCGCCTTTAGCTCGACCAGACTCAGATGGTCCGCAAGGCCGCTGGCAAGCACCACCGCAACAGCCAAGGCTACCAAGATCAGCGGGCCAAATCTCTTGATCCAATTCATGCCTGTTATCCCTTTAGGCTATCGCAGCGCTAAATATCTATTGAACACCGCGATGACCATATTAAATGAGATAAGTCTCATTTTTATTTCTGACCAACCGCCTGCGTCACATGGGTAAAGCCGTCTGCCTTGAGACGTGCGGCCAGGTCACGCTTGATCGTGGCGATCAGGCCCGGACCGGAATAGGCCATGGCCGAATAGAGTTGGACCGCGCAGGCCCCGGCTCTGATCTTAGCATAGGCATCGGCACCCGAAGCAACACCGCCCGCTCCGATCAAGGCCGTGCGCCCCGCCGCGACCTCATGGAACCGGCGCAGCATCTGGGTCGATAGCGTCATTAGGGGCGCGCCGGACAGTCCGCCGGTCTCCGCCTTCCAGATCGACTGCAGACCGTCGGGCCGCGAGATGGTCGTGTTGCTAACAATGATGCCATTGAGGCCGTGGGCCAGCACGCACTCAACAATGCTCTCGACCTCGCCCTCTTCCAGATCCGGCGCGACCTTGAGCAGGACTGGCACATCGCTGGAGTTGGCGATTAAGGCCGTGCGCGCCTGCGCCAAACGGCCAAGCAATTCGTCGAGCGCCGCCTTGGTCTGCAAGGCCCGCAATCCCGGCGTATTGGGCGACGAAATATTGACGGTAAAATAGTCGGCCAAGCCCCAAAGGCGCTCGAGACCCGTCACATAGTCACCGATCCGGTCGCCGCTATCCTTATTGGCCCCTATATTGGCCCCGACGATCCCCGCTGCCTTGGGCCGCACCGATAGGCGCTGAGCAAAGGGCTCAAGTCCGCCATTGTTAAAGCCCATCCGGTTTATGACCGCCCTGTCTTGGCTCAGACGAAACAGCCTTGGGCGGGGATTTCCCGCTTGGGCCAAAGGGGTCACGGTCCCGCATTCGACAAAGCCAAAGCCTGCCCGCAGCATGGCCACCGGGGCCTCGGCATTCTTATCAAACCCTGCCGCCAGACCCACCGCATTGGGCAGGGCCAGCGTCCCGATCTGAGTGGCGAGCACGGGGTCGTCGCGGGTCATCTGCTGAGGGCCAAAGCCTGCCGCCAGCGCGCGGATGGTGAGGTTGTGGGCGTCCTCAGGATCGAGCAGGTGAAGCGCCTTGGCCCCTACGTCGTGAACAAGGCTCATCAGGCCAGATCTCCCATCATCGGCACGCCGTCATGATCAAGGTCCACGGGCCAAGCCCTCAGAACCACCTCAACGGGCAAGGGTTTATAGAGATGAGGAAAGAGATCCCCGCCCCTAGACGGCTCCCACACCAGAGAGGCCTGCAAATCCGCCGACAGGTCATCGGTCTCAATGGCCAAAACCATCAAATCGCTCTGACCGGAAAAATAGCGCCGCGCCGTCTCCTGCGCCTGAGCGCCGGTGGAAAAATGAATATAGCCGTCGGCCAGATCGACAGCGGACCCGGTGAAGGCCCCTGCGGCTTGGGCCTCCTGCCACTCAGACTGCGACAGGAGCTTGTAGATCAAGCTCATTCGCCGCCCGCTCCACCGCCATAGGCCTTGGGTGTGAAGACTCCATCATAGGAGGGCCGACCGGCGACATCGAACGCGAAGACAGCGGCGGTGGCGGTTGGAAAGCCCTGCTGCAGCTTGGCGATCTGAGAGGCGGAGGCCGAGCCCTCGCGTAATAGGGCCACGGCCAGTTCATGGATGCCGGGATTGTGGCCGACCATGATCAGCGTATCCGCCCGCTCAGCCCACTCGTCGATCAGGTCACGCATGCGCTCAGAGGGGGCCAGATAGAGGGTCGGCACAATCTCGGTCTTCACATCGCCAAAGACCGATTTGGCGACCTCCCAGGTCTGCCGCGCGCGAACGGCGGCCGAAACGAGGGCCAGATCAGGCTTTAAACCCTCTTCCAGCAAGACCTTCGCCATCAGGGCGGCATCGGCCTGGCCACGGGGCAAAAGGGCGCGGTCAAAGTCATCGCCAGAGGCGGCCATGGCCTCTGTCTTGCCGTGCCGCAGCAAAATCAATCGCCGCATGGTGCCCTCGTGTCTAAACCGATTGTTCTGCTGCCTACATAGACCGGTCAGACGCTCGCTGAAAGGGCGCTCTAGCATGGGAGATCGACGCGCAGGTGTTGACATGGACGCGGCCTCGCGGTCCAACGCACTCATGGCCGAAATCGGATCACTCATAGACACGGTCGAGAGCGGCGGCGGCGTCATGCGCTTCCCCGACACCCTGCCCCTGCGCCTAGAGGGCGGCGGACAGTTGGTCGGCCTAGAGGTCGCCTACAAGACCTACGGAACGCTCAATGAGGACCGCTCTAACGCGGTGCTGGTCTGTCATGCCCTGACCGGCGATCAATATGTCGCCTCGCCCCATCCGACGACCGGCAAGCCCGGCTGGTGGACGCAACTGATCGGACCGGGCAGGCCGCTGGACCCTTCGCGCTATTTCATCATCTGTACCAATGTGATCGGTGGCTGCATGGGCAGCACAGGTCCTTCGTCGATCAATCCGGCGACCGGTCAGCCTTGGGGCCTGACCTTCCCCGTCATCACCATCGGCGACATGGTGCGCGCTCAAGTCATGCTGATGGATCAGATGGGCATTGCGAGCCTCTTTGCCGTGGTCGGCGGCTCCATGGGCGGGATGCAGGCTCTGCAGTGGGCCACCGAATATCCAGAGCGGGTCTTTTCAGCGATCTGTATCGCCTCTGCGCCGCGCCATACGGCCCAGAATATCGCCTTTAACGAGGTGGGACGCCAAGCCATCATGGCCGACCCAGACTGGCGCGGCGGTGACTATGCTCGCCTTGGCACCCGGCCTGAAAAGGGATTGGCGGTGGCCCGCATGGCCGCGCACATCACCTATCTGTCCGAACCCGCCCTACAGCGTAAGTTTGGGCGTGAGCTTAAGAAGGATGACGTGTCCTGGGGCTTTGACGCCGACTTTCAGATCGAGAGCTATCTGCGCCATCAGGGGGCCAGCTTCGTCGATCGGTTTGATGCCAATTCCTATCTCTATATCACCCGCGCTCTGGACTATTTCGATCTGGCCGCCAGTCACGGCGGTGTCTTGGGCGAGGCCTTTCGCAAGGCGCGCAATGTGCGGTTCTGCGTCCTGTCCTTCACCTCAGACTGGCTCTATCCGACCACCGAAAGCCGCGACATTGTTCGCGCCCTCAATGCGGCCGGTGCGCGGGCAAGCTTTGTCGAGATCGAGAGTGACAAGGGCCATGATGCCTTCCTGCTGCACGAGCCCATCATGGAGGCGGCCCTGGGCGGCTTCCTGTCCTCTGCTGCCAAAGCCCGGGGGCTAGAGCCATGAGCGGCGGGCGCGAAGACTTCCGCGAGATCTTGCGGCTTGTGCGTCCCGGAACCCGGGTGCTGGACATCGGCTGCGGCGAAGGCGTGCTGCTCGAGATGATGGCCCAAGAAAAAAACATCGACGGCCGGGGTCTGGAGATCAGCCCCAGCGGCGTTGCGGCTTGTCTGACGCGGGGCCTAGCGGTCGTCCAAGGTGACGCCGACCGCGACCTTGCTGATTTTCCAACCCAAGCCTTCGACTATGCGGTCCTGTCCCAGACCCTGCAGGCGGTCCGCGAGCCGCGCCGGGTGCTTGAAGAGTTGCTGCGCATTGCCGAGCGGGCCGTTGTCTCCTTCCCGAACTTTGGCCATTGGCGCGTGCGCTGGGCCCTGCTGGCCGGTGGCCGCATGCCGATGACGGGGTCATTGCCGACGCCTTGGTATGAGACGCAGAACATTCACCTTTGCACGGTCGGTGACTTTGTCGATCTGTGCGATGAGCTGGGCGTCGAGATCGAGGCAGCGGGCGCTATGGCCGAGGGCCAGCCTGTGCGGGAGATCAATCCGCGCAGCTTTATGGAAAATCTTCGCGCCGAGTCGGCGATTTTCCTGCTCAGTCGCCGGACGCGGACAGACGGCTCAACCCCAGAGGACAGGCGTCCCGCCAAGCGCGCGAGCAACGATCTGTTCGAATAAGACCCCCTACCCCGGCTTCGCCGGTACTTCCCCCAGAGGGGGAAGATCTTGAAGTTTAAATCTTCCCCCTCTGGGGGAAGTGGCCCGAAGGGCCGTAGGGGGCCTTTTTTCCTTCCTCCCACTTTCCCCGCGAAGGCGGGGGACCCAGACCCTTACACGCCGACGGAAAGCGACCCACGAACCCACGCCTTTGTGGGGAACGCTGCGAAAAGGTTCGTGGATGCCCCCCACTCCCAACCCTCTCCCCCTCAAGGGGGGAAAGGGCTTAAGGCCTTGTTTCTAAACCCTTGGCCTCATCAGCCAATAGACCGGCAGACCGGCCAGCAACAGCACCCCGCCCCAGAGACTGGCCTCGGCCCCCGCCCCAATCAGGGTCCAGATGGCGAACAGGGTGGCGACCACCGAGGCCGCAATGAACAGCGGCGTGCCCGTCATCTTGCCCTTAAAGACCATCCATAGGGCCGCCAGTGCACAGGCCAGATACATGACCAGCGAGGCCGAGGTGGCCAAAAGGATGATGAAGGTAAAGAGCTGCGCCATCGACTTTTGAAAGTTGAGCAGGACAATGGCGGTGAGGAGCAGACTCGAAACCACATGGGCGCGCACCGGCGTTCCCGCCGCCGAAGACTTGGCCAGCCAGCGCGGAAAGACGCCGTCTCTGGCCATGGCGGCAGGCAATTCGCCCTGCAGCAAGATCCAGCCGTTCAAGGCTCCAAAGGCGCTGATCGCTGCAAAGAGGGCCAGAAGGTCGCGCGCGTTGGTCCCCCAATAGAGCGATACAAAATCAGCCAGAGGGGCGTTGGAATTGGCGGCCATGGCGGTCGGCACCATCAAGACCACTGCCGAACAGACCAGAAGATAGATCAGTCCCGTGCCGATGGTCCCGGCCAAGGTCGCCCTCGGGATGGTCCGCTCAGGGTCATCGACGCTGTCGGCGGGCACGGTGGCCGATTCCAAGCCGAGCATGCCCCAAAGGGTCAAGGTCGCCGCCGCCGTGATGGCAGAGGGGCTGATGGCGCTGGCCTCAAAGGGCATCAGGACGCTGGGGCCGGTCTTGGCCAACAGGATCGCCGCAAGGGCCGTGACGGCGATCAGCGGCAGGAGCTTGAGCAGGGTTGTGACCAACTGCACCGTCCCCGCCAATCGCACACCCCGGCAATTGATCGCGGTAAAGAGCCAGACCGTGGCGCAGGTCAAGAAGGCATGGAGACCGGCGACTTGGCCTATGACGGGAAAAAAGACGCTGAGATAGCTGACCGCCGCCGCCGCAATGGCCGCATTGCCAACCCAAAGGCTGATCCAATAGCTCCAAGCCACGGCAAAGGCGGGCGCGCGACCAAAGGCCTCCAGCGTATAGGCATAGGGTCCCCCGCCGCGCGGCATGGCCTTGGCCAATCTGGCAAAGACAAAGGCCAGGCAAATGGCCCCGCCGATGGTCAGGAACCAGCCGAACACCGCGTTCCAGCCATAGGGAGCCAGCGCGGTTGGCAACAGGAAAACGCCCGAACCGATCATATTGCCGACCACAAGGGCCGTGCACATCCAGAACCCCAGACGCCGCGGCGTCTTCGCGCCTGTAGATTTCTCGTCCGTCATAAAGAAGTCCAACTGAAACCAAATCCTAACCTGCGGCTGGGACGCTAGCAGATGACTGCCATATGCCTAGAACTTCTGGCGTTTTTCTGCTTCACAGGAAGCCAAATCTGCGCGGCCGCCTAGGCCCTGCCCATCCAATGATCGGACCTTCCCATCGTGCCTTCGGATCTACCGGCCTCTGATCCTGCCAAAGCCCTCGCCAAGGCCAAGGCCCTGATTGCCCAGACCCCCTATCTGGCCGAGGCTCACCGTATGGCGGGCCGAGCCTATCGGGCGCTTGGCCAAACCGCCGAAGCCGAAGCCGCCGAGATGCAGGCCATCCGCATGTCGATCCATGACGCAGACCTGCAACGGGCCGCCCAAGCCCTAGCCGCCAATGATCTGGCCGTGGCCGAGCCAATCTTGAAAGAGCGCCTGCGGACCATCCCCACCGATGTGGCCGCCATTCGGATGCTGGCCGAACTGGCCGGGCGGATCGGGCGCTACCGCGATGCTGAGAACCTTCTGCGCCGCGCGCTGGAGCTGGCCCCCAAATTCCTCGCGGCCCGGTCGAATCTGGCAACAGTTCTGCACCGCCAAGCCCGCACAGAAGAGGCGCTGGCCGAGCTTGATCTGTTGCTCGCCGCCGAACCGGACAGCCCAACCCATAATAATCTCAAGGCCGCCGCCCTTGGCCGGATCGGGGACTATGAGGAGGCGCTAGGCCTCTATGAACGGGTGCTTGCGGTCAGCCCTGCCTATCCCAAGATCTGGATGAGCTATGGGCACGTACTCAAGACCGTGGGCCGCCAAGAGGACAGTATCGTCGCCTATCGTCAGGCCCTAGCCCTGAAGCCGGACCTCGGCGAGGTCTGGTGGAGTCTGGCCAATCTCAAGACCGTCAAGTTCGACGCGGCCGACATTGCCCAGATGCAGCAGGCCTTGACCCAGGAGCGACTGAGTGCCGACGACCGGTTCCATCTGGATTTCGCGCTCGGCAAGGCGCTGGATGATTTAAAGGAGCCCGAGCGCGCCTTTGCGCACTATGCCGCCGCCAACGCCCTGCGCCGCGAACAGCTCGACTATGATCCTAGCGATATCAGCCGTCAGGTCGACCGCGCCATCGCGCTGTTCACACCTGTCTTCTTTGAGGCCCGTCAGGGTGCGGGCTGCGATGGGCCTGACCCGATCTTCATCTTGGGCATGCCGCGCGCGGGCTCGACCCTGATTGAGCAGATCTTGGCCAGCCATTCTCAGGTCGAGGGCACGATGGAGCTGCCGGATATACCCGCACTCGCCACCCGCACGGGCGAAGGCCCCCAGCGCTATCCCGGATCTTTGAGCGATCTGTCAGCTGAGGCCCTCAAGGCCCTGGGCGAAGACTATCTGCAAAGGACACGGATCCAACGCAAACAGGGCCGACCCTTCTTCATCGATAAGCTGCCCAACAACTGGCTCTATACGGCGTTCATCCACCTGATCTTGCCCAAGGCCAAGATCATCGATGCGCGGCGCGATCCGATGGACTGCTGTTTTTCCAACTTTCGCCAGCATTTCGCGCGAGGCCAGAGCTTCTCCTACAGTCTGGAAGATATGGGCCGGTACTATGGCGACTATGTGCGGCTGATGCGTCATCTGGACGAGACCCTGCCCGGACGGGTTCACCGGGTTATCCATGAGGACCTGCTGGACGAGCCCGAAACCCAGATCCGGGCCCTTCTGGACCATCTGGGGCTACCCTTCGAAGAGGCCTGCCTGCAGTTTCATGAGACCAAGCGCGCCGTGCGCACCGCCAGCAGCGAACAGGTTCGTCGCCCGATCAACCGCGACGGTGTGGGTCAATGGCGTCCCTATGAGGCCCACGTGCACCCTTTGCGCGAAGCGCTCGGTGACATCGCCGAAAGCTGGCGTCGCTAGGGCAGCAAGCCCACAGTAATTGACTAATTTACAACAATAATGCGTTAAATCATGACGGACACGTCACAAATGGATTTGCGCCTTGCACAGGCGGGGTTTTTTTAGCGACGATAAAAGCGACTTTTTTAGGGGGCCTCCAATGAATTCCAATCATCGCAATCCAATGACCCGCGCCGGTTTTGCCGTGCTTATGGCGTCCACCATGCTGAGCTCAGCCGGAGCCGCCTTCGCGCAGGAGGCCGCGAGCACTGTGGATGAGGTGATCGTCACGGCGCAAAAGCGCAGTGAAAATCTGCAGACGGTGCCGATCAGCATTCAGGCTCTGGGCAGCCAGAAGCTCGAACAGCTGAACATCGCCAACTTCAACGACTATACAAAGATGCTGCCTAGCGTCTCGTTCCAGACCAGCGAACCTGGCACATCGCGGGTCTATTTCCGCGGCGTGGCCAGCGGCGGTGACGGCAACCACTCCGGTTCGCTGCCCAGTGTCGGCGTCTATCTGGACGAGCAGCCGGTCACGACCATCGACGGTGCGCTGGACATTCACGTCTATGACGTCGCGCGGATCGAGGCCCTCGCCGGTCCTCAAGGCACGCTCTATGGCGCCTCTTCGCAAGCTGGCACCCTGCGGATCATTACTAACAAGCCGGACCATAAGGGCGTTTATGGTGCGATCGATGCCGAGCTGAACCGCGTCAAGAATGGCGGCTTTGGTCACAAGATCGAGGCCTTCGTCAACCTGCCCCTCAATGACAAGGTCGCCGCGCGTCTGGTCGGCTTCTATCAGCATGATGCGGGCTATATCGACAATGTCGCGGGCACCCGCACGTTCCTGCCCCAGCCCGGCGGCAAGAGCGTTAGCAATGCCAAGTACGTCAAGAAAAACTACAATGATGTTGACGTCTATGGCGGTCGTGCAGCCCTAAAGGTTGATCTCGACAGCAACTGGACCGCGACGGCAACCCTGTTTGCTCAAGACCTGAAGAGTAACGGTACCTTTGGCTCTGACCCCAGCGTTGGGGATCTGCAGGTTCAGCACTTCAATGAAGAAAACCGCCATGACCGCTTCGCGCAGGGTGCCCTGACCATCGAGGGCAAGATCGGCAACTGGGACACCACCTATGCTGGTGCCTATATGAAGCGCAAGATCGACGCCAATACCGACTATACCGACTATGCCGAAGCCTATGACGCTCTCTATGCCGATTACGGCGGGATCGCGGGCTATCTCTATGTGACGGACAATGCCGGCAATCCGGTCATGCCCAGCCAGCGCATCGTCGGTGAGGATGATTTCACCAAGGAAAGCCACGAGTTCCGGATCTCCTCGCCGCAGGACAAGGCCCTGCGGATCGTCGGCGGTGCCTTCTACCAAATGCAGGAACACCTGATCCATCAGGACTATAAGGTCGCGGGCCTCGGCTCGGCTGTGTCCGTCAACGGTCTACCCGGTACCCTGTGGCTGACCCAACAGAACCGGATCGATAAGGACTATGCCGTTTTTGGTGAGGCCAGCTACGATATACTGCCCAACCTGACCATCACCGGCGGTCTGCGCTCTTACAAATATGATAACTCGCTGATCGGCTTCTTCGGCTTTGGTCGTAACCCCGCTGGCACGCCCTATAATGCCGCAGGTAGCTCCCGCACCGGCGTAGCGGGCTGCTATACCAGCACCGGTCAAACGGTTCGCGATGGTGGCACCGGGACCCTTTTGCCTGCCGCCGTCTCAGGCTCGCCCTGTACGAACCTTGGCACCTTCGGCAACGGCAAGGTGGAGCCCAAGCGGGTTAAGGACAGTGGCACGATCCATCGTCTGAACCTGACCTGGAAGCCATCCGACGATCAAATGGTCTACGGGACCTGGTCCAAGGGCTTCCGTCCCGGCGGCATCAACCGTCGTTCGACCATCGCCCCCTATGAGGCGGACTTCCTGACCAACACGGAACTCGGCTTCAAGACCAGCTGGATGGATCGTAAGCTCAAGCTCAATGGCGCGGTCTATCTGCAAGACTGGAAGGAATTCCAGTTCGCGTTCTTGGGTCAAAACAGCTTCACCGAAATCCATAATGGCCCAGATGCGCGCATCAAGGGCATGGAGCTGGATGCCTCCTTCCGGGTCACAGATCGTCTCACCCTATCGGGCAGTGGGTCCTATACAGATGCAAAGACCCAGCAGAACCTCTGCAAGATTGATGACCCGACCTATAGCTGCACGGGCGCTGGCAATTCGATTGCCGCTAAGAAGGGCACGCGACTGCCTGTCACGCCGAAGCTGAAGGCCAACATGATGGCGCGCTATGTCTATCCTCTGGCAAACGGCGATGCCTACTTCCAAGGGGTCGTGGTTAATCAAGGGTCCGCCACATCAGATGTTCGCTCACGTGAAGCGGCGCTGCTCGGGGACATCAAGGGTTACACCACCGTCGATGTGGCCTATGGCATTGATTGGCCTCGTTTCTCGGCTGAGGTCTATATTGACAACCTGCTAGACGAACGCGCTGAGCTGTCGCGTTATGTCCAGTGCGGTCAGTGCTATTCACGCCACTATATCGTTCCCAACACGCCCCAGACCTTCGGCCTGCGCGGTGGCTACAAGTTCTAAACGAACGGACTGAAAAATGAGGGCGGGGGTCTGAAACAGGGCCCCCGCCCTTTTTCTTTGCGCGGACAATTCGCCACTCGGCCATTTCATCCGAACGCAAGGTCTGTAAAATAGTCATCAGGCCTTGGAATCGGGGCGCTGAGAGACGTGCAGGAAGTTGATATGACCGACCAGGCCCCCGCTGTACCCGCCGAACTGCTGACCCTGCGCAACAGCATCGACAATATTGATGCGGCCCTGATCCATATGCTGTCCGAACGGTTCAAATGTACCCAGCGCGTCGGCAAGCTGAAGGCCGAACTGAACCTGCCCAGCGCCGATCCCAAGCGCGAGGTGGAACAGGTCCAACGGCTGCGCGCCTTGGCCGAAACGGCCAATCTCGACCCCGATTTCGCGGAAAAATTCCTCGCCTTCGTGATCAAGGAAGTCATCCGCCATCACGACCAGTTCAAGACGGGGTAAAACTAATCGTTTGGGTGGGTGCCATCCCCCTCACCCAACCCTCTCCCCCAAGGGGGCGAGGGCTAAGAACGGATAAGCCCTCGCCCTGTGGGAGGGGGTTGGGTGAGGGCCTTGTTTCCCCTTCCGTGTTCCCCGCGAAGGCGGGGATCCAGACCCTTTCACTCAGGCGGAAAACCGCCCTCTAATGTCGTGCAGAATCAGAGAGGAAAGGGGATGAACACCCCCCTCTCCCAACCCTCTCCCCCTCAAGGGGGGAAAGGGCTTTCTTAACCGCGTCATTGCGAGCGCCGCGAAGCAACCCAGTAGACTAACACAAACCTGAATGGATGGTCCCCTAGGTTGCTTCGGCGCGATGCGCCTCGCAATGACGCGGAGAAAGAACCCCCTACCCCGGCTTCGCCGGTACTTCCCCCAAAGGGGGAAGATCTTGAGACGGTAAATCTTCCCCCTCTGGGGGAAGTGGCCCGAAGGGCCGTAGGGGGACTTGTTTGCTGCTCTAACGCCGCCCGAACAGTTTCTCGATATCGGCCAGTTTCAGCTCCACATAGGTGGGGCGGCCATGGTTGCATTGGCGGGAATGGGGCGTGGCCTCCATCTGGCGCAAGAGGGCGTTCATCTCGGTCGCCGTCAGCCGTCGCCCAGCCCGCACAGAGCCGTGACAGGCCATGGTCGAGCAGACATCGGCCAGCCGTTCACTCAAGGC
>CANESI010000057.1 GCA_947441065.1 Caulobacteraceae bacterium
CTGGATTCCTCTGGCGCGCTGGTGCCAACCTATACGGCGCAAGACGTCACGGGCTTGGCCAAGGTCTTGACCGGCATGAGTTGGTATTCGCCGACCCCGACCGCTACGACCTTTAAGGGTGGCTCGCGCCATCCCAATGCCACCGTAACGCCGATGATCCTCTATCCCGCCTACCACTCGACCTCGGCCAAGAGTTTTCTCGGAACCAATATCGCGGCGAGCGCCACGGCGGATCCGGAGGGGGATCTGAAGATCGCGCTGGACCGGCTCTATAATGACCCCAATGTCGGCCCCTTCATGGCCCGGCGGCTCATTCAAAATCTGGTCACCAGCAACCCCAGTTCGGCCTATATCGGCCGGGTCGCGGCGGTGTTCAACAATAATGGCTCAGGCGTGCGGGGCGATATGGCCGCCGTCATAAAGGCTGTCTTGCTCGACAGTGAGGCGCGAGACAGCGCCACGGCGGCAGGATCGACCTTTGGCAAGTTGAGAGAACCGATTGTTCGCATGGCCAATTGGATGCGTACCTTTGGCGCGGTCTCAGCCTCTGGAAACTATCTCATTGGCAGTACAGCCAATCGGTCGATCCTGGGCCAAGCCCCTCTAACGGCATCGAGCGTCTTTAACTTCTATCGTCCCGGCTTCGTGCCGCCAAATACGCGAATGGCGCAGCAGAATCTGACCGCTCCTGAGTTCCAAATTGCTGATGAGGTCAGTGTGGCGGGCTATGCCAACACCATGCAGACAACGATCGCCAGTGGCATCGGCACGGGGACGGACGTCAAGGCGGCTTATAGCCAAGAGATGGCCTTGGCCAAGGACCCTGCGGCCCTTGTCGACCGGATGAACAGGCTGCTCTATTCGGGCCAGATGTCAGCAACCTTACGAACCCAGATGATCAATGCTGTGACGGGCGTGCCCATGCCAACAGGCACCCCGACCCAGGCCCAGACAGACGCAGCCCTGCTCAATCGGGCGAAGTTGGCCGTGTTTCTGGCGATGGTGTCGCCCGAATATATGATTCAGAAGTGAGGCTGATCCGATGAGCACTGGAACCTTTGATCGCCGACACTTCCTCAGGGCAGGCGGAGCCCTGTCTGTGCTGGGCACGGCTGCGCCCTTCGCCTTGCAGATGGCGGCGGTTGGCTCAGCGTCTGGGCAGAGCGCGCCGGACTATAAGGCTTTGGTCTGCCTCTTCATGTTCGGCGGCAATGACGCCAACAATATGCTCTTGGCCACCGATACGGATTCTTGGACCCGCTATTACAATACCCGCAATATCGGCGATGAGCCCATTGCCCTGATGCCGGTGGGCACTCCCGCCACGGCGGTGGGACAGGTCTCGGCCTTTACCAAACGCACCGTTGAGATGAACATGCCTGAGGCTTGGGGCGGGGTGCTGCCCATCGTGCCCAATACGGTCAATCCCGTGCCTGCGGGCACCGTGGCCTCTGCGCGGTCCTTTGCCCTTCACCCGGCATTGGGTCCATTGCGAACCCTGTTTAATTCGGGCCGATTGGCGGCGGTGGCCAATATTGGCACGCTGGTGGCGCCCGTGACCAAGGCGGCCTATCAGGCCAAGACGGCGAGCCTCCCGCTCAATCTGTTTTCGCACAACGATCAGGTCTCGACCTGGCAGTCGGGAAAAACCGAAGGCACCAAGGTCGGGTGGGGTGGTCGCTTTGCCGACCTGCTGGCCAGCATGAATGGCAACAATACGATCTTCACCGGCGTGTCCTTGGCCGGTACTGCGGTCTTCTTGGCCGGGCAGTCGATCGCCCAATATCAAATCACCACCGGCAGCACGCCGGCGATTGCATTTAACGCAACCAACTCATCTTCGGTCTTTGGCTCTAGCCTTGCCCCCTCGATCATGCGCGAGATTATCCAAGGTTCCACCAACACCAACCTGATGGGCGCGGACTATAATGATCTGACGGCGCGCTCGATCAGTGCCGCCGCCGGTCTCAATGCGGCCTTCCAAGGGGCGAGCCCGGCCGCCATTCCTGCGCCATCGACCTATGTGCACCCCTCGACGGGCGTGATCGCTCAAAGCCCGCTCGCCTTGCAGCTCCAGTCCGTCGCCAAAATGATCGCGGCGGGCCCTTCGCTGGGCCTGAAGCGACAGGTGTTCTTTGTCGGCATCGGCGGCTTTGACAATCACGACTATCAAAACGACGCCCAGCCGGGTCTCTTGACCCAGGTCGCCCACGCCATGTCCTATTTCGATGGGGTTCTGGGCAATATTGGCGGCCTGGATATGCGCGCCAATGTCACCACCTTCACGGCCTCGGACTTCTCACGCACCTTCGCGACCAACGGCGATGGCACAGACCATGCTTGGGGCGGCCACCATTTCGTCATGGGCGGCGCGGTCAAGGGCAAGGACATTTACGGCCAGTTCCCAACGGTTGGCTTGGATAAGGGCAGCTTCAATAATCCAGACTTTGCCGGATCGATCATGATCCCGCGCGTGTCGGTGGATCAGTATGGCGCCACCATGGGCCGTTGGCTTGGCGCGTCGGATAGCGACCTACAGACCATTTTCCCGAACCTCAAAAACTTCAACACGCCCTATCTCGGTTTCCTCTAGACAGGGGTGCCGTTTCGCGGATCACGCGATAAACGGTTGCGCCCAACGCCCATGAGCGTTAGGGACCGCATCGGAACGCGGATGTGGCGGAATTGGTAGACGCACTGGATTTAGGTTCCAGCGCCGAGAGGCGTGGAGGTTCGAGTCCTCTCATCCGCACCAAATCTCTCAAAAAGTTGAGTAAGTGAGTGGACCGCACACAGATGTCCCCACGAAACCGTCCGTGATCGCTTTAATCCCTGCCTTTGGGCTTGGATGGCGGCAAAGCTCGTGACATAAGAGCGCCCTCATGCGCCGTCCGGTGGGGTGACCTTTCGGACGGCTCAGACGTTTTTGCAGGCGAAGGCGGACCATAAGCGGGCGCCCCGTAGGTTCGGAAAAATAACATGTCGATTCAGATTGCTGAAAAATCCGTTGATGGTCTTAGCCGCGTCTATGCGGTGTCGATCTCTGCCGCCGAGCTGGCCGAGCGCCAGGACAAGCGGATCAAAGAGATCGCGCCTCAGATGCAGCTTAAGGGCTTTCGTCCCGGCAAGGTGCCTGTGGCCCATGTCCGCCGCGTCCACGGCAAGTCGATCTTGGGGGAAGTGCTGGAAGCACTGCTGACCGAAACCAACCAAAAGATCATCGACGACAACAAGCTGCGCCCAGCCGCCCAGCCGGACTTTAATCCTGTGTCCGATATGGATGCGGTCATGAACGGCACGGCCGATCTGGCCTACGAGTTCTCGGTCGAGCTGATGCCCGACTTTGAGCCGGTTGATCCTGCGACCCTCGAACTGACCCGTCCGGTCTATAAGCCATCCGACGTGGAAGTGGATGAGGCGCTGGCCGAATTGGCCGCTCAGAACAAGACCTACGAGCCGCGCAAGGGCAAGACCGTCAAGGCCAAGAAGGATGACATGGTCGTCATCGACTTCATCGGCCGCATTGATGGCGTTGCTTTCGACGGTGGCACGGCGACGGACAGCGAGCTGGTGCTCGGTTCGGGACAATTCATCCCCGGCTTTGAAGACCAACTGGTCGGTGCCAAGCCTGAAGAGGTCCGCACCGTCTCTGTGACCTTCCCTGAGGACTATCAGGCCGAGAGCCTGAAGGGCAAAAATGCCGAGTTCGAAGTGACCGTCAAAGAGGTTAAGGCTCCCGGCGAGACCAAGCTTGACGACGCCTTTGCTGAAAAGCTTGGCCTCTCCAGCCTTGAGACCCTGAAGGACGCCCTGCGCGGTCAGATCGAACAACAATATGCTTCGGCCTCACGCTTCAAGCTGAAGCGGGCTCTGCTCGACGTGCTGGATACGAAGCACGACTTCGCCTTGCCACCGCGCATGGTTGAAGCCGAGTTCGACGTGATCTGGCAGCAGGTCCAGGCCGACAAGGAAAGCGGTGGCCTGTCGCCGGAAGACGAGGGCAAGACCGAAGACCAGCTGAAGGGCGAATATCGCAAGATCGCCGAGCGCCGCGTGCGTTTGGGTCTGGTCTTGGCCGAAATTGGCCGCACCCAGAACGTGACCGTCACCGAGCAGGAAATGCTGGGCGCCATGCGTCAGGAGGCCATGCGCTATCGTGGCCAAGAGCAGCAGGTGTTCGAGTTCTTCCGCAGCAATCCAAATGCTCAAGCTCAGCTTCGCGCGCCGCTTTACGAGGACAAGGTCGTCGACCTGATCTTCGAAAAGGCCAAGGTCACGGACACCGAAGTGTCCAAGGAAGAGCTGATGCAGGACGACGACATGCCTGAGGGCTATGGCGACGCCTAATTGGCCGCTGGCTAGACTTTAAAAGAGGGCGCTGATCCGCAGGGGTTGGCGCCCTTTTTTTCCGATCAAACGCTTTTGGTTGGGTTGCACGACTTGCAACATGGCCGTGAGCACGCAATATCCAAGACAGCCTGCTTCGCGCGAAGCGGCTCTTAGCGTAGATGAGAAGGCACCCATGATTGATCACCAAGCCACTATGATGAATCTCGTCCCTATGGTCGTCGAGCAATCGAGCCGGGGCGAGCGCGCCTTTGACATCTTTTCGCGGTTGCTGCGCGAGCGGATCATTTTCCTGAACGGCCCGATCGATGACGGCGTCTCAGCCTTGGTCTGTGCTCAGCTGCTGTTCTTGGAATCGGAAAATCCCAAGAGGGAAATTTCGATGTACATCAACTCGCCCGGCGGGATGGTGACCTCCGGTTTGGCGATCTATGACACGATGCAGTACATCAAGAGCCCGGTCTCGACCGTCTGCATGGGTATGGCCGCGTCGATGGGGTCGTTCCTGCTGATGGCCGGTGCGCCCGGACAGCGCGTCGCTCTACCCAACGCCCGCATCATGCTGCACCAGCCCTCGGGCGGCTTTCGTGGTCAGGCCTCTGACATTGAGCGCCACGCCGAAGACATCATCAAGACCAAGCGCCGCCTGAACGAGCTCTATGCCAAACATTGCGGCCAGCCCTTGGAAGTGGTGGAGCGCACGCTCGATCGCGACCATTTCATGGACGCCGAAGAATCCAAGACCTGGGGCATTGTCGACCACGTCTATGCCACCCGTGAAGCGGCTGAAGGCGGCGAGAAGGACGACGATAAGAAGGACTAGGGGCAATCAAGACCCCCTTCGGCCCTTCGGGCCACTTCCCCCAGAGGGGGAAGATCTGGGTCGGCAAATCTTCCCCCTTTGGGGAATTACCGGCGCAGCCGGGGTAGGGGGACTTCTTTAGAAAAGAAATCAAACAAGGCCCTCACCCCACCCTCTCCCACAGGGAGAGGGCTTATCGGTTCTAGCCCTCGCCCCCTTGGGGGAGAGGGCCTAAGTGAGGGGGGTATCCACCGCCCCCTCCGCGCGTCATTGCGAGCGCAGCGAAGCAACCCAGTGGACTGATACGGACCGGAAATTGACATTCCCCTGGGTTGCTTCGGCGCGATGCGCCTCGCAATGACGCGGGAGGCCTGCGGGCCGGTTTGCGTTTGAGTGTAAGGGTCTGGGTCCCCGCCTGCGCGGGGAGCACGGATGTTGAGATGTCCCTTCCTGGTGCTTCGGCGATCTCAGCATGAGGAAGAGTGAGATGATCGCGCCATTCCATCCCTCCTCATCCTGAGCTCGTCGAAGGACGAGGAGGCTACCTCTACCCCTTCACCGCCCAGACCAGATATTCCACATTGCCATCGCCGCCCGTGATCGGGCTCTCAATCCGGTCGCGCACGGTCCAGCCGATCTGGCAGAGCCACTGTTCAACCGCCTGAGCGATGGCTTGGCGCGTGGCCTCATCGCGCACGATGCCGCCCTTGCCGACAAGGTCAGGCCCGGCCTCGAACTGCGGCTTGATCAACGCGATCAGGTCCGCGCCTGCCTCAGCCAGATCCAGCGCAGCGGGCAAGACCTTGGCCAAGCCGATGAAACTGGCATCGCAAACGACTAACGCGATGGGCTCATCAATCAAAGCGCGGTCGAGAATGCGTGCATCTGTGCGTTCCAAATTCACCACGCGCCCGTCGCTGGCCAAGCGGGGATGGAGCTGGCCTTGACCGACATCCACCGCATAGACCCGCGCCGCACCTCGGATCAGGCAAACCTCGGTAAAGCCGCCCGTGGAGGCACCAACATCAATGACCCGGCGACCTTCAACCCGGATAGGCCAGTGGTTGAGCGCATGTTCGAGCTTCAAGGCCCCTCGGCCAACATAGGGGTGGGCGGCGACGGCCTCTATGGGCGCGTCTGGCTCAATCAATTCCGATGGCTTCTTTAGAACCTGCCCAGCGACCCGCACGCCGCCTGCCTCAATCGCGGCGCGAGCCTTGGCCCGGCTGTCAAACAGGCCGCGTTCGACCAAAACCAGATCAGCACGAATTTTAGACATGGTGGATGGGGTCTTTGACTTGAAAGCTGTGGTCTCGACGTTCACTCTAGCACCAAGCGGGCCGATCACACGTGCACACCAATGCGCCCGCGCGGAGAAACGTCAAGATGAACGCCTATACGCGTCGTGGCCTGCTGGCCGCCTCTGCCGCTGTCGCCACCGCAGCCCAAGCCCCCATCGCCCTTGCCAAGGCTGCTGTGCCGTCCGTAACGCCGCAGCCCGACGCGACCACCTTGGCCGACCGCATCCGCCGCAAAGAGATTTCTCCTCTGGAGGCGGTTACCGACGCGATTGCCCGCGCCGAAGCCGCTCAGCCTAAGCTGAACTTCATGGTCACCTCCCTGTTCGATCAGGCACTGGACCAAGCTAGGGTCGGGACTATGAGCGGCCCCTTTGCCGGGGTGCCTTTCCTGATCAAGGACTTGAACGACTATAAGGGCGCACCGACGCGCCATGGGTCTCGCGCCTTCCTTGACGCGCCCGTCGCCAAGGCCAGTGAGCCGCTTGTCGAGGCCTATAGCCGCGCGGGCCTGGTGGTCATTGGCAAGTCGGCCTCGCCAGAGCAGGGCTATCTGCCGACGACGGAGCCCATGGCCTTTGGTCCAACCCGCAATCCGTGGAACCTTGGCCATTCCAGCGGCGGCTCATCTGGCGGTGCGGCAGCGGCCGTCGCGGCGGGCATTGTTCCTGTCGCCCATGCCTCTGATGGCGGCGGTTCGATCCGCATTCCAGCGGCCAACTGCGGGCTCTTCGGCCTCAAGCCCTCGCGCGGGCGGATGGTTGGCGCGGAAAAGCAAGCCCACGCCTATGATCTAGGTGTCGAGCATGTGGTATCGCGCTCGGTGCGAGACAGCGCAGCAGTTTTTGCCGCAACGGAATATGGTGGAGAAGGGGCGCATTATAAGTCCGTTGGTCTGGTCACGGGGCCTTCCAAGCGTCGTCTGCGCATCGGTGTCTTGCTCGACACCGCTGGGGGCCTGAAGCCCGATGCAGAGGTTCAGGCAGGGCTGGAAGCCACCGTCAAGCTGTTGACCAGCCTCGGCCATCGGGTCACGCCTACCAAATGGCCACTCGACGGCGCCGTCTTTACCCAAGACTTCCTAACCCTCTGGGCGACCGACGCCGCCAAGCAGGTTCAGATCGTCACGGCGACGCGGGGCGCAAAGGCTGTGCCGGATATGCTCGAGCCCTTCACCATCGGCTTGGCCGAAATGGTCAGCAAGTTACCGGCCAGCGCGATTGGCGAGTCCATTGCCCGTCTAGAGGCCTCGGTTCCGACCTATGACGCTTGGTTCAAGTCGTTTGACCTGATCCTGACCCCGGTCTTGGCAAAGCCTGCTGTTGCGCTGGGCTATGTCGGGCCCACCGTTGACTTTGCGGAGTTGTCAGCCCGCGTGACGCACTATGTCGGCTACACTCCGGTGCACAATGTGGCCGGTGCAGCGGCCATGAGTGTTCCGCTCCACTGGACCTCTGACGGCATTCCCGTGGGCATGCATTTCGCAGGCCGGGCAGGGGACGAGCGCAAGCTGTTCCAACTGGCCTTCGAACTGGAACAGGCCCAGCCCTGGGCCCAGCGCAAGCCGCCGGTTTGGTTTGGTTGATGACGGCACATTTATTATAATTTGCTAATATATTGATGTTCCTCATAATTATAGCGTTAGTCACAAAAAATGTGACTTACATTCAAATTAGGGTCAATAAAAACCGATAGACATATCCCTTAATCCAATGATTCCGCCGATCTGTATTTAAATCAGTAGGCGGATCATTACTCATGTGGGGTATTAATCAATGAAACATACATGGTTCGCAAGTGTTTCTATCACTTGTCTTCTCGTTATTGCGGGCAGTGTCAACGCACAAACCGCTGAGCCGAAGTCCAAGGGCGACGATGAAATCATCGTCACCGGCCGCGCAGGCGTCGGCAAATATGTGAAACAGGATGCCAGCTTTGCCATTTCAGTGATCGGCAAGGACGAGCTGCGTCTGGTCAACCCAACCAGCGTCGCCGACGTTTTCAAATCCGTTCCGGGCTTTTGGGTGGAGTCCTCGGGCGGTGAAGCCTCCAACAATATCCGCACGCGCGGCATTCCCCGTGATGGCTATTCGTCAGTCGGCCTTCAAGAAGATGGTTTGCCCGTTCAGCATGATCCCGGGCTCGGCTATTTGAATGCGGACCAATCCTTTCGTCTTGATGAGTCTATCAACCGCGTAGAGGCCGTTCGCGGCGGTCCCGCCTCAATCTTCGCGTCGAACGCACCTGGCGGTGTGGTCAACTTCATCACCCGCAAGCCCGGTGACAAGGCCGAGGGCGTGATCAAGATGGAAGTGGGTGACTATGATCACTATCGCACCGATTTCTGGTTCGGAACGCCTGTCGCCGAAGGTCTAAGCGTCTATGCTGGCGGTTTCTATCGTCAGAACAACGGCGTTCGTGATCCTGGCTATACGGCCAATAAGGGCGGTCAGTTCCGGGTTGGCGTCGTAAAATCGCTCGAAAAGGGTCAGTTGAGCCTTGATTATAAGCGCATCGACGACACCATCGCTTTCTACCTGCCCGTTCCGATCCTTTCAAACGACGACAGCAAGTCGGCGGTTCCTGGATTTGATCCCAATTACGGCACCCTAGCGGGTCCTGAGACCTCGGTTCTCAGCTTCCGAAACGTCAATGGTCCTTACGATTTTGACCTGACGCGCGGTACTGAGGTGAAGCTCAGCCAATGGACCATGAAGCTTGATCTGGATGTCGGTTACGGCTGGAACCTGCAAAACGGCCTGCGTTACCGCGACAGTGAAACTCAGCGTAACGGCCTGTTCCCAACCGGCAATATCGAGGCCGCGATGGCGCGTGCATCGGGCCTAGTATCGACCGCTAAGGCGTTCTATCCGACGGCGACCGGCGTGAAGTTGCAGTATCTGAATGCGGCCAATGGCACGTTCAACATGGCCAATGCCAACGGCAATGGTCAGGTTGTCAGCGCCAATGCTCTGGCCGTTCACGTCCCCTTGAAGGAGTTCGTCAACGATCTTCGTTTGGTCAAGAAGTTCCAAGCTGGAACCCAGACCCACGATGTCTCGATTGGCGCCTACTTCGCCGGTACGGAGTTCATCTATGATCGCTATATGTCGACCGCGATGGTCGATGTTCGCAAAAATGGCCGCCTGCTTGACGCGGTGGCTGTCGATGCCGCGGGCGCTACGGTGGGCAAGATCAGCGAAAATGGCTTCCTGCGTTATGGCTCGCTGTTTGACAACACCCAAGCCAAGTCACGGACCTTCGCACTCTATGCGTCTGACGAATGGCAGGTCACAGAGGCCCTGCGTCTTGATGCGGGTATCCGTTACGAAACCCAAGAGCTAGAGGGTTCGGTAGAAGGCAAGAAGACTGTTGATCTGGGCGTTGCTGGAACATTGGCTGACAATCAGGTTATCACCGGCACCGGAGTCTTTACGCCCATCAGCCGTACCTATGACGCGACCTCTTGGACGCTGGGGGCCAACTATCAGATCCGTCCCGATCTGGCAGCCTTCGCCCGTTATACTGATACCAAGCGCATGCCGAACGGAAGCGACTTTACAGGTAATCCCCTGCGCACTGACATCATCGTCCAACCGATCGAGATGTCTGAAGTCGGCTTGAAATATACCTCGACCATGCTGGATGTCTTTGCGACCGCCTATTTCAGCAAGTTCACGGGCGTGTCCTTCACGGACAACATCTTCAACGCCTCGACCAATTCCTATCGCCAAGTCGTCGCTTTTGGTGGCAGTGAAACGGTCGGGTTTGAGTTGGAGGGCCAATTGCGTCCCGTCAGCTGGTTTGACGTCAACGCCGCTCTGACCTGGCAGGACCCGCAGTTTAAGGACTTTAAATATTCTGATATCGTCGCAGGGCAGCCTGTGGTGCGTGATTTTGGTGGCAAGCAACTGGTCCGCGTGCCGCAAATCGGTGCTCGCATCGTCCCGGGTGTGAACCTGCTTGACGGTGCCCTTCGTGCCCAAGCCGAGATCGAATATTACTCGGACCGCTATGCGGACAATGCCAACACCCAAAAGCTTCCTGCCTACTGGGTCATGAATGCGTCTGCCCGCTACACCGTGACGGATGACATCACCCTCTTTGTTGACGGTGAGAACCTCACCAACGAAATTGGTCTCACCGAGGGCAATCCGCGCTCGGGTCAGTTCGTTTCGGGCGAGGCCGGTTCGCGCTATATCTTGGCAAGGCCTATCTTTGGTCGCACCTTGCGCGCATCAGTCATCTACAAGTTCTAAAATCTGAAACTGAGGCAGCGGCTGGCCGATGGTCAGCCGCTGTTTATTTGAGGGCCACAGATGATTAGCCGCCGCACGATTGTCCGCCTCTTGGCTCTCTTCTGCAGCTTATGGTTTGGCAGTCCTGCGTTTGCCTTGCCGTCTCGGCCCCCTGAACTGGTGCTGACAGGCACCATAGTCGGGGTGGATCATGAGACCTATAAGGCGGTTAAGTTCGATGTGCCCGCTGGAACCAAGCGCATAAGCGTCGACTTTGCCTATACGGGTCGCGAGGACAAGACGACCGTTGATCTGGGCCTTCGTGATCCGGAGCGATTTCGCGGGTGGAGTGGGGGGAACAAGTCCCAGTTCACTGTCTCGGCCAGTGACAGTACCCCTTCCTATCTGAGTGGTCCCTTACCCGCTGGGGTCTGGTCTTTGGTCCTGGGGGTGCCCAACATCAGACCAGAGTCAAAATCGTCCTATACCGCCAAGATCTGGCTCGACGGGGCTGACCGACCCTTTGAGGGCTTTAGCGATGGATCGCTCAAGACGGGTGCGCGCTGGTATCGCGGCGATCTTCATGTCCATACGGGGCACAGCGATGGCTCCTGCCTAAGTCGTGAGCAGAAAAAGATCCCCTGTCCGGCTTTTCGCAGCCTGCAGACCGTTGTCGAGGCCAAGCTCGATTTTGTGGCCATCACTGACCACAATGCCACCTCACAGTTTCAGGCTCTGCGCGAGCTTCAACCCTATTTTGACGATCTGCTCCTAATTCCCGGACGCGAAGTGACGACCTTTAAGGGCCACGCCAATCTGTTCGGCGTGGTCGATCCGGTCGAGTTTCAAATCGGCACCGCCCACGCCCCCACCTTAAGTGACATGCTGAGCACGGCCCATGGCCTCGGCGGGTTGGTCGCGATCAATCACCCCTCACTGCCGTCGGGTGAGATCTGCATGGGCTGTGGTTGGACGGCGCAGACGCCTTGGTCAGAGATTGATGCGATTGAGGTCATCAATGGTGGAACCGTGCGTTCGACCGGGGGGCAGGCCGAGGCGCTCAGCGGTATCGGCTTTTGGCAAAAGCAGTTGGACGCGGGTTACCCGATCACGGCCATCGGCGGCAGCGACAATCATGACCCTGATCGCCCCGTTGATGAGGCGGGCAGTATCGGCCAGCCTGTGACTGCGGTCTTTGCGCAGGGGCTTGATCAGGAAAGTATATTAGGCGCGATCCGTCGGGGACAGGTCTTGATCGACCTTGACCCTATTCGGCAGCGAACCTTGGACTTCAGGGCGGAGCGCGGCGATCAGGTCGTGCCCATGGGGCAAAATCTAAG
>CANESI010000058.1 GCA_947441065.1 Caulobacteraceae bacterium
ATAGGGGCGTGGATGGTCCCGCCCGTTCGGTCAATGGCCGCGCCAAGCTGGTCGAGGGCAGCCGCAATGCCAAGTTCAAGGTCTCGTTCCTTGGTCCCGCCTTTCTCGGAGACTATTGGGTCCTAGACCGCGCTGAGGACTATAGCTGGGCCATTGTCAGTGACCGTTCCGGCAAGTTCCTCTGGCTCCTGCACCGCCAGCCCACCCCTGGCCCCGCCGAGATCGCCTCCCTCGTCAACCGCGCCAAGACCCTCGGCTTCAACACCGCCCTCCTGCGCTTCACCAAGCAGGCCCCGCTGGCCAAGGGTGAGGCGGCGCGCTAGCCCCTTGCAAAACGAACAAATCCAGAACAAACTATAGTTATGGAAATTGTTCTCGATATTGCCCGGGCGAGCGGGACCGTGGGCTTGCGGCCTCAGACGACGCAGATCGTCACCCGTGGGGCGGCACGGCTGTTGATAGGACTGGGCTATGCGCCGGTGGCCGAGGTCAGCCTGCCCAATGGACGGCGGGCCGATCTGATGGGGCTGGGACGGCGCGGCGAGATTGTCATTGTCGAGGTCAAGTCCTCGCAGGAAGACTTTCGGACCGACCAGAAGTGGGGCGACTATCTGCCCTTTTGCGACCATTTCTATTTCGCGGTCGCGCCGGAATTTCCGCATCATATCTTACCCGAGGGGCCGGGCCTGATTGTTGCCGATGGCTTTGATGGCGCGGTCCTGACCCCGGCCACGCCTGCCCCCTTGGCGGCTGCCCGTCGCAAGGCCTTGACCTTGGCCTTTGCCCGTCTCGCCGCCCTTCGCCGGTTGGATGTGTAGCGGCCCTCTAGTGAGCGGCCCCATCATCGGCTAGGCTGGCTCTATGGATGCCAAAGACCGCAAAGCGGCCATCGCTGCCTATAAGGAGATCAAGACCCCCGCTGGGGTCTTTGCCGTGCGCTGCATGGTGGATGGGCAGTTTTGGGTGATGGAGAGCCGTCATCTGGATACCCACCAGACCAGCCTCTGGTTCTCACTGCGCATGGGCAGCTATCCCGACAGATCGTTGCAAGCCGCGTGGAAGACCCACGGCGAGGCGGCCTTTCGCTTTGATGTGCTGCAAACCCTCCCCGAGGACGTTTCGCCCTCGATGGTCCGAACAGAACTCAAGATCCTGTCGCGGGCCTGGAAGGACCGGTTGGCCCTTCAAGCCTAACGCGGCGCGCGCTTGGCCAAGATCCGCTGCAGGGTCCGGCGGTGCATGTTCAGACGCCGCGCCGTTTCCGAAACATTGTGACCGCACAGCTCATAGACCCGCTGAATATGTTCCCAGCGCACCCGGTCGGCGGACATGGGATTTTCCGGCGGGGCCGGGCTGTGATCCTTCTGGGCCAGTAGGGCCTTGGCCACATCATCAGCATCGGCAGGCTTGGGCAGATAGTCCAGAGCCCCGGCCTTCACCGCCGCCACCGCCGTGGCGATATTGCCATAGCCGGTCAGCATGACCACGCGGGCATCGGGGCGGGCCGCATGGATGGCCTCAACCACCGTCAGACCGCTGCCGTCCTCAAGCCGCAGATCCAGAACCGCATAGGCCGGAGCCTTGATCTTTACGGCGGCCACGGCCTCGGCAACGGTGGCCACGAGGATGGGTTCAAAGCCCCTCTGTTCGAGGGCTCGGCCCAAGCGGGTGCGCAAGGGCGCATCATCATCAAGGACCAAGAGGCTCTTGTCGGCCAGTTCAGCGACGGCAGCGGTAAGGTCGGTCATGAATCCCCCTTAAATTTCTAGGGTTACTTTAAGGCCCTTATGGCCAAAGATGCAAACGGGACGAGAGCTTAAGCTATGATATCTGGGGTTAATCGGTCTTCGAGGCGCGAAATGAGGTCCCGAAGGCCGAGTTTTTTCCGTTTTAGACGGGTAATCAGCAGAAGATCGGGCTGGGGCATGGTTTCAAGCGCGACAATCGACGCGTCTAGATCTTGGTGTTCCTGCCGAAACACATTGATCTGGGCCTTGATGGCGCTGTCCGAATCCGTGGTCGGTTCGTCATCATTCATGCTGACATACCCCTAACGACCGGCTTGGTCGATAGCCCACCATAGCAAACCCAACCCATGGTTCAAAGGTGCTGTGATAGCCCCATGAGGCTGTTTTTCGGTGCCGATGGGGTCCAAAGGGCTGTGGCCTGTTCCAAAGCCTGCTGGACCGTGACGGAGCCGGAAGGGGCGCCGAGGGCTAGGGCCTCTAGGGACAGCATCAAGGTCTTTTCGGCCGCCAACTCAACGGCCTTGACCTGTTCGCGAAGGACCTCGCGCAGATCATCGGCGACCCCGTCAAAGGCGGGTTTCAGGGCGCGTCTTACCGCCCGAACGGGCGTGATAAAGGTGGGCTCCCAGCGCCGCGCCAGATCCGCGCCCTTTACCAGCGTGGCCTCATCAAGACCGCGTCCGCTCTGCGCTGCCCAAGCGGCCCAGAGCAGATAGGGCGTGCATTGGCCGTGATCATCTTGCAGATCCAGACAGGCCTGCGCCACGCCGGGCCGGGCATAGGCGTTTAAGGCCCAGTCCCAAAATTGGCTCATAGGGGGGCCATGGGCTCAGAATTTTCAATCGGACCAATATCCTCGCCCCAGCGCTTAACGCCGCCCCAGGACAGACCAAACAGGTCAAGGCAGCGCCCGACCGACTGATCAATCAGGTCCTCGATTGTCTTGGGCCTTGTATAGAAGGCGGGCAGGGGCGGGGCGATGATCGCGCCCATTTCGGTGAGTGAGACCATGGTGCGCA
This sequence comes from Caulobacteraceae bacterium, assembly GCA_947441065.1. GTDB lineage: Bacteria > Pseudomonadota > Alphaproteobacteria > Caulobacterales > Caulobacteraceae > CAISGS01. The sequence goes on from CANESI010000058.1 coordinate 2,768, forward strand.
GGTGCCCCAGATGGAACGGCGTCTCACGCACCATCAAGACCAGACGGCGGCGCTCCTTGAGGACCACATCGGCGGCGCGGGTCAAAAGGGTTGAGGTCACGCCCGCGCCAATCTCTGACATGGTGCGCACAGAACAGGGCGCGACGATCATGCCCAAGGTCTGGAAGGATCCCGAGGCAATAGAGGCCCCGACATCGCCGATCTTATGGACCTTAGACGCCTTGGCGCAGACATCTGCGACGGTGAGCCCCGTCTCTTCGGTTAGGGTCAAGATCGAGGAGCGCGACATGACCAGATGGCTCTCGACGCCGAGATCTTGGCAGGCTTCGAGCATACGCACGCCATAGGCCGCGCCTGACGCGCCGGTGATGGCGACCACCAGCCGCTGCGGCGCTAAACGAGGGTCTGCGGGATGGGCCATCTAGCCTCCTGAAGGGGTCTTGGCGATTGATCGCCAAAGCAACCAATTGTGATCGGACGCCGACCAAGGTCGGTGATTTACTTCAAGCGCCAATCGCAAGGAGTCGCAACCCATGGCCATTGAAGCGCATATTCGTGAACTCGGTTTCCGGCACGAAAATCTTGATCGCGCAATCCGGGACGAACTGCAACGACCGGCCGCAGATCATTTGCGACTTAGACAGCTGAAGCGCCAAAAACTCAAACTGAAAGAACAGATCGAAAGCCTGCGCCCGTCCTAAAGAAGAACGCGACCTAGGCCCTAGAGACCCAGTACGGCCCTGAGTGCCGAGACCACGCGCTCAGGGTCGCTATCCTCCATACCGGCAAAGAGCGGCAGGCTTAGACAGCGGCTATAGAAGGCGTCGGCACCGGGCAGGTCGATCAGGCCATAACGGTCCTGATAGTAGGGCTGGCGATGGACCGGAATATAGTGGACTTGGCTACCAATGCTGCGCGCGGCTAGGCCGTCCATCACCTGTTTGCGGCTCAAGCCCACCGCCTTGAAATCGATCAGGGCGACCATCAGATGCAGAGCCGGGTCCGCCCCTTGCGGGGTCGCCACCAAGGACACCACCGGCGCAAGCTCGGCCATATGCTGACGATAGAGCGCGGCCAGCCTCCGCCTGCGGGCCGCAAATCGGTCCAGCTTGGCGAGTTGGCTGATGCCGAGGGCGCAGAGTACATCCGGCAGCCGGTAATTGTAACCGATCTGCTGCATCTCGTAGAACCAGGAGTTGGGTTCTCGGCTACCGTCTTCGCGCTGATCAAAGGCCATGGCTGTGAGGCTAAAGGCATCGGGTTGGCGCACCATGCCGTGGCTTCGCAGGCGCATCAGCCGCTCGGCCAAGACCGGGTCATTGGTGGTGACCATCCCGCCTTCACCGCAGGCAATGGTCTTGACCGGATGGAACGAGAAGGTGGCCATGGCGCTGTGGGTACAGTCGCCGATCTGTTCGCGGCCAGAACCAAAATCCATGGCGGTGCCAAGGCCATGGCAAGCATCCTCTACCACGACAGCGCCCGCCGCTTCGGCCAGCGCCCGGATGCGAGGCAGATCGGCAGGGTTGCCGCCATAATGGACCGGCAAGACGGCGCGTAGTTTTGCCGCGCCAGCACCCTGCTCATTAACGCGCGAAATGGCCATTTCGAGCGTTTCAGGGGTCATGAGGCCCGTATCAGGGTCCACATCGGCAAACTGAACCTCCGCGTCCTCGAACCGGGCGCAGTTGGCGGTGGCCAAAAAGGTCAGGGACGGGGCGATCGTGACCTGTCCGCGCTTGAGCCCAAGGGCCATCATGGCCAGATGCAGGGCCGCCGTGCCGTTAGAGCAGGCCACCGCGTGGCGCGCCCCGACCTTGGCCGCAAAGGCCTCTTCAAAGGCCGCAACCCGTGGGCCTGTGGTTAGCAAATCGGCGCGCAGGGCCTGAGCCACGGCTTCGATATCGTCATCCTCGATGACCTGCCGACCATAGGGCAAAAAGGCGGCAGCCTTTGTGTCAGCCATTGCCGATGCCAAACAGGTCGAGCAGGGCCTTGCCCTTGAGCCACTCGGTATTGTTGTCGCTGGAATAGACAAAGCCATCCTCGACCGTGCTGACGCCTGCGTCGCTCAGGAACGGTTTGCGCGGATATTCGACAAAGGCCGGCTCAATCACATAGCGGTCGGAAAGCTCGGCGGTCACGCGCGCGTCGTCGCCGGAGATCATGACCTCGTGCAACTTCTCGCCCGGACGGATGCCAATATTCTTCAATCCGATCCCGGGGGCCATGGCGAGGGCTAGGTCCGTCACCTTCATGCTCGGAATCTTGGGCACGAACACCTCGCCGCCGCGCATGAGGTCCAGCGACGACAGGACGAAATCAACGCCCTGATCCAGCGTGATCCAAAAGCGGGTCATGCGATCATCGGTGATGGGCAGTTCGGTGGCCCCATTGGCCAAGAGCTTTTGGAACAGGGGAACCACGCTGCCGCGCGATCCGGCCACATTGCCATAGCGAACCACCGAGAACCGCGCACCAATATCGCCCGACAGATTGTTGGCCGCGACGAAGGTCTTATCGGAGGCAAGCTTGGTCGCCCCATAGAGATTGATCGGGTTGCAGGCCTTGTCAGTCGACAGGGCCACGACCCGCTGGACGCGGTTGGCGAGGCTGGCCCAGACCACGTTCTCGGCGCCCAGAACATTGGTATGGATACATTCGGACGGGTTATATTCCGCTGCGGGGACCTGTTTCAGGGCGGCAGCATGGATCACCACATCCACCCCGCGCAGCGCCAAGGTCAAGCGCTCGCGGTCACGGACATCGCCGAGGAAGAAGCGCAGCTTGCCCATCTGCTCATCGCTCATCTGATCGCGCAGATCAGACTGCATCTCATATTGCTTGAGCTCATCGCGCGAGAAGATGATCACCTTGCGCGGATTGTAGCGGTTCAAGACCGTCTGGACGAACCGGCGCCCAAAGGAGCCGGTACCGCCTGTGATCAGAATGACCTTACCATCCAGCGCGCGGGTCGTTGGCGCAAAGGAGCGATGTCCTGAGTTATCCATATTGGCCAAGGCGCGTACGCCCCCCTGTGATCAAAGAACAAATCGGTCGTTCGGCTCGATAGATCAGGCACCGAGGGCGTAGACACCGCCGCGCTCGAGGCCGCGCTTATAGGCGTTGCGTCCCTGCATCCGTGCCTGATAGGCTGTGAGCGCAGGATAGCTCGCCAATCGTCCTCCAGAGGCGGCGGCCTCAAGCACGAACACATTGTTGATATCCGCGCCGGTTAGGTCGCTGCCGATGATGAAGTCACGTCCTTGCAGGTGGCCTTCCATGAAGCTGAGATGGTCGGCAATCTGGCTTCCGATGCGCGGATGAAGCGGCGCGCCGGCTTCGCCAAGCCGCGAAACATACATGGCCATCAGCAAGGGCAGCATGGCGGAACCTTCGGCAAAGTGCAGCCACTGCTGATAGTCAATATGGTCCGACGTGCCCGCCGCAGGACGCAAACGCCCAGCCCCGTATTGGTCGATCACATAGTCGATAATGGCACCCGATTCGAAGATGGTGCGACCCTTGTCGACAATGACGGGGGACTTGCCCAGCGGATGGATGGCTTTGAGGGCGTCGGGGGCAAGCCGTGTGACCGAATCACGCTGATGTTTGACAATCTCGTAGTCCAGGCCGAGTTCTTCAAACAGCCAGAGGATCCGCTGTGACCGGCTATTGTTCAGGTGATGAAGCGTAATCATGGTCTGATCGTCCTAAAAATTGCGCCTGCCCATAGGCTAAGACTAGACCTGATCAGTAGGTCCCACGCCCCTTGGGTTCAAGGAAAACTATCGCAGGCGCTGAATTGCGCAATTTCTAATCGATTTGTGCGGTTCAGGCCTTAGGGGCGGTCCTTGCGAGGCAAGGCGTCGATCTCGGCGTCGGTCAACTTCTTGACATCGGTCACCATGCACCGCTCAGGACCCAAGGTGCTCGGGACGATCAGTACCGCATCGGAATTTGAACCGGAGCAGATCCACGAACTGCCGCGCGATTCCACGCCAATGGTCTGGGCCCAACGCAGGTCATGACAGGTGCTGAACAGGTCGAGGCGATAGAGGTCCTTAACGCCAACCCGAACATAGACGGCCCTATCACCGGCCTCTTTGAAGCTGCTCATATTGTTCGAATAGAAACATTGCCGAGGCGTTGCAGCCTTTGGCGCGGCCTTGGCCGGTTCTTCTGCCCAAGCAGCCTGTGTGAACGCCAGAGCCGAGAGCAGGCCGCCGATAGCTAAGACCTTGAGGCCTAAGATATGCGTAGACATATGGGATGATCCTTCCTCTAAGCCCCCGCCTAAGGACCAAAGATAGGCGCTTTAACGCCCATGTAAATGGTTAGGACCGGCGGCGCTGACGCTCGGCAAATCGCCCCGGCTCTAGCGCCTTGATCACGGCCCGGGGGAGGGGAGAGGGGCGGCCCAAGGTGATGGCGACCAGATGGTCTGCGAGTAGGGGGGCGAGGGTAAAGCCCCGCGAGCCCAATGCGCCTAGAACCATCAGGCCCGGCTGATCGGGTATCTGACCCACGACCGGTAACTGGTCTGGCACGGTCGCCCGAAGGCTCGCCCGGGCCTGAACAATATGCCCCTCCAACTGGCCCGCTAGGATCGGCAAGCCTGCCTCTAGGACGGCGCGGTTGCGGTCATTATCGCCCGCGCGGACATCGGTTTGGGTCTCGCCGCGATCGTGGGTGGCCCCGTAGAGAACGCCAGATCGTGTGGGTACCGCATAGCCGCCCCAAGCCGCGCCTGAAGGAAGGGTGCCGCCTTCGGTCCAACTGGCTTGGCCCCTCACCGGAACGAAGGGCAGGTCGCTCAGTAAGGCGCTGGCCCCGGCCCCTGCGGCGACAAAGACCTGATCGACGGTGGCCAGAACCTTGCCCTGCCCATCGCGCAAGCTCCATTGGTCCTCTGGCTCGCGCTGCAGACTCGCCACAGCGCCTTGGGTGATGGGACCAAGCCAGGCCTTGAGAATCGACGAAGGCTCGATGCTTAAGGCCCGCTTCATCCAAAGTCCGCCGACCAAGGCGGTTTCCCCCAGCCGGTCACTGGACTGTGCCGCGTCCAGTCGCTCGAAATCTTGCGGCTCAAAGAGGTCCTGCTCGGCGATTATGTCAAACCGCCGCGAATCAGCCGGGGCCGTCTCCAACTGCATGACGCCTTCGGACAGGATCGCTTGCGGGGTCTCGTCATGATAGACGCGAAGGGCATGGCGATAGGCCTGAGCGTGCAGCATGCCCGCCACCCCGCTGCCCGCATCCAGACGCGGTGTCATCAGGGCCGATGGATTGCCTGAAGCCCCAGCGCCCGCCTGCTCGGCCTCGAACAGGTGAACCGCTAGACCGGCGCGGTTGAAGGCTCGCACCAGCGCCGCTCCGGCAATACCGGCACCGATCACCGCCACGGTGGGCGCGACCTTTTGGGATTCGATTTGCGTTAGGCCGAGCCAAACCGCCTCCAGCCGTTCGCGTTTGCGGCCAAAGCCTGGGCGCTTGTCGACGCTGAAGCCTTGAGCTGCCAGTCCGCGCCGCACAGACCCTGCAACCGTAAAGGTGGCTAGGCGCGCACCGGGCGCTGAGCGGGCTGCGACCAGAGCCAAGACCTCGTCGCGCCACATCTGCGGATTTACCGCCGGAGAAAAGCCATCGAGGAACCAGGCGTCGGCTGAACCTGTCCATGAACTGAGCGCCTCCTCGACCTCCATCACCGCCACATCAATGACGACATGCAGATGCGGCAGGTCGATCCGGTGGAAGCCGCGGGCTTGGCCAGGCCACTGGGCAATGAGCAGCGCCGAAAGGTCCGCCAGTTCTGGCCATGCGCTAAGGGCCCTCATGGCCTCATCGGCGGTGATGGGGTGGGCTTCGATGGAAAAGATCTGCAGGTGCCCGTCCTTTGGGCCTTCAGCTTGCCAGAGCTGTAGGAGGGAGAGGATGTTTAGTCCGGTGCCAAAGCCCAACTCGGCGACCACAAAATTCGGTCGCTCAGCCCAGGCCTGCGGCAGGCCGCAGCCTTCGAGAAAGACGCCCCGCGATTCGGCTAGACCATCGGCGACCGAGAAATAGACATCACCATAGGTTTCTGAACGGGGAACGCCGTCCTCGTCCCATGCCAGAAGGGCGGGCGATACCAGAGTGCGGTCAGGATCGGGGGGCAAGGCCATGGCCGTGATCTACCCCACGCGGCGCGGGCTGAGAATAGGCAGGCCCGCATAACAAAAAAAGGCCGCCCCGAAGGACGGCCTTTCTCTTAAAGTTCGCGGTTAGGCGAAGCTTAGTGCGCGGCAGCAGCGTCAGCTGGAGCAGCGGCTGCGTCGGTAGCAGCGGCAGCGGCAGCAGCGTCAGAAGCAGGAGCAGCCGATTCGGCCACAGCTTCGGTAGCAGCTTCAGCTGGCTTTTCAGCAGGCTTGCCGCAAGCGGCGACGGTGAGAGCAGCGACGGCAGCGCCGGCGACGAGCAGTTTGCGAAGAACTTCGGAGGTCATATGCCTGGTCCCCTTAGGAGGTTGTAGCGCGACAGTTGCAATCGCGCCTTAGGCCCCAATAACCCGAGATTGGATCATTAGGCAAGGATTCGATTGGTCCGCCACCCATGAATATGCCGTCATATGCAAAACACGCAAGCGTGATCTGCTCTAAAAACCAACTTACGATGCTAAAAAGCCACCATATCCCGAAAAATCACACATTTGGGATGGCACCGAGGGCCTCTTCCATCTCCAAGAAGCTCGGCTGATAATCGCTGGGGACGTTTCCGCGGCCAATTTCGACCGAGATTTGGGCCGCATTGCCGTGCAGATGGGCGATGAGGACGGCTTGGATGATCTTATAGAAGGCGCCTTCCTCGTCGACCACCGATTTCAATCGGGTGGCGAAGGGGCCGACCAAGCCATAGGCAAGGAACACGCCGAGGAAGGTACCGACCAGCGCACTGCCGATCATGGCGCCAAGTACGGCAGGCGGCTCGGTGATCGAACCCATGGTCTTGATAACGCCGAGCACGGCGGCCACGATCCCGAGGGCAGGGAGGCCATCGGCCAGATTTTGCAGGGCATGAGATGGCTCGAGCGCCTCGTGATGGTGCTTTTCGAGCTGTTTTTCCATCGCATCTTCGACCTGGTGCGGGTCTTCAAGGTTCATGGTCATCATACG
>CANESI010000059.1 GCA_947441065.1 Caulobacteraceae bacterium
TCGGCCACCACATCGAGCATGTCGTAATAGGCTGGCAATGCCTCAGCATCCTTGGCCGAGAACTTGCGGAACTCTTCTTGCGTGCGCTCCAGCCCGCCGCCGAGCTTGAGATAGCCGCCATCTTCTTGAGGCAAGAAATTGGAGATCGGCCGCTCGATGATGCGCAGGCCGCGTTCGGCCAGCTTCATATCGGCAATGACCTTAGGATTCAGCAGGCTGACTGTATAGCTGGCGACAGAGTTGCGGAAACCGGGATGGAACTCCTCAGTCACCGCCGCGCCGCCGACGACCTCGCGCCGTTCCAGAACCCGAACCTTAAGACCGGTCTTGGCCAGATAGAAGGCGCAGGTCAGACCATTGTGGCCGCCTCCGATAATTATGGCGTCATAGGGCTTGGACATGGTGGCTCTTCTTAGGCTCAAGAAACGGATGGGGTGGCGGGGCGGTGGCTCCAGCCCGGGGCAGGGGGCTGATGCAGCCGTGCCTCCGGGATCAGGCCGCGCAGCTTCTTGCCAAAGCCGCGCAAACAGACCTCGGTATCGCTGAGCGGGCCAACGCTAAAGGTCGGTGAGGCCATGCCCTGCTGCACCCGCTCGATCAGGACTGTGTCCTCGGCATTGACCTGACGATTGATGCGCCAGTTGAGATAGCGCGCCACCTTCATCTCACGGCGCTCGTCAGGCAGGGCATAGGCAATTTCGCGGATCAGGGTCTCGGTCGGCGAGATCGGCAGGAACTGCATGAAATCGACCTGATCGGGATAGATATCGAACGCGACATTGGGCCAGAGCTTGAAATAGAGCCAGAGCTTCTGGTTGGCCTCCGGCAGATGATCGACGCGCGGCAAGAGATGCTGATACATCCGCTCTGACGGATTGGCCGAGGGCCGGTCCATCAGTTCGCCCCACATGCGGTCCACCCAAGGCTCGGCCTCGACGCCATAGCTGCGGCCAAACAGGCGCGTCAGGCCCGGATGGGCGACCTTGATATGCAGCCCGTCCGAATAGTTATCGGCCACGTTCTTCCAGTTGACCGGGCGCGGACGCAGGGTGACGCGGCCAAAGGCGCGCATCTCTTCAAAGCGATAGGGCTCGATCTGCGACAGATAGGGGGCCATCATCTCGGCCACGGTGGGGCCATCGCCCTCGAGGCGCACAAAGATAAAGCCTTGGAAAATCTCGCAATCGACGGCGGGAAGGGTCAGCTTTTCCATCTCAAGGCTGGGATAGGTGCCGCGCATGGGAACGCCTGTCAGGCGGCCATCCAGCTCATAGGACCAGGCGTGATAGGGGCAGACCAGCTTGCGCGTACAGCCCGACGGGCCATCGACCAGCCGCGAGCCGCGATGGCGACAGACATTGGCCATGGCCCGGATCTTCTGGTCCTCGCCGCGCACGACAAGGATGCTCTCGCCCAGAAAATCGAAGGTGTGATAGTCGCCAATATTGGGCACGTCGCTGATATGACAGACCACTTGCCAAGAGGGCCGCATGACCCGCTTCATCTCGACCGCGAAGAACTCCGGATCGTTATAGAGCCATGCCGGAAGGCTCCAATCGGCGTCGCGATCGAGATCTTCATTGCGATGGGCGTTGGGCATGGGGTGGTCCTTGGGAAGTCTCTGTGCGGTGCTTATCGGGGATTGGCCGGAGCTTCAACGTTCATCCGATAGGCCGCGTCAAAAGACCCCCTACCCCGGCTTCGCCGGTACTTCCCCCAGAGGGGGAAGATTTGCCGTCCTTGATCTTCCCCCTCTGGGGGAAGTGGCCCGAAGGGCCGTAGGGGGCCTAGTTTTCTGTCTTCCGTGTTCCCCGCGAAGGCGGGGATCCAGACCCGTTCACACCGCCGGTTCGTTCGTGGCGCATCCTCGTCCTTCGGCGAGCGTAAGGTTAGGATGAATGCGAGGGGAGTGGATGACCCCCTCACCCAACCCTCTCCCCCAAGGGGGCGAGGGCTTTTTCTTTCTTAGCCCTCTCCCCGTGGGAGAGGGTTGGGTGAGGGCCCTGTTTGTTTTCTTAAACAAGCCCCTCTACTTCGCCAAGATCGAGATCACCGTGTGCCACTGGTCCAGTGCGCCATCTATGGCCGCGACGGGTGCGCGTTCATTGAGGCCGTGGGCGTAGTCATCGGCGGGATTCATGAACATGCCCGATAGGCCATAGCTAGGGATGCCCGCCGCGCGGAAATGGAGGCTGTCGGTGGCACCGGGCGACATTTGCGGCACGATGGGTAGGCCAGGAGCGCGGCGGTCAATGGCGGTGCGGATCGCGCCCATCACGTCCGGGCGCAGGGGCGAGGCGTCACTGGCGGTAGGTTCACCCAGAACGGTGATGGTCGCATCTGGATTGGCGATAATGGTCTGCAGGGTGGTCTTGATGGTGGCAATGGAAACGCCCGGCATGATCCGGCAATTGACCGACACGGTCGCAGCCTGCGGCAGGGCATTGAGCGCATGGCCGCCGCGCAGCATGGTCGCCACGCAGGTGGTGCGCACCTGTCCAATATACTCCGGCTCAGCCGACAGAAGATCAGAGGCTGCTGTGTCAGCAGGGTTATTGGCATAGGCCAGCATGGCTTGGCCGAGCGGGCCGGGGGTCTTAGCCCCGGTGGCCTTGAAGTAGCCGATGGTCAGCTCATTGGGCTGGGCTGGGAACCTGTAGGCGCCGATGCGGTCGATGATCTTGGCCAGATCATAGATGGCGTTGGTGGCGCCGGGACGCGAACTGTGGCCGCCGGGATTGGTGATCGTGATGTCAAAGTCGGCATAGGTCTTTTCGCCCGCCTGCACCTGATAGACCACCGGCTTGCCCGCATCATCGAGCAGACCCCCGCCCGCGTCGCCATTGATGGCGAACTCGGCTCCGGCCAGTTGCTTGGCCAGAGCTTGACTGGTGAACATGTCGGTCTCTTCGTCGCCGGATAGGGCCAGAACAATGTCGCGGCTGGGCTTAAAGTCTTCCTGTTTCAGGCGGATCAGGGTGGAGACCAGCATCACCACGTCGAACTTCATGTCCGAGGCCCCTCGGCCATAGACATAGCCGTTTTCGACCACGGCGGTGAAGGGATCGCGCACCCAGTCGGCGGCCTTGGCCTCGACCACATCCATATGGCCAGACAGCAGCATGGGCTTCTTGGAACCATTGCCGCGATAGCGAGCGGTCAGGGCGGCGGTCTCACCGATCTTTTCGATGGTGACATCGGCGTCCGCAAAGCCGCCCTCGACCAGCGCCTTTTTCAAATAGGCGGCATAGGCGGGGATCTGACCCTGACCTTGAACGGTGCGATAGCGAATGGAGGTCTTGTACATCTCCAGCGCCGCTGCCGACTGTTTGGCATTGACCTTGATGGTCCCGGCCGCCTTGGCCGGAGCCGCAAGGGCTGTCATCGGCACGCTAATGAGAAGGGCGGCCAGCAGGGCGCCTGCGGCCAAGGGCTTTGCGAAATCTGTGCCGGTCATGGGCTGATCCTTGCGATGGGGCGGCGGGCTAAGCCTGCCTGAACTTGACCGCACCATAGCGGTGGCCGCCCCATCGTCAAAGCATTAGGGGCGCGGCCTAGAGCGCATCCACAAGAACAATTTCGGCGTCGCTGTGGGCCTTAAAGGTCAGGACCGCCTCATCCGTCGCCGCCGCTCCGTCGCGACTATTGAGCTGCAGCCCATTGACCTCAACTGCACCTGCCGCGACGGTCAAATAGGCATGTCGGCCAGCGCCCAGCTCATAGGTCATGGTCTCACCGGCCTTGAGGGTTGCCCCCAGAACCCGCGCTTCGGCACGGATCGGCAAGGCCCCCTCATCATCGGCAAAGCCGCTGGCTAGGGCCACGAACCGTCCAGACCGGTCGGATTTGGGGAAGGGCTTGGCCCCCCATGACGGTTCGCCGCCCCGGGTCTTGGGCTCAATCCAGATCTGGAACAGGGTCGTGGTGACGTCTTCGCGATTATATTCGGAGTGGCGCACGCCTGCGCCTGCGCTCATGACCTGAACATCGCCCGCTTCGGTGCGGCCACTATTGCCCATACTGTCCTGATGGGTGATGGCCCCGCTGCGGACATAGGTGATGATCTCCATGTCCGAATGGGGGTGAGGCGCAAAGCCGGTCTGAGGCGCGATCTCATCATCGTTCCAGACCCTGAGCGCACCCCAGCCCATGCGGCTGGGATCGTACCAACTGCCAAACGAGAAATGGTGCCGGGCATTGAGCCAACCATGGTTGGCATGGCCAAGACCCTCAAAGGCGCGACGCTCGATCATGGTGTGGCTCCTGTCTGTTGTTCAAGCGACAGATAGGGAGGGTGGTGTATATTGCAACTGTTTGTGTGGCGAATTGCGAGGGATAAGGCCCCCTTCGGCGCTTTGCGCCACTTCCCCCAGAGGGGGAAGATTTACCGTCCCTTGATCTTCCCCCTCTGGGGGAAGTACCGGCGAAGCCGGGGTAGGGGGTTTCGGCCACTCCCATCCCTCACCCACTACTATTTGTGAGTAGGTATCTTGCATCACAAGGTACCTTGCCGTATACACTCCCCAAGTGAAGAGGAGTGCGCGTTTGACCGAAGCCATTCAGATACAGTTGAAGCGGGGGGTTCTCGAGCTTTGCGTGCTCGCCGTCCTGTCCCGAAATGATGCCTATGCCTATGATATTGCCGCCCAGCTCGCCAAGGCGATCGATATGGGGGAAGGCACGATCTACCCGCTCATGCGCCGCATGCAGACTGACCGGTTGGTGGAAACCTATCTGGTTGAGAGCTCATCGGGGCCACCGCGTAAATATTACAAACTGACCACATCGGGACGGGCGAGCCTTGCTGCCCAGACCATCGAATGGACAGCCTTTTCCGAGGCCGTCAATGTCATACTGGGAGCACCCCAATGAACCGAGAGACCTTTGTTGAGAAACTCAGGACCGGGTTGCGCGGCTTGCCGCAGACCACGGTCGATGAGGTCATGGCCGACTATGAGGCGCATTTTTCGGAGGGCCTGCAGGCGGGCCGCACGGAAGATGAGATCGCCAGCGCGCTGGGTGATCCGGCAAGGCTCGCCCGCGAACTGCGCACCGAGGCGGGTATTCGCCGCTGGGAGCTGGAACGAAACCCGTCTGCGGCTGCGGGCGCGATCTTCGCGATCCTCGGCCTAGGCGTGATCGATATTGTCATCCTCTTGCCCATCCTGCTGCCGGTCGCGGCGACGCTTCTGGGCTTCATGGTGGCGTCGGTCGGGATCTTTACCGGCGGAGCGATCATCTTCGTCGCAGGTCCCTTTGCCGGCATTGGGCACTATATCGCCGCCGTCATGTTCGGCGGTTTGAGCCTGATGGCGGGAGGTGTGTCGCTCGGCGCGCTGACGGGCCTTGTGTCTATCGGTTTCGTCAATGGCTTGGTCTGGTTCGGACGCCTGCATATGCGTCTTTTAAAACCTGTTCTTGAATCTTCGGAGGTCCGTCCATGATCCGCACACTTATCTTGGTCACAGTCGTCGGATTTTTCCTGTCCATCGGGTCGATGGCGGCCGCTGTCGGCTTTGCGGGAGGTCTGGCCTCAATCGGGTCTATGGTTCAGACCCTCGTCAAACACAAAGCCATGCAGGTGCATGTGAGGTCGGATAATGACAATCGCATGACCAACGTTACTGGGCCGGTGGTTAGCCGGGACTTCACGTGGACAGCGTCAGATCGGTTAGAGGTCAATGACGTTGCTGAGATCATCTATATCCAAGGGCCGGTCGCAAAGCTGACCATCGAAGCGCCAAAATCTGTGCTCGATAGGATTGAGATCGAGGACGGAACCATCTCGCGTGACGATCATTATGATTGGGACGGGAAACTCAAAGTCACCCTGACCGCCCCCAATGTTCATCAGTTCGAACTGGGCGGGGTCCAGTCCCTGACCCTGCGCCAATTTGATCAACAGGATTTGGAGATCAACCTCTCTGGCACAGGTACCGTGACGGGTACGGGCAAGGTTAAGGCCCTGTCTCTCGATATTTCGGGTGCGGGGTCAGCCGATTTGGCAGGGATGCAGATGGAGCATGCGGATGTTAGCCTGTCGGGTGCGGGTTCTGCCAAACTGGGTCCCCGTGCCAGCGCCAATATCGCGATCTCTGGTATTGGCGGCGTCGAACTGACCCGCAAACCCGCCAACCTCTCCACCAGCATTTCTGGCCTAGGTCAGGTCAAGCAGGTGGGCGAGGAGATCTGATTTCGAGGAAGAGCCACTACTCCTTTCCCCCTCAAGGGGGGAAGGGGACGTTAACCGCGACCCTCAGCGGATGTTCCCCTGGGTTGCTTCGGCGCGATGCGCCTCGCAATGACGCGGAGAAATCGGATGAAAAACAAGGCCCCCTTCGGCGCTTCGCGCCACTTCCCCCAGAGGGGGAAGATCTTGGAGCGTTAAATCTTCCCCCTCTGGGGGAAGTACCGGCGAAGCCGGGGTAGGGGGTTATTGTAAGAAAAAAGGCCCTCACCCAACCCTCTCCCTCAGGGAGAGGGCTAAGAATGACAAAGCCCTCGCCCCCTTGGGGGAGAGGGTTGGGTGAGGGGGAGATCCACTTGTCGATGAGCCAATCCAAGACCCTCTGGCCCCCCGCTCCCCGAACCGCTAAACTCAGTCCATGAGCCAGTCCGTTCCAGAGCCCGTCCTGTCCCGCCTTAAGGCCATCGTTGGCGAGGGCGGATGGAGCCAAGATCCTGAGCGATTGGCGCCTAAGCTGATCGAGTGGCGCGGGCGCTGGCATGGCAATACGCCGCTTCTACTGTTGCCGCGCACAACGCAGGAGGTCTCGCAGATCGTGACCCTCTGTGCCGAGGCGGGCGTGGCCATCACCCCTCAGGGCGGCAATACCGGACTGGTTGGTGGTCAAATCCCCGATGGCGAGGTGCTCCTGTCGCTCGAGCGGATGAAGACGATCCGCGAGGTCGAGACCTTTGATGATGTGATCGTCGTTGAGGCGGGTGTGACCCTGACCGCCGTGCACGAGGCCGCCACCGCCAAGGGTCGGCATTTTCCGCTCAGCCTCGCCTCCGAAGGTTCCGCGACCATCGGCGGGCTGGTCTCGACCAATGCGGGCGGCACGGCGGTGCTGCGTTACGGTCCGATGCGCGATCTGGTCTTGGGCCTTGAGGCGGTCCTGCCTGACGGGCAGATCTGGAACGGGCTGAAGCGTCTGCGCAAAGACAATACCGGCTATGACCTCAAGCAGCTCTTGATCGGTGCCGAAGGGACCTTGGGCATTGTCACTGCGGCCAGCCTCAAGCTCTTTGCGATCCTGCCCAGCCGGGCCACGGCGATGGTCTCGCTAGACAGTCCCCATGCCGCCATTGCGCTTTTGGCGCTGGCCAAGGAACAGACCGGCGGCGGGGTTGAGGCCTTTGAACTGATGGGAAGGCGCGGCGTTGGCTTTGTCCTCAAGCATATTGCCGGCATGAGGGAGCCCCTCGCCGAGATCCATCCCTGGTATGTGCTGATCGAGACCGCGAGCGGCGAGCCGGGGGCAGCGGAATCGGCGCTGGAGCGGCTCTTGGCCCTCGCGCTGGAACAGGGCCTGATCACCGATGCCGCCATCGCGCAAGATGGCGCTCAGGCCAAGGCCTTCTGGGCGATCCGAGAAAACCAGTCGGCCGGGCAAAAGACCGAAGGGGCCGCATGGAAGCACGACGTCTCGGTGCCGGTCTCGCAGGTGGCTGATTTCATCGATGAGGCGACAGCGGCGGTCGAGGCCTTCCAGCCCGGCTGCCGGGTGGTGGCCTTTGGCCATGTCGGCGACGGCAATGTCCATTACGATGTCTTGGTGCCAGACGGCGGTGACGGTGAGACCCATTCTGCCTTGCGCGACCAAGGCGCTCAGATCGTTCACGATATTGTCGCTCGTCGGATGGGGTCGATCTCGGCGGAACATGGTCTGGGCACCATGAAGTCGGCGGAGGCCCTGCGCTATAAGGCTCCGGTCGAGGTGGCGGCCCTGCGCGCAATCCGGCTGGCCCTAGACCCCAAACGGATCATGAATCCTCGCGTCCATTTCTAGCCGCTCAAACTGGCCGGAGATTCAAAGCTGGTTTTGTGCCGTTATTCACCCTATTTGGCTCCTAACTCTGGCTTGATGAGACCGCCCATGCTGCTCGTTCTGTCCCCTGCCAAGTCGTTAGACTATACGCCGCTCGATCAAGGCGGCGCGCCTGTGCCCCTGACCACGCCGCAGCTCAAGGCCGACATTGCCGAACTGGCCAAGGTGACCGTCAAGCTGTCGCGCCAAGATCTGCGGTCGATGATGTCGATCTCTGAAAAGCTGGCCGATTTGAATTTCGAGCGGTTCAAATCTTTTGACCCGGCCTGTGAAGACGGATTGCAGGCCGCCATGGCCTTTGACGGCGATGTCTATGAGGGCCTGCAGGCCCGCACTCTGGATCGTGGCGGCTTGGATTGGGCGCAGGACCATCTGCGGATTCTCTCTGGCCTCTATGGGATCTTGCGGCCTTTGGATGCTCTGCAGCCCTACCGGCTTGAGATGGGGACGCGACTTAAGACCAAGCGCGGCTCGAGCCTCTATGATTTCTGGGGCGACCGGCTGGCCAAGGCCTTGAACGAGGCCGCCCATAGCCATGCCGACCAGAGCCTGATCAATCTGGCCAGTCAGGAATATTTCGGGGCCGTGGACGCCAAGGCTTTGAAGCTCAAGACCATTAACTGCGCCTTCAAGGATGAGAAGGACGGCAAGCTGCGGATCTTGGGCTTCTATGCCAAGAAGGCGCGGGGCCAGATGGCGCGCTTTGCCATTGATGGCCGCATCGACCGGGCCGAGGGCCTGAAGGACTTTGCCAGCGGCGGCTATCGCTTCCAGCCGACCCTTTCGACTGCCGAGGAATGGGTCTTTACCCGCAAGCAGCCTGAAGCGGGCTCTAGCCTTATGGCCTGACCGGGTTTACGCTGCATTGCAGCATAAGCTTGGAGCGATGGTCATGGCCTATAATCTCTCATTGGCGGGGCAAGTGGCCATCGTCACCGGCTCGACGAGCGGCATTGGGCTTGCCATGGCTGACGCCTTGGCCGAGCAGGGGGCCAAGGTGGTGATCAATGGTCTGGGCGATCCCGCCGCTATTGAAGAGGCCCGCGCCGCGCTTGAGGCCCGCCATGGCGTCGCCGTCGCCTACCATCCGGCCGATATGACTAAGCCTGACGAGATCGCGGCCATGGTCGCCTTTGCCAAAGACCAGTTCGGGCGGCTGGATATTTTGGTCAATAATGCTGGGATCCAGCATGTCTCACCGATTGAAGACTTTCCCATCGACAAGTGGGATCAGATCATCGCCATCAACCTGACCAGCGTCTTCCATGCCATCCGCGCCGCTGTGCCGATCATGAAGGCGCAAGGTCGCGGGCGGATCATCAATATTGCCTCGGCCCATGCTCTGGTCGCTTCGCCCTTTAAGGGGGCCTATGTCGCGGCCAAACATGGCGTTCTGGGTCTGACCAAGACGGTGGCCTTGGAAGGGGCGACCTTCGGCATCACCTGCAACGCCATCTGCCCGGGCTATGTGAAGACCCCCCTCGTCGAGGCCCAGATCGCCGATCAGGCCAAGGCGCGCGGGATCAGCGAAGAGCAGGTCATGCGCGATGTGATCCTCGCCGCCCAGCCCACCAAAAAGTTCGTCCAATTTAGCGAACTGGCCGGAATGCTGCTCTATCTGGCCAGCGACCTTGGCGCATCGGTCAATGGTGCGGGCCTGTCCATCGATGGCGGTTGGACGGCGCAGTAGGGGGTAAAAAACAAGGCCCTTTCCCCCCTTGAGGGGGAGAGGGTTGGGAGTGGGGGGTGTTCATGCGCTGTCCTCTCCGCCGCGTCATCTACGAAAGGATCCAGCGGGCCGCGTACCGTCTGAGTGCAAGGGTCTGGGTCCCCGCCTTCGCGGGGAACGCGGAA
>CANESI010000060.1 GCA_947441065.1 Caulobacteraceae bacterium
CAGTTGGCGATGATTGCCAAGCGTTATCTGCGCGACCTGCGCAACTCGGCGACGATCGAAACCCGGTGATCGGTCGGTGACACAAGGCGTGCTCGCGCTCAGCCTCGGTGATCCCGCAGGCATTGGGCCAGAAATCATCGCCAAGGCTTGGACCGCGCTTCGCCATAGTGGTCCGGCCTTCATGGTCATCGGGGATGCCGACCTGTTGAGCGCTCAAGGCGTCTCTGTGCAGCGCGTCAGCGAGACTGCTGAAGCGGTCGCGACCTTCTCAAGCGCCCTACCGGTTCTCGACCAGCCTTTGGGCCAAGCGGTTCAGCCCGGCGTCACCGACAAGGCCCATGCGCCATCGATCATCCAATGGATCGAGATGGCGGTGGATCTCGCCGTGAAGGGCGAGGTACGCGGCGTGGTCACTGCCCCGATCTCCAAGGCCCCGCTGTATGAGGCGGGGTTCAAGTTCCCCGGCCATACCGAATTTCTCGCTGCCCTGACCGCCGACGTGCCGATGGACGGTGCGCGCGGACCGGTCATGATGCTGACCTCGGGCGATCTGCGTGCCGTGCTGGTCACCATCCATGTTCCCATAGCCAAGGTCGCTAGCGCCCTGACCCAAGAGGCGATCATCCATACGGCTATCGTTACGGCCCAAGCGATGGTCCGCGACTACGGCATTGCCAAGCCAAGGCTGGTCCTTGCCGGGCTCAATCCCCACGCCGGTGAAAATGGTACCATCGGCGATGAAGAGGTCCGCCTCTTGGCTCCGGCGGTCGCCGCGCTACGAGCGCTTGGCATCGACTGCGTTGGCCCCAAGCCTGCCGACACCCTGTTCCACGATGAGGCCCGCAAGACCTATGACGCAGTCATCTGCCTCTATCACGATCAGGCCCTCATTCCGGTCAAGATGCTCGATTTCTGGGGTGGCGTGAATGTCAGTCTTGGCCTGCCCATTGTCCGCACCTCGCCCGATCACGGTACGGGCTTTGACATTGCTGGACAGGGCATCGCGCGGCCCGACAGCCTGATCGCCGCCATCCACATGGCCGACCAGATCGCCAATAGCCGCGCCGCGCAGGTCCGCCCATGAGCCTCAAAGACCTTCCCCCCATCCGCGAAGCGCTCGAAGAGTACGGCCTTCTGGCCAAGAAGAGCTTTGGCCAGCACTTCCTGCTCGACCTCAACATTACCCGCAAGATCGCCCGCTTGGCCGAGGTGGTCGAAGGCCAGACCGTGATCGAGGTCGGCCCCGGCCCCGGCGGCCTGACTCGCGCCCTGCTCGAAGCCGGTGCCAAGGTCATTGCGGTTGAGATGGATCCTCGGTTCTTTCCCCTGCTCAATGGCCTCGGCGACGCGGCTCCCGGCCAGCTTCATCTGGTCCAGAACGATGCCTTGCGCGTCAAGGAAGCCGACCTGATCGCCGAGCACGCGCCCGGTACCCAAGCCTCGGTCGTGGCCAACCTGCCCTATAATGTCGGCACCGCCCTGTTGCTCAAATGGCTGACCGGGCCGTGGCAACCGCGCTCTATGACCTTGATGTTCCAAAAGGAAGTGGCAGACCGGATTACCGCTCAGGTTGGCGATGATGCCTATGGACGCCTCGCGGTCGTGGTTCAAGCCACCGCCAAGGCCCGCACCGTCATGGACCTGCCTGCCCGCGCCTTCACGCCGCCGCCCAAGGTGACGTCCGCCGTCGTCAATCTGACGCCTCTGATGGACCGACCCGACGCGGCCATGCTCAAGGCGCTAGAACGGACCACTCAAGCGGCCTTTGGTCAAAGGCGCAAGATGCTGCGCTCCAGCCTTAAGACCCTTGGCGGGACAGAGCTCTGCCTCGCCGCTGGCATTGATCCAGACGTGCGGGCCGAGACCGTGGATGTGGAGGGGTTCTTGGCGCTGGCCAAGATCGTCTTGGCGCAATCAGCGACCTAGGCCTCCGCCTAGATCGGCTCGTCCATCAGGCGGTTCACGAAGGGCGTCAGCCACGGATTGCGCGCGCCCTTCAGCCTTTCGGCATGATAGATGTGCGCCAGTTCGGCATAGGCCAGATCGAAATCCTCATTGACGATGACATAGTCATAGTCGGTCCATTTCTCGATCTCACCCTTGGACCGGCCCAGCCGCCGCTCGATCACATCGGCAGCATCCTGCGCCCTAGCGTTCAGACGACGCTTCAGGTCGGCCATGGTCGGCGGCAGGATAAAGACCCGCACCACATCTTGCGCTGCCTTGGCCGCGATCTGGCGAGCCCCTTGCCAATCAATATCGAACAGCACGTCGCGCCCCTCAGACAGGGCCTGCATCACAGGCGCTTCGGGGCTGCCATAGCGATGTTCGTGGACCTCAGCCCATTCCAAAAAGCGGTTCTGCTCGACATCGCGATCAAAGGCGGCGCGGTCAACAAAGTGATATTCGCGGCCATCCTGTTCGCCCGGACGAGGACCACGGGTGGTGCAGGATACCGAAAGCTCAAGGTCGGCATGATCGGCGACCAGACGCCGCGAGAGCGAGGTCTTGCCCGCGCCCGATGGGCTGGAAATGACCAGCATCAGGCCACGGCGAACGCCAAATTCGGCATGGAGATGAGCGTTACTCGACATTTTGGACCTGCTCGCGGAGCTGTTCGATCGTGGCCTTCAGATCAAGGCCGGTGGCGGTAAGGCCGGTCAAGGCAGACTTGGAACAGAGCGTGTTGGCTTCACGCATAAACTCCTGCATCAAAAAGTCCAGCCGCCGACCCGATGCCGCCTCACTCGATAGCAAGGTGCGCGCGGCCTGAATATGGCTGACCAGACGATCTAGCTCTTCGCGGACGTCGGCCTTAACGGCCATGGCAGCGGCTTCGGTGACGATCCGCTCAGCCACCCCTGCCCCATCGCCTGCCAGCTCGGTCATGCGCTTGGTGAAGCGGTCCTTGATGGCGGCAGGCTGACCGGCGGCCTGTTCCTCAGCCGTCGCTACCAGCCTCTCGATACGGTCGACCAGCCCGCCCAAGACCGGGGCAAGGGCTGCGCCCTCGTCCAGCCGTGAGGCCTGCAGCGCCGTCAGCGCCTCAGTGATGGATGCCGCCATGGCCTGTTCAACCGAAGCCTTGACCTCGGCCTCTTCGACCTCTTCGGTCACTTCCAGCACACCGCGCAGGGCCAGCAGGCCATCGGCGCTGGGCGGCTGAGCACGGCCCGCTGCGATCAAGGGGGCTATGAGGCCCAGGTAACGCTCGATCTGATCCAGATTGACCCGCACCTGTCCGACCGACTCCGCGCGCTTGGCCTGAAGACCGATGGTGATCTGACCGCGCTGGAACAGGCCCTGAGCGCCATCGCGCGCCACGCGCTCTAGGCCGTCAAAGCCCGGAGGTCCGCGAAAGCGGGCTTCCAGATTGCGCCCATTGACCGAGCGCGCCTCGACCGCCCAGGTCCAAGCGCCAGCGGATCCCTCGACCCGGGCAAAGCCGGTCATGCCAGATGGGGCCATCCTAGCGTCCCCCACCCGATGCAGCGGCCTGCTGGCGTTCGATCCGGCGCCACTGGGCGACATTGCGGCGATGGTCCGCATAGCTGGTCGCAAAGACGTGCCCACCCGTACCATCGGCCACAAAGAAGACCTCGGTCGAGGGCGGCGCGGTCAAAACAGCCTCAAGGGCCGCACGGCCCGGATTGGCGATGGGCGTCGGCGGCAGGCCAAAAATGACATAGGTGTTGTAGGGCGTAGCGGCATCGACCTCAGAGGCGCGTAGACCCCGGCCCAGCGGCCTGCCCCGGGTGATGCCATAGATGATGGTCGGGTCCGATTCGAGCCTCATGCCCTGCTGCAAGCGGTTGATGAACAGGGCGGCAATGCGCGGACGCTCATCGGCCTTGGCCGTTTCCTTCTCCACGATGGAGGCGAGGATCACGGCCTGCTCAGGGGTGTTGAATGGCAAGCCGCTGCGACGCTTGGGCCAAAGCTCAGCGACCAGATCGGTCTGGGCCTTCATCATCCGCTCGAGCACGGCGGCACGGGTCTCGCCGCGCTTGACGTCATAGGTCTGGGGCATGACCGAGCCTTCAGGCGGCGGCGAAACCGTACCGGTCAGGACATCGCTTTTCATCAGGGCATCGACGACCATCTCAGACGGAAAGCCTTCGGGGATGGTCACCTGATGGCGCACCCCCTTACCCTTGCGGATCATCTCCATCACTGCCGACATCGAGGCCTTGGACGGAAAGCTATATTCACCCGCCTGAAGGCGGCGGGCCGATCCGTTGATCTTGGCCGCCAGAACAAAGACCGGTGCCGAGGAGATCACCTTGTCTTGGGCCAGAACCTCTGAAATCTCAGATAGATTGGCCCCCTCAGCAAGTTCCACGATCCGGTCAGCGCCATCGACCGATGCGGGCCCGGGTAGGCTATAGGTCGCAAGGCCCCAGATCAGGAGCACACTCATCAACAGGGCGAGGGTTGCGACCGCGCTGACGCCAATAATCAATAGCGGGTGCTTGACCACCGCGCCGCTCGGCGTTTCAGGAGGCGATGGCTCGCCAGCGGAGGTCATGGGACCCGCTTGAACACGAGCGAGGCATTGGTGCCGCCAAAGCCAAAGCTATTGGACAGGGCGACATTGATTTCCATCCTCTTGGCCTTGTGCGGCACAAGATCAATGGCGGTCGCGACCGATGGATTGTCCAGATTGATGGTCGGCGGCGCGATCTGGTCACGGATGGCCAGAGCCGTAAAGGCCGCCTCCACAGCGCCCGCAGCGCCCAGCAGGTGACCAATCGAAGACTTAGTCGAGGACATGGTGGTCTTAGAGGCCGATGCCCCCAGCATCCGCTCTACCGCGCCCAGTTCGATCTCGTCACCCAGGGGCGTCGAGGTGCCGTGGGCATTGATATAGTCGATCTGCGAGGGATCAATGCCCGCGCGGGCCAGAGACAGGTTCATGGCCCTGAAACCGCCGTCGCCATCACTGGCGGGCGCGGTGATGTGATAGGCATCGCCCGACAGGCCATAGCCCACCACCTCGGCATAGATCTTCGCGCCGCGTGCGATGGCGTGCTCATATTCTTCCAGCACCAAAACGCCAGCGCCCTCGCCCATGACAAAGCCGTCGCGGTCCTTGTCATAGGGTCTGGAGGCCATCTGAGGCCGATCATTGAAGTTGGTGCTCATGGCCCGCGCCGCGACAAAGCCCGCAACACCAATCTTGCACACAGCGGCCTCAGCACCGCCCGCAAACATCACGTCCGCGTCGCCCCACTGGATCAGGCGCATAGCATCGCCAATCGCATGAGCGCCCGTGGCGCAGGCCGTGACCACCGAATGGTTCGGACCCTTAAGGCCGTAACGGATCGAGACCTGTCCAGAGGCCAGATTGATCAGGGCTGAAGGGATAAAGAAGGGACTGATCTTGCGCGGGCCCTTGGCCTCGAGCTCAAGCGCCGTCTCGGCAATGGTGTTCAGCCCGCCGATGCCCGAACCGATGATCACACCGGTGCGGCACCTGTCTTCCTCGGTCTGGGGATGCCAGCCGGAGTCAATGACGGCCTCATCGGCCGCCGCCATGGCATAGAGAATGAAATCATCGACCCGGCGCTGATCGCGCAAAGACATGGTCAGGTTGGGATCGAAGGATCCGACAATATCCACACCGCCGCCGCCGCGCCCATCAACCCGGGGCACTTCGCAGGCGATCTGACAGCCATAGTCGGTTGGATCAAAGGCCGAGATCCGGCCCGCGCCAGAGCGTCCCGCCAGCAGGGCTGACCAGCTATTATCAACCCCTGTACCCAATGGCGTAACCAGCCCAAGACCGGTGATAACGACACGACGCATGGCTTTGATCCTTTGAACGCCCCGGCAATTTCGGGGTCAGTCCGCCGCAGTCGCCTCAGGGCAATCTAAGCGGGGACTATGAGTCAAGATGCCGCGCCCGGCATGGCCCGGCGCGGCGACCTGTCATCGATCGTGACAGCTTAGGCCGCGAGGCGCTCGCTGATGAACTTCACGGCGTCGCCCACAGTTTGAATATGTTCTGCGGCGTCATCGGGAATCTCGATGTCGAACTCTTCTTCGAAAGCCATGACGAGCTCGACATTGTCGAGGCTGTCTGCACCAAGATCGTCGATGAAGCTGGCCTTTTCCGTGACCTTCTCCGGATCGGCGTCCAGATGCTCGATCACGATCTTACGGACGCGTTCGAGAATGTCGGACATACGCTGGAATCCCTTGTCTAGATGGTGAGTCCGAATGCCCCTAACGACGATCGCTAGACGGTCACCCGGTCGTGAAACCTAAATTACTGAATCGATTCCACCGAGGGTGGGCCGATACAGGCTCTCGCTAGCACGTTCTTTTTTGCGAGACTAGCGTATCTGCGCCTAGAAAGTGGCTCGGATCAAACCATCGCCATCCCGCCATTAACGTGCAGGGTCTGTCCGGTGACGTAACCACCGGCATCGCTGGCCAGATAAACGCAGGCTGCGGCGACGTCAGAGCCCTCTCCCAAGCGCCCAGACGGAATCTTGGTGAGGATCGCGGCCTTTTGTGCCTCATTGAGATCATCAGTCATGGGACTGGCGATAAAACCGGGCGCGACGCAGTTGACGGTGACATTGCGGCTGCCGACCTCTTGGGCCAAGGCCTTGGAAAAGCCGATCATGCCCGCCTTTGAGGCCGCATAGTTGGTCTGGCCCGGATTGCCAGTCACGCCAACGACGCTGGTAATGCCGATGATCCGGCCAGAGCGGCGCTTCATCATGCCCTTGAGGGCGGCGCGGCTGAGCCGGAAATAGGCTTCAAGATTGACCTTGATCACCGTTTCCCAGTCCTCGTCCTTCATACGCAGCAATAGGCCATCGCGGGTAATGCCGGCATTGGCGATCAGGATGTCGAGCGGCGCACCCGCGGCCTCTTCGGCCCGGCCCACCAGTCCATCGACCTCGGCCGTATCGCCCAGATTGCAGGTCACCATCGAGGTCCGCTCGCCCAGTTCCGCAGCCAGGGCCTCCAACGCCGCCAACCGCGTGCCGGACAGCACCATATGCGCGCCTTGTGCATGGAGCGCGCGAGCAATCGCCCCGCCAATCCCGCCGCTAGCGCCCGTGACGAGCGCGGTCTTTCCGGTC
Organism: Caulobacteraceae bacterium; assembly: GCA_947441065.1. Taxonomy (GTDB): domain Bacteria; phylum Pseudomonadota; class Alphaproteobacteria; order Caulobacterales; family Caulobacteraceae; genus CAISGS01. The sequence goes on from CANESI010000060.1 coordinate 7,101, forward strand.
AAATCAAACATCAGTTCTGGTCCTTTAGCCCTTGAGGGAGGCGGCAAAGGCCTCCAGATCGGCGGGAGTGTTTAATGGGGTGGCTTCCACGTCAGGCGCGATGCGCTTGGCCATGCCCGACAGGACCTTTCCGGCCCCGGCCTCGGCAAAGCGGGTCACGGCACCTTCGTTGGCCAGCCATAGCATCGACTCGCGCCAACGCACGCGGCCCGTCACCTGCTCGACCAGCAGGCTGCGGATCACGTCGGCATCCAGCACCGGGCGGGCGGTGACATTGGCCACCAGTGGCGCACGGGGTGCGATGATCAGGGTGCTGGCCAGCGCCTGCGCCATCTCGTCCGCCGCGGGCTGCATCAGGGGGCAATGGAAGGGGGCGGAGACGTTCAACGGGATGGCCCGCGCGCCCAGCGCCTTGGCCGCCTCGATGGCCTTGTCGACCGCCGCCTTGTCGCCGCTGATCACCACATTGCCTTGGTTATTATCATTGGCCACGACGCAGACCCCGACCTCGGCACCGACCGCCGCCGCCGCCTCGGCCAGCGCCACATCGGTCTTGGGGCCGATCAGCGAGGCCATGGCCCCTGCCCCGACCGGCACCGCGCGCTGCATGGCCTGACCGCGCAGCTTCAACAGACGCGCCGTATCGGCCAAGGTGATCGCCCCCGCCGCCGCCAGCGCCGAATATTCGCCCAAGCTGTGCCCGGCGATAAAGCTGGCCTGCGCGACCGAGACGCCGAACTCCGCCTCAAGCACCCGCGTGACCGCAACACTGACCGCCATCAGGGCGGGCTGAGCATTTTCGGTCAGGGTCAGCTCCTCTTCAGGCCCGGCGCTCATCAGCCCATAGAGCTTTTGGCCCAAGGCCTCATCGACCTCCTGAAACACTTCGCGCGCACTGGCAAAGGCCTCATAGAGCGCCCCACCCATGCCAACCGCTTGACTGCCCTGACCGGGAAAAAGGAAAGCGAGACCCATCAGACGGGCTCCTAAACTGCAAATGTGAAGCGCAGGGTTAGGTCAATTGCGCGAAGGCGGCAAGATGGGGGGACTGAACAGTCCTGACGAAACCTGTCACATCCCCCCCACCCCTTGCCTTTCGCGTCCATAGAGCGTACACACCGCCGCTTGTTGAAAGACGGTCTTTCGCGGAGTTTTTCTGATCCAGGGCAATGACGCCCGGACGCCGCGCTAAGAGCCATCGTTGCTGCCGGGTCTTCCGCCGCCAGAAACGCCGTCTTTCTTATGGAAGAAGGATGCCTATGGCTTTTTACGAACATGTGGTCATTTCGCGGCAGGATATCTCGCCGCAACAGGCCGAAGCGCTGAACGAAACCCTGAAAACCTTGATCGAAGAAGGCGGCGGTACCGTTGCCAAGATCGAATATTGGGGTCTGCGCAATCTCACCTATCGGGTGAAAAAGAACCGCAAGGGTCACTATTCCCTTCTGGCCATCGACGCCCCCTCGGCGGCGGTTAAGGAAATGGAACGCCAGCTGTCGATCAACGAAGATGTGCTGCGCTTCATGACCATCCGCGTCGAAGAGCTGGATCTGGAACTGTCGCCTGTGCTGGCGCGTCGCGATCGCGGCGACCGGCCCGAGCGTGGTGATCGCCCAGACCGTGGCGACCGGCCCGAGCGCGGCGATCGCCCGCGCTTTGACGACAATCAAGTTTAAGGACAGAGGGTCATGACCGATACGACCGCTCCGGAATCCGCCGCTGGCGGGGCCCGCCGCCCCTTCTTCCGCCGCCGCAAGGTTTGCCCGTTCTCGGGCGCTGGCGCACAGAAGATCGACTATAAGGACGTCAAGCTCCTGCAACGCTACATCTCTGAGCGTGGCAAGATCGTACCGTCGCGCATCACTGCGGTGTCGGCTAAGAAGCAACGCGAACTGGCCAAGGCCATCAAGCGCGCCCGCTTCCTGGCTCTGCTCCCCTACGTCGTGAAGTAAGGAGCAAACCCCATGAAAGTTATCCTGCTCGAACGGGTTGAACGCCTCGGCACCCTCGGCGACGTGGTTACGGTGAAGGACGGCTATGCCCGTAACTTCCTGCTGCCCCGCTCCAAGGCCCTGCGTGCGACCTCCGCGAACCTCAAGGTGTTCGACGTTCAACGCGCCGCCCTTGAAGTTCGTAACCAACAGACCCGCGAAGGCGCTGAAGCCAACGGCGCTGCGCTTGATGGCACCATCTATGCGATGATCCGTCAGGCCGGCGAAACCGGACAGCTCTACGGTTCGGTCACGGGTCGTGACGTTGCTGACGCTGTTGTCGCCGCTGGCGGCAAGATCGAACGCGCCATGGTCGTGCTCGACAAGCCGATCAAGACCTTGGGCGTGCACGAAGTGAAGGTTCGCCTTCACGCCGAAGTGCTCGTCAGCGTCAAGATCAACATCGCCCGCTCGGAGGATGAAGCTGAACGTCAAGCCCGCGGCGAAAACGTTGTTGAAGCTCAATTGGAAGAAGACCGCGTCTCGGCTGCTGAAGCAGCCTCTGACATGGCCGAAGGCGGCGCTGGCTCTGCTGGTGACGACCGC
>CANESI010000061.1 GCA_947441065.1 Caulobacteraceae bacterium
TCGGTGCCATTGGCCGTCCACGCTCCATCTATGCCACCGTGACCTATCGGTTCGGCGGAGAATAGACCAAGGGGCACGGTTTAAGGACCGGCGCGAGGCATCTCTATCTCGCGCCGGTCTTGGCTTGGCTAGGCCTCAGCTTTCAAACCTGAAGGCCTTACCATCGCGGCGGATGTGACCGGCTGTCGGCGCTGCATAGTGTGTGCCGATGACCAGATGATCAGCGTCGGCCCATTCAGCGAACATTCGAGCCCGTGTAACGGCGGCGGCCTTGCGGTCGCTGTCGAAAGAGGGAGACCAATCCGGGTGCGCCATCTGGCAGGGATGGTGGCTCATATCGCCGGTAATGACCGCGCTATGGCCCTCGGATTCGATCATAACACTGACATGCCCGGGGGTGTGGCCCGTGGTGGGCACGAGGCGCACATGGGGGGAGACCACATGGTCCAGACCCACAAACTGAGCCAGGCCAGCATCGATGATGGGCTGAATGGAGTCGGCCAAGATCGCCTGGAGGTCCTCATTGTCTTGCGCGGACCAGTGGTCAAACTCAAGGCGTCCTAGAAGATACCGCGCATTGGGAAAGGTCGGGACAAACTTGCCATCGACCAGCATCGTATTCCAACCGACATGGTCAACATGCATATGGGTGCAGATCACGGCATTGACGCTGTCGCGGGTCCATCCGGTCGCTTCGAAGGCCTCAAGGAAATTTGTGGACAAGGACTTGCCCCCGAGAAGGCTGCGCGGCCGATCATTGCCGATGCAGGTATCGACGACCAAGCGAAGTCCCGGTGCCTCGACGAGCAGGGCGTGGATGGAGAGCAGCATCTGGTCCTGCTCATTGACAAAATCGGGATAGAGCCAAGGAATAGCGCGCAGGGCTTGCGCCGTGGCATCAGGGATAAAGCCGCCCTTTTCCCCGGCAGGGACCTCCATCTGCGTCTCAACAATGCGGGTAATCTTTACCCCACCCACCTGCCAACTGAGCATTTTCCCTACCTCTAACGATCCATCAAGACAGTGATAGAGGCATGGGGGGAGCCAATTGACAAGGTTACAGCGCTCGGGTGCGGGAGCCGAAGCAAGAACCTTGGGTCTCGCCAGTTCCACTAGCCTATGCGCGGGGCCCTACCGTTGGATATAGGTCAGAAAGATGCGCAGGCTCCTGTCTGGGAGGCTGTTTCGAACACCGTGGGCCACTCCAAGCGGGGCGTGGATATGGTCACCAGCGCGGATCGGAACGCAGGTCCCATCGAGGGTCATCTCCCCTTCGCCGTCCATGACATAGTAATATTCATCATAGGCATTGGGTCCGGCATGGGGGTGTGTGTGGACCCCTTCGCTAGCGCCGGGAGGGATGTCGAAGATCACGAAATTGGCCGGGGCAGGGGTCTGACCAAAGCGGAAATAGCGGGCGCTGATCGTGCCGTCGCCACCATAGAGATTGGGCAGATCCTCGATCCCATCGGCTTCGCGCAGGATCGTAAATGGGCTTCCGGGAGGTGTTGTCATGATGGCCTCGCCGGGCATGAAGCAGCCAGACGCTCAATCTCTTCACGATTACCAAAGCTGGCCGCGGCGCCCTGCCCGGTGCAGGCGAGCGCCCCCGCCGCAAGAGCGAAGTGAAGCGCCGCTGAAGGGTCTTGGTTCAGCAGCCATTGCGCCGCAAAGGCCCCGATAAAGGCATCACCCGCGCCAGTCGTATCGACGGCATTCACTGCGGGCGGATGGGCGCGTAGCGGGGGTTGGCCCCTTTGAAACAGCATCGCGCCATCGACGCCAAGGGTGAGGATCACCATGGCCGGGCCCACCTCGAGCAGGCTTGTCCCGATGGCTTCGGGTGAGGTCTTACCCGAAAGGGCCGTGCCCTCATTCTCGTTCACACACAGGATGTCGGTGAGTGCCAAAAGCGAGTGATCCAGCGCTCTATTGGCTGGGGCTGCGTTGAGGAGCGTGGTGACGCCTGCGCGCCTAGCGAGATCAAAAGCCGCTTTGGTCGCCGCCATCGGTGTTTCCAACTGCGCCAGAACAAGCCGCGCCTGCGCGATGAGGGACTTTGCCGCAAAGATATGGTGCTCTGATAGGCGATCATTGGCTCCACTATCGACGACGATCATGTTTTCAGCCTGATGGTTGACCAAGATCATGGCCATGCCCGTCGCCACGTCTGAAAGGCGCACAACGGCACCCGCCTCGATCTGCAGGCCAGACCAAAGGGATAGGGCCTCGTCACCTGCAGGGTCTTGCCCCAGCGCGGCGATCATCGCTGTAGGTGCGCCGCATCGCGCAGCTTGGATGGCCTGATTGGATCCCTTGCCGCCGGGGGACTCCGCTCGCCCCAAACTCAGACGGGTCTCGCCGGGGATGGGGAACTGATCGACCCTCAGGGCGAAGTCGCGGTTATAGCTGCCCACAACAACAATTTGGACCGCAGAGTTGATCAAAACACGTCCTTACAGAGGCTTAGATAGGCTCAGTTTGCAGCTGACCGCGCTTTTGCAAGTCCACCTGTATCCCGGCAAGCCGCTCAGAGGTCAAAGAATAGCGCAGCAGAAGGAACAGGGGCACAAGATAGAGAGCGGGCATGATGATGCCGTCGATCACAGCCAAGCTGAGGAGGGTATCCTCGGGGACCTGACCGGGCTTTGCGCTGCGCGGGAAATGAACCACCAGATCCAGCAGGACGCCGCTAATGACCAGACCCAGACCGGATGTGGCCTTACCCGCAAAGGATATGCCCGCAGAGAAGACCCCCTCTTGGCGAAGGCCCGTATGGTGGTCCTGTTCGTCGACAATATCGGCGACCATCGAGGCGAACATGATCAGGACCGTCGCGTAGAAATAGGCCCCAAAGCTGGTGTGGATCACCAACAGGATCAGTAGCATGGGATCGCCATTGTCTGGCCAGACCCCGGTGAACCGTAAGATCACCTTGAGCATGCCCAAGACCATCAGGGCAAACACCGATCCGGCCATGATCTTCTGTTTTTCAAAGTGCTTTTGCAGCAACCCAACGGTCAAAAACGATCCCACAGCCCCCACGACGGCCAGGGCGAACCAGCGCAGATCGCCCGGTCCGAACTCCCAAAAATAGAGGTTCATATAGACATCAAACACCTGATTGCCTCCGGCAACGGCGGCGATGAACAGGGTTGAGATGAACAGAAGGCGGAAGTTTCGATTGGTCAGGGCCGTTAGGGTCCGCCGCGCCATATCCATGAAAGACTGCCGGGGAGCCGCATCTGTCGGCTGTGGCAGATAAGGGATCTGATCGCGCGTCATCCAAGCGGTCGTGACCATCCAGAGCACAATCAGGCTGGAGATGACGATGGCGAATGTGGCGTAATTGTCCCGGTCCATCAGCCCATTGGGGAAGGCCTTGCTGGCTGGAAAGATGAAGCTGTAGGTCGAGAAGATGAAGGCAACCCCAATCGACCAGCCCAGCACCATCCGATAGGTGATGATTGAGGTGCGCTCGCGATAGTCCTCCGACAGTTCAGCCGCCACAGCATTCCATGGCACGACAAAAAAGCCCATGGCGCACCGGACCAAAACCGTGGTGGCAAGCATCCATGCCGTTAATCCATAGACGGACAGTCCAACCGGCGGACGAAACAGCAGGAACATGAACAGAGCCGTTGGGACAATGGCGGCAAACATGAAGGGATGGCGTCGTCCCAGTCTCGACCTGAACCCATCGGACCAGGCTCCGATTATGGGATTACTGAAGGCATCGATGATCAGGGCAATGGCCAAGACCGCCGAGGCATAGGAGGCGGGCAGACCTAGGATTTGGGAATAGTAGAGGAGCAGCAGCGTCTGGAACGCGAAGTCTTCATGCTGACCGGGCAGAGAGCCCAAGCCTTGGAAGAATTTGGTCGCAAAGGGCACGGCCCCCGATCGGCGCTGCGCCCTTGAAAAATGAGGCGCGCTTTCGGACTGAGGCGTTGTGTTCACCTCGGTCATGCAGGCACCACGGGGAACTGTCGCGCTGGACCATTAGCTTGGATGGCGGTGCCAACTGGGTTGTGTGTCAGGACCATGCGGGCGGCTTGCATGGTTTCTACGCTGAAAACACCCTCGAACGAAAAATAGCCGTTTCGATCATAAGCATCTGGAGCTAAGCGGCGCAGGCGGTCGCCCGAACCGCGCCATTCAAAACTGGTATTTCGGCTGTGCTTACGCATTCCGTTTCCCGTCCCATGACCCATTTCCGAGTTTTTTGTCTCGGTATTTTGGTTATTTTGTCGAGGCTATACACATCTAGGACAAGGAGCAACGGCTAGGCCGCGCTCTTCAGGACGCCTCGCGACAGAGACGCTCGATAAAGATCTGATCGAATGCTGAACGGTCGCGCCAGCCTGTGGCAACCGCCATCACCGTACCGGTCTCATCAAGGCGGGTTAGGCCCTCATCGGTCACGCGGATCTGCAGCTTTTCCATCTCTAGCCCAGCCTGCGTGATGGCCAGATAGACGGCTACCGCATCATATTGCGTAGTCGAGCGTCGCGCCAATTGATCGGCTGGGGCTTTCAGCGCGCTCAGCCACTGTCGGTAATGGGCCAGAACCGCAGCGGCGGTGCTGTTGGGATGGCTGGTCGCGAAATTATAGAAGCGCTGATAGTCCTCACCGGCCAGCAGGATGTGCCCACAGCTATCCAGCGGGGTGATGGTGATGTTCCAATCCGCCGATAGAACCGCCTGCGCGGCAGCAATATCGGCAAAAACGTTATACTCGGCTGACGGGGTTTCAGATCCGCGATAGCCAATGCGAACTGAGCCACACATGCCGACAAACCTTGCGCGCTGAACGATCTCAGGGCGTCGTCTTATGGCTTCGGCAATATTGGTGAAGGGGCCGATGCCGATCACCGTCACTTCATCCTCAGCCTCCATGATGGTTTGGATCATGCCCTCGACGCCCTCATCGATGACGCGGGGGTGGGCGTCCAGTGCTGCGTCTTCGCCAATGCCAGCGAGGAGGGGGCCTTGAAGCGCTGCGGGAACCTTCAGATCGCCGCCGATGCCCAGTCCAATCGGGATATCCTTGCGTCCCGCCGCCGCGAGTAGGCTGGCGCATAGCCCAGCGCGATAACGCACATCCCCGCTAACCGTCGTGATCAGACGCAGGTCAAGTTCCGGACTGGCGAGCAGCAGGGCCAAGGCCCAGCTATCGTCAATGTCGGTTCCGATGTCTGTATCGAGAATGGTGATCTTTGGCTTCACAGAGAGGGTCTTCCTAAAAGGCGCTGAGCGTTGATGCGGTCTCGAGCCTAGCGATCTGGCCTTCATCAAGGGTCAGGACCTGCCCTGCGTTGAGGTCAAGTTCTAAGGTCGAAACCCGGTCCCGATAGGCCAGTTGGATATGCACCGAGGCGTAGGCCTTGAGCATCACTCGGCCCAACCGGCCTTTTTCCACTGCCGCTGAGACCAGCACCGCGCCGTCGGCCCTGAGGCCATCAAAGGACAGATCCAGCCAGTCGTCTGGGATTGCGGGGAATAGGCGTATCCGTCCTGGCGCGCTCTGGATAAGCATGGTTTGGACCGCATCCGCCGCGCCCATCGCGCCCTCAATCGTGAAGGCGCCGAACGGGGCCTTGCCATAGCCAAGGCGGCGCCAGTCTCCATTGGCGTGAAAACCATTGGGAAAGACAAAGGCGGCTTGATAGTCGCTCAGCCTTTTGCGGGCCGTCTCGCCATCCCCGATGCGCGCAGACAGGGATGCGGCCCAAGCGTGGCTATAGCCCATCCAAAAATCGCCAGACGCCCGGTCAAGCTCGGCAACCGTCGCTCTTGCCAGATGTCGGTCTGACCCCGGACCCTCGAGGCTGTCGAACAGTCCTAGCGGATGGATGCCCACCGCATGCGAAAAGTGGCGATGATGCTCGGGGTAGGGCACGCTTGGGGCCACCAAGAGGGACCCAGTATCCGACAGGCTGTAGTGCGGAAATTCACCCTCAACCTTGCGCCAATGGGCCGCTTGGTCAGGAAGGTGTAGGGCCTCGGCCATATCCGACGCCGCGCCAAGAACCCAGCGAAAGAGGCTCAAATCATAGCTACTCCAGCCCTCAACCCAAGCCTCCGGCCGATTGTCACCGACCTCGGGCGAGGAGGACAGGGCGACCGAGCGAAAGCCTTGCGCGTCGCGCTGACCGCTGATCACCTCAACAAAATCACAGACCTCTTTGAGATAGGGATAGGCCCTGTCTCGAAGAAACTGGCGATCTTGGCTGTAGCGCCAATGGAGATGAAAATGATGGGCCAGCCACGCGCTGGTGGAAACCGAATGGGTATATTGCCGCCAGCCGCCCAGTTGGCGATTGGCAATATCGGCAGTCATGGGCACGTTCAGCCCCTCAACCCCGTAGAACTGCCGCGTCCAGTCTCGGCAGCCTTGCCTTGTCTCCCAGAGCCAATCCAAAAACCCTAATCCAGCCTCAAGTTGGTCACCGACATAGGCGGGCCAATAGGTCATTTGGGTATTGAGATCGTGGTGATAGTCGCCCTTCCAAGGCGGCAGGCGGCCATCGTCTGTGGTCCACACGCCCTGAAGGGCGGCAGGCGGGCAACCGCGCCGGGTCGCTGCACCGAACTGGGCGAGGCCCGCATAGTAGGTCTGCTCGATCAACGGGTCGGGAAGTTGGACTCTTCCGCGTGACCAGTAATCAGACCACCAGTCTGCGACGGCTTGCGCCTCGTCGGCAAAGGAGCGGGTGAGGGCCTCATTGACGGTGGCCACGGTTGTTTGGAGCAGGTTCGCATCAGAGCCCGTTCCAATATGCCAAGCGGCTTGCCAAAGATCGTCCCTTGTCTCGTGCGCCACGGCGACGGCAAAGGCAAAGTCGCCAAAGCCCTTCTGGAAAAATCCGTCGAGATTGGCTTCCGCCACAATCTGCGGCGCGGGATAGCCAAGGTCCCACGCATTGTGACGGCTGAGATTGAACCCTGGGTCGGGCGTTAGTCCTTCAGGCGGGCCACCGAAGGGCGGCGTGATCAGGCGGACGCTGGGCGCGGCACCCTTGACCTGCAGCCGCCCGACGCTGCCCCTGGCCGTGATGAGGGCGACAAGCTCCGATCCATCGGCGAACTCTATTCGGGCCAAGCCGGTGGCGCGCTCAAGATGCCAGTGGGTCGCGGGCACCGCAAAGGTCAGCTCGAGCCGACCGGCTGATAGTCGGGTTGGACCGGCGCGGTTATAGGGCTCCTCCAGCAGGGTTTGCAGTTGATCATGCTCGCCTGCCCAGTGGGCCGCTGCGACAAGGTCCCAGCGATAGTCCGCACCCTCATATTCGGGGATGGGGCGAAGGTCCCAAAGATCGGCTCGGTCTAGCGACAGACAGACCGTGTTTGCCTTGCCCCAAAGACTAATGCCAACAAGCCCATCACCGAGCGGAAGGCCCTGATCGGAAGACGGCGGCGCATCATCAAATCGAAGGGGGTGATGCCAAACGGGGTGGGAGGGGTCGAGCATAGGGAAAACAGCCTCAAGCCACAACGCGGTATGTCCCCTTGAGCTTAGAGCCCGAACCCTAGGAGTCAAAAGGATTAGAGCCGCGCCTATCTTGGCAATCCACCGCCGTTAAAAAGGTGTCCCAGTTCAATCCCCGTGAACGTCTTGTGAAACCGCTCCGCCCGTAACATAGTTTGACCCTGTAGGGCTTAGACTGGGTTGGCTTGTGGCTTTCACGTCGGGGTGTCTATGACAACTAAAACGTCTTTTAGCGTCGATAGAACGCTTGAACGGAGCCCTTAGTCAGTGACCCTCAACACGATGCAAGAGACCAGTGCAGCGGCCGCTCCCGTAATGAGCCGGGCTGAGGCCTTGGCTATTTTGACAGCGCCGGGTGAGCCTTACGCCCTCGAGACCATGATCATTCGTGGCCGGGCTCAGAAGGTCTTTGCCCATGCCCCGGCCTCCTTGGGCGAAATGTTTGAAGCCACCACCAGCGATCTGCCGTTCATCATCTATGAGCAGGAGCGGATCAGCTTTGCCGAAACCCAGCGCCAGGCTCAAAAGATCAGCAGCCTTCTGGTTCACCACTTTGGGATCGCCAAGGGGGACCGGGTCGCGATCTCCATGCGAAACTATCCCGAGTGGGTTTTGGTCTTCCAGGCCGCAACCTCCATTGGTGCCATCGCGGTAGCCATGAATGCCCACTGGCAGCCCGATGAGATGGCCTATGGTTTGGCCGACAGTGGGGCCAAGGTCCTGTTCGCGGATGCTGAGCGGCTAGAGCGATTGGCGCGGGCCAAGGTCGATCCGGCCCTGAAGGTCGTCTCTGTGCGCGCCGGTAAGGTTGCCGGTGCTGAAGATCTGGCAGACCTCTTGGCCAGTTTCGATGGCCTGGCCCTTGCGGCGGTGAAGGTCGAGCCCGAAGATAATGCGATTATCTACTATACCTCCGGCTCGACGGGTTTTCCAAAGGGCGTGGTCTCAACCCATCGCAACGTCATCTCCGCGCTAATGTCTTGGGAACTGGACCTTCGGGCCGGGGCCTTGAGCAGCGGCATTCCAATGGTTCAACCCGAAGAGCAGCCTGCGACCCTTTTGGGGGTGCCGCTCTTTCACGTCACCGGCTCCCACGCCGTATTCCTTCAGTCCTACCGCACACAGCGCCGTCTTGTGGCCATGTACAAATGGGACCCAGATCAGGCCGCCAGCCTGATTGAGCGCGAGCGGATCACGACCTTCACCGGACCGGCGGCCATGACCGGCGATCTGGTGCGGGTGGCCAAGGAGACCAACAGGGACCTGTCCAGCATGGTCA
>CANESI010000062.1 GCA_947441065.1 Caulobacteraceae bacterium
GGGCGACCTGCCGGGCGCCATCTGGACACCGCTCGCCGGGCTTGGTGCCTTGCCGAGCGTGTTCTTGAAGGCGGCGAAGGCGGGGCTTGATCACTGAGGGGCACAGGGTTATCTTAGCTAAGTCTAGCTAGGAGGTTGGGTCATGTCCTATGTGAATATGTTCGATGCTAAATCGAACCTTTCTCGGCTGGTCGATACCATTGAGTCCGGCCAAGAGCAGGAAATCATCTTGGCGCGTAACGGGCGTCCAGCGGCTCGGTTGGTGCCCCTAAGGGAAGACAAGGTTCACGGCCCACGTTTAGGGATCGCCAAGGGCAAGCTGACCATTCCCGATGATATTGATCACTTGGATAGGGAGGTCGCGGCGCTCTTTCGAGGTGAACAGTGAGGCTGCTGCTCGACACCCATGTGGCCCTTTGGGCGATTGTTGATAGTCCTCGGCTGACCGCAGAGGTGCGAGCCCTGATCGCAGACGAGGCCAACACCCTTTTCGTCAGTGTCGCCAGTCTTTGGGAAATTGCGATCAAGCACGGTCTGGCGCGCGGACATCCGAGCGACATGCCGCTCTCAGCCCAGCAGGCCTTGGACTATTTCCTAGGGGCGGGCATGAGGATTTTGGACATTAGCTCTGAACATGCCCTAGCCGTGGCCACCCTTGCCCCGCACCATGCCGATCCCTTTGACCGCATGTTGGTCGCACAGTCCTTGTCGGAACCCTTAAGGCTCGTGACCCACGATCCGCAGGTCGCGGCCTATAGCGACGCCATTATTCTGTTCTAGCCCGTTCAGTTCATCTCCGCCCGGACCTTGGCGCGCAGGACGTCGATGGGGGTTAGGCCCCGGTCGGTCTTGAAGTGCCAGTAGGTCCAGCCGTTGCAGGCGGGAGCGGATTGAACGAGGGCTCCGAGCTTGTGGATTGAGCCAGAAACATCGCCAATGGCCAAGCTACCATCGGCGCGAACGCGGGCGGCATGTTCACCCTTGGCGCAGAACAGCTTGTCACCGACGCGCAGAAGACCCGCCTCGACGATGCGGCCAAAGGGCACGCGCGGCTCGGACCGCTTAGAGCCCATCACATCCAACTCTGCTGCCGTAACCGGGATGACCTTGGAAATCCGCTCGCGGGCCAGATTGAAATAGGTTTCTTCGCGTTCGATTCCGATGAAATGACGGCCTAGACGCTTGGCCGCTGCACCGGTCGTGCCAACCCCAAAGAAGGGATCAAGCACCACATCGCCGGGCTTGGTCGAGGACAGCAGGACGCGGTGCAGCAGGGCTTCGGGCTTTTGGGTCGGGTGACCCTTGTTGCCATCGGCGTCCTTGACCCGCTCATCGCCGGTGCAGAGCGGCAAGGACCAGTCCGAACGCATTTGCAGCTCGTCATTGGCCATCTTCATGGCGTCATAATTGAAGGTGTAGCGCTTGGCCCCCCGGCTCTTGGACGCCCAGATCAGGGTCTCGTGCGCATTGGTAAAGCGCGTGCCCTTGAAGTTCGGCATGGGGTTGGTCTTGCGCCAGATCACATCGTTCAAGATCCAGAAGCCAAGGTTCTGCAGCACGGTGCCGACGCGGAAAATATTGTGATAGGAGCCGATGACCCACAGGGCCCCATCATCCTTGAGCACCCGCTTGGCTTCGGTCATCCAGGCGATGGTGAACTTGTCGTAGGCCTCGAAGCTGGCGAATTGGTCCCAGGCATCGTCGCAGGCATCGACCTTGGAATTGTCCGGGCGATGGAGGTCGCCGCCGAGTTGGAGATTGTAGGGCGGGTCAGCAAAGACCAGATCCACTGACTTGGAGGGGAGCTTGGCCAACTGTTCGATACAGTCGCCGAGGATAAAGGTTTCGGGCCCGAAGGTCATGACGTCGCTCCACGTTTGAATCCCCATCAATGACGGGGCGTGGTTAAACTCCGGTTGAGAAGCATGGTTAATAGAAGGTTTTGGCGTTCTGATTTTGCTCAGATTCTTCCGGCTCAGATAGGCCGGGGGTGAGGGTTAGAAAGACCTCATCTTTTCCGTCATTGCGAGGCGCGTCGCGCCGAAGCAACCCAAGGGAACATCCGCAAAGGTCCGTGTCAGCCCCCTGGGTTGCTTCGCTATGCTCGCAATGACGCGGTTATAGATGGCCCTTTCCCCCCCTTGAGGGGGAGAGGGTTGGGAGTGGGGGTCATCCACCGCCCTCTCCGGCGCGTCCCGATAAAAACAGGGGTCCGGCGGGTCGCCTATCGTCTATGCGAACGGGTCTGGGTCCCCGCCTACGCGGGGAAAACGGAAGAGAAAACAAGGCCCTGCCCCCAACGTCCGGGATCGTTCCTTGATCTTTGCCCGGCACATCGGCAATCTGCTGTCTAAACCTCTAAACCTGCAGGATTTTTCTTATGACCGACCGTATCACCTCGCCCTTCGGTAACTTTACCTCCGCGCGCGAGGTTGTTGCCGGGCATGATTTGAGCGGCAAGGTCGCGATTGTCACGGGCTCAGCCTCGGGCATTGGCGTTGAGACGGCCAGAGCCCTGGCCGAAGCCGGCGCGGAGGTGGTGCTCGCTGTGCGCAATGCAGTCGCAGGTGCTGAGGTCGTCGCCGATATTGCCAAGACGGCCAAGGGGCCCAAGCCGCGTGTCGAGTTAGTCGACCTGTCTGATTTTGCCAGCATCCGGGCCTTTGGCCAGCGCTGGGGCGCTAAGCCGCTCAATATCTTGATCAATAATGCCGGGGTCATGGCCTGTCCCCAGACCTACACGACGGATGATCTGGAGATGCAGATCGGCACCAACCATTTTGGTCACTATCTGTTTTCGCTCCAGTTGGCGCAGGGGCTGGTTCAGGGCGCGCAGGCGAGCGGCAGCGAAAGCCGCCTCGTAGCCCTCTCCTCAATCGCCCATCGCATGTCCGCCATGGATTTTGATGACCCGCATTATCGCACCCGGCCCTATCAAAAATGGCAGGCCTATGGTCAGGCCAAGACGGCCAATAGCCTGTTCGCGGTCGGGTTCCATCAGCGCTTTAAGGATCAGGGCGTCATTGCCAATGCGGTCATGCCCGGCGGGATCATGACGCCGCTGCAACGCCACCTGCCGCGCGAAGAGATGATCGCCATGGGCTGGATGGACGAGGCGGGCAAGGTTGCTGACGGTTTCAAGACCACCGAACAGGGCGCCTCGACCTCGGTCTGGGCGGCGGTGGGACCCGAACTGACCGGGATCGGCGGGCTCTATCTGGAAAATTGTGCTGAGGCGGTTCCAGCGACCAAGGACAATCGCTTTGTCGGGGTCGAGCCTTGGGCGCTCGATGCTGAGGCCGCTGAGAAGCTTTGGGACCTGTCGGTTAAGACCTGCGCGATTGGCTAGGTCCGCTAGCAAACCTCGCCAAGGCCGCGAGGATGGCCTAGAACCGCCTCATGTCTGATCAAAATCCCGTTCCGCCGCCGACAGAGACCCTGTCTTTTGATTTCATCCCCACCCGTGCGGCGGGATTGCAGCGGCTGAGCGAATTTTTGCCGCGCGCAGGCAAGGCCTATGCGTTTGAGCGCAACTATGACTGGGGGCCGGAGCACCGCAGCAATATTTCGGGCCTATCGCCCTATATCCGCCATCGTCTGATTACTGAGGATGAGGTCTTTGCCGCCGTTCTCGGTCCGCATCTGGAGAGCGAGGCGCGGTCCTTTCTGCACGAGGTCGCGTGGCGTACCTATTGGAAGGGCTGGCTAGAGCATTATCCGCAGGTATGGCGGAACTATCGCCTCGCGGTCACGCGCCGCGTGCGGGCGATGGAGAAGTCGCCAACCTTGCTGGAGGCCTATGACGAGGCTGTGGATGGGCGCACCGGGATCGACTGTTTCGACGCCTGGACCCACGAACTGCGCCAGACCGGCTATCTGCACAACCATGCGCGCATGTGGTTCGCCTCGATCTGGATCTTCTCGCTGCGCCTGCCGTGGGAATTGGGTGCGGACCTTTTCTTGCGCCATCTGGTCGATGGCGATGCGGCGTCCAACACCCTGTCTTGGCGCTGGGTGGCGGGGCTACATACGCAGAACAAGCACTACCTCGCGACCGTCGAGAACATCGTCCAGTTCACCAGTGGCCGGTTTAGTCCCCGCCGCAAGTTCATCGATGACAATGCCCGGCCCCTCAATTGGGAAGATTTGGGCCCGCAAGAGCTGTTGCCCGAAGTGCCAGAGATAGTGACCGGTCTGCGCACGGGTCTTTTGCTGACCGATGAGGATCTGTCACCGCAAAGCTGGCCGTCCGGCACCGAGGGTGTGGTTGCGCTGGCGGGTCTGTGCTCGGTGGATCTGCGCTCACCGATCGCGGCGGGCGAGGTGGCGCGGGCCTTTTCGCTGGGCGCGGTCGAGGATGGGCTGAGCCGCGCGGGCGCTCTGCTGAACCTTACGCCGCAGCGCTTGGACGATGAGGATTGGGTGCGCAGTCTGGTCGATTGGGCAAAGGCGCAAGGGTTGCAGCAGATCGTTACGGCCTATGCGCCGCAAGGCCCGGTCTCCGAACGCCTCGCCGCCGCCTTCCGCAAATTAGAGCCGATGGGAGTGCATCTGGCCGTGGTTCAGCGCCCATGGGACGAGACCGCTTGGCCCCGCGCCACCAAGGGCTTTTTCCAGTTTCGCGATGTGATCCCGAAGTTGGTGCGGCTCTAGGACCCCCTACCCCCGCTGCGCGGGTACTTCCCCCAAAGGGGGAAGATTTTCTGTCCTTGATCTTCCCCCTCTGGGGGAAGTACCGGCGAAGCCGGGGTAGGGGGCCTTGTTTTCTTTTTTCCGCCTTCCCCGCGCAGGCGAGGAGGGGGCGGTGGATGACCCCCTCACCCAACCCTCTCCCCCCAAGGGGGCGAGGGCTTTTCTCATCGCTCTTAGCCCTCTCCCTGTGGGAGAGGGTTGGGTGAGGGCCTTGTTTTTCCACTTCCGAGTTCCCCGCGCAGGCGGGGACCCAGACCCTTACACTCAGTCGGAAAACAGGCCCGCCTTCGCGGGGAGCGCGGCGGAGAAGGCAGTGGATGAACACCCCCCACTCCCAACCCTCTCCCCCTCAAGGGGGGAAAGGGCTTAAGTAAGGGCCTGGTTGTCCTCAAACCGGATCGTACGGGAACACGCTCCCCGTCGCGCCCAGATCGGTGAAGCTCGCACCCATCGAGGGCATGGCCTGTTCGAGGATCGAGGCTGGGGTCCAGCCTTCCATGCGCGAGACGGAGCGCACGGGGCGGGGCTGGTCGAACAGGACGATCTCGTTGCCGCGCACCGAGAACACCTGACCGGAAACGGCCTTGGCTTCTGGCGAGGCGAGGGCGATGGCCAGTTGGGCGACCTGATCGGCGCGCATGCCGTTCTTCATCCGGTCCACGCGGGCCGCAGAGGCCTCGTCCTTGACGGGGATGGTGGCGATCATGCGGGTCCAAGCAAAGGGCGCGATGATGTTGGAGCGCACCGACTTGATGGCCCCCTCCATGGCGATGATCCGCGATAGACCCATGACGCCCAGCTTGGCGGCGGCATAGTTGGCTTGGCCGATATTGCCAATCAGGCCCGAGGTCGAGGTGAAGAGGACATAGGAGCCTTCACCCTGATTGCGGAAATGCTCGACTGTGGCGCGGGTGACATTGAAGGCGCCGCGCAGATGGACCTCGATGACCGCATCCCAGTCCTCTTCGCTCATCTTGTGGAACATGCCGTCCCGCAAGATACCGGCGGGATTGACCACGGAATGGAGGCCGCCAAAGACGTCCATGGCCTGCTCGACCATCGCCTTGACGCCGTTCATTGAGCTGACGCTGTCGGAGTTGGAGACGGCTTGGCCGCCTGCTGCACGGATCTCGGCGGCAACCTCTTCGGCAGGACCTGCGGAGCCCAGATCATCGCCGCCGACCGAGGCGCCCAGATCGTTGACCACAACGCTCGCACCCTCTTGCGCCGCCAATAGCGCACATTCACGGCCAATACCGCGCCCGCCGCCCGTGACCAGAACGACCTTACCGCTCAAAACGCCCATGTCTCTTCTCCCTTAGATCTGTTTCGTTGGATTAGCTTTTAGGCGAGGCGGTCGGCCTTGCGCAAGGCGGGGAACCAACTGGCCCACAGGCCTGTGACGATGATCGCGCCGACACCGCCAAAGACGGCGGCACCCACCGGGCCGAGGAGGCGCGCGGCGACCCCGCTTTCAAACTCGCCCAGTTCGTTGGAGGCCCCGATGAAGAGGCCCGACACGGCCGACACCCTCCCGCGCATCACGTCTGGCGTGACGATCTGAACAAGGGTCTGGCGGATATAGACTGAGACCATGTCCGCTGCGCCCAGCACGGCCAGAGCCGCGACCGAAAGCCAAAGGAGCTTGGACAGGCCAAAGACGATGGTCGCTAGGCCAAAGATCGCGACGGATACGAACATGAACAGACCCGCTCGGCGCCGGATGCTGACAAAGGCCAAAAGGATTGCGACAGCCGAAGCCCCGATGGCGGGGGCTGTACGCAAGATACCAAACCCCTCAGCGCCGACATGCAAAACATCCTTGGCAAAGACTGGTAGCAAAGCCGTTGCCCCGCCGAGCAGGACGGCAAACAGGTCGAGCGAAATGGCCCCTAGGACGATCTTGTTGGTCCAGACATAGACCAGCCCCTCTTTGATCAGTTCGGCGCGTGACCCCGGCTGCAGGATCGGCTGGGTGTTGGCGCGGATCAGGGCGAGTAACAGGATGGAAAGGCTAAAGAGGATTAGGGCTCCGGCATAGGCCGTCTGGGCCGATATAGCGCATAGAATACCGCCGATGGCAGGCCCAAAGATTGAAGCACTTTGCCAGGACAGAGAGTTCCAAGCGATAGCCTTGGGCAGCAGCTCTTGCGGCACCAACATCGGCCCCATTGCCCCACTCGCGGGACTGAAAAAGGCCCGTGCGCCGCCAAAGACCAGGGCAATGGCAATGATCGGCCATAGTTGGGGATGACCCGCCCGGGCCAATAGGAACAGTCCGCCCGCGCACAGGACCTCAACCATCAGCGAAATGATCATGATCCGGCGACGATCATGACGGTCTGCCGTCTCACCGGCATTCAAGGTCAGGGCCAAAAGGGCGGCAAACTGGGCCAAACCAATCATGCCAACGATGAAGGCAGATTCTCGCACCCCCGATGTTAGCCGCGCAAGGGCATAGACTTGCCAAGCGATGGCGATGGCTTGGATTTGAATGGCAAGGACGGAGGTAAACTTCGCAGCCCAAAACAGCATATAGGGCCGATGACGCAGAAGGGCTGCGGTTTCATTCAGGGGCGGCGCGGGCGGGGTGTCTGACGGGTCCATTTGATCGCCAGTTTGGACCAGCCATGCCGCGCACACAAACCCGGACTTGGGTCTAAGCCCCCTGTGGGGTGTTTTTTACTTTGATTGCCGAGGGGAACTGGGCCATTGGTGCCGCCGCCCTGCCCAAAGCGCCCTTCGATCGGCGCAATGCTCTGGACAGGTTCGGGAAGGACTAAGGATTGATGTCACAGGATAGGGGCTTGCAGATCGTCGGTGAACAGCCAAGCGATCTTGCCGCCGTTGAGGCACTGGTGGCCAAGGCGTTCGGGCCCGGACGGTTCGTCAAGACCGCTGAGCGCCTGCGCGAGACCAATCAGCCCCGTCTGGACCTGTCTTTTGTGGCCTATGATGGTGAGCGGCTTGCGGGCTGTGTGCGTCTATGGCCGATCCATATTGGCGATGCACCCCTGATCTTTCTGGGTCCCTTTGCGGTCGACCCAGACCTTCGCAGCCAAGGCCTTGGCGCGCGACTGATCGAGATTGCCTGCGAAGCCGCTAAGGCTGCCGGGGAGACTGCCATATTGCTGGTCGGTGATCTGGCCTATTTCAACCGCTTGGGCTTTGAGCAGGCCGATCCCGCAGCGATTCAACTGCCCGGACCGGTGGATAGACGCCGGGTTCTGATCCGGCGGTTTGGGGATGGGGCAGAGTTTCAGGGGCTGGTGAGGCCGGGTTAAAGAAAGCCCTTTCCCCCCTTGAGGGGGAGAGGGTTGGGAGAGGGGGGTGTTGATCCACTGCCCTCACATTCATCCTCATCCTGAGCCCGTCGAAGGACGAGGATGCACCCCGAACGATCCGGCAGTGTGCAAGGGTCTGGGTCCCCGCCTGCGCGGGGAACACGGGAGAGGGGAAACAAGGCCCCCTACGGCGCTGCGCGCCACTTCCCCCAGAGGGGGAAGATCAAGAACCGCTAAATCTTCCCCCTTTGGGGGAAGTACCGGCGAAGCCGGGGTAGGGGGTTACATCCACTGTCCCATCCGCGCGTCATTGCGAGGCGCAGCGCGCCGAAGCAACCCAGGGGAACATCAATTCAGGATCGGGTCAGCCCCCGGGGTTGCTTCGCTATGCTCGCAATGACGCGGTTAGAGAAAGCCCTTTCCCCCCTTGAGGGGGAGAGGGTTGGGAGAGGGGGGTGTTGATCCACTGCCCTCACATTCATCCTCATCCTGAGCCCGTCGAAGGACGAGGATGCACCCCGAACGA
>CANESI010000063.1 GCA_947441065.1 Caulobacteraceae bacterium
AGACGCCCCTTGACCCATCCATCAAGCGCTAAGGACAGGGGTGCATCGGCGGCCCTCGCGCCTGAAAACTGCAGGTCGCCTTGACCTGTCAGCTGATCCCCCCGCCCGGCCAGCGAGAGGGACCCTTGCACCGTACCGGCCAAGTCCTCACCCAGCGCCCCAAGGTCCACCTTGGTCAGATTGAGTTGTGCCTTCAGATCTTGTCCAGAGCTGGAAGCGTCCACGCCGACCTCACCGCCCCCCAAACTCACCCGTCCGTGCGCCGAACGCTGAGCCCCATCCCAGCGAAGCAGAATGGGCTCCAAGGTCGTGATGTCGGCACCGCGCACCTTGCCTGCACCCTTAAAGGCCAGGCTTGATCCCTTGAGGTCTTGGAAGGATGCCTGCCCCGAACCGGCCAAACGAACCGGAACGGCGCCAACGCGCCCGCGTCCTTCAAGCCGGTAGTCCAGCCCGATGAGAGGCCCTTGAGCCGTCAAACGCCCTTGGCTCAAGACCAGATCGCGAGATCGAAAGGCCGCCGCATCTGCATTTACGAGAAAATCAATATTTGTAGGAAGTTCAACGGCTTTTTGGTCAATCTTGAGCGTTCCAGTGAGTTTCCCCGCTCTCAGCACGACACCTGGACCAACCGACAGGTTCAGATTGGCGGACGCGGCATTGCTGCGGCGAAGGCTCAGATCACCCGCAAGCTTGATGCCCGCGCCATCGGCCTTGATGTCCTGTAGACCCAATCCATCTGGAAGCAGAGACAGTCCGGCCGTGGCCGAAACCGGCCCATAACCGCTATTGGCTGCCAAGGCGGCTTGGCCTGTCCAGCCCCTCGCCTCCGAGGCTAAGGTCAGATCCATCCTCGCCTCGGTCAGCGGCAGTTGCGGGATGTCGACCTGCTCGATCAGCGCCGAAAGGATAAGAGATGGGGCCGAAAGGCTACCGGACAATTGCCCCTTCCCCGTCGCTGCACCCTCTATAACCAGAGGACCGATGGGTAATGGCCCTTTGGCCCGCCAATCTATGGTTCCTGACAGACGCCCTTGCGCCGCCACGGCGCCTTGCATCTGCGCGCTGCTGGCCGCACCGATCAGATCGATCTTGGCACCCGAAAGGGTCCCGGCACCCATGTCGCCCTTGGCGGTGAGACGCGGTGTGTCTCCCAAAAGATGGTCCAGAAGGTCGATGCCCGTTTTAAAAGCGGAGCCCTTCACGTCAGCGGCAATGGACCAAGGCACCTCTGGGCTGGCCTTGCGTGCAGTCCAATCGCCATTCAAGCCGCCCGAAGCCCCAGCACGCGCGCGCTCCAGCCCCGTCAGCTGCGCCTTGCCCTCGACAAAAAGCCCGCCCAGCAGCGCCCGGCGACCGGTTGCATCAACGACAACGCCCGCGCCTGACAGGTTGAAACTCTTAAGCAGCCATTGGCCGTCAGCCAGCCGATCGAGCCGCGCCTCGGCCTTGGGAGCGGCCCCCAAGAGGACCGAAACCAGCCCGGCCCCCTGCCCCCCTGTTCCCATCAAGGACGACGAGAGGATCAAGGCCTTGGCTGTACGTTCTATAGTCAGCGGCCCTCGGGCCTGCTTGAGGTCATAGGTGGCAAGCTTGACGGCATCGGCGCTGACAATTCCATCAAGGCTCCAAGCGTCAGCCTTTCCCTTCAACTGCCCATCAAATCGGCCCGTCTTGGCCCAAGGGGTGTCAAAACCCCGCATCAGATCGTTTGCTCGGGCCGAAACCAGCAGGGCCTTTTCAATCGCCATCGGATCGCGCTTCACATCACCCGTCACATCCACCGCCAAGGTGTCTGTGCTCAATGCCGCCGCGATCCGGTAGGTCGTCGATTTGATCAGGGCCCCCTTTAGGGTCAGCCGCGCCGACGGCCCCAGATGACGGGCCAAGGCTTGGGTCAGGCTTGAGGCCTGCAGATCCACCGAGGCCTTGGCCGAAAGCCCCTGCAGCGACCAATCGGCTTGGCCTTGAGCGAGCGTTCTGTTGCCAGAGGTGCAGATGAGCGCGCTCTTACCCCCACCATCTTGCGCGAGGGCGTCGGCCTTCAAGACAAAAGGCTGATCGCCAGCGAGGCCTAAACTGCCCGCCAAAGCCCCGCCGTTAGCCTCAAACCCGCGGATCGCGACGCGCAAGGGACCGGCATCAACCGAAGATATCTGCGCAGACAGACCGTCACCAAGACGGTTTAAACTATCGAGCTTAAATTCTGTATCTATTGATTTTTTAGGATCTATCCGTAGCTTTCCTACGGCCCTAAACCGCCCGTCAACAATGCTAAATGCCGGTCGGGTTTCGAGGATCAGATCGACGGTTTTGATCTCAATCGACAGTGACCTACCGCGCGCGCGCTTGCTCGGCAAAAGCTTGGGTCGGCGCATTATGACGACGTGATCGGCCCGAACCGACGCGATCTCAACGCGTCGGAGCAACAGAGCGCTGGCCTGCCAAGACAGATGGACATTTTTCGCGTCAAGCCAGACGCCATCACGATCCGAAAGGGTCAGGCGCTGAACCGACGGATTGGTGAACAGGTTCCCCTCTAGCCCCTTGATCGACAGATAACCGACGGGGCCCACAGCAAGGCGTTGCACCTGCCCCTCAATCAACCGGCGCCCAAAATCGCTATTGGCCCCGCCTAGTCCACCCACCACCGTCAGCAACGCCATTGCCAGCACAGCGCCCGCCCAGCCCAAACCCTTGAGCAGGGGCGACCAGCGCGGTGAGGTTTGCGGGACGGTGGGCTCAGCCATGGTCAAAAGCTCTGCCCAATACTGAGATAGATCTGATAGGCCGGGTCTCCGGCGCGGCTGGACAGAGGAACCGCCAGGTCAAACCGCACAGGGCCAAAGCCGAGGTCATAGCGAACCCCTAGCCCGGCCCCGGCCGAGACCGATCGGAAGTCTGGCGCGATGCCGTCGCTGGTCGATCCGGCATCGGCAAAGGCAACCACGCTCCAAAGCCCCTTAACCCTCTGGCGAACCTCCAATGAGCCATCCCAGACCGTCGTGCCACCCTTTGGCGTATTGTCAGGCAATCGCGGCCCAACCCCTTGGTAGGAATAGCCGCGCACCGACCCACCACCCCCAGCATAGAAGCGCCGCGCGACGGGAACATTATCGACCTCAACGCCGACAATAGACCCGACATGGAGCCGTCCAGCCAATACGGTGCGGGCCTGCTCGCTCAGGGGCAGATAGACAGACCCCTGGGCTTGGCTCTTGAGAAAGCCCTGCCCCGCTCCACCACTGACACTCAAGATCGGTTCAGAGCGAACATCCAAACGCCACCCCCGGCGCGGGTTCAGCAGATCATCGGACTGGTCGATATAGACCGCCCCCAGAAGGCTCAAGGTGGCCCCAGACACGTTGTCAGAAACGGTGGTGAGGGCCACAGCAGACTTTCCAACCGTGCGGGTCGCATCAAGCGCTGCACCAACGGTGGTGTAGGAGGACCGATCGCGCGCTCGGGTCAGATCAAACCGCACCCCGGCGCTGGTTTCATCATAGGCGTCCGTAAACTGCTGCGTGACACCGGCACCATATTTCAAGGTCTGCCGTGGGCGATGCCAATGGGGGAATGAGAATTCAAAGTCGAGACCGCTTTTCAGCCTTGAGCCTTGGACCTTCAAGGTTCGGGTATCGCCGCGCCCGGTTCGATTAAACCAGTTGACCTTGCCTTCGACCCCGAGGCCTTCGCTTGTGGCATAGCTGCCGCTGGCTTCAAGGCTGCGCCAGGGCCTGTCCGTTAGGCTGACCAACACGGAGCGCCTTTCCTGACCCTCTGAAATCGGGGCCAAGGTCACAGTAATGCTGTCAAAGACACCCGTATCGACCAACAGTTGCTCGAAATCAGCCAGCTTGGTCGGACTATAGACATCGCCCGGCTTCCAAGGGATCAGACTGGCTGCCCAATCCACATGGGTCGGGCCCGAGGTCGAAATCTTCGCCCCATCCAGTCGAACCAACTGCCCTGCCTCAATCCGGTAGGTGGGCCTTAGGCTATAGTCGGCATGATCAACAATGACCTGCCTTGGCAAGGCCCGCACATCCGCATAGCCACGCTTTTCAACAGCCGCAATCACGCGGCCTTCGGCATCGAGGACTTCAGATGATCGACCCGGCGCGCCAATCTGCAGACCCATCGACGCTTCGCCCGCCAGCTTGGCCCCCAACTGCGGAAGCGGACCTACCCACTCGACCTTCGGGTCGGCAAATCCAAAAGAAGGTCCGGGATCGACGGTCAGAACAGCCTCAGGCACGGGACCATCGGTGAGGTCTGAGCCTATGACAGAGGCATAGCGCCCCTCTGAGCGCAGGGTCGCTTCGACAAGGTCCGCAGCATCCTGCCCATGACGTTTGGCCTCCATACGGTTTTGAGCGGGCGAGCGATTGCTGATGACCGCCGCATCAATCTTGGCCTTAAGACTCTTGGGAAAACCTGCCGCATTGGGGGCAATCTTGACCAGAGCCAGCGGCTCTTGAGCGTGCACCACCGACGCGCAGAGGCTCAGCACCACCGTCAATCCAACGGCAGACCCGCAACGCGAACCCGTGATCCAAAATCCCATAGAGCCCTTCTAACCTGCGTCGTCAGATTCTTCCACGACAGGCCGCAATCCGCGCCAAAAGGATGGCGAAAATGGGGTGATCAATTTTTAGGCACAGGTGAAGAAAAACTGCGCCAAGGCCCGTTTTCGTCCTGCACATCAAACCGCCCGACCTAAGCATAGGCTTCTAACGCCAGATCAAACATGGCGATGGCCTGTTTCGGGGACTAAAAACGCGTGAACGACCGTGACCCTCTCGATAGACCCCTGTCGGCTGCCTACCGCCCTGGCGTCGCCTATGATGAAATGTACGACAAAGACGCAAGCGTCCGCGCCCACTATGCCGCCTTACAATCGCGCATCTCAACGCTCGGCGCGGGTGAACTGGCGGACCGGCAAAAGACCTTAGAACAGTCCTTCCTGCTCCAAGGCATCACCTTCACGGTCTATGGCGCAGAGACCTCGACCGAACAGATCATTCCGACGGATCTCTTTCCTCGGATCATTCCCGCTGCGGAATGGGCCAAGATCGAAGCGGGCCTTAGTCAGAGACTTCAGGCCCTTAACCTCTTCCTCGCCGACATATATGGCGATCAGATCATCCTCAAGGATGGCGTGGTGCCCAGAGACCTTGTGCTCGGCGCACCGGCCTATCGGCGCGAGATGCAGGGCCTCTATGTCCCGCACAAGGCCTATGCCAATGTCTGCGGCAGTGACCTGATCCGCAACGAGGCTGGCGAGTTTGTGGTGCTTGAGGACAATCTGCGCGTCCCCTCGGGCGTCTCCTACATGCTGGCCAATCGCGACGCGGCCAAGCGCACCTTTCCGGGCACCTATCGTACCAGTGGCGTGCGCTCCATCGAGCGCTATCCGGACATGCTGCTCGCCACCCTTAAAAGTCTGGCGGCGGAATGGAGACCCAATCCGCAGGTCGTGGTTTTGACCCCCGGCGTCTATAATTCCGCCTATTACGAGCACGCCTATCTGGCCCGCCTGATGGGGGCCCCCTTGGTTGAGGGACGCGACCTCGTGGTTCATGACAACCTCGTCTATATGCGCACCACCGTCGGTTTGAAGCGGGTGGATGTGATCTATCGACGGGTCGATGACGACTATATCGACCACCTCACCTTCCGCCGAGATTCTGCTCTAGGGGCAGCCGGGCTGTTCAATGCCTATCGGGCTGGCAATGTCGTGATTGCCAATGCCCCCGGAGCGGGTGTGGCCGATGACAAGGCCGTCTATGCCTATGTGCCGGAGATCATCCGCTACTATCTGGATCAAGAACCGATCCTCTCGAATGTTGAGACCTATCTGTGCCGCGAACAGAAGCAACTGGGCTATGTGCTCGACAATCTGGATAGGCTGGTCATTAAGGCCGTCGGCGCGTCCGGAGGCTATGGCATGTTGGTGGGGCCCCATGCGAGCGCCCAAGAGCGGTCAGATTTTGCCCAGCAACTCAAGGCCGACCCTAGCAACTATATTGCTCAGCCGACCATCCAGCTGTCGACCGCGCCATGCCTTGTGGACGGGGCCATCGAGCCGCGCCACGTCGACCTGCGCCCCTTTATCCTCTGCGGTGACAAGATCGTGGTGACCCCCGGTGCCCTCACCCGCGTCGCCCTGAAGCGCGGCTCGCTCGTGGTCAATTCCAGTCAGGGCGGCGGATCAAAGGACACCTGGGTCCTAACGGGCGAAAATGAGACCGCTGCTGCCGGAGACCTGCCCGCATGATGCTCGCCCGCGTTGCCGACAGCCTCTATTGGATGGGGCGCTATATTGAACGGGCCGAACATGTCAGCCGCCTCAGCGATGTCATGCTCACCGCCTCACTCGACGCCACGGGAGACGCACCGCGTGCGGCTAGAACCGCGCTGGGGGCCTCTGAAGATATTGATGAGGGCAAGACGGCCGTCGATGTCGCGCTGGGCCTGATCCTCGACCGCGAAGATCCCGGCTCGGTCATCGTTTCGGTCGCCCGCGCCCGCGAAAATGCGCGTCAGGTTCGCGACCAGATCACCAGCGAGACCTGGGAGCGCCTAAACCTGCTCTTTCTTCGCATCACCAGTCCAGATGCCAAGCGCCAGTTCGACCAACGGGCTGTGACCTTCCTGCATGAGGTCATTTCCGACCTGCACCTGTTCAAGGGCGCGGTCGACTCCACCATGAGCCACGGTGAAGGCTGGCGCTTTTTGATGCTCGGCATCTATCTGGAACGGGCGCAACTGATCGCGCGCCTCTTGGATGCCAGCTTTGGCGAGGCCGCTCAGGGAAGCCCCCTATCCGACCACCTGTCTCAGATGGGGCTGTTGCGCATGGCCTGCGCACTGGAGCCTTACCTGCGGGTCTATACGGCCGACATCCAGCCGCGCCTGATCCAAGAGTTCTTGCTGTTCAACGAGGACTTCCCCCGTTCGATCCGCTTTTCAACCGCGCGGATCGAGGAGCATCTGCGGGCTTTGGCGGGTCACGGTAATGTTCAGGCCAGCGGTGCGCCGGAGCGGTTGGCGGGACGGCTCAGCTCTCGCCTTCACTTTGCTGACCTCGAAGAGACCGCCACCAGCGGTGCAGGCGGGCTTCTGGCCACCGTCAGCCAAGATTGCGGCCGCATCCACGAGGCGATCTACGGGGCCTTTGTCGCCTATCCCCTCGAACAACATCTCCCGACCTAGAGTCAGATCGAGCCCAGCCTATGTTCTTGGAAATTCGTCACGTCACCGAATATCACTATGCCGCCCCCGTGCGCGAAAGCGTCATGGAACTGTGGATGCAGCCGCAAAAGAGCGCATTACAGCGGCTGATCAGCTTTGACCTAGCGCTCGATCCCAATGCCCAGATGTTTTCCTATGCCGATCCGTTCGGCAATGCGGTTCACCATTTCGATGTACCTCAGCCCCACGATAAGCTGACCATCGAGGCCCGCGCGGCCGTCGAGACCACGGCCCCTGCGATCTTGCCGATCACTCTTGATATGGGCGAGTGGGATCGCCTGCGCGGCGACTTCATTCGCGGTGAATATTTCGACTTTCTGCGCCCCCATGGCTTTGCCCGCGAGACAGAAGCCTTGAAGGCCTTTGAGGCCTCGCACGGCTTGAACGACCTGATGAAGACGGATCCGCTGACGGCGGTGAGAACCCTTTCAAAGATCATCTATAAGGCCTTTGAATATCAGCCGGGTGTGACCGACGCCGACAGTCCCATCGATCTGGCGCTCGAGGCCAAACGCGGGGTCTGTCAGGACTTTGCCCACATCATGATTGCCGTGTGCCGTCGCTGGGGCATTCCTTGCCGCTATGTCTCCGGCTATCTGTTCACCAATCGCGAGGAAAGCGGCGATCGGTCTGATCCTGACGCGACCCATGCTTGGGTGGAGGTGTTCCTACCGTCCCTGCGCTGGGTTGGCATTGACCCGACCAACGACCTGATCGCCATGGACCGCCACATCACCGTTGCTGTGGGCAGAGACTATTCGGACGTGCCGCCCTCAAGAGGCGTCTATAAAGGCGATGCCTTGAGCCAGCTTGCCGTTGGGGTATCGGTGCGCCCAGCGAGAGCCGCTGTGGCCGAACCGGAATATCTAAGGCTTGCCCGCCCGGCCTTCCCGCCGCCCGGTCGGCGCCGTTCGCCCATCGGGGGCCTGCTGGAAGACCAACAACAGCAACAGCAGCAACAATAAAGACCTAGCGCCGCTGGCACCTTCGCCACGCCAGCAGGTCGGACAGATCATCAATGTCC
>CANESI010000064.1 GCA_947441065.1 Caulobacteraceae bacterium
GGTCGAGCCCAAGATCGACGCCCAAGGCCGCGCCTATGCGACCGGCAAGCGTAAGAACGCCATTGCCCGCGTCTGGATCAAGCCTGGTAAGGGCTCGATCACGATCAATGGCCGCGATCAAGCAATCTATTTCGCCCGCCCTGTGCTGCGCATGATGATTGCCCAGCCCTTGCAGGTTACGGACCGTCTGGGTCAGTTTGACGTGGTGGTTACGGTTGAAGGTTCGGGCCTATCGGGCCAAGCCGGCGCTGTTCGTCACGGTCTGTCCAAGGCCCTGACCTATTATGAACCCGGCCTGCGCACCCTCTTGAAGCCCCACGGCTTCCTGACCCGCGACAGCCGCGTTGTTGAGCGCAAGAAGTACGGTAAGGCCAAGGCCCGTCGTAGCTTCCAGTTCTCGAAGCGTTAATACAGCATCTTCAAAAAACTTATGTTTTTCAAAGAGTTATCTTCGGATAACTCTTTTTTTATGAGGCTCAGTATCTGATTTCGTTGCGTTAAAAGTCAGGCGTGCTTGCTTAAGAAGCTCAGGTGAGTCAAAGAAAGCTTTCAGTTCTTGCTGAGGAGCTTTCAGTTCATATAATGTCTGAAACCTACAAAGATCGCAGTGACAGAAAAATCTAAGGTGAACGGCTGAAGGTTTGACTATACGAGAGATATGCAAAAAGCTAAAGGTTAGCCCGAAGACTGTTGCTGCGACTCAGCTCTGGATTGCACGATAGTGGGATTAATGTCTGCTGGGGTGGCGAATGGCTTTGAGTAATCTTCGCATGTCGGATTATGCCTATTTCAATAGCGATAGAAGGCGGATTGGGCATGCGTCGTCCCATTAATCTGTTTTGTTTCGCCAAATTTAAGTAAATTCAGATGCTTAGTCCTTCACGTTCTAACTTTGCGAATATAGGGGGTGTAAAAAGTCTTACAGGACAAAAATTCAACGATTTAATCAAATTTTTATCGAAGAAATAGAAAATTTGTATTGTAATTAACGGATCAAATTTCACTGAACAAAGGTTCGATTTTTTGACGTTCAGACCAATGTTGACCTGGAGCTCTATAACCACTGAAAAACCCCCTAAATATTGGAAGGTCCTCTTCTCTTATTATAGAAATTTCTCCACTGTATTTATCTTTCAGATCTGTTTCTGAGAATTGCCAATTTTTTAAATTTGGCATATGTCTGAAGTCTGGGTTATCAAAAATGTGGTCTAATTTTCCAAATATGATGCTGTTATAAAGGGCTGGACCTGTTAACTTCCAAATGTTGTAATTTAACTGTTCACCTGATTTTTGCCTATTCCATTGTGTACGTATATTTCGAAGCGCCATTATTAATAATAAGTAAACAATTTTCTTTTTAGGTTTCGAAAATATGATACTGTTTGAAATCATTATTGTTTCGGGAGGACGAAAAATTCTGCGATTACCGTTATCTACAAGGCAAATGTTGCTAGCGGCAGCTTTTATCATAATTTCTTTCACATCCTCGTGACGCCTATATCCGCAATGACAATCAATATAAACCCCGCCTCTATCATACAGTATTAATAGTCTTGCAATATCTGATTTGGCTGCTGGAATATTAATGTATTTATAGTATTTTACAAATTTAGGAAAATAATTATTGAGTAACGATAATACTTCTTCATCTGTATAAATCTTGAAATTCGGAAAAGAAGATTTCCAATGATCATGAAAATCTCGTATCAAAGCCTGATCTGAATTGTCCCAAAAAGCAAATATTTTCATATTATTAGCCCATTATTTATTTTGTTTACAGTTTTTAGAGCCTTAGAATGAACTGCAGGCTACTTATAAGTTCGCCCATGGTGCCTGTGTAATTCATTTTTTGGGTGTATTCAATAATAATATAGAAATTCAAGGTCGTCATTTGCCTTAGATAAGAAATAACATCGTCGCCTTTATGACTTCCAAAAAGGTACCGAAGCGGAGCACCCTTTGAGGTTTATACCTCGAAACGGGAATTTGCCTCGGATTTGTTTAGCAAAGAACCACAAGAAATGTTCGGCGGATTTTCGGTGGATTGCGATTTCGAGGCTCAGATAACGCTCAGTTTTTTACTTCAATTATAAGCCATTGATAAAAATGTATTTTTCAAAGTTTTCAGTTCTCGAAGCGTTAATCGCAACTCTTGCGGTTCAATCGAAATTAGGGGTCAGCTTTGCTGGCCCCTTTTTTTGTTTTCTGTTCGGGGCTTGTAAGGGTGACGCGCTAGCGCTTAGGGCTGGCGGGTGGAAATTGGAGGGGATGGGGCCCGCAAGCCACTGCGACTAATGCCTAATCCCTAAGGGCTTGCTAAGGTGCCCGCTTGAAGTGTGCTGGAGGGGCGGGTATGAGCGCGATCAATCGTTATGTCGACGAAGAGCTGATGCGCCAGCGCATTGCCATTGAGGGCCATCGCCGCGTCATTGGTGGCCTGTGGGACGAGCTTGGCACCCTGCAGCGTGACTTTCTGATCGCTCAGGGGTTAGAGCCCCATCACAAGGTCTTGGACATTGGCTGCGGATCCTTGCGCGCGGGGGTGCCCTTGGCGCGCTATCTGGAACCGGGTGGCTATTACGGGATCGATATATCCGAAAGCCTGATCGAGACGGGCTACCAGCAAGAGATCGTCACGGCGGGTCTGGTTGATCGCCTGCCGAGGGATCATCTGCATGTCACCGATGCCTTCAACGCGCCCTTTGGTGTTTCCTTTGATTTTGGCATCGCCCAGTCTGTCTTTAGCCATCTGAGCCTCGACTATTTCGCGGGCTGCCTCGCCGCGCTGGCCGGGACCTTTAAGTCTGGCGGTGTGATCTATGCGACCTTCTTTGAAGGGGAGGGCGAGCAGGTAGAGCGGCCCGAGGGCATCATCACCCATAGTACCCGTGATCCTTTCCACTTTCCAAAGGCCGAGATCTTGGCCATGGCGACCTCGGATTGGGCCCTCGAATGGGTCGGGGATTGGGGCCATCCGCGTGGTCAGATCATGGTTCGGGCAAGGCGGCTCTAGCGGTTGCTATCATAAAGCCTTGGCCGAATCCGCAAGGGAGAGCATAGGGGAGGCCCGACGCTCTTGAGGGTGTGCTCCGATGAAGCCTCTGAATATTCTAATGATCCTAACCACTTGCCTTGCCCTACAGGGCTGTATCGTTGCCGGTGCAGCGGTTGGCGCGACGGGGGCTGTGGTTGGCACCGGGGTCAAGGTGGTCGGTGCCGTGGGCCGCGCCGCTATTCCCGGTGAGAGCAAAAAGGATCGCGAGGCCCGCGAGTTCAAGGCTTGGAAGAAGGCCCAAAAGGCCGCTAAGTCCTGAATTGTCATTGCTTCGGCGCTCCCGCTGGGTGCCAAGACCATGATTTAGCCAGTTTATCGGACCATCAATTTCCGATATGTCCCCAGCCTTTAGCGGCCGCGCCTGTCCTGTTAGCAGTTGCCGAATAGGAGACATAGATCATGACCTATCGGGTTTTCATCGACGGTGAAGTGGGAACGACGGGTCTTCAGATCCGCCAGCGCCTCGCCGCGCGCACGGACCTGGTGGTGGCCTCCTTGCCTGAAGACCGTCGCAAGGACCCGGCAGCGCGGGCCGAGATGATCAACAGCGTGGACGCCGTGATCCTGTGCCTGCCGGACGAGGCCTCGCGCGAGGCGGTCAGCATGGTCCAGAACAATCATGTGCAGATCATTGATGCCTCGACCGCCTTTCGCACAGCCCCCGGCTGGACCTATGGATTTCCTGAAATGTCTGCGGTTCAGCGCCAAGCCGTGGCGACGTCAAGGCGCGTGTCCAATCCGGGCTGTTTTCCAACCGGCTTTATCGCCCTGGTCCGCCCCCTGATTGAGGCGGGTCTGGTGCCTGCCGACTGGCCGGTGACGGTCAGCGCCGTGTCGGGCTATTCGGGCGGCGGCAAGCCGATGATCGCTGAGTTTGAGGACGAGACCTCGGACAGCTATACCTCCGTGGCCTATCGGATCTATGCCACGGGGTTGGAGCACAAGCATGTGCCGGAGATGCAGATCCACACGGGCCTGACCGGGCGACCGCTGTTTTCGCCCTCTGTCGGGCGCTATGCCCAGGGCATGATTGTCGAGGTGCCGTTGCAGCTATGGGCCATGCCGACCCTGCCGCAGGTCTCGCAACTGCACGAGGTCCTGTCGCTGGCCTATGCGGGGTCGCGCTTTGTTGAGGTGGCGTCATTGGCTGAGGCTGCCTCGATCAAGACCCTCAATCCAGAGGGCTTGAACGGTACCAACCGTTTGAAACTGTTTGTCTTTGGTAATGAAGCCGCCGGTCAGGCGCGGCTTGTGGCCCTGCTGGATAATCTCGGAAAGGGCGCGTCAGGCGCCGCTGTCCAGAATCTGAACCTGATGCTGGGCTTGGATGAGGGCGAGGGCCTGATCTAGGCCAAAGCCGAAACCCTCTCCCATTGGGAGAGGGCCTCAGATCTTGTGATTAGGACAGTTTCACCAGCATCTTGCCGATGTTCTCGCCCTTGAACAGCTTGACGAAGGCGGCAGCGGCATTTTCGACGCCGATATCAACGGTCTCGCGGTACTTCAGTTGGCCCGAGCCGATCCACTCAG
Organism: Caulobacteraceae bacterium; assembly: GCA_947441065.1. GTDB lineage: Bacteria > Pseudomonadota > Alphaproteobacteria > Caulobacterales > Caulobacteraceae > CAISGS01. The sequence goes on from CANESI010000064.1 coordinate 4,586, forward strand.
CCATGTCCTTGACGAACAGGGCCTGTTGCTCTGGGTGATCGGAGACGATGAAGCCTTCGAGGCGCAAGCGCTTGCCGACGGCCTGGATCAGGTTGGATGGGCCCTTGGAGGCGTCCGTGTCGTTATATTGCGAGATCATGCCGCAGAGCGCAAAGCGGGCGAAAGGACGGGCTGCCGTGATAGCTGCTTCCAGATGCTCGCCGCCGACATTTTCGAAATAGACGTCGATGCCCTTGGGGGCGGCTTCCAACAGCGCAGCGGTCAGGTCCGTAACCTTCTTATAGTCGATGGTCGCATCGCAGCCAATTTCCTTGAGATAAGCGATCTTCTCATCGCCGCCGGCCGAACCAATGACCGTACAGCCCTTGATCTTGGCAATCTGGCAGACCAGCGCGCCAACGGCGCCGGCGGCTGCCGAAACGAACACCACATCGCCAGCCTTGAGGGCCGCGATCTTCAACAGGCCGACATAGGCGGTCATGCCGGGCATGCCCAGAACGCCGAGGAAGGCTTGCGGCGGCATGCCGTGGGTGTCGATCTTTTGCAGAGTTGATGCTGGGGCCACATAGGCCTCGCGCCAGCCCCACATGGAGGAGACAATATCGCCGGGCTGGAACTTTGGATCGCCTGAAGCGACCACCTCACCGACCGCGCCGCCCTGCAGCACTTCACCGATCTGGAAGGGGGGTACATAGCTCGGGCGGTCGGTCATGCGGCCGCGCATATAGGGGTCAACCGTCATATAGAGGTTCTTGACCTGAACTTCGCCTGCGCCGGGTGCCGGGACTTCGACGGTTGCAAGGGTGAAGTTGTCGGCGGTCGGCGTGCCGACGGGGCGGGACTTCAGGTGAACTTCACGTGAGGTGAGGGTGGTCATGGCGTTTCTCCCAATCGAACAGCGCGGGGTCCGCGCAGGTTTCAAACAACTGTTTAGCTCGGATTGGGCGGCGGCTCCAGCCTCATCGGTCAGGTTGCACATCCATTGGCCCTCGGACGCGGCGCAGTGTAGACAGGGGGCCTAGGATTGAAGCTAAAGGACCGAATCTCATGACCCAGCAATTACGCGCCGGCGTGGTCGGAGCCGGTGTCTTTGGCGGCCATCATGCGCGCAAATATGCCAGCCTGCCGGCTGTGACCCTGACGGCCATCTATGACCCTGACGAAGCGCGTGGGCAGGCCTTGGCGGGGGAGCTTGGCGCGACGGCCTGCACAGACATGGCCGCCTTTCTGGAGCTTGTAGATGTGGTGACGGTGGCATCCCCCGCCGATAGTCACGGACCCGCAGCCCTCGCCGCCCTGACGGCAGGCAAGCACGTCTATGTCGAAAAGCCGCTGGCGACCAATCTCGATGAGGCTGAAAAGCTGACCGCGATGGCGGCCAAAAAGGGCGTGGTTCTGGCCTGCGGCCATCAGGAGCGGATCGTCTTTCAGGCCATGGGTCTGATGGATGTGCCCGAAATCCCGCTAGCGCTGGAGGCTGTTCGCCGGGGAATCTGGAATATTCGCGGAACGGATGTGTCCTGCGTTCTCGATCTGATGATCCACGATATTGATCTGGCCCTCAGCCTTGCCCGCTGTGAGCCCATCGCCGTCGAGGCCGAAGGCCGCACCGAGCAGGGGCCCTATCTGGATGAGGTCGAGGCCGAAGCCACCTTTACCAACGGCATGAATGCGACCTTCAAGACCTCCCGCATCGCAGAGGCCCGCGAGCGGACCATGCGGATTGTCTATCCCTCAGGCGTTGTTGAGATCGACTTCCTGACCCGGGCCTTTCGCAACACCACGCCCTTTGCGCTCAATGCCGACTTCACCGAGACGGTGCAGGGCAAGGACCCTCTGGGAGCCAATGTCGCGGGTTTCCTAGCCGCCGTGCGTGGAGAGGTTCCTCGTCCGCCGGTGACGGGCACCGAGGCGTCGCTGGCGCTGGATCTGGCCTTGGCGGTGGAAATGGCCGCTGGGGCTTGACCTCAGCGTTGCCGTACTACCTCTATTAGACATCAAAGGAGATCACTGATGCTTCGATCCATAGCCCTTTCAGCCTTCGTCGCCACCGTGGCTTTCGCCGCTCCAACCGATCAGGCCGGGGCCGCCCAGCCCGTTCCGTCCGTGGCCTATGGCTTTAACTTCACCGACATTGAGGGGGGCAACCTCCCTATGGAGCAGTTTAGAGGCAAGGTGGTTCTCGTCGTCAATACCGCGTCCCAGTGCGGGTTCACCGTCCAATATGATGGTCTTCAGAAGCTCTATGCCGACAATAGGGCTAAGGGTTTCGTTATCCTTGGCGTCCCATCCAATGATTTTGGCGGTCAGGAGCCGGGCTCCAATGCCGAGATCAAGAAGTTCTGCAGCGTGAATTTCAATATCGACTTCCCGATGGCCGCCAAGGCAGTGGTGAGGGGCGATAAGGCCCATCCCTTCTACAAATGGACCAAGGCCAAGCTAGGCTCACAGGCCGAGCCCAAGTGGAATTTTCATAAGATCCTGATTGGTCGCGACGGTCAGCCCATCGCGGGCTTTGGTTCGGCGGTCAAGCCTTCGGATAAGGCGCTTTTGACCGCGATCAATAAGGCCCTATAGGCAGGGCTTTCCCTCGCGCGCCATCGGCTCTAAGTTGGCGAGGCTTGCGATCTGTCGAGTGAGGATTCAGGACTTAAGATGAGCGGTCAGACCGACTGGGTAGAACTTCTGTTGTCATCAACGGGGCGTATTGCACGCATGCCGTTCTTGATTGCTGGAGCCGGGCTGATCGCAATCACCGCGCTCTATGAGTCTGTGGCGGGAACAACCCTTCACCTTCTGACCGGATGGTTCGTCTATCCAGCGATCCTGTTCGCGGCGGCCTGTATCCTTTCGAAGCGTTTGCATGACCGGGGCCGGTCCGGCTGGTGGGCAGCCGCCATCCTGATCGGGATCATCGCCATCTTGCCCTCACCATCCAGTTTCTTTGACTTCCTGTTTGGGGTGTTGGTCTTTTGGGCGACCATTGAGCTGGCCGTCATGCCGAGCGAAGAGGGCGCCAATCGGTTTGGCCCCAATCCGGTCAATCCCCTGTCAGGCACCTCAGCGATCTAGAGCCTATAGCGGAGGTTTGGCCTCAAGGGTCGGACCGAAGATCGCTTCAAAGCCAGACCGCAGAGCCGCGTCGGCCTCGTCCATGGTCACGGGTAAGCCCAGATCGACCAGGCTGGTCACACCATGATCGCGGATCCCGCAGGGTACGATGCCGTCAAAATGGCTCA
>CANESI010000065.1 GCA_947441065.1 Caulobacteraceae bacterium
CCTCGCCCGGCCCATCCATCTCAAACCCGCCGTCAACGTTGCGGGTGATGGTACGCAAGGTGCGATAGATGGTCGGAGCCGTCGCCCGATTAAAGTCCAACTCCCGCTCCAAGGCCCAGCGGCGCTTGTCTCGGGTCGAGAAATCCAGATAGCCCAGATCGACGGGCCGCTTGAGCTTTAGGGCCACATCCCCCTTGAGCACCACCCACGCGCAATGGGTCTCGATCAAACGATCCGCGTCCGCCGCCAACCAGGCACAGACGTCTGCGCAGATTGGGTCATCGATCTGGTGGGCCATCTATCCTCCGTCCGGTGTCCCCCTCACCCAACCCTCTCCCCCAAGGGGGCGAGGGCTTATCACCTCTTAGCCCTCTCCCTGTGGGAGAGGGTTGGGTGAGGGCCTTTTCTAATCTTTTTTCACGTCACCCAAGAACGCCGTTATTGCCTCCAAGGCCTCAACCAACCCCACCCGCTGGATGGTCACCCCTTCGGGCAGGCTGGAAAACAGTCTCGTCGGGGCGGCAGGATCGAGCATGACAAAGACGCCCTTGTCATCGGCGCGCCGGATCAGTCGGCCAAAGGCCTGCGCAATCCGGGCGCGCGCCACGCTGTCATCATAGCCACGCCCGCCAAACCGTTCGCGGCGGGCCTTGTGCAGCATGTCCGGACGCGGCCAAGGCACCCGGTCAAAGGCCAGAAGCCGCAAGGACCGCCCCGGCACATCCATGCCATCGCGCACGGCGTCCGTGCCCAGCAGGCAGGAATTTTCCTCGGCCCGGAAAATATCGACCAAGGCCCCAACCTCTAGCCCGTCGACATGCTGGGCATAGAGGGCCAGCCCCCTATCGGCCAAAGGGGCAGCAATCTGGTCATGGACGGTGCGCAGACGCCGGATCGCGGTGAACAGCCCCACCCCGCCACCGCCAGCCGCCAAGAACAGCTCGCGCATGGCCGCTGCGATCTGGCGCGGATCATCTCTGGCCACATCGGTGATCACAAAGATGCGGGCATTGTTCTCATAGTCGAAGGGCGAGGCCAGTTTCAGGGTCTTGGGCCGCTCGGGCAGACGGGCGGCGCCGGTGCGCATCTCCGCCAGCGCGAAGGGATCGCTCAGGGCCGGATCAGCTAGGGTGGCGCTGGTCACAAGAACGCCATGGGCCGGGGCCAGAACCGCCGTCCGCAGGGGCTCGGTCGGATCGACCCAGTGGCGACGATAGGCCCCGTCCACCACGCGGCCATAGAGATAGGTGGCCTCGAACCAATCGACGAAATCAGGATCGTCCTCGGCCTGCTCCTCCAGCGCCTTGAGCATGGTGCGCCAGGCCGGAAGGGCCATGCGCGCGCGCCGATCAATGCCGCGCAAGGCCCCCTCGATCCGCGCTCGGTCGCCGGTGGGCAGTTCATCCGCCTCGGAATCCAACAAATCTTCCAAGTGCCGCGCAAAGGCCACCAGCGGGGCCTCGATCGCGGCAAGGGCGCGGGCCGCGTCGCGGGCAGCGATCCGCACCGGCTCGACGGTCGGTCGGGCAGCACATTCCTGTCCAACCTCAGAGGGGGTCGCTCTGGCGCGAAGCTGTTCTAGCACCCGGGCAATAAAGGTCTCGATGGGGCCATTGGGCTGGGCGGGCTGATCGCGGCCATCATAGTCAGGCGCCGGAGCCACCCGTCCAGACCAGCCTTCGCTGGGCAGGGCCGTTGCCGCCTGCACCGCGTCAGCCAGTGCCTTGGCCGGACCCTCACGCTCGCCGACCAAATCGCCCAGCCGCTGTTCCAGCCCGCGCCCGCGCCGACCGCGCCCCTCTGGACCCCGGATCCAGCGGCGCATCTCGGCAGCTTCAGCCCCGGAAATGGCGGCGGCAAAGGCGCTGTCAGCGGCGTCAAACAGGTGGTGGCCCTCGTCAAAGACAATGCGCTTGAGCGAGGTGGATTCGTTGTCGGCCTTTTGACCCCGCGCGCTGCGGACCCCGTCAAAGGCCGCTTGGGTCAGGACCAGCGCATGGTTGGCGATGACAATGTCGGCCCGCTTGGAGGCCCGCACCGCCTTTTCGATGAAACAGGCGCGGTAGTGCGAGCAGCCTGCATGGACGCACTCGCCGCGCCGGTCGACCAGATTGGCGGCGCTGGCCTGCTGCACGGGCGCAACGGCAAAGAGGCCGGGCAACCAGGCGGGAAAGTCTCCGCCGGTCATGTCGCCATCGCGCGTCGCCCTAATCCAGCGCGAGGTCAGGGCCAGACCGATCAGGTCGCCATTGCCAAGTTGGGCGGCCTGAACCGCATCTTGGTAATTCAAAAGGCACAGATAGTTCTCGCGCCCCTTGCGCACCACCGCCTTGCGCGCTCGGACGGCGGGATCAGGAAAGATGGCGGCGCTTTCGCGGGCGATCTGGCGCTGAAGGGCGCGGGTATAGGTCGATATCCAAACGGCCGGGCCATTGGCCTCGGCCCAGAGTGAGGCGGGGGCCAGATAGCCGAGGGTCTTACCAACGCCGGTGCCTGCCTCAGCCAGCATCATCCGCGGTTCGCCCTCGCGCTCACGCGGCTGGAAGGCAAAGGCGGTCTCGGCAGCAAATTCGGCCTGGGCCGGGCGCGCCTCATCCAGACCAGAGCGGGCCAGAAGTTCGGCCAAGCGCACCCTCGCCTCATCGGGCGAGATGGGACGGGTGCCCGATTCGCCCGGCGGGGCCTGATCTTCCCACTCGGGAATACGCGACCAGACATCCAGGCCCGCAGAGCGCGAACCCTCCCGCACAGGGCCAGAACGCAGGGCACCAATGACCAGCGCGGCCCAAGCCCATCCGGCCCGGCCCAAGGTCTCGGCCAGAGCCAAGGCATCCTCACGGGTTGGCCAAGGCCCGCCCGCCAGTTCGGCCAGCAGGTCCATCGCCCCCTGATGAAGGGCCAGCGCCTGATCCTCCAAGGTCCGAGGCTCGCTGCGGCCAAGGGCTAGGGCCAGACCGGCAGCCGACGGCGCACAGAACCGGGCGGGGCGCACAAAGGCATAGAGTTCGAGCACATCGAAATGGTCACGGCTGCGCTGCGGGGGATTGAGGCCCAGACGCCTTGCGGTCAGGGTGGCGTGAGCGATCAGAACCGGGCCGCGCTCGAACAGGGTCTTGGCCGGGGCCGGACCCAGCCGCTTGACCTGATCGCCCTCGCACAGGGCCGCTCGCCGTCCGGGATGGACGACGAGGGCGGGGGGCAGGGTCGGAACGGGCAGGGCTTCGGTCACCCGCCTTGCTTAACGGCGTCGCGCCCGAAACGGAACAGGAACCTGTCGCCGATCAGGGAACAACCACCGAGACGCCGCGACCGCGCGGGTCAGAGGCGGCGACGGGCTGGCCATCGGTGATCTGGATCGCCTCAATATCCCCGCCCCATCCTGTATTGTCGACATGGTAGCCCCGCGCCTCCAAGGCCTTCACCACGGGCGCGGCAATGGGATAGAATCGCTCGGCGATGATCAGGTTTTCCGGCAGCAGCTGGTGGTGGATACGCTGGGCATCGACAGCGGCCTGAAGCGGCATCTTGAAGTCATAGACATTGGTCATGACCTGAAAGACCCAGGTAAAGATGCGCGAGCCACCGGGCGTGCCGATGACCATCGCCACCTTGCCATCCTTCAAGAGGATGGTCGGGGTCATAGACGACAGCGGGGTCTTGAGCGGCGCAATCGCATTGGCCGTACCGCCAACAACGCCATAGACATTGGGCACCCCGGCCTTGGCCGAAAAATCGTCCATCTCGTCATTCAACAAGAAGCCCGCGCCCTCGACGACCACGCCAGACCCGAAGCTGCCATTGAGCGTGTAGGTGTTGGAAACCGCATTGCCCCAACGGTCGACGACCGAGAAGTGGGTGGTTTCCGGCTTCTCCAGACCCGGATTGATCTTGCGGGTTTCCGAGGGGGTCAGGGCCTTCACCTCGCCCGCGCGGGCCGCAAGATAGGCCGGATCGATCAGGGCCTGAACGGGGACCTTCACAAAGTCAGGATCGCCCAGATATTCGGCTCGGTCGGCATAGACCCGTTTTTCGATCTCGGCCAGCAGGTGGATATATTGCGGGCTATTGTGGGCGACGCCCTCAAAGGCTGGGGCCAGAATAGATTTCATCTTCAAAAGTTGGATAAGCGCGATACCGCCAGAGCTGGGCGGCGGGGCGGTGATCACGTCATAGCCATTCCAAGAGGCCCGCACCGGCTCGCGCCAGACAGCCCTATAGCCCGCCAAATCAGCCTTGGTGATGATCCCCTTGACCGGCCCGCGCCCCACCTGGGCGACAATCAGATCGGCAGTGCGGCCCTCATAAAAGCCCTTCTCGCCTTGGGCGGCGATGCGTTGCAGCGTGCCAGCTAGGTGCGGCTGCTTGAAGGTCGCCCCCGCATTCATCCCCGCATAGTAGGCTGCGAAATTGGTCTTGTCCGCATAGCTGGCCATTTCAGCATCGCGGTTCTCTTGCAGGCGCTTTGGCACCACAAACCCGTCGCGGGCCAGGGCAATGGCGGGCGCGACCACATCCTTCCACGCCAAGCGGCCAAAGCGGCCATGGACCGCTGCCATGCCCCGCACCGTGCCCGGAATACCCGCCGACAGATTGCCGATCAGGCTAAGGTCTGGAACCACATTGCCCTTGGCATCGAGATACATATCGGCTGAGGCCTTGGCCGGGGCGCGCTCGCGATAGTCGAGGAAATAGGGCTTGCCCTCCATCCAGACGGTCATGAAGCCGCCGCCGCCCAGATTGCCGGCCTCTGGCAAGGTCACGGCCAGCGCAAAGGCCGTTGCCACCGCCGCATCCACCGCATTGCCGCCCTTTTGCAAGATGGCCTTGGCCACCACCGCACTATAGGCGTCCGAGGTCGCGACCGCCCCAGCCTTGAACTGCGCCGCCGCAACCGGCTGCGCCTTGGGGGCCTGCCGCGCCAGAACCGTTAAGGGCGCGAAGGCGAGTGAGGCGCTCAGGACGAGGGCTGAAAGCTGTTTCAAGGGGGTAATGACACGCATCATCAATATCCAAGGGTGACCATTTTCGCGACCCTAGCCTGCAAGTCCTCTCTAGGTCACGATCTGATCGGTGCGCCATGCCATTTGAGTCTGGTCTTTGTCAGAAAAGCAGTATGGTTTGGGCAATCGGGCGGCGAGGGCTGCACCGAAGGCCTGATAAACAGGCTCCGATTGGACTGGGGAAACGCTGGATGATCACCCTCTATCACTGCGCCGATGCCCGCTCGTTCCGCCCCCTTTGGGCGTTGGAGGAGCTGGGTTTGGCCTATGAACTGAAGATGCTGCCCTTCCCGCCGCGCATGCATGATCGCGGCTATTTGCAGATCAATCCACTCGGCACCATCCCCGCCTTTTTCGATGGCGAGATGCGCATGACAGAGTCTGCGGCCATTTGCGAATATCTGGCCGCCAAGTTTGGTGCCGGAACCCTCGGCGTGAGCGTGGATGAGCCCGGCTACGGCGCCTATCTCAACGCCCTGCACTATGGCGAGGCGACCCTGACCTTCCCCCAGACGCTGGTGCTGCGCTATACGCGGCTAGAGCCCAAGGACCGGCGCAGTCCGCAGGTGGCGGACGACTATGGCAAATGGTTTTTGGCCAGACTGCGCGGCCTAGAGGCCATCGTCTCGACGCAAGAATTCGTTGCGGCGGGTCGGTTCACGGCTGCCGATATTTCCGTATCCTACGCCCTGCTGCTGGCCGGAACGCTCAAGCTCGACGAACAGTTCCCGCCCGCCGTGGCCGCCTATTGGGCCCGGATGCAGGAACGTGACGGCTTTAAACGCGCCAAGCTCGCCCAATCCACCGCTGCCAAAGACCAACAGGTCAACCCGTCCTGGAGCTAAGACCCATGCCTACCTTCGAAACTCACTCCGTCGGCACCCGCCGTATCCGTATCGCCACCGAAGGCGAGGGCCCGCTGGTCCTGATGGTCCATGGCTTTCCCGAAAGCTGGTATTCTTGGCGCCATCAGATGGAGCCGATCGCCAAGGCCGGGTTCCGCGCCGTGGCCATGGATGTGCGCGGCTATGGCGGCTCGTCCAAGCCCCACGCCATCGCGGCCTATGATATGGAGTCGCTAGTCGGCGACATTGCCGGTCTGATCGAGGTGCTCAGCCCCGGCGAAAGGGCTGTGCTGATCGGGCATGACTGGGGCGCACCGCAGGTCTGGAACAGCGCCCTGATCCGGCCTGACCGGGTGCGCGCCGTCTGCGGCCTATCGGTGCCCTATCTGGGCGTGCCGCAGGCCTCGTTCAGCGTCATGATCGATCAGGTCTTCACCTCACGCGGCAAGTTTTTCTACCAGCACTATTTCCAAAAATCGCCGCAGGCCGAGGATGATCTCGAAGGCGACATCCGCGATTTTCTGCGCAAGTTCTACTATGCAATCAGCGGCGATGCCCAAGACGGCACCTGGCCCAATGATAAGCCGGTGGATGCGACCCTGCTCGAGGGTCTGGTCGATCCCCAGCCCTTCCCCGCTTGGCTGACGGCTGAGGATCTGGACTACTATGTCAACGAGTTCGAGGTTTCTGGCCTGCGCGGCCCCTTGAACCGTTATCGCAATCACGACCGCGACTTTGCCTATCTGCAGCAGTTCCAAGGCCGCTTGATCGAGCAACCGGCCCTATTTATCGGCGGTCAGCGCGATCTGGTGCTGAGCATGCTTGGGGATATCGACCTTCTCGCCGCCATGCGCAGCCAGATGCCCAAGCTCACCAAAGCCGAACTCCTGCCCGGCTGCGGCCACTGGACCCAGCAAGAGGCCCCCGAGGCGGTCAATGCCCTGATCTTGGAATGGTTGGCGGGGTTGCCGGCCTAAGCCCCCCTTAGCGGGGAACGCGGCGGTGGGGACAGTGGATGAACACCCCCCACTCCCAACCCTCTCCCCCTCAAGGGGGGAAAGGGCTTTGATCTACCGCGTCATTGCGAGCAACCCAGAGGTCTGACATGGAGAGGGTGTGGTTTTAAGCCCCCACCTCCGTGTTCCCCGCGAAGGCGGGGACCCAGACCCTTTCGCACAGACGGATCTTTTGTGCTGCATCCTCTTCCTTCGACGGGCGTAAGGTTAGGATGAATGAGAGAGCGGGGATGCCCCCTCACCCAACCCTCTCCCCCTGAAGGGGGCGAGGGCTTTTCACCGCTTAGCCCTCTCCCTGTGGGAGAGGGTTGGGTGAGGGCCTTGTTACCTTAAAGAAAGAACCCCCTACCCCGGCTTCGCCGGTACTTCCCCCAGAGGGGGAAGATCATCAGCGTTAAATCTTCCCCCTCTGGGGGAAGTGGCCCGAAGGGCCGTAGGGGGCCTTGTTTAAGCCTCAAACCAGCCTCAC
>CANESI010000066.1 GCA_947441065.1 Caulobacteraceae bacterium
CCCAGAGGGGGCAGACCTAAGAAAAGCAAATCTCCCCCTTTGGGGGAAGTGGCGCGAAGCGACGTAGGGGGCCTTGTTTCACAGACTAGCTGGCAGCAGCAGCCTCATATTGGCGGATCTCGTTGCGGCCGACGACCATGTGGTGGACCTCATCGGGACCATCGGCAAAGCGTAGGTGACGCACATCGGCATAGAGACCGGCAAGTGGGGTCCATTGTGAGATGCCCGTGGCCCCATGGATCTGCATGGCCTGATCGATGATCTTGCAGGCCCGCTCTGGCACCATGGCCTTGACCATGCTGACCCAGACGCGCGCTTCGCGGTTGCCCAGAACATCCATAGCCTTAGCGGCCTTGAGCACCATCAGGCGCATGGACTCGATCTCGATCCGAGCGCGGGAGATGATTTCGACATTGCCGCCCAGATAGGCCAGCTTGCGACCAAAGGCTTCGCGCGAGACACCGCGGGTGACCATCATATCCAGCGCGGCCTCGGCCTTACCGATGGTGCGCATGCAGTGGTGGATACGGCCAGGGCCGAGGCGCACTTGGCTGATCTCGAAGCCACGGCCTTCACCGAGCAGGATATTGTCCTTAGGGACCCGGACATTATCGAACTTGATGTGCATATGGCCGCGTGGGGCATGGTCTTGGCCAAAGACATGCATGGGCCCTAAGATATGGACGCCCGGGGTGTCGATAGGCACCAAGATCTGCGACTGCTGCTTGTGTGGGGGCGCGTCAGGGCTGGTGCGGACCATGGTGATCATGATCTTACAGCGCGGATCACCGGCACCGGAGATGTAGAACTTCTCGCCATTGATGACCCACTCATTGCCGTCGAGGACGGCGCTGGTGGAGATGTTCTTGGCGTCTGAAGATGCGACATTGGGCTCAGTCATGGCGTAGGCCGAGCGGATTTCACCGTTCAGCAGCGGCTTGAGCCAACGCTCCTTTTGCTCATGGGTACCGACCCGTTCGAGCACTTCCATATTGCCGGTGTCGGGGGCCGAGCAGTTCATGACCTCAGAGGCCATCGGCGCCTTGCCCAGTTCTGCGGCGATATAGGCATAGTCGAGATTGTTCAGGCCCACGCCGGTCTCAGCGTCGGGCAGGAAGAAGTTCCACAGGCCTTCAGCCTTGGCCCTGTTCTTGGCCACTTCCAGCACGTCCAGTTGGCCGGGCGCAAAGTTCCAACGATCCTGATTGCCTTCACCGAGCTTGCGGAACTCGTCCTGCATGGGGATCACGGTCGCGGCGATGAAGCGCTTGACGTGCTCATAGAGCGGGGCCGAGGCTTCGCTCATGCGAAGATCGTTGAGGTCGTCATTGGGGTTGAACCCGAACTGGGTTTGGCTGCTCATGGGGGATCCTCTCCGGGATTTTTGTTTGGTTTCCCCACTTCGACCATATCGCGCTGGAATGTAAAGGGCTGGTCCCGATTTGATCTTCGGTTAGGCAGCCTCTGGCGCGGCCTTCGAGCGCTCGCTCAGGCAGAAGGGCAAAAGCACCAGCCAGAGGGCGACGATCAGATGATAGGCATGCCAGCGCAGATCAGGGCTCAAGGCCGGGGCACTGCGCAGCAAAAGCACATTGGGCAGCATCAATCCGAAGGCGAGCGCAGACTGCACCCTCAAACTCATGGCCCCCGGTGCCACGGCCAGAACCACGATCCCAGCCAATAGGCCTGCAGCGAACAGCCCCTGCCCGACCGCAGGCATCCGAACAGCGATGACCACCGCGACAGTGGCTGCAGCAAGAACGCCAAGCGCAGGAACCTTAAGGCCCAGATGACGCACCAAGCCGCTCAGGATCAGGATCAACCCGGCCAGACCGCCCAGCTGCGACACCGACTTGTGAAGCACGGCCATCGGCTCAATCAGGCCGCTCGTAATCCTAACGACGCCAATCAGTCCGGCCAAACCAAACAGGCCTAGGCCAAGCCCGACCAAAAGCTGACCGCGCCGCGCCAAGGTCCACAGGCCCCACAGTCCAAGGACGCCAACCAAGCCATCGGACAGGGCATAGTGAAGGGGCATGGCTCAGGCCGCCTTTTCAGCCGGGACCGGTTCCGCCGCGATCAGTCCGGCTTGCCGCTTGATATCTTTCGAGGACTGACGTGACCCATCATGGCTCCATCCCGGCGGCGCAAAGATGTATGCCAGCCTTTGCAAGGGCGTCAGACCGCGCTGAGCCGCGTCCTTGGCAATGGCAATATATTCATGGGTCAGGATCGTGAACGGATTGAAGGTGTTGAGATTATTGACCAGACCATAGACGGGACGATCCGCGCGATCTTCTTCGGCAAAGGTGCCCAACATGCGGTCCCAAATGATCAGAACCCCGGCATAGTTGGTGTCGAGATAGCGCGGATTATTGCCGTGATGGACCCGATGGTGCGACGGGGTGTTGAAGATGAACTCATACCAACGCGGCATCCGATCAACCGTCTCGGTATGCAGGAAAAACTGATAGGTGGCATTGAGCACGCCGCAGAATGTGACCATCACCGGGTCGAAACCGATCAGCACCAACGGAATCTTTAGCAACATCGTGCCGGTAAAATGCTTGGTCCAGGCCTGACGAAGCGCGATGGGGAAGTTGTAGTTCTGGCTCGAATGATGAACCACATGCATGGCCCAGACCCAGCGGCAGCGATGGGCGATGCGGTGATGGGTATAGAAGCGCAGATCATCGAGCACGAAACAGAGCGCAAACATGGTCCAGGTCAGCGGCAGTTTCTGGATTTGATAGGGCTCCACAAAGGACAGTATGCCGAGGGTGATGACCGCTGACAGGGCGTTCACCGGGTCACTGAGTAGACCCATGCCGATACTGATCACACTGTCCTTGGCTGGAACCGCACCCTTGGCCTTGAAGAGCTTGATCGCGACCAGTTCCACCGCAATCAGACTGAAAAATATGATGATCGATAGCACGCCCATATTGACGCCTAAAAGCTGCTGAACGGTCATGGCGTGCCCCAAATCACATCTAAGGTACCGAGTGTTAGGGAGCCATGCTTCGCTCTGCAATTGAATAATCGGCACTGATTAGATACTATTTGGAACATGTCATTTGATCTGAACCTGATCCGCCGATTTGAAGCGGTCTATCGCCTGCGCAGTTTCTCGCGCGCGGCCAAAGAGTTGGGCATGACCCACTCGGCCATCACCAAGAGCATCCGCACCCTTGAAGAAAGTTGGAATGTGCGGCTGTTTGATCGCACGACCCGATCCGTCCTGCCGACCGAGGCGGGCCAGCGTCTGGCGGTCACGGCAGCGGACCTCCTCGCCTATGGCCAGAACATCAAGGCCAGCGTCCAGTCCCTCGATCAAAAGCTGACCATCATCTGCGGCCCGGCCATCATTGACACCTTCATGCATGGGGCTCTGGTTTTGTTTCGGCAGGTCCACCCTGAGGTTCAGGTTCACATCGAATCCATGCCTCCAGCGCTAGCCAGTGAACAACTCATCCAGCGCCGCGCGCAGCTGATGCTGTTCCATCCCAAGGCCGTTGAGGGCCTATCGAACCGCAAGCTGCTCAATATTCAAACCCTGGGGTCAGAGCCCTATCTGGCGGTCTTTCGCCCCGGTCACCCCGTCGAACAGAGCGACCAGTCGCTGGAGGCCATGCTGGCCTTTGACTGGGCGGTCGCAGGCTTTGACACCAGCTATCAATCAGGTCTGCCGCCCAAGCAGTTGGAGCTCTATCAGCGGTTTGGTTTCCCGAAATATCGGGTCCTGAACCAATCGGTCTGTATCGAAATGGCCAGTCGAACCGACCTCTTGACCGTGCTTCCGGCGACGGCGGCAAGGCCTCATCTGGCGACGGGTCAGCTTAAGGCCATGCCCTTCCCTGATGGCGCGCGCTTCGCCATGAGCGCTGTCACCTTGGCCAACAACCAGCCATCCGGTGCGGTGAGCGACTTCTTGGCGGCCTTAGGGCAATCTTGGACGCCCAACGCCCTACCCTAACACAAAGGTGGACCGAGTGTTGTCAGAGGACCAACAGCACAGGTCGATGGCCATTCGATCATACCCAAGTGATGGCCTAGGGTCTGGGAAATATATCCTCCGAGCCCCATCCCGGCTAAACAGGGCATTATCCCTCACCCTCGTTGAGTCCAACGGCAGGCTGGAGATCCGCAAATGAGCCAAGACCCCATCTTTGATCGCGCATGGACCCACATCAGGGCGCAGCGCGAGGGCCATATCGCGACCATCAGCCTGCATCGGCCAGAGGCGAAAAACGCGCTCAATGACTTACATATGCGCGAGCTGATCGAGGTGGCCCAGGCCCTGAGGCTGCGCCACGATATTCGGGCCGTGATCCTCACCGGTGGGACAGAAGGCTTTTCGGCTGGAGCCGACCTCAACGTCGCCAAGACGCGGGTTGCGACGCCGCCGACCCTGATTGAATTACGGTCGCTCTATTCCATCGGGCCAGACCTGTGCAAGGCCTGGGAAGAGATCGAAGCGGTCACCATCGTGGCTATAGAGGGTTTTTGCATCGGCGGTGGCTGCGCCTTGGCGGTCTCATGTGATTTTCGCATCATGGCCGAAGGGGCCTATATGCGCCTGCCGGAAATTCCTCTGGGCATGAATATGAGCTGGCGCAGCATTCCGCGCATTGCCAATCTGGTCGGCCCGGCCCGCGCCAAGCAGTTCGTCATGTTCGGTGAGCCTGCTGATGCCCAAACCTGCCTGACCTGGGGCATGGCCGAAGAGGTCACCCCAAAGGGCGAGGCTATGGCGGCCGCCCAGCGCTGGGCTCAGAAGGTCGTGGCCCTACCGCCCATCCCCGTGCGCATGACCAAGGAGGCGGTCAACGCGACCGTCAATGCCAACAATCTCGCCACCAGCGTGATGGACCGGGATCAGTATCTGCTGATGGCCCGGTCCAATGACTATAAGGAAGGCGTTAGTGCCTATCTGCAAAAACGCACCCCCGACTTTAAGGGCGACTGAACCCTTAGGATTGGGGCTTTAGCTTCAGCAGCTTGGATACCAAGCTGCCCTTCAGTGCCAGATCGTTGGCCGAGGCCCCGACCGCCATCTGATAGGTCCCGGCATCGACGCGCCAAGCGCCAGCGGTCTGATCCCAGTTGGCGAGCATCTTAGGATCAACCGGTACCGTCACCGACTTGGCTTCGCCGGCGGCCAGTTCCAGCCGGGACCAACCGACCAGACGCTGCTGGGTGCGATTTGGCGACTGGGTCAGATAGAGCTGAGGCACGTCTGTGCCCGCCTTGGCACCGATATTCTTGACCGTGAAGCTCACGGTTGGCTTGGCTCCCGCCTTGATCACCAGATCGCTATAGGCAAATTGCGTGTAGGTCAGCCCATAGCCAAAGGCGAACAGAGGCTTGGCCCCCGTCTTGGCAAACCAGCGATAGCCGACATCCGAGCCCTCGGCATAGTCGACATCGAACTGTTGGCCCTCGGGCACATTCAGGCCCGGCAAGATCGGATGGGGTGTCTGGGCCAACGAGGCCGGGAAGGTCATCGGAAGACGCCCAGACGGGGCCACCTTGCCCAAGAGCAGATCAGCAATGGCCTCACCGCCCCGGATACCCGGATACCAGGCCTGGACCACGGCCCCGACCTGATCCAGCCACGGCATGGTCACCGGACCACCGGTTTCCAGCACCACGATGGTGTTGGGATTGGCGGCGGCAATGGTCGCGATCATCTGATCCTGCCCACCGGGCAGCGACAGGTCAGGGGCATCATAGGCCTCCATCGTCCATTGGGTGGCAAAGATGATGACCACATCGGCGCCCTTGGCCTTTTCGGCAGCGGCGCTGGGATAGAGACCATCGTCAAAGGTCACCTTAGCCTCAGGCGCACCCGCCCGGATGGCCTTCAGCGGCGAAGAGGGCATGTACATGGCGCGGCGGATGAAGGAGAGCGGCCCCTCGCCGCCCATCACGTCGGTCACGGACGGCCCCTCGCGCGGCGCGACCTGAGACGATCCCCCGCCTGACAGGACGCCCAGATCGGCATGGCCACCCACGACCAGAATGCGCTTGGCCGAGGCCGTCAGGGGTAGGAGATTGTTTTGATTGCGCAGCAGCACCATCCCCTGAGCCGCCGTGGTCTGGGCCACCTTTGCGCCCGCCTCACGATCGAGCGGCGTCTTGACCGGCGGATGGTCGATCACCCCAACGGCGATCATTGAGCGAAGGATACGCTGGTTCATATTGTCCAAGCGCGTGGCATAGGCCTTGTCGGTCTTGGCGGCCTCTTGCAGCGGCAGATGGAAATAGACCGCCTTATCCAATTGCTGGCCCGACTGTTGGTCAAGGCCGTTCAAGGCATCTTCGACACCATGGACCGCGCCCCAATCGGACATGACCCAGCCCCTATAGCCCCAGTCGCGCTTGAGCACCTTGTTGAGCAGGAAGTCGCTACCACAGGTATAGGCCCCATTGACCAGATTGTAGGCACACATGACCGAACCCGGTTCGCCGCGCTTTATGGCGATCTCAAAGGCCAGAAGGTCGCTCTCGCGCAGGCCTGCCTCAGAAATCTTAGCGTTCAGAAACTGGCGGCCGGTCTCCAGATCATTGAGCGCGAAATGCTTGACCGTTGAGATAACGTGTTGAGACTGGATCCCGCGAACGGACTCTCCGGCCATGGTTCCCGCCAACAGGGGATCTTCGCCCAGATATTCGAAATTGCGGCCGTTGCGGGGATCGCGGGCCAGATTGACACCGCCCGCCAGCAGGACATTAAAGCCAGAGCGCCAAGCCTCTTGCCCGATCATGGCCCCGCTCTGATAGGCCAAATCGAGGTTCCAACTGGCCGCCAGAGCCGGACTGGACGGCAAGGCGGTCGCGCCATCGCCCCTCAAGCCAAAGACATAGGCAACGCCCAGGCTGGCATCGGTCTCGCGAAGGGCGGGAACACCCAGCCTCGGCACACCAGCCACATAGCCCGCGCTGGGAGTCACCCCAGCAGGAATGACTGTGCCAGGGAACATTGGCAGCGGCATGATCCCGTGAACCAGATTGAGCTTTTCCTCTGGCGACATCTGACCAACGATCTTCGCGGCCTGCGCATCCGGGCTTTCGACCTTGGCCTTCGGTGCCGCGATGGCCGCGCCATGGCTGAGAACAACCATCGCGCATGACATTAGGAAAATCGACTTTTTCATTGAATTTGTTCCCTAATATTAGTTTTTGTAACCCGTCATTGCGGGCTTTGGATGTCAGATTCCGCAAGCCAGTGGCCTATAGGCAGACCCTTCAG
>CANESI010000067.1 GCA_947441065.1 Caulobacteraceae bacterium
GACCATATTGAGGCCGCCGAGGCCCAGCTCTACACCCTGGCCGAGACCGGCACGACCTCATCAGGCTTTATCGACTTTTCAGAAGCCCTGCGCGGGGCCGTTGAAATGGCTGCCGAGGCCTATGGTCGAGACGGCGGCCTGTCCGGCGTTTCCACAGGCCTGATGGATCTGGATAAGCAGTTGGGTGGCCTGCACCCCTCCGACCTCTTGATCCTCGCCGGTCGCCCCTCAATGGGTAAGACCGCGCTGGCGACCAATATCGCGTTCAACGTGGCCAAGGCCTATGCCTGGGAGCCGCAGCCGGACGGCAGTCGCAAGACCGTCAATGGCGGGGTCGTGGCCTTCTTCTCGCTCGAAATGTCGGCCGAACAGTTGGCCATGCGTCTGTTGGCCGATGCCTCGGGCGTCTCGTCAGACCGCCTGCGCAAGGGCGAGATTGACGCCTCCGAATTTGGCCGCATTCGCGACGCGGCCATCGAGATCCAAGAGGCCCCGCTTTACATCGACGCCACCGGCGGCCTGTCGATCTCCAAGCTGACCGCCCGCGCGCGCCGCTTGAAGCGCCAGCATGGCCTCGATCTGGTCATTGTCGACTATCTGCAACTGGTCACCGCTGGCGAAGGCACAAGGGCCGATGGGCGTGTGCAAGAGGTCAGCCAGATCACTATGGGTCTGAAATCCTTGGCCAAAGAGCTTGGCGTTCCCGTCATCGCCCTGTCGCAGCTTTCGCGTCAGGTCGAACAGCGCGAAGATAAGCGCCCGCAACTGTCGGACCTGCGCGAATCCGGCTCGATCGAGCAGGACGCCGACGCCGTCATGTTCGTCTATCGCGAGTCCTACTATCTCAGCCGCTCCGAGCCCCGCACCGGCACGCCCGAACATCTCAGCTGGCAAGAGGAGTTGGACCAGATCAACAATCTGGCCGAGGTCATCATCGGTAAACAGCGCCACGGCCCCATTGGCACAGTCAAGCTCAGCTTCAATGCCGACCTGACCAAATTCGGCAACCTCGCCCGCGACGGCAGATACGAGGTTCGCTAGCCACCCACCGCCGCGTTCCCCGCGAAGGCGGGGATCCAGACCCTTTCACACCGCCTGGTCGTTCGGGGTGCGACCTCGTCCTTCGACAGGCTCAGGACGAGGGGCTGGTGGATGAACACCCCTCTCTCCCAACCCTCTCCCCCTCAAGGGGGGAAAGGGCTTTGTTACACCCGCGTCATTGCGAGCGAAGCGAAGCAACCTAGGGGACTGACACGGACCTGAAGTGATGCTCCCCTGGATTGCTTCGCCGCGACGCGCCTCGCAATGACGCGGGCGATACTGTCGAAGGACGAGGGTACAGCGTATTTTCCATCGATTACGGTCCAAAGTCAGCCTAATGTCGTGCGACTGTCCGGTTCTTGACGTGTTGCGGGCCCCTTCCATTGGCTAGATCGGTGTCATTCGAAAGGAAGCATGATGTTGATTCAGAAACTTAGACTGCAACGCGGTTGGTCCCAGGAACAGTTGTCGGATATCAGCGGATTAAGTTCGCGGACGATCCAACGGCTCGAGCGAGGCCAGCCCGCCAGTCTTGAAACTCTGAAGACACTCGCTGCGGTTTTCGAAATTGACCTCAATCAACTTCAGGAGCCGACCATGGATAATGATTCACACCTGAACCAAGAGACTTTAAAGCGCGATCAAGCTGAAATACTTGCCTTTTCTCACGTTCGAAACATGAAGGATTTCTACATACACATCATGCTGTATGTCGTGATTATAGCGCTTTTGTTCACATCAAACCTACTGATGACACCAAAAAATATTTGGGCGATATTTCCTGCCGTTGGATGGGGGATAGGGTTAATTTACCATGGCCTCTCCATATGGCCCAAGATGCCAATTTTTAATGCCGAATGGGAACGCCGAGAGGTGGAGAAATATTTGGGTCGGAAACTATAGGTTCATCCCCGTCCTTCGACAGGCTCAGGATGAGGGGCTGGTGGATGAACACCCCCCTCTCCCAACCCTCTCCCCCTCAAGGGGGGAAAGGGCTTTGTTTCTTTGATGCGTCATTGCGAGCGCAGCGAAGCAACCCAGGGGGCTGACCTGTGGTGATGTTCCCTTGGGTTGCTTCGGCGTTTCACGCCTCGCAATGACGCGGGCGATACTGTCGAAGGACGAGGAAGACACACCCCGCTCCCGCGTTCCCCGCGAAGGCGGGGATCCAGACCCTTTCACACCGCCTATTCGTTCGGGGTGCGACCTCGTCCTTCGACGGGCTCAGGACGAGGAATGAGGGGTTGGTGGGTACCCCCTCACCCAACCCTCTCCCCCAAGGGGGCGAGGGCTTTGGCGTTCTTAGCCCTCTCCCTGTGGGAGAGGGTTGGGTGAGGGCCTTAGCTTTTTAATGAATGAACCCCCTACCCCGGCTGCGCCGGTACTTCCCCCAGAGGGGGAAGATCAAGAGACGGCAAATCTTCCCCCTCTGGGGGAAGTGGCGCGAAGCGACGTAGGGGGCCTTGTTTTCCTTCCCCTCGCATCTGAACGCAAACCACGATAGGGCTGAAAAACCGTCAATCTAAAGCGCCTGATCCTATGTCCCTCGACCCGTTCCATGCCCACCTGACCGTTGATCTCGACGCCTTGGCCCACAACTACGCGGCGCTAAGGCACGAGGCGCGTGGCGCGGAGGTGGCTCCGGTGGTGAAGGCGGACGCCTATGGCTTGGGGGCGGCCCAAGTCGCAACCCACCTTTGGGCCGAGGGGGCGCGAGCCTTTTTTGTCGCGCGGATCAGCGAGGGCGAAGACCTGCGCGCGGCTCTGGGACCAGAGCGTCCCGCGACGATCTATGTGCTGGACGGCGCGCCCGCGGGGTCTGCGCCGAGATTACAAAACGCCGACCTAACGCCGGTGCTCAATAGCGCCGCCCAAGTGTCCGAATGGAGCAGCCATGCGCGCGCCGTTCAAGGCGGACTAGAGGCGGCCCTGCAGATCGATACGGGTATGAACCGGCTGGGCCTTCGCCTCGAAGAGGCTAAGGCGCTGGTTCAGTCCTTTGATGGCCTGCGCGGCCTGTCCATCGATCTGGTCATCAGCCATCTGGCCTGTGCCTCAGAGCCTGCCCACCAGGCCAATGGTGCCCAACGGGCAAGGTTCCAAGAGGCGCGCAGCCTGTTCCCAGAGGCGCGTGCCAGCCTCGCCAACTCCGCTGGGGTGTTCTTAGGCCAAGACTATCTGTTCGATCTGGTCCGCCCCGGCATCAGTCTCTATGGCGGCGGCCCCTTTGGCGCGCCCCACCCGGCCCTGCGTGCGGTCGCTCACCTCACCGCGCCGATCCTACAGGTCCGCGAAGTTCGACCCGGCGAGAGCGTCGGCTATGGCGCGACCTTCACCGCTGACAAGCCTGTGCGGGCCGCCATCATCGCGGCAGGCTATGCCGACGGGGTCCTGCGATCCTTTGGCAAGGCCGGTCAGGTCTGGCTTGGCGGGGCCTATCGCAAGGTGCTGGGGCGCCTCTCCATGGACATGATCGCCATCGAGATCAGCCACGACCTTGTGGTCGCACCGGGCGACCGCGTGGAACTGCTGGGCGACCATGTTGCGCTCGATGAGGCCGCCAGCGCCAGCGGCACCATCGCCTATGAATGTCTCGTTCGCCTCGCCCAGCGTCTTCAGCGGACATATCGGGGCGCAAAGGCGTAGACTCTGTCCGGCGATTGTACTGATTCGCTCCCCCTCGGAGACCCCATGGCCCGCGACGGCGCCACCTATGTCTGTCAGACCTGCGGCTCGGTTCAGTCCAAATGGGCTGGCCAGTGCCCGGCCTGCAATGGTTGGAACTGTCTGGTCGAAGAGATTCAAAGCCGCCCGCCCGGAGCCCTAGCCCCCAGTCGCGCGACCAAGATGCGCGGTCTGGCCTTCGAGACCCTCGACACCCAAACCATCCCCCCGCCTCGGATCATGACCGGCGTGGATGAATTTGACCGGGTCTGCGGCGGCGGCGTCGTGCGCGGGTCGGCCCTGTTGCTCAGCGGTGATCCGGGCGTCGGCAAGTCCACCCTCCTCTTACAGGTCTGCGCCCAAGCCGCGGTCAATGGCGCGCGATGCGCCTATATCTCCGGCGAAGAGGCTTTGGATCAGGTGCGAGGCCGCGCGGCCCGCATGGGTCTGGCCCAAGCGCCGGTGCAACTGGCCGCCGAAACCGCCCTGCGCGGCATTATTGACGGTCTTAAGCGCGAAACCTTCGATCTGGTGGTCATCGACTCCATCCAGACCCTCTGGAGTGACGCCCACGAAGCCGGTCCCGGTTCGGTCACCCAGGTTCGCGCCGCCGCTGGCGAACTGGTGCGACTGGCCAAGACGCGCGGCGTGGCGGTGATCCTTGTCGGTCACGTGACCAAGGACGGTCAGATCGCAGGTCCGCGCGTGGTCGAACATATGGTCGATGCGGTCCTGTCATTCGAGGGCGAGCGCGGCTATCCCTTCCGCATCCTGCGCGCCGCCAAGAACCGCTTTGGGGCCACCGACGAGATCGGCGTGTTCGAGATGGGCGATTCTGGCCTGCGCGAGGTCAAGAACCCCTCGGCCCTGTTTTTAAATAGCGGCGGTGAGCGCGCGCCCGGTGCGGCAGTTTTTGCTGGAATTGAGGGCTCGCGGCCCGTCTTGGTTGAATTTCAGGCCCTCGTCGCCCCCTCCGCCTACGGAACACCCCGCAGGGCTGTGGTCGGCTGGGATTCAGGACGCCTCGCTATGGTTTTGGCTGTGCTTGAATCCAGATGCGGGCTTGGCCTCGGGGCGCGGGACGTCTATTTGAACGTCGCAGGCGGTTTGCGCATCAGCGAACCGGCAGCAGACCTTGCGGCGGCAGCGGCCCTTGCCTCATCGGCCTTGGACGTTGCCCTGCCTCAAGATTGCGTGGTGTTCGGCGAGGTTAGCCTCTCTGGCGAAATTCGGCAGGTCAGCCGGATGGAATCGCGCCTGAAAGAAGCGGCGAAGCTGGGCTTCTCGCGTGCGGTGGGGCCGATGGGCATTGCCGATGTATCGCCCTTTCCCGTGTCGGGCGTGGGGCGCCTTGTCGATGCGGTCCGCCGCATTGGCGAGAATGATTGGACCTAAGACCGTGGCAAAGGAGCCCCGTTGACCCTTTTCGACCTCATCGCCCTGAGCGTCATTCTGGTGTCAGCCGGAATCGGCTTCGTGCGCGGTGCGGTCCGTGAGGTGATGACGATCTTGGCCTTTGTGCTCGCGGCGCTGATCGCGGCCTATGGCCTGAAACTGACCGGCCCCTTTGTGCGCAAGATGGTCGATCCGGACTGGTTCGCGACCACCTTGGCGGTCGTCCTGACCTTCATTCTCGCCTATATCGGCATTCGCATGGCCGGGTCATTGCTGACCAAAAAGCTGCACAATATCGAGACCCTCGGCCTTTTAGATCGGTCAGCAGGCGTGGCCTTTGGCCTGATCCGGGCCCTGTTTTTTCTGGGCGTCTTCAATCTGGTGTTCAATATCGCCACGCCCACCGAGCGGGTGCCCAAATGGATATCCCATTCGGCGCTCTATCCCCTGTCCAGCCTCAGCGCAAAGGTCTTGCGCTCTATGGCCCCCAAGGGTTCCGCCGTGGCTGGAAAGCTTGGCCCGTCGATTGCGAATGCTGTCCGTGAAGGCGCAGCCGATGACAAAAAATCCGGCTCCAACCAGAACGACTCCAAGAAGTCTGGTAAGGGCTATGATGACAAATCGCGCCGAGACGTCGACGCACTGGTGGAGAAAACGCGATGATCGGTCAGGCCCGCGAGACCTTTTCAGCGCCAGAACATCGGGAGGCGGATGACGACCGCCCCCGTCTCGAATGCGGCGTCTTCGGGGTCTATGATGTGCCAGACGCCAGCGCTGTTGCAGCCCTTGGTCTCCACGCGCTCCAACATCGCGGACAAGAGGCCTGCGGCATTGCCAGCTTCGACGGAAACCGGTTCCACACGGAACGCCATATGGGCCATGTCGGCGACGCCTTTGCTGGTCCAGACCTGATCTCACGCCTACCCGGCACCCATGCCATTGGCCATACCCGCTATTCTACGGCGGGCGGCAGCTTCATCCGCAATGTTCAGCCCATGTTCGCCGACCTTCAGGCGGGCGGCGTGGCTCTGGCCCACAATGGCAACCTGACCAATTTCCTGGTCCTGCGTGAGCAGTTGGTGGACGATGGGGCGATCTTCCAGTCGACCTCAGACTCAGAAGTCATCCTCCACCTGATCGCACGGTCGCGTAAGGCCAAGGTCGTCGACCGCTTCATCGACGCCCTATCCCAGATCGAGGGCGGCTATGCGCTCGTGGCCATGACCAACAAGAAGATGATCGGTGTGCGCGATCCGCTCGGTATCCGCCCCCTCGTGCTCGGTGAGTTGGATGGTAAGCCCGTGCTGGCCTCTGAAACCTGCGCGCTAGACATGATCGGTGCGCGCTTTACCCGCGATGTCGAACATGGCGAGATGGTGGTCATTTCTGAAGACGGCATCGAGAGCCTTCGCCCCTTCCCGGCTGAACATGCCCGCCCTTGCGTGTTTGAATATGTCTATTTCGCGCGCCCAGACAGTGTGGTGAACGGCCGATCTGTCTATGAGGTGCGCAAGCGTATGGGTCGACGCCTCGCGCAAGAAACCTTTGCCGACGCCGATGTGATTGTGCCTGTGCCAGACTCAGGCCTGCCTGCCGCCCTTGGCTTTTCGCAAGAAAGCGGTATTCCCTTTGAGATGGGCATCATTCGCAACCACTATGTTGGCCGGACCTTCATCCAGCCGACCCAAGGGGTGCGGGAGCTTGGCGTGCGGATGAAGCACAGCCCGAACCGCACGGTTTTGGCCGGAAAGCGCGTGATCCTGATCGACGATTCCATCGTGCGCGGCACCACCTCGCTCAAGATCGTACGGATGGTGCGCGAAGCGGGCGCGACCGAGGTCCATCTGCGCTCCGCCTCCCCGCCGATCCGCTGGCCAGACTTTTACGGCATCGACATGCCCGACCGCGAACATCTGCTCGCCGCCAACAAGTCTCTGGAAGAGATGGC
>CANESI010000068.1 GCA_947441065.1 Caulobacteraceae bacterium
ACACCAAGGCCGCCCGCTCCGCCGATCCCCAGGCTGACGGCCAAGGGGCCAGACAATTCGCTGACATCGAAGGTCTCAGTGACATAGCCGCCTGCCCCGCCGCCGCCGCCGCCGTTCCGGCTAGCGGACGCATCACCGCTCGAGCCACCAGCCCCGCCGCCGCCTGCTCCGACCAAGATGACCTCAAGCCGCTGAGCCCAGGGCGGGATGGTATAGGTGCCGTTGGCGGTGAAGAGATCGACTTGGCTGCGAACCGAGCCTTGAGGGAAGTTGACCTTGCCGCTGGCTCGGGTCACATCGAAGGCCGTCTGCCAAGCGCCACCATCGGCGCTGACCTTGAGACTGAAATCGTCTGATGCCAAGAGGCCCAACTCCGCCCGTCCGGACCAGCCGCTTTGGAACAGCATCGACAGGACCCCATTGGCGAGGTCCTTATTCAGCGTTTGGCGCAGGTCACCATCGCCGCCGTCGCTGGCCGGTTTGCTGGTCAAGAGCAGGCGGTTTAGGCGCAGACTGACGGGATTGTTGGCATCGGCGTTCGTTCCCACACCGAGCCGCTGGACATTATTGATGATCGAGAGGTCAGCGCCCGCTGATCGCCATTGCTGGCCATCAAAGACCACCAATCGGTCCTCATCGCGCAGCCAAGCCACCGTGCCTTCATCGACCGCAAAGGCCGACCAGCTTCCCGCTTCAAACCGCATGACCGATCCGGCGGCATAGCCTGACCAAGCGGTACCGGTGGGGGATGGGGCAAGGATGTAGAGGCTGCCGTCCTTTGGCGCGTTGGGCGCAGAGGCAAGGGTCTGGGTCTCGACCGCCATCTGTACAAGCCCATCAAGGCGGGCGAAGGCTTCGTTGACGGTGACGTGTTTCTGGGCCTGACCGGCGACCACATAGGGCAAGGCCAGTCTTGGGGTCGCATCATTCGACAAGGGACAGTCTCCTCGGCGGCCGTGAACGTCACGAACCGCCGAGGATCAGTCTGAGGCCGCAAAGGCGGCCGGGGATTATTCTGCGGCGACCAGATGGGCGCCGGAGGTCAGGGCCGTCTTGGCAATGAGGTCCGCCTTGGCCGCCTCATATTCACCAGCGAGCTTGTCGACAAACTCGGCCACGGACTGCATTTCCTTAACCGCGCCAATACCTTGGCCACAGCCCCAGATATCGCGCCAAGCCTTGGCCTCTTGGTTTCCACCCGAGCCAAAGTTCATCTTCGACGGGTCGCTGACCGGCAGATTTTCAGGATCAAGACCGGCCTTAACGATAGATGGCTTCAGATAGTTGCCGTGAACACCCGTGAACAGGTTGGAATAGACGATGTCATCGGCGGCCGACTCCACGATCATATCCTTATAGCCCTGATCAGCATTGGCTTCCTTGGTCGCGATAAAGGCTGAGCCCATATAGGCTAGGTCTGCACCCATGGCCTGAGCCGACAGGATCGCAGCGCCATTGGCGATGGAACCAGACAGGGCAATCGGACCGTCGAACCATTCGCGAATCTCTTGGACCAGCGCGAAGGGCGACAGGGTGCCCGCATGGCCACCGGCACCAGCGGCAACGGCGATTAGGCCATCTGCGCCCTTTTCAACGGCCTTGCGCGCAAAGCGGTCGGTGATGATGTCGTGCAGGACGACGCCGCCATAGGAATGGATGGTCGTGTTGAGGTCTTCACGGGCACCCAGCGAGGTGATGATCACTGGCACCTTGTGCTTGACGCAAAGCGCGACATCTTCATCCAAGCGGTTGTTGGTCTTGTGAACGATCTGGTTGACCGCATAGGGGGCAGACGGCGTGTCGGGATGGTCGCGATCCCACTCGGCCAGCTCTTCACGAATGCGGTGCAGCCACTCGTCCAACAACGAAACCGGACGGGCATTCAAGGATGGGAATGAGCCGACAATACCGGCCTTGCACTGGGCAATGACGAGATCGGGGGTCGAGATAATGAATAGCGGCGATGCGATGACGGGCAGGCGAAGACGGTCACGAAGAATGGATGGCAATGCCATAGACAAGGGCTCCTGAAATTTACCGGATCGCCGGTTTGAAGGTTCAGACCATAGTTTAAGGCGAAGTGCCGCGAGGGCAAGGCTTTGGAACGCTTGACGCCCACCCCATTGGCAGCGCATTTCCGAAAGATAATCCTTATGAGACCTCCGAAGGGGCCTGAGTTGGACGACAAGATCATTTCGCTGGCAGCAGAGTTTGCGGCACCGTCGCGCGCCGAATGGCTGGCTATTGTAGAAAAAACCCTCAAAGGCGCGCCCTTCGAGAAGAGACTCGTCTCCAAGACCTATGGCGGCCAGAGCCTGCAACCCCTCTACACGGCGGCTGATGGGGTCGAAAATCCGGTCCGCGCCCTGCCCGGAGATCAGTTCCGCCCTTGGGACCTGCGCACCTCGATTGCCCATCCAGACCCTGTCGCGGCCAATGCCGAGGCCCTCAAGGACCTCGAGGGCGGCGCGGCATCGATTCTTCTGACCCTTGATCCCAGCGCCAAGGCAGGCATTGCGGTCGGCGATGAGGCCGGTCTGGCCCAGGTTCTGAACGGCGTCCTGCTCGATCTGGCCCCTGTGGCCCTCGATGCCGGTTTCATGGGCCCCAAGGCCGCCGATTGGCTGGGCAGCTTGGCCAAGGGTGCGCCTGAAGCGCGGCTAGCCTTCCACATGGACCCGCTCGGCGCTCTGGCCCGACAGGGCACAAGCCCCGGCCCGATTGAAGGTCACCTGATTAGCGCTGCCACCGTCGGCACCCGCTTGGCCAAGGCCTATCCCAAGGCCAGCCTGATGCTGGCTTCCGGTCAGGCCGTGCACGAGGCGGGCGGTGCAGAGGCGCAAGAACTGGCCGTGATGATTGCGGCGGCGGCGACCTATGCCAAGGCGCTTAACCGCGCGGGAATGGATCTGAACGAGGCCTTCGGACGGATCGTTCTGGGCGTGTCGATCGACGGCGAATATTTCATCAATATCGCCAAGCTTCGGGCCGCGCGCCTATTGTTTGCCAAGCTGACCGCCGCATGCGGGCAAGAACAGACCGCCGTGATCGAGGCCCGGTCTTCTGATCGCATGCTGACCCGCTTTGACCCGTGGGTGAACCTGCTGCGTCTTACGGCGGCGGGCTTTAGCGCCGCGACCGGTGGGGCCGACAGTGTCATCCTTGCCTCCTTCACCGATGCTATCGGCCTAGCCACGACCTTTGCGCGCCGTCAGGCCCGCAATATCCAGTTGGTCCTGATGGAAGAAAGCCACCTCGGCCGGGTCGCTGACCCTGCTGGCGGCGCCTGGTTCATCGAGAGCCTGACCAACGATCTGGCGCGCGATGCTTGGAGCCGCTTCCAAGCCATTGAGGCCGCTGGCGGTCTTGCCGCTGCCCTCACCTCCGGATCACTAGCCCAAGAGATTGCCGCCACCCGCAAGGCCCGCGAAGCCTCCGTCGCAAAACGTAAGGACGGTTTGATCGGGGTGTCTGAATTCCCTAATCCGCTCGAAAGCCCGGTTGAGGTTCTGCATCCAGACCGCACCGCCTTGGCCGTCACTGGTCCAGATCTGCGCTTGCCGGGTCCCGACAGTCAGGCCGTCGCCCTGCCCGCCTATCGCGCGGCAGCGGCCCTTGAGGCCCTGCGGGATCGTACGGCCACCCTTTCTGCGATCCCTAAGATTTTTCTCGCAACGCTCGGAGAGATTTCAGATTTTAGCGGCCGGGTCGGCTTTGCCTCCAACCTCTTTGCCATCACCGGAGCCGAGATCATTGTCGGCGAGGTTGGTGCTTTCGGTACTTCCGGTGCCAAGGTGGCCGTGCTCTGCTCATCGGATGGGTTCTATGGCAGCGACGGGGCACAAGCGGCCAAGGCACTGAAAGCCGCCGGGGCCTCTCGGCTCTATCTGGCCGGTCGTCCAGGCGATCTCGAACAGGCTCTCAGCGATGCAGGCGTGGACGACTTTGTCTTTGCGGGCATGGACGTTCTCGACCTTTTGGGCGAGGTTCTGACACATCTGGGAGCCGACTAATGGCCAGACCCAAGGGGTACGATGCCCTAACGTGGAAAGAGGCTAAGGCCTTTAGCGGTCGTTGCGCTCGGCCCGAGGATGTCGAGGCTGGAGATGCTGTCTTTGCCCTCGGTGACACCCACCATGGCCATCCCATCGATATGGGCATGCCCGCCGCCGTGATCTGGTACGACGAGGAAGAGGAATTTGCCGCCGTCGTCATTCAGGCTGAAGCCCATGAAAGCCAGACCGGTGAAGAGCTAGAGGTGCTGGGCCTTCTGATGCCACGCGGACGCACTGCTGTGGCCTTCATGGAGGATGTCGAGTTCGTCGAAGAGACCGACCACACTTGGCAAGCCCTGCTCGAAGCCGACCTCGAAGAGGGCGAAGACGAGGATGATGATGACGACGACGGGGACTATGACCCCGATGAAGACGATTATGACGGCGAGGAGGATGATCTCGACGATGACGACTTTGACGAGGATGGGTTCGACGAAGACGAGGACGATGAAGTCTTCGACGAAGACGAGGACGATGAAGTCTTCGACGACGAAGATGACGATCTTGAAGACGACGAAGATGACGATGACGGCCAACCGGATGGCAAAAAATGACCCAGACCGTTCCTAATTTCGCCACGCTCGATTTCGACGCCATTGAGGTCAAGGGGGGCAAGCCCTCTGATGCCGGTCCCCTGTGGGAAACGCCTGAAGGCGTCAGCGTCAAGACCTCCTATGAGGCGTCTGATACTGAGGGCTTGGATTTCCTCGACGGTTATCCCGGTCTCGCCCCCTTTGGCCGGGGCCCCTATCCGACCATGTATGCGACCAATCCGTGGACGATCCGCCAATATGCCGGGTTCTCGACGGCAGAAGATTCCAACGCCTTTTACCGGCGCAATCTGGCGGCGGGTCAAAAGGGCCTGTCGGTCGCCTTCGATCTGGCCACCCACCGCGGCTACGATTCCGACCATGAGCGGGTCAAGGGCGATGTCGGCATGGCCGGTGTGGCCATCGACTCCATCTATGACATGCGCACCCTGTTCTCGGGCATTCCGCTGGACCAGATGAGCGTCTCCATGACCATGAACGGCGCAGTCCTGCCGATCTTGGCCCTGTTCATCGTTGCGGCAGAGGAACAGGGCGTTCCAGCGGCGAAACTGTCCGGGACCATCCAGAACGACATCCTCAAGGAGTTCATGGTCCGCAACACCTATATCTATCCGCCCGCCCCCTCGATGCGGATCATTTCGGATATCTTTTCATATACTTCCAAGGAAATGCCGAAGTACAATTCGATCTCGATTTCTGGCTATCACATGCAAGAAGCGGGCGCGACGGCGGATCTGGAGCTGGCCTATACGCTGGCCGACGGGATCGAATATGTGAAGGCCGGGATCGCGGCGGGCATGACGGTCGACGCCTTCGCCCCGCGCCTGTCGTTCTTCTGGGCCATCGGCATGAACTACTTCATGGAAGTGGCCAAGATGCGGGCTGCGCGCCTGATCTGGGCCAAGCTGATGAAGCCGTTCGACCCTCAGGATGCGCGGTCGCTGTCCTTGCGCACCCACTCCCAGACCTCGGGCTGGAGCCTCGCAGCGCAAGACGTGTTCAACAATGTACCGCGCACCTGTGTTGAGGCCATGGCCGCTGCCAATGGTCAGACCCAATCGCTGCACACCAACAGCCTCGACGAGGCTCTGGCCCTGCCCACCGACTTCTCGGCTCGCATTGCGCGCAACACGCAGTTGTTCTTGCAGGTCGAAAGCGGCCTGACCAAGGTCATCGACCCTTGGGGCGGCAGCTACTATGTCGAGCGTCTGACCCACGATCTGGCGGCCCGGGCGCTGGAGCATATTGCCGAGATCGAAAGCCTTGGCGGCATGGCCAAGGCGATTGAACAGGGCGTGCCCAAACTGCGGATCGAAGAGGCTGCGGCCAAGACCCAGGCCCGCATCGATGCCGGTCGCCAGTCGGTCGTCGGCGTCAACAGTTACAAGCCTGAAGTGGCCGACGATATTCCAGTGCTCAAGGTCGACAATACGTCGGTGCGTGAGCAACAGCTCGAAAAGCTGGCCCGCCTCAAGGCCGAACGCGATCCGGCCAAGGTCGAAGCCGCCCTAACCGCCCTGACCGAAGGCGCAAGGGGCACCGGCAATCTCTTGGCTCTAGCGGTGGATGCCGCTCGCGCCATGGCGACGGTTGGCGAGATCAGCCTAGCTTTGGAAAAGGTCTTTGGCCGTCACAAGGCGGAAATCCGTACCATTTCGGGGGTCTATTTGCGCGAAGCTGCTGGCAATCCGCAAACCGCTGCGGCCAAGGCCATGGTCGAGGCCTTTGAACAGGCCGATGGCCGTCGTCCGCGTATCCTTGTCGCCAAGATGGGTCAGGACGGCCATGACCGAGGCCAGAAGGTCATCGCCACCGCCTTTGCCGACCTTGGCTTTGACGTGGACATCGGGCCCCTGTTCCAAACCCCCGCCGAGGCTGCCCGCCAAGCGGTCGAAAACGATGTCCATGTAGTGGGTGCCAGTTCTCTGGCCGCAGGTCACCTGACCCTCGTTCCCGAACTGAAGGGCGAACTAGCCAAGCTAGGCCGTCCAGACATCATGGTCGTGGTCGGAGGGGTCATTCCGAGCCAGGATTTTGACGAACTGCTCGACGCAGGCGCCGCCGCCATCTTCCCCCCCGGAACAGTGATCGCAGAGGCGGCGATCGATCTGCTGGAAAAGCTGAATCTGGAACTGGGCTATGCCCAGCCCAAGGCCGGCTAGACAAGACGGGCCGCTGGCAACCCCAGCGGCCCTTTTGCATCAAAGCGGCATGCAGACACCCTCTTTGCGGGCAAGCTCTGCCTCAGCGAAGGCTTCAGCCGACGGGGCCAAGCGTCGCTCAAGCACGATTCCGCGATGGGTGGGTGACTGGACGACAATGGCGGTCCCGGCCGGTGCCACCTGCCCCTTACCGACAATGACCAGATCCACGCCTTCGGGGGCCTGACGATCATTGATGGCGAAGATATTGTCGCTGTTGGCGGC
>CANESI010000069.1 GCA_947441065.1 Caulobacteraceae bacterium
CCACTTCCCCCAGAGGGGGAAGATTTACCGTCCCAAGATCTTCCCCCTCTGGGGGAAGTACCGGCGCAGCCGGGGAAGGGGGTTCTACCCTACCCGCTTACAGCCGGATTGACGCAGACCTTGCATGGGCAGGCAAACCTTCGGCTTCTGCCAGCGCCACGGTGGCCCCGGCCAGCTTGGCGAAGGCATCGGCGTCGCACTGGATCAGCGAGGTGCGCTTGAGGAAATCATAGATCGACAGGCCCGAACTGAACCTAGCCGCGCGGCTGGTCGGCAGGACGTGATTGGAGCCCGCCACATAGTCGCCGATAGCTTCGGGCGCATGGCGTCCCAAAAAGATCGCCCCGGCATGGCGGACCCGGTCCGACAGGCGCTCTGGCTGCTCAACCGCGAACTCGACATGTTCAGGCGCGATCAGATCGACCAGCGGCGGGCTATCTTCCAGCGGACAGATCACCACCGCCCCGTGATTGCGCCAAGAGGCCGCCGCATCCTCGCCCGTCGCCAAGGTCTTGAGTTGGACCTGAATGGCCGCGCAGACCGCGTCGGCAAAGGCCGCATCATCTGTAATCAGGATCGACTGAGCGGCCGGATCATGCTCGGCTTGCGACAGAAGGTCGGCGGCGATCCAGTCGGGATTGTTGGCCCCATCGGCCACCACGACAATCTCAGACGGACCGGCCAGCGCATCAATGCCAACCACGCCATAGAGCCTGCGCTTAGCCGCCGTGACAAAGGCATTGCCCGGACCGACAATCTTGTCCACCGCCGCAATCGGCCCAGCCCCATAGGCCAGAGCCGCCACCGCATGGGCCCCGCCCAGACGCCAGATCTCGGTCACGCCTGCCGCTTTCGCCGCCGCCAGCACAGCAGGCTGCATCCGCCCGGGAGGCGTCACCATAGCAATCCGGTCCACGCCCGCGACCTTAGCCGGAACCGCATTCATCAAAACGGTCGAGGGATAGGCCGCCCGGCCACCGGGCACATAGATGCCCACCGCCTCTAGGGGTGTCCAGCGCCAGCCCAGACGCGTGCCCGTCTCGTCGGTCCACTGCGCATCGGCAGGCCGCTGACGCGCGTGATAGGTCCGGATGCGCTCAGCGGCAAAATCGATGGCATCGCGCACGGACTGCGGACAGGCCGCTGCCCCCGCCTCAATCTCATCGGCCGTCACCCGCAAGGTCTCTTCGGTCAGCGCGGCGCGGTCAAACTGCTCGGCAAAGCGCAGGACCGCGGGCAAGCCTTCGGTCTTCACCGCCTGCACAATCGCCGCAACAGCTACATCAACCTCAGCCGCAGAGCCGCGCTCCTCATGCAAAAAGGCACGAAAATCAGCAGTAAAACCGGGATCGGAAACATTAAAACGGCGCATGGCTCTTACTCAGGTCAGGTCGTGCTTGGGCGTATTAGGGGTTGGCCATGGAGAACTAAGGTCAGCGGCGATAATATCAATCACCTCGACCTCGGCGCGCAGGTCCCCTCCCCCCGCAAAGGTCAGGATGATGGCCCCGCCCGGTGCCTCACCCGGCTCGAAACTGATGGCCAAGAGCTCGACCACCGCGTCCTTAACATCCCGGCGAAGGTTGCGCGTCTTGACGGCCATTACACCGCCAAACTGCAGGCCTGTGCGGACCCGCTCTTGCGTGCGCGCTCCATTTTCCCAACGATAGCGATTGAGGGCCAAGGTCAATTGGCGCGCAGAAGCCTGATAGGCGATATCGCCGATCTGACCGACGGCATCTTGCAAGGCCGCCGAGATCACTGCCAGATCGTCCGTGTCCTCAGCCAACAGTCGCAAGGGGGCCTTTGAAGGCGCCATTGAGCCTAGTCCTCTTCTGATCCAGAGCCCTTGATCCGGCGCACATTGGCTCCGCAAGCGCCGAGTTTTTCTTCCAACCGTTCAAAGCCGCGATCCAGATGATAGACGCGATTGACCATGGTTTCGCCTTTAGCGGCCAAACCGGCTATGACCAAGCTGACAGAAGCGCGCAGATCGGTGGCCATGACCTGAGCACCATTAAGCCGCTCGACCCCGCGCACGCGCGCCTCGCCGCCATGGACCGAGATGTCGGCCCCTAGACGCGCCAGTTCCGGCACGTGCATGAAGCGGTTCTCGAAGATCGTTTCGCGAATGACGCTTTCGCCCTCAGCCGTGGTCATCAGGGCCATGAATTGGGCCTGAAGGTCGGTGGCAAAGCCTGGATAGGGCGTGGTGTCGATATTGACCGCCTTCAACCGCCCCGGCCCACGGCGAATGATCATGCCGTCGGCAGTTGGGGTGACGCTAACACCGGCCTCAATCAGCTTATCGGTCAGGGCTTGGATAAAGTCGAAGCGGGTGTTGGTCAGGCGCACCTCGCCCCCCGCCATGGCTGCGGCCAGCGCATAGGTGCCGGTCTCGATCCGGTCAGCGATAACCGCATGGCTGCCGCCGCCCAGGCGCGCGACGCCGCTAATGGTGATGATTGAGGTCCCTGCCCCGTCGACCTTGGCACCCATCATGTTCAGACAGTCGGCCAAATCGCCAATTTCCGGCTCGCAAGCCGAATTGTGCAGGACCGTGACGCCCTCGGCCAGAACCGCCGCCAGCATAGCGTGCTCGGTCGCACCGACGGAAACGAATGGGAAGGTGATCTCTGCGCCGCGCAGGCCGCGCGGGGCTTGGGCAAAGACATAGCCGTCATGCAGGTCGATGGTCGCGCCGAGGGCCTCCAGAGCCTTCAGGTGAAGATCCACAGGCCTTGCGCCGATGGTGCAACCGCCGGGCAAGGACACCTTGGCATGGCCGGTGCGCGCGATCAGGGGGCCCAGAACATTGAACGAGGCGCGCATCTGACGCACCAGATCATAGGGCGCGATGGCTCCCAGGATCTCTGGCGTGTGCAGAAGGGTCTCTGGACCGTCTGGGCCAT
Source organism: Caulobacteraceae bacterium (assembly GCA_947441065.1). GTDB lineage: Bacteria > Pseudomonadota > Alphaproteobacteria > Caulobacterales > Caulobacteraceae > CAISGS01. The sequence continues at coordinate 2,913 of CANESI010000069.1, forward strand.
CCTGCTCGATCAGTTCAGCGCCAAGACGTTGCAGCAATCGCCCAAGGAACTTTGTGTCCGCCAAACGCGGCATGTTGGTCAGCCGCACAGGCTGATCGGTCAAAAGACTGGCCGCCATCAATTTGAGCGCGGAGTTCTTAGCGCCACTGATCGGGATGGTCCCGTTCAACTCTGCGCCGCCGATAATGGCGATACGGTCCATAGATCCCTCGAAAGTCCGGACGAAGGCAAACCCGTCCACCCCTTGTTTGCGGTGCGGTTCTACAACAGGCAAGACCCGGTTGCGAGGGGCCGTTTTGTTGGGGGGGTGAATTGGAGGCAAAACAAGGCCCTCACCCAACCCTCTCCCTCAGGGAGAGGGCTAGAGCGGATAAGCCCTCGCCCCCTTCGGCGCTGCGCGCCACTTCCCCCAGAGGGGGAAGATCTAGGTCGGTAAATCTTCCCCCTCTGGGGGAAGTACCCGCGAAGCGGGGGTAGGGGGTGACATCCACCTCCGTGATTCGTCGCTAGACCGCGTCGTCGGTCTCAGGATTGGGATTGGCTACAGCCCCAGGCGCCTTGCGGCGACGCAGATTCTGCCTCAATGCCACGGCCAAACGGGCCTCACGGTCGGCTTTTGCAGAACTTCCATGAGGGGGCTGTCGTTTGGTTTCACTAGGCTTTTCGGTCATACCCCATGAGGTGGATCGCCTTTCCTTCGGGGTCAAGTCGATTTTAGCTTCACCTTCTCTCAGTCATTCGCTAGAACCCGCCCCTCTTAGCCGCCGTAGCTCAGTGGTAGAGCGCATCATTGGTAATGCTGAGGTCGGCAGTTCAATCCTGCCCGGCGGCACCAGCGGTCCCTCAGTCCGAAAGGATTGAGGGACCACCAATTCCCCACCCCTTAAGATTGACCCGACCACCGGCTCTAGACAGGGCATGGATTTCGGGTCACTTGGCAGCCATGCGCTTTCGATCCTTGGATTCCTTGCGAGGCCTTGCGGCCCTTGCCGTGGTCTTTCACCACTGCCTGCTGACCCTGCCTGCCAGTGCCTTTGGCCGCGGTGAGATTGCATGGTGGTTTGCGGTCACCCCCCTTCGACTTTTGATCGATGGGCCGGGCGCCGTGTTGCTGTTCTTTGTTTTGAGCGGATTTGTGCTGGCGGCTTCAATCGACGCGGGACAGCAGAACGAGGGTGCGCGCTTTGACTATGGCCGCTTTGCCGCCAAGCGGTTCTTGCGGATCTATCCACCCTTCGCAGCCATCATCTTAGCGTCCGCAGGCCTTTATCTGCTGGTCCAGCCCACGCCCGTCGAGGGCCTGAGCGGATGGTTCAACCGTCAGTCTTGGGCCTATCCGGTAACGCCGCAACTGATCTTAGGCCATTTGCTGATGACTGATCAGCATCGCGATATGAGCCTGATGAACGTGGTGTGGAGCCTGGTGCACGAACTGCGCATCTCACTGATCTTTCCGTTGGTGTTTTTCAGCCTGAAAGCTCGGCCTATCACGACCTTGGTCGTCACGGCCCTCATGAGCGCGGGGGCGAACTATGCGTTAGGCCACTATGACCTTAATCCCGTCACACAGACCCTGTGCGGATCGACGCAATATGTCTTGATGTTCGCGGTCGGAACCTTGCTGTTCCTGCATAACCAGACCCTCAGCGCTTGGGTTCAAAAGACGAGGGGATTTGGCGCAATCGCGATGGTGCTCGCAGGGGCTTGGCTATTTTATCAGCCGCGCTCGATGCCGGTCATCGGCCTATGGGGGACCGGCCTTGCGGCCTGCTGCTATGTGATAGCGGCCTTTTCCAGTCCGACCCTTGTGCGCCTCCTGTCGGGCGGCTCTGCCCTTTGGCTGGGTAAGGTGTCCTACAGCCTCTATCTGGTGCACCTGCCGATCCTGCTGACGCTGCTACACCTGTTCTCAGGGCAAGTGCCGCTACCCGCCTTGCTGGCCGCGACCGTGGTTCTGTCCTTGATCGCTGCGGGCCTGTCCTATCGCTGGATTGAAAGCCCCGCCATCGCCTTTGCGCGTAAGGTCACCCAACCAAGGCCGGTACAGACTAGCTAAGCCGATCGGCGACCAAACGTCCGGCGACTGCGCAGATCGCTGTCAGGCTGGTTCCCCAAACCATATCCACGACCGCCACCTTGACCGTAAATCCATTCAAGGTCGCCAGATTGGTCAGGTCATAGGTGCCATAGGCCAAGGCCCCGAACAGGGCACCAAGCAGCGCCACCTGCACCAAACCCATCGACGGGTCCGATGGCCGAACAGCAAAGACCAAGATGCCAACCACATAGGCCGCATAGAACAGGCCGGCCACGGCGATGTTGGGCACAGCCCGCATCAGGGAGCCCATCTCTTGGCGATAGAAGCCGCCCATGGCCGATAGCCAGACATAGTCTATCCCTAAGAACACCAGAAGGGTGGCCGCATAGATTATGAGGCTGCGGGTCATGGTCGAGGTCTCCAGGCCCAAATGGCGGGGTTGGACCGCAACTTAGGCCATGTGCCGCGCAGGTCAAATGACGGATCGGTTGACCTTAAGGACGAGGGGCACGATCTCCAAACCACCAGGCCAGCGCGGTTGCAGCCGAAAAGCTGATCGTTTCGAGGCTCGAAGCGATTAGCTGTGTTGAACCGTCATTGGCACTGCCGGACCTATAGACGATGACAAACATGACCGCGAACAGGATCCACAATAGGAGGGTCAGAACCGGCCTGGTCAAACTGCGAACAGCCGCAACCCATCGATAGCTCGGCTCGGCGTGATCGGCCTCGATTGAGGCATTGAGTCCGGCAAATGAGCCTTGGACCTGAGCAAGCTTCTGGGCTTGCAGAGCCTCTTGCGATTTCGAGCTCTGTGTCAGTTCGGCCATCGCCCGTTCGTGCGCGATCTCTTGAGCGCGATCCTTGCGCTTTTCTCGGAGTTCCAAAAGGCCAACACCGCGATTAGCCGCCGAGCCCAAGGCCCCCATGACCGCGCCCACCGCCCCGCCGCCAATCGTGTTCAACAGTTCCATCAGATGGTCCCCTAGCCTATCGCCATGATCCAGACTTCGCCGCGACCGCCATCGCCGCCTCTGCCAGAGGTTGAGGCTGCCCTGCAGGCCCCGCCCCCTCCGCCGCCGCCGCCCGGCACGCCACCATTGCCGCCCGCACCGCCGTTGCTTGAGGCTGAGGCCGATCCCCCGCCGCCGCCGCTCGCCGTGCCTCTAGCCCAGGCCTTATTTGTACCCGCTGTACCAGCGCCGCCGAGCGAGGTGGCACCAAGACCGCCCAGCGCCCGCCTTAGGGCTCCACCGATAGCATGGCCTTGTCCGCCATTGCCCCCCGATCGCTGCACCGAAGCGGTATCCAGCGCTCCGCCGCCGCCGCCAGCGCCGGGCCCGGCACCGATCCCATCTGCACCGCTCCCCGCAATACCGTTAGAGACCGAGGCACCGCCTTGGGCACCAAGGCCATTAGACCCCATGCCGCCAGCCCCCCCGGCACCGGAAATGGCCGTCGCTCCGGCACCACCGTTGGCCGACAGCACGACCACGCCGTTCACGGACAGGGTGGAGGCCGAGCCCGCAGCGCCGGACCGCAAACCGGTTGTTCCGGTCACACCAAGGCCGCCCGCTCCGCCGATCCCCAGGCTGACGGCCAAGGGGCCAGACAATTCGCTGACATCGAAGGTCTCAGTGACATAGCCGCCTGCCCCGCCGCCGCCGCCGCCGTTCCGGCTAGCGGACGCATCACCGCTCGAGCCACC
>CANESI010000070.1 GCA_947441065.1 Caulobacteraceae bacterium
CCTTGGATAGCCTGTTGCAGGCATCTGTTACTTGGCCGGAGATTTCGCATGACGTCTGAACAAGCCCTGTGGAAAGCCCCGATGGGTCTGGGTGAATTTTCGGCTCAAGGGTCGGTGCGTCAGCTGGTGCCGGACGAGGGGGCTCGCCGCGTGATCGCCAAGCTCTATGGGCTGGTCTCGCTGGATAGACTGGACGCCGAGGTTAAGCTGGTGCGCTGGCATGATGGCGGACAGATCGATGGCCGCTGGTCCGGTTCAGTCACCCAAAATTGCGGCGTGACGCTCGAGGACTATTCCACCGAGCTGAAGGGCGAGTTTCGCGTCCGCGTCGTGCCGGTCGGTAGCCTCCATGCGCCTGATCCCAACGTCGTCGAAATTGCTTTTGATCCGGAGGCGGATGATCCACCTGATGTTCTAGAAGACAATATCGTCGATTTGGCCCATTATGTGCTGGAGGAACTGTCCCTGTCGATCGATCCATTCCCGCGCAAGCCAGGGGTCGAGTTCGTGGCGCCGGAGCCAGAGGTGGAGCTATCGCCCTTCGCCGTGCTAAGGAAACTTAAGCCGGGCGCAACTGAGTCTTAAGGGACCTCGCCTATCCATTCTGTCCGATGGTTCCAGATCAATGTTTGGGATGTCGGAATGTCTCGGTCGACCCCTCCGGGTTGGGCGGTTCTTAATCGAGAGGCTTTCGCGCCAGCGTGACCGATAGGTTTGTCATTTCTATTGATGCCATGGGCGGCGACCACGGTCCTTCCGTGGTGGTGTCCGGTGTCTCCATCGCTGTCGGCCTTCTGCGCGATGTTCCTGTGCGGTTTCTGCTCCATGGGGACGAGGCGCTGATTGCCGCTCAGTTGAACCGGCATCCAGCCGCTAAAGCGGTTTGCGACATCCGGCACACCGACAAGGTGGTGGCCATGGACGAGAAGCCTGCTCAAGCCTTGCGCCGAGGCAAGGGCACCAGCCTTTGGAATGCCATTGAGGCCGTCAAGGCCGGAGAGGCCCAAGCGGCGGTCTCAGCGGGCAATACCGGCGCCCTGATGGCCATGTCCAAGCTGATTCTGCGCATGGCTGCAGAGATGGATCGCCCAGCCATTGTCGCCAATTGGCCGACCATGCAGGGCGTCAGTACCGTCCTTGATGCGGGGGCCAATATCCAGTGTGACGCGGCCCAGCTTGTTGAATTTGCGATTATGGGCGAGGCCTATCACCGGGCGATGCATGGCGTGGCGCGGCCGACGGTGGGTCTCTTAAATGTCGGCTCAGAAGATCAAAAGGGCCATGAAGAGGTCCGCGAAGCCCACAGGCTGCTGCGCCAATCCAATCTAGACATCGACTATCGCGGCTTTGTCGAAGGCAATGATCTGGCCAAGGGCACGGTCGATGTCGTGGTCACGGACGGCTTTACCGGCAATGTCGCGCTGAAAACCGCCGAGGGTATGGCGAGGTTCTTTGCCTCGGAAATGCGCGGGGCCTTGACCTCAAGCCTTCTGTCCAAGATCGGCGCGGTCATCGCCTCGGGCGCCTTGAAGAAGATGCGCGCCAAGCTGGACCCCAGTTCGGTCAATGGCGGGCCATTATTAGGCCTCAATGGCGTGGTGGTTAAGAGCCATGGCGGCGCGGATGATCGCGGCTTTGCCAATGCCATCAAGGTCGCGGCCAATCTGGCCCGCAGCCAATATGCCGAAGAGTTTAAGGCCAGCATGAGCCAGCTTAGCGATGTTTTGGTTCATGCGCCCATTGGGGACCAACCTGCCGGATCAGAGGAAAGCCCTCAGTGACTGACGCCTCATCTGCAAACCTGCGTAGCGTCGTAACTGGCGTTGGCGGCTATCTGCCGTCGGACATCGTTACCAACACCGATCTGTCCAAATTTGTCGACACCAATGACGAGTGGATCGTCGAGCGCACAGGCATTCGCCAGCGCCACCGGGCCGCTGAGGGCGAGTTCACCTCGGACCTGGCCACAGTGGCCGCTCAGCGCGCTCTGGCGGCGGCGGGGCGTAAGGCTTCGGACGTTGACCTGATCATTGTTGCAACCACCACGCCCGACCTGACCTTTCCGTCGGTGGCAACGATGGTGCAGCATAAGATCAATGCGCCGGTCGGGATCGCCTTCGACGTCCAAGCGGTCTGTTCGGGCTTTGTCTATGCCATGTCGGTGGCCGATGGCTTCGTCGCGCGCGGCCTGTCCAAATGTGCGCTGGTCATTGGCGCAGAAACCATGACGCGACTGATGGACTGGACCGATCGCGGCACCTGCGTGCTGTTCGGCGATGGCGCAGGCGCAGTAGTGCTTGAGCCCCAGATGGGGCAGGGGCTAGCGACCGATCGCGGTTTGCTGGGCTTCTCGCTCCGGGCGGATGGGTCCAAGAAGGACCTGCTGTTTGTCGATGGCGGTCCGTCGAGCACGGGCACGGTTGGGCATCTGCGGATGCTTGGCAATCAGGTCTTCCGCCACGCGGTGGTCAATATCTCCGAAGCAATAGAGGCCTCTGCCGCCGTTGCCGGTGTGACCATGGCCGAGGTCGACTGGTTCATCCCTCACCAAGCCAATCAACGGATTTTGGAAGGTGTGGCCAGGCGGGTCGGCATTCCGGAAGAGAAGGTCATCTCGACCGTTGCGCTCCATGCCAACACGTCTGCGGCCTCTATTCCCCTCGCGCTCAACCACGGGATTGAGGATGGGCGCGTCAAGCCGGGGCAGCTTTTGCTGCTGGAAGCCATGGGCGGCGGTCTGACCTGGGGTGCCTGCGTTCTGCGCCTCTAAGGCAAAAGCTTGCCCTTTCGCCAGAACCCTTTGACTTGGCGTAATAATCGGGGCAAAAACCCCAACAGGTTAATTGGCTGTGGGGGCTTCCCTGATGAAGGGCGAAACACTGACACGCGCGGATCTTTGCGAAGCTGTCCATTTGGAAGTGGGTTTGACCCGCCAAGATGGAGCCGCCTTGGTCGAGCGTACCCTAGATCTGGTCGCCGAAGCCTTGGAGCAGGGGCAGACCGTCAAGCTTTCAGGCTTTGGCGTCTTTCAAGTCCGCGCCAAGCGCGAACGGATCGGCCGCAATCCCAAGACCGGCGAGCCGGCCACCATCAACCCGCGCCGCGTTATCGGTTTTCGCGCCTCGCAGGTGATCAAGGCCCGCATCGACAAGGCCTTGGGCGGCTAGACTGAGGCAGTAGGGTGCAAAAAGGGCCGGATGCTTTCCGAACCATTTCCGAGGCCGCTGAAGAGCTCGGTGTGCCTCAGCATGTGCTGCGGTTCTGGGAAACCAAATTTTCTTTCATTAGACCGATGAAGCGGGCCGGCGGGCGCCGGTTCTATCGTCCCCATGACCTGACCGTCTTGGCCGGTGTGCGCGATCTGCTGCACAAGGAAGGCTTTACGATTAAGGGCGTGCAAAAGCTCTATCGCGATCAGGGCTCAAAGCGTCTCGTTGCCGGGGCCGATGGTCCTGTGCCAGACCTCGTACCTGAGATGGCTCCGCAGGCCGCGCCCGTCGTTGCAGCGCCCGCGCCAGCACCCAAGTCCTCCGCGCCCCTGACCGGATTTGCCGCCATTGACGCCAAGGCGCGGGCGGATCTCGAACGGAACCTGAAGCTACTGATCGATACCAAGCAGCGTTTGGACCGCGTCCTCGACGCCCAATAGCTATAAGCGCCCATTGTTAGACTTTTGCGATTGCGGCGCGGCAAAGCCCTGCCTATAAGGCTCGCTCTTCTAGCGGAGCGTAGCGCAGCCTGGTAGCGCACTTGACTGGGGGTCAAGGGGTCGTGGGTTCGAATCCCGCCGCTCCGACCATTTCTCCCTCTTCACCGAGGCGAAGTGAGTTGGACAAAAGGGTCGCCGAAAGGCGGCCCTTTTTGTTGGCCGCTATTTGTCCTTGTCCATCCACGACAAGAGCGGGATCAGGGGCACGCCCCAGCCAATTCCAATGACGGCGTAATAGACGGCCTTGATGAGGATATTGTCGGGCAGCATGCCGCCGAGCGTGGCGGCTAAATAGATATAACCCGTCAAAAACACCATGATCAGGACGCCGCCATAGACCTTCTTGATGCGTGGGGAGAGGGGGGCTTTGGACATGGGGGCACTCATAGGGTTGAGGTTCAATCTGCCACGACCGCGACGCAGCGTCACGGGGCATGGACGAAAAGGCTGTTGCGGTCTAGGTCCATCTACCTAGGTCCCGTTCTTGCCGAGCCCAACAGCCATGCGTTCTATCTTGATGTCTGACCGTTCCCGCCTTGTCGCCCTTTGGCTGCTGGTCACCACCTTGATGGTGTTCGCCATGGTCGTTGTCGGTGGCGCGACCAGACTGACCGATTCTGGTCTGTCCATCACCGAGTGGAAGCCCATTTCCGGTGCCATCCCGCCGCTCAGCCATGAGGCTTGGATGGCGGAGTTCACCAAGTACCAGCAGATCCCGCAATATAGGCTGCTGAACCCGGACATGGATCTAGAGGCTTTCAAGTCGATCTTTTGGTGGGAATGGGGTCACCGCCAGCTCGGACGACTGGTCGGTGCCGTGTTTGCGGTGCCCTTCTTCGTCCTGCTGGTGCTCAAGCAGATTCCGCAGCGGCTGATCTGGCGCTGCTGGGTGCTTCTGGGGCTGGGCGGGCTGCAGGGCTTTATCGGATGGTGGATGGTCTCGAGCGGCCTATCCAAGCGGGTCTCGGTGGCGCCAGAGCGGCTGACCACCCATCTGGGTCTGGCTCTCCTTCTGCTCTGCGCCCTGATCTGGACGGCCCTTGAGGCTTGGAACGGGCAGGGGCGGGCCGCCAATCGCTCCAGATGGCCGCTGGCGGCGGCGGGCTTGGCCCTGTTCGTCTATGTCCAAAGTCTGTTGGGCGCCCTCGTGGCGGGCAATGATGCGGGTCTGGTCTATAATGACTGGCCGCTGATGAACGGGGCCCTGTTTCCAAAGGACTATTTCGCAGCAGAGGGGTTTTGGTTGTTCCATGCCCATGCCGCCGTGCAGTTCAATCACCGCATCGGGGCCTATCTCCTCTTTGCAGCAGCCCTTGTCTTTGCAGCGCTCGTCAGTCGCAGCCGTGACGTTGCCCCCGCGACCAAAGGGCTGGGGGTCTTGGTGGCGGTTCTGGTCACCGGTCAGGCGGTTCTGGGTATTGCGACCCTGATGGCGCGTGTGCCGCTCAGCCTTGGTGTCCTGCATCAGGCCGGAGCGGCTTTGGTGCTTGGCGCAGCGGTTGGCTTGGCTTGGCGGGCAAGGCGCGCCTAAAGGCGATGCGGTATCATTTTACCGTATCACCCAATCCCTTGTGGAATAAGGGTTTGCGCATCGGGCCTAATTCTTTTGGTTGACAGGTGGGGAGGGGGGCTGTAGCCCGACGCCTCAATCCGGTGTCACCGCTGTTCGGGACATCGCTATATAACGGATCTGTCCCCATGACGACCAAGACCACGGTTTCCTTGAAGCCGGCGGACGTCGAGAAGAAGTGGATTTTGATCGATGCTCAAGACGCCGTTGTCGGTCGTCTGGCTTCGTTCATTGCCATGCGTCTTCGCGGCAAGCACCGCCCCGACTACACCCCTCACGTCGATTGCGGCGACTATGTCGTTGTCATCAACGCTGACAAGGTGAAGTTCACCGGGCGCAAGCTCGAAAAGAAGATCTATTACTGGCACACCGGCTATGCCGGCGGCATCAAGGAACGGACCGCGGGCAAGATCCTCGGTGGTCGCTTCCCCGAGCGCATCCTTGAAAAGGCTGTCGAGCGTATGCTGCCCAAGGAAAGCCCCTTGGCCCGTCGCCAAATGACCCATCTGCGCCTCTATAATAGCGCTGAACATCCTCACGAAGCTCAGAACCCAGAGACGATTGTCTTCACGGCCCTGAACTCCAAGAACCTCCGGAGCGCATAAGCCATGACCGAAGCTCAAGGTTTTGACGCCCTGCAAAGCTTGTCCTCGAACCCGGTCGAAGCACCGGTCGAGCCCAAGATCGACGCCCAAGGCCGCGCCTATGCGACCGGCAAGCGTAAGAACGCCATTGCCCGTGTCTGGATTAAGCCTGGTAAGGGCTCGATCACGATCAATGGCCGCGATCAGGAAATCTATTTCGCCCGCCCTGTGCTGCGCATGATGATCGCTCAGCCTCTGCAGGTTACGGACCGTCTGGGTCAGTTTGACGTGGTGGTTACGGTTGAAGGTTCGGGCCTGTCGGGCCAAGCCGGTGCCGTTCGTCACGGTCTGTCCAAGGCTCTGACCTATTATGAACCCGGCCTGCGCACGCTCTTGAAGCCCCACGGCTTCCTGACCCGCGACAGCCGCGTTGTTGAGCGCAAGAAGTACGGTAAGGCCAAGGCCCGTCGTAGCTTCCAGTTCTCGAAGCGTTAATACAGCATCTTCA
>CANESI010000071.1 GCA_947441065.1 Caulobacteraceae bacterium
TCATGGCCTTGGGCATGATGAAGCGCACCGTCCATTCCTTGCCGTCGCCGGACTGCATGACCGGAGCGGTCATGGCGATGGATTGACCCTTGCCCTGAGCTTGGCCCTGAGCTTGGGCCTGAATGACCGGCGCGGTCATGGCGATCGACTTTTTGCCGCTATTGCCGCCGAAAATATAACCGGCCAGAGCCCGGAAGCCTGCGCTAGAGGCGGTTTCGCGGTCACCGGCGACAGACACCTCTGCGGCAACCATTGACCCATATTGGCGCACTTCAATGGGGCCGCTTTGCTGGGAGGCCGTATAGCTGGGCTGTTCCGTGGCCATGGCGCGGTTGGCAATCAAAAGGGAGGCGAAAATCAAACCTAAGAGGGCGTACTTCATCGGATCGGGTCTCCGCTAGTGGTCACGGTTTGGGCACGGAAGCCATGATGGCGCGGCCTGATAGTTTTAGAAATAGTTCGCATTCGACGGATATCAAACGAACTTGGATGATGACGCTTGCAATAGAATAGTCACCACGTAAGCTGGCGGATTAGAGGCATGCCCTCTCATTGATCCCTACCGGCAAACGGAGCCAAACCGTGCATCCCAGTCCCCCTGAACGTGTTGCTGACTATCGCCGTCGCGGATGGTGGCGTGGCGAGACGGTCGGCAGCCTCTTTGACAAGGCGGTGGCCGCGCGGCCTCAGGCGGAAGCCTTGGTCGATGCGCCCAATCGCCCGGCCTTGGTTGGCACAGAGCCTCAGCGCCTGACCTATGAACAGGCCGACGCGCGGGTGTCGCAACTGGCCCATATCTTCGCCAGCCTCGGCGTTGCGCGCGGTGACGTCGTGGCGATGCAGCTTCCCAATCTGGTCGAGGGGGTGTTGGCCTTTCTTGCCTGCGCTCGGATGGGCGCGATCTTGAGCCCCATTGCGATGGCCTATCGCACCCATGAACTGCGCCAAATCCTGCCGACCATTGAGCCCAAGCTCTATCTGACCGTCACCCATTTCCACGGCGTCGATCACGGACAGATGGCCCTTGATCTGCTGTCGGGCAGCGCAGCGGTGGTCTGTCTGGGCCAGACCGCGCCAAGCGGCGCCTATGCGCTTGACGATCTGGCGGCCAAGGTTCCGAGCCAGCCCTTTGCCGCGCCTGAGGATTTGGAAGCTCGTGAGGCCCTGACCATCTGTTGGACTTCGGGCACCGAAGCCAGTCCCAAGGGCGTTCCTCGCCATCATGACCACTGGGTCGTAAATGGCGACGCGCTGGTCGAGGCGGCTGGGCTAAGGGCGGGTGACAGCATTCTCAACCCTTTCCCCCTGATCAATATCGCCGCCATCGGGGGCATGGTCATGACCTGGCTGGTCTGTCAGGGCCGTCTGGTGCAGCACCACCCCTTCGACCTGCCCATCTTCCTGCGTCAGATGCAGGAAGAGGAGATCGCCTATACGGTTGCGCCGCCAGCGGTGCTGAACATGCTGTTACAGAACGAGGTCCTGCTCAGCTCGACCGATTTGAGTCGTCTGCGCTGTCTGGGGTCCGGCTCGGCACCCTTGGCGCCATGGATGGTCAAGGGCTGGCAGGACCGTTACAGCGTCACGGTGATGAATGTGTTCGGCTCCAACGAGGGTGCGTCCCTGTTCTCGACCGGCGAGGCCATCCCGGACCCTGAGCAGCGGGCTCGGTTTTTCCCCCGCTTTGGCGCGACGGGCGTCGATTGGCCAGCGGTCTTTCCGGCCAAGATCCGCACACGCTTGGTCGATCTCGCAACCGAGACTGAAATTGTCGAGCCGGGAATCGAGGGAGAGCTTCGCATCGACGGGGCCATGACCTTTGACGGCTATTGGCGCGCTGAGGCCTTGAGCCGTGCGGCCTTTGATGCCGAGGGCTATTTCAAGACCGGAGACCTCTTCACCATCGCGCCGGAAGCGGGCGGGCGATTCTATCAGTTCGTTGGCCGCAGCAAGGAGATCATCATTCGCGGCGGCCTGAACATCTCGCCCGCCGAGCTGGATGTCCTGATCGAAAGCCATCCCAAGGTTCGCGAGGCCTGCTGCGCGGCCTATGCCGATGAGCGTCTGGGCGAGCGGGTCTGCGCCGTGGTTGCTCTGCGCGAGGGGCAAACCCTAACGCTGGAGGAGGTTTGCGACCATCTTCGTGCCGCCGATATCGCCACCTACAAGCTGCCTGAAAAGCTGCGCATCATCGAGGCCTTGCCGCGAAATCCGCTCGGCAAGGTCCTGCGCCGCGAATTGACGGGGGTGGCGGGGTCGTAAGGCTGATGCATTTGCGCGCAGATGGACCCTTTGCGCGGCATCACATGCAAAATTGCTTGCATCCGCGAGGGTGATCCCGGATTCTATAACCATCACTGCCTAGCCAGATTTGGACCCTTAGCCTGTGGCCATGCCGCCCATCAAAATGACTCGGACCTGCTCGATCTGGCGGGCGCTCGAGGTCGTGGGCGATTCCTCGGTTCTTTTGATCCTTGAAGCCAGTTGGATCGGTGCGCACCGGTTTGATGAGTTTCGGGCACGGACGGGTCTGTTGCCCACCCTTTTGAGCGACCGCCTCAAACGGCTGGTCACAGCGGGTCTTTTGGAGAAGGTGCTCTATAGCCAGTCTCCGCCCCGGTCGGACTATCGCATGACCCAAAAGGGCAGGGACCTCTACTGGCCTGCCCTGATGATGCTCAGGTGGGAGCGGCGCTGGACCTCGCTGGAGGGCAAGCTGACCGTCAACCTGCGCCATAAGCGCTGCGGCCATCTGTTTGAGCCGGTTCCGACCTGCTTGAAATGTGGTGACGAGATCAATGCGCGCGATGTGGACTGGGCCGAAGGTCCAGGCGTGGGCTGGATGTCGGCCCACTATAGCCGTCGTCGCCAGCAACGGCAGTCGGTTGCTGAGCGTCTGGGGTCAGCGGGTCTGATGATCGAGGTGGCTCAGATCACCGGCGATCGCTGGGCCAGCCTGGTGCTGCGCTCGATCTTTACGGGCCTGCGCCGCTTTGACGAAATCCATCGCGATACGGCCATGGCGACCAATATCCTGTCTGAGCGCCTGACATGGCTGGTCGATAAGGGTGTGATACAGGCCCATGAATATGGCTCTGGCGTTCGCCGCTTTGAATATCGACTGACGACCAAGGGGATCGACTATTACCCAGTCCTCTTGATGCTCATGCTGTGGGGCGATCGCTACTATTGCTCGCCCGAAGGCCCGCCGCTGCTGCTGCGCCATAAGGCCGATGGTCATGAGCTAGAACCAGCCGTGACCTGTTCCTGCTGCGGTGTGCCCGTCGATGCGCATGATGTGACCTTCGAGATCATCGAGCCTGTGGGCGCGCTAGAACCCGCCTCCGAGCCTGCGCTTTCACTTTCATAACGATACTAAAGCCGTTAGGCTCTCGTCGAAACCGTCAGATGGCGGGCGAAAGACGTTAGGGAGCAGGCGATGAAGCGGCGTGTCATCCAGTGGGCCACAGGGGCCATGGGCAAGTCCTGCTTGCGGGCGGTGCTCGACCATCCACAGATGGAACTGGTCGGTCTGTTCGTCTATGGCGACAATAAGGTTGGCCGCGATGCCGGTGACATTGCCCGCAGGCCCTTGACCGGTGTGTTGGCGACGCAGGATGTCGAGGAGATTTTGGCGCTGGACGCCGATGTGGTCATCCACTGTGCGCGCCTCGCTCCGCCCTATGGCTCGCATGATGCCGACCTGATCCGGCTGCTGGAATCCGGCAAGAACGTCATCAGCATCAATGGCTATAGCCGCCCGCACTATTGGGGCGGTGCGCGATTGGCCGCCCTTGAGGCAGCCTGCGCCAAGGGCGGGTCGTCCCTGATGGCGGCGGGGCTCAATCCGGGCTTTGCCGCCGAGCAGATTGCGGTGGCCGCCACGGCGGTCTGTTCGCAGCTAAAGGCGATCGAGGTGCTTGAAAGCGTCGATTGCCGACAGATCCGCAGCCCAGACTATGCGTTCGGCATCCTCGGCTTTGGCTCTGATCCGGCCAGCATCAATCCGAATGATCCAGACTGGTCGGTCGCGACCTCGTTGAACGGGATGTACAGCGAAGTGCTGGCCTCTATGGCCAATAGCTTGGGTCTGACCATCGACCGGATCGAGACCGATCACGTCCTGCGCGGGGCAACCGAGGACCTTCATGTCGGGGCCGGGCCCATCGCCAAGGGTACAGTCAGCCATATTGACCTGCGCTGGAGGGCCTTTGTTCAGGGCCAGCCGGTCCTGAATATGGGCATTGCTTGGTATATGGAGCACGGCCATTTGGATCGGGCCGATCCCCCCCTGTGGCGCATCCATGTGACCGGCAATCCGAATGTTAGCCTGACCATCGATCTGGAAAAGCCGGAAGGCGATCAGACCGCGACCTCTGCTGAGCAGTTGGGCGTCGCCGGGGCGGTGATCAACACCATTCCATTGGTCTGCGATGCCCCCGCTGGCGTCCTGACCCGTCCGATGAGCACGCCCCATCAAGGGGTGGAGCTTTGACCAGGCCAGACCGGGTCGCCATTGTTACGGGTGCAGGCAAGGGCCTTGGCCGGGCATACGCGCTGGCCTTGGCTGCCAAGGGCGTGGCGGTGGTGGTCAATAATCGCTGGACCGATCGCAGCCAGCCCTCCAGCGCCGTCTCTGTCGTCGAGGAGATCCGGGCGGCAGGCGGATTGGCGGTGGCCAGCCTTGAGGCTGCTGAAGCGCCCGATGCGGGGGCCGCGATGGTGGCCTTGGCCCTGGAGCATTTTGGCCGTCTGGATGCGGTGGTGGCCAATGCTGGCATTGCCTCACCGACAAGATTTCACCGCGAGACACCGCAGGCCTTTCGCGCGCTCATGGACATCAATTTCTACGGCACCCTGTCGGTGATCCAAGCGGCTTGGCCGATCCTGTCGTCCTCGCCAGCAGGACGGGTCATTGTCAGTGCCTCATCGGCAGGGCTCCATGGCGGGGATGGCCTCGCCTCCTACGGCGCTTCGAAAGCGGCCCTGATCACACTGGCGCGCAGCTTGGCCATTGAGGGCAGGGCGAAGAACATTCTGGTCAATGCCATAGCGCCCTATGCCGCCACTTCCATGACCGGTCAGGACCTATCGCCCGAGCAAAAACAGCGCATGTCGCCCGATGCCGTCGCGCCCTTGGTCGTCTGGCTGGCAGGGCCGGACTGTGACGTCACCGGCCAAACCCTGATCGCGGGGGGAGGCCATCTTGCGGCAGCCTATGCGGTCGAAGCCGCGCCGGTAAACCTTGGCACGGCCCCCACCGTGGCCGGCGCCGTCCATGCCGCCTTGGCCGATGGCACCCGTCAGAACTTTAGCGACGCAGTGACCGCCTTTGGAGCCTTTTTAGCGGCTGACCCTAAGCCGGTTTTGGATTGATATCGAGGCTGAGGCGTGGCGCAGCCCTAAAACTTGTGTAATGGTACTGACCAACAGAACGACAGTTCAGCGAGGAAACCATGGTTTATATTCTGGGCGGATGGCAGAGCGACTTTTCGGACAATTGGGCGCGCAAGGGCATGGATTTTGCCGATGCCTTTGCTGAGGTTGTCGGTGAAGGCCTCGCAGCGGTCGATCTTGAACCGAAAGACATCGACAGCGGCCATGTCGGGAACTTTGTTGGCGAACTGTTCGCGGGCCAAGGCCTGCTCGGCGGGTTCTTTGGTCTGGTTCACCCTGATTTTGACGGCATGCCCACCGCGCGCCATGAAGCGGCCTGCGCGTCGGGAAGTGTCGCCATTCTCGCCGCTGCCGCTGAGATCGAGGCGGGTCATTATGATTTGAGCTGCGTGGTCGGCTTGGAGATGATGCGCAATGTTCCCGGTCAAAAGGCCGCTCAGAACCTCGGTGCTGCCGCCTGGACCGGCCATGAACTGCAAGATGCCGCCTTTCTTTGGCCGCGCGCCTTCTCCGATCTTGGCGAGGAATATGACCGTCGCTGGGGCTTGAAATATGAGCATCTGGCCCGGATCGCAGAGATCAACTTTGCCAATGGTCGGCGCAATCCCAACGCTCAGACCCGCCAATGGGCCTTTAACGATAAGAGCTTCACCCAGGATGACGAGGCCAACCCCGTTGTCGAAGGCATGATCCGCAAGAATGACTGTGGACAGGTCACGGACGGCTCGGCCGTTGTGTTCTTGGCCTCCGAAAAGCGTGCGGCGCAATATGCAGCGGACCGGGGCATTCCTCTGGAAAGCCTGCCGCAGATCAAGGGTTGGGGCCATCGCTCCTCGCCCATCAGCTATGAGCGCAAGATCCGGGCGAGCGAAGGCCAGCCCTATGTGTTCCCGCAGGTCAAGCGCGCCATTGACGATGCCCGCAGCCGCGCTGGCGTGGCCGACATCTCGCAAATCCATGCGGTCGA
>CANESI010000072.1 GCA_947441065.1 Caulobacteraceae bacterium
TAAGGATCGCCAACCGTATCGCCGGTCACGGCAGCCTTGTGGGCTTCGGAGCCCTTGCCGCCATAGTTACCTTCTTCGATGTACTTCTTGGCATTGTCCCAAGCACCGCCGCCTGAGGTCATCGAGATGGCCACGAACAGGCCGGTCACGATCACACCCATCAGCATCGCGCCCAGAGCCGAGAAGGCTTCTGCACGGCCAGCAATGGCTTGGATGACGAAGTACAGCGCGATAGGCGAAACCACGGGCAGCAAGGACGGGACAATCATTTCCCGGATTGCAGCCTTGGTCAGGATGTCCACGGCCTTGGCGTAGTCAGGCTTAGCCTTGTACTCCATGATGCCGGGGATCTCGCGGAACTGACGACGGACCTCTTCAACGACGGCCTCCGCCGCGCGTCCAACAGCCGTCATCGACATGCCACCGAACAGGAACGGCAGCAGGCCACCAAAGAACAGACCCACCACGACATAGGGGTTGGACAGGTCGAAGGCGACCTCGCCCATGCCGGCGAAGTATGGGAACTCCGTCGCATTGGCCGCGAAGAACTTCAGGTCTTGGGTATAGGCTGCGAACAGCACCAGAGCGCCAAGACCCGCCGAACCGATGGCATAGCCCTTGGTCACGGCCTTGGTGGTGTTGCCCACGGCGTCCAGCGCATCGGTCGAGACGCGAACCTCGTGAGGCAGACCCGCCATTTCGGCAATACCACCGGCATTGTCGGTGACAGGACCAAAGGCGTCGAGGGCGACAATGAACCCGGCCAGAGCCAGCATGGTCGTGGTGGCGATGGCCACGCCGAACAGGCCTGCAAACTGGAAGGTCAAGATGATGCCGACGATGATCGCAATCGCAGGAGCCGCCGTGGACTCAAGCGAAACGGCCAAGCCTTGGATCACGTTGGTGCCGTGACCCGAGACCGAAGCCTTGGCCACCGAACGCACCGGACGGAAAGCCGTGCTGGTATAGTACTCAGTAATCACGACTATGGCTGCGGTCACACCGAGGCCAACAAGGCCGCAATAGAACAGCGCATTGGCGTCTACCGACTTGCCTTGGATCATAACGGCGGTAGGCACGAGCGTGTTGATAACCACATAGACGCCGACAACCGACAGAAGGCCGGTGACGATCAAGCCCTGATAGAGCGCGCCCATAATGTTCTGGCTCTTGCCCAGACGGACAAAATAGGCACCAACGATTGAGGCTGGAATACAGATACCGCAGATGGCCAGCGGCAGCAGCATCATGGCATCGACCTCGGCTGTGCCGCGGAAGAAGATCGCCGCCAAGACCATGGTCGCGACGGTGGTCACGGCATAGGTCTCGAACAGGTCAGCGGCCATACCGGCGCAGTCACCGACATTGTCACCGACATTGTCAGCGATGGTAGCAGGGTTGCGAGGGTCATCTTCGGGAATACCGGCCTCGACCTTACCGACCATGTCACCGCCAACGTCAGCACCCTTGGTGAAGATGCCGCCGCCCAGACGGGCGAAGATGGAGATCAGCGAGGCGCCAAAGCCCAGAGCCACCATGCCGTCGACCACTTCGCGGCTGGTTGGAACGAGGCCTTCGATCTTGGTCAGGTAAGCGAAATAGCCTGCAACGCCGATCAGGGCGAAGCCTGCCACCAGCATGCCGGTGATCGCGCCCGACTTGAACGCCATGCCGAGGCCCTTTTGCAGGCTCTCAGAGGCGGCTTGAGCGGTGCGCACATTGGCGCGAACGGAGATCAGCATGCCGGCATAACCTGCCGCACCCGAAAGCACCGAGCCAATCACGAAGCCGATTGCAGCCTTGGGGCCGATCAGGAAGTAAACAATGGCCAGAATGACCACACCGACGATGGCGATGGTCGTATATTGCCGCCGCAGATAGGCTTGAGCGCCTTCCTGAATAGCGGCGGCGATTTCTTTCATTTTGTCGTTGCCAGCCGAAGCTTGCATCAGGGTCGCGGTCTGAACGATGCCATAGAGCACCGCCAAAAATCCGGCCGCAATAACCCACCAAATATACGAATCCATGCTGTAGAAGCCCCTTCCTGTGTGTGCACATACGACCGACGGACAGTCACAAAACGTCCGAAAGCCGGGCCCGTGAAGGACCTGTGCGCCAGTTTCCTCGATTGAGAGCCTAAGTCGCTCCCTTCAACCGGGGTGGAAGTTGCCAAACATGAGGCGGCAAAGCAACCACTTGCCGAGAGAAGTCTCAGGCTTTGATGTTTAAGGCTTAGGCGGAGCTGTGCGCGCGAAGCGTTTCTTGGGGTCTTGGCGCACAATTTCGATGCTCGCGATCATCCGCGCATCCATGAAGCTAGCGGCCTCTCGTTTCAGGACCGCCTTAACGAGCTTCTCATCGACCCGGTTGGAGTCACCGGGCACGCCGAGGCTCTGACGGTGACCCGCCCGGACCAGGGCATCGCGATAATAGGGCTCTTGCCCGACCAGCTTATAGAGATCGGCTTTGGGCGACAAAATGATCTTGATCGACAAGAACACATAGTTGACCAGCTTCCCGTTCTCGGTAATCGGCACAGCGACCGGTGCCAGAGGGATCGACGGGTCGATCTTGATCGTCGCCGCCCCCCCGGCTGCCCCCGCTGCCATGGCTGGGGTCGCAATGAGCGCGGCAATCAGAGCGAGGATATGGGCTATTTTTTGCATGGAACCCTTTTACCAAAACGGGTTTATCCATCAATTACTATTGTCGATGTTGATAGCCCAATGCGGAGATATTCTGAACCGCTCCGCGCCAAGATAGGGTCACGCCAGACCCAGAAACGACCTTGCCGATGAGGGTGACGTCTATGCCAAGGACTGCTGCGTCGGCGACAAGGGCCTCTCTCTGATCGGGCGGCACCGTAAAGACCAGCTCATAATCATCACCGCCCGTGACCAGAGCCAAGCGCGCCGCAACCGGGTCGTCCTGCAGTTCAAGCCACGCCGAGGCCGCCGCTGACATGGGAACCTGTTCCAAATCGATCCTAAGGCCCACGGCACTCGCGGCTGCGATATGCCCAGCATCCGCCGCCAATCCGTCCGACACGTCCGCGCAGGCCGTTGCATGGGCGCGTAAGGCTTGGCCAAGCCCAAGGCGAGGACGGGGGTGATGGTAACGTTCTTCCAAGGCAAGATTTTGCTCAGGCGTGAGCATCGCCAGACGCCCTTGCGCGGCCAACAGCCCCAAATAGCCATCACCAATGGTGCCTGTAACCATCAGGTCGTCTCCGATTCGCGCGCCCTTGCGTCGCACCATCTGGCCCTGCGGCACCCAACCCAAGGCGGTTAGGCTGAGCGTAAGCGGTCCGGGGGTCGAGGTTGTATCCCCGCCGAAGAGAGACAGACCGAAATGGGACAGGTCTTCGCCTAGCACCTTGGCAAACTGATCACGCGCTTCGGCGTCATAATGGGGTGGCCAACTGACCGCGAGGAAACAGCCATAGGGCTCAGCCCCCTTGGCCGCCAAATCGGACAGATTGGTCCGCAGGAGCTTTCGCGCGACACGGTCAGGTCTCTCGCCCGACAGGAAATGCACGCCCTCAACCAAGGCGTCCTTGGTGACCACTAGATCAAAGCCCGAACGAGACGGAATAACCGCCGCATCGTCCATGAGTTCGAGAGCCTCTGGCGCACCAAAGGTCAGGGGACGAAAGCGCCGGGCGATGTCTTGAAACTCGTCCGACACGGCCCGCTCCAATCAGCCGCGCTCGTCGCGGGCAATGCCGTCCAGCGCGCCATTGACGAAGCCGGGCTCGACCCCTTCGAAGAAGGACTTGGCGATCTCGACATATTCATCAATGACGATCTCGGTCGGGATGTCCTTCAGAGCGCTCAATTCAAAGGCTCCGGCCCGCAAGATCGAGCGCACAGTCGCATCCAAGCGGTCCAGCCGCCAACCGGTGGCCAGACGCTTGGCGATCAATTGGTCGATCTTGACCTGATCCTTCACAACACCCCGGACAATATCGCCAAAGAAGGCTTCATCAGCCTCTGCGAGGGGTTCGCCTTCGATTTCAGACCCGAACCGGTGGTCGATAAACTCTCGCACCACGGTTTCAGCGCCCGCGCCAGACACTTCCATCTGATAGAGGGCTTGGATCGCCGCCAACCGGGCGACCGAACGGGTCTGATGGGCCTTGCCCGCGCCGCTCATCGACCGCCACCGGTCCGCAACTTGCGTCGCAAGAGGACCAGCTCAACAGCCGCTGTCGCCGCACCTCCGCCCTTGTCGCCTTCGCTGACGCGCGCGCGGCTCCAAGCCTGATCCTCGTCCTCGGTCGTCAATATGCCATTGCCTATGGCCAGATTACGGCGGGTCGCCAGTTCCATAAGGCCACGTGCGGACTCATTGGACACGATCTCGAAATGATAGGTCTCACCCCGAATGATGCAGCCCAAAGCCACATAGCCATCGTAATGCAGGCCCGCAGGACTGTGGCCGCTCTCCTCGGCCAAGGCGATTGCGGCCGGGATTTCGAGCGCACCAGGAACCGTGACCACGTCAAACGCGGCACCGGCCGCGGTCAGCACGGCCTTAGCACCCTTGAGTTGCTCATCGGCTAGGTCGCTGTAATAACGCGCCTCAACGATCAAAATACGAATGGTGGTATCCACGATATCCTATTCCTTGACCTGTCCGTCGCCGATGGGCTGGCGCCCTGAAATCTTCAAACCATAGCCCTCAAGGGCCGCAGGCTTGGCTTGGCTAGAGGTCAGGAGGATCATCTCGCGAACCCCCAAATCAAGCAAGATTTGAGCGCCCACGCCATAGTCGCGCAGGGCATGGGTCTTGGCCATCTGCACATCGCGGTCGCCATAGCGCTCCGACAGCCAGGCTGGATTGGGATCGCGGATAAAGACGGCCACGCCTGCCCCATCAAAATCGGCCAAGGCCTGTAGGGCTTGGGGGATATAGTCACGGCGCGCTTGGCTATGGCCCAGCATATCGGCTGCGAAATCGACCTGATGCATGCGCACGAGGGTCGGCGTATCGGCATCAATCCGGCCCTTGACCAGAACCATATGCTCGCTGCGATCAATGATGTTGCGATAGACCATCATGCGGAAGGCACCGCCATAGATGCTCTCAAACGGGCCTTCAACGACGCGCTCGACGTTGCGCTCGGTGCGACGGCGATAGGCGATCAGGTCGGCGATGGTGCCGATCTTGAGACCGTGAAGCTGGGCAAAGCCGACCAGATCAGGCAGGCGCGCCATGGTGCCATCATCGTTCATGATCTCGCAGATCACGCCCGAGGGATAGAGACCGGCCAGACGGCTAATATCGACGGCTGCCTCAGTGTGACCGGCGCGAACCAGAACGCCGCCATCCTTGGCCACCAAGGGAAAGACGTGACCGGGCGATACGATATCGTCGGCGCCGCGCGTCGGATCGATCGCCACCGCCACGGTGCGAGCGCGGTCATGGACCGAAATGCCGGTCGTCACCCCATCCTTGGCCTCAATCGAGACCGTAAAGGCTGTGGAGTGCTCGGCGCGATTGTCGACGGCCATCGGCGGCAGACGCAGTTGCCGCGCCCGATCCGCCGTAATCGACAGACAGATCAGGCCGCGCGCATGTTTGGCCATGAAGTTGATCTGCTCAGGCGTCGCCATCTGAGCGGGAATGATCACATCCCCCTCATTTTCGCGGTCTTCGGCGTCGACGAGGATGTAGGGACGGCCATTACGGGCGTCTTCGATAATGTCCTCAATCGGTGAGATGGGGGTATCAGACTTGGCGGTCATAGGCTTAAGCGGTCTCCTGCCAGCGTGCAGCATAGCGAGCCAGCACGTCTATTTCCAAATTGACCTTGGCCCCGGCCACGAGTTGGCCAAGGGTGGTCACGTCCCAGGTATGGGGAATGATATTGACGCCGAAGACATCGTCCTCGACCTCATTGACCGTCAGGGACACGCCTTCAATAGCGATAGAGCCCTTGGGCGCAATATAGCGATGGAGCGGGCGCGGCACGCGCACCTTAACCCGATGGGATCCGCCCTCAACCGTGACAGACACAACCTCGCCCAGTCCATCGACATGGCCCGAAACAATGTGGCCGCCAAGTTCGTCGCCAACCTTGGTGGCGCGCTCCAGATTGATCCTGCCGCCGACAGCCCATTGGTCCAGCGTGGTCAGAGACAGGCTCTCACCCGACACCTCGACCGCAAACCAGCCCTCCCCCTTCTCGACCACCGTCAGGCAGCAGCCTGA
>CANESI010000073.1 GCA_947441065.1 Caulobacteraceae bacterium
CCGATCTCCAATTTCTTGCCTCAAGAAGATGGCGGCTATCTCAAGCTCGGCGGCGGGCTGGAGCGCACGCAAGAAGAGTTCCGCAAGTTCTCGGCCAAGGATGCTGAGGCATTGCCAGCCTATTACGACATGCTCGATGTGGTGGCCGATGTGCTGCGCGACCTGGCCATGCAGACCCCGCCCGACGTCACTGGCGGCCTGCCCGCCCTAATCGCGGCTGCCAGTCAGGGCCGCAAGCTGGCGGGTCTTGGCCTGTCACAGCAGCGCGACGTGCTGGACCTCTTCACCAAGAGCGCCCGCACCTTCCTCGATAGCTGGTTCGAGAGCGAAGCGGTCAAGGCCGCTTTTGGCTTCGATGCCGTCGTCGGCAACTATGCCAGCCCAGATACCCCCGGCTCAGCCTATGTGCTGCTGCACCACGTCTTTGGTGAAGTGAACGGCAAGAAGGGCGCTTGGGGCCATGCGGTGGGCGGTATGGGGGCCATCACCACGGCCATGCGCGAAGCCTGCGAAGAGGCGGGCGTCGAGATTAGCCTAGAGGCCCCCGTCGCTCAGGTTCTGGTCGATGGCGACCGCGCCGTCGGCGTGCGGCTGGAGTCAGGGCAAGAGGTGTTCGGCACCTCGATCGTGTCCAATGTCGGCCCACGCATGCTCTATGAGCGCCTGATCGACCCGTCGGACCTGTCACCAGAATTTCGACGCCGGGTTTCGGCCTATAAGTGTGGCTCTGGCACCTTCCGCATGAATGTGGCCCTGTCAGAACTGCCCGACTTTACCTGCCTTCCGGGCAAGAGCGTCGGGGAACATCATCAGAGCGGCATAATCCTGGCCCCCACCTTGGACTATATGGACAAGGCCTTCATGGATGCGCGCCAGTTTGGCTGGTCCAAAAAGCCGATTGTTGAAATCCTAATCCCCAGCACGGTGGATGACAGCCTTGCCCCTTCCGGCCAGCATGTGGCCAGCCTGTTTTGCCAACAGTTCGCCCCGGTCCTGCCCGATGGCCGCAACTGGGATGATGAGCGCGAGGCCGCTGCCGACCTGATCATCGACACGGTCAATGACTATGCCCCCAACTTCAAGGCCTCGGTTCTGGGTCGGATGATCCTGTCGCCGATGGATCTGGAGCGCAAGTTCGGCCTGATCGGCGGCGACATCATGCACGGGGCCATGTCGCTCGATCAGCTCTGGGCGGCGCGGCCGTTCTTGGGCAATGGCGACTATCGTGGGCCGCTCAAGGGCCTCTATATGTGCGGCGCTGGCGCCCATCCCGGCGGCGGCGTCACCGGAGCACCGGGCCACAATGCGGCAAAAGAAATCCTCAAGGATCGTACTTTCGTTGGAAAGCTGCTGCGCCGGGTCTAGGTCATGCAGTGAGTTTGGTCGGTCATGACCAATTCGCATGACCGAAAGAGCCCCTGCTGCGATAGGTTTTAGCCATGAGTGAATTTGATTTCGACGCTGTTGTGATCGGGGCCGGGGCTGTGGGTCTGGCCACCGGCTATGCCCTGTCGCGCCGGGGCCTTTCGGTCGTGGTGATTGAACGGGAAAAGGCCATCGGTCAGGGCGTATCGGCCCGCAATTCCGAAGTGGTCCATGCCGGGCTCTACTATCCGACGGGATCGCTGAAGGCGCGGCTGTGCGTTGAGGGTCGGCGCCTGCTCTATCCGTTCTTGGACGCGCACAATGTCGCCTATGACCGGTGCGGCAAGCTGGTGGTCGCGACCGAAGAGGAAGAGATCGCGCGCCTCGATACCATTCTTGAACAGGCCAAGACCAATGATGTCGAGGGCATGCGGGTCCTGACCGCTGCCCAGACCTTGGCGCTGGAGCCGGAAGTTCGCGCCGTCATGGCGCTGGAATCTCCCGAAAGCGGCGTCTTTGACAGCCACGGCTACATGGTCGCCCTGCAAGGCGAGATCGAGGCGGCGGGCGGCGCGGTCGTGGTCGCCACACCGTTCCTCAAGGCCGAGCCCCTCGCCAGCGGCGGATTTCGCGTCCTGACCGGCGGGTTGGAGGCGGCGGACCTGACCTGCCGCTATCTGGTCACCTGCGCGGGTTTGCGCGCACAGGAGGCTGCGGCCAAGATCGAAGGCTTTCCCACTGATCAGATTCCCAAGCTGCACTATGGCAAGGGCGTCTATTTCGTCCTGTCCGGGCGCAAGGCCCCGTTCCAGCGGCTGGTCTATCCCCCGCCGATCCCCGGCGCTCTGGGGGTCCACTATCGCCGCGATCTGGGCGGCCAAGCCATTTTCGGCCCCGATCTGGCCTATGTCGAGACCGAGGACTATAGCGTCGATCCCGCCCGCGCTGAGGGGTTCTATGCCTACGTCCGCAAGTTCTGGCCCGGCCTTCCCGACGGTGCCCTGACCCCCGACTATGCCGGTATCCGCCCCAAGATCCACGGCCCGGGCGAAACTCAGCCCGACTTTCGCTTAGATGCTGCCAAGGACCACGGTATCGAAGGCCTGATCGCCATGTTCGGCATTGAAAGCCCCGGCCTGACCAGTTCGCTGGCGATTGGTGAAGAGGTGGCCAAGAGGCTGGGCCTTTAGGGATATATGAGGGTGACACCCTCTGCGCGGGGAATAGGGATAAAAAGCTCTTTCCCAAACAAGGCCCTCACCCAACCCTCTCCCACAGGGAGAGGGCTTTTCGGTTCTAGCCCTCGCCCCCTTCAGGGGGAGAGGGTTGGGTGAGGGGGACTTTTTACTGATCACAAGGCCCTTCTCCCAGCCTCAGGGACAGGACTGGCTTGTCAGTCATGAACATCGACACCGGTTACACTTTCCTCTTAAACAGAGCGAACAGAACAACGGCCCGAGGAACCCCCATGAGCCAGACCATCACCCTGACCAGCGCCCATGATGGGTTCAGCTTCACGGCCCTTCATGCTGAGGCTCAAGGCCAGCGCCGGGGCGCGATTGTCATCATCCAAGAGATCTTTGGCATCGACGAGTATGTGGAGGCCGATGTCGAGCGCTGGAGCGCCCTTGGATTCGAAGCCTTGGCGCCCTCGATGTTCGACCGACAAGAGGTCGGTTTTACCGCGGCCCATGACCCAGAGGGCCTAAAGGCCGGTTTCAAACATGCCGTGGCCAATGGGCTCGACAATGCCATGGGCGACCTGACGGCCTGCGTGAACCATCTCAAGGATAAGGGACCGGTCTTTATGGTCGGCTATTGCTATGGCGGGGCCATGACCTGGCAGGCGGCGGGCCGGATTGACGGTATTGCGGCAGGGTCCAGCTATTACGGCGGTCAGGTTGCAGCCAGCGCCAGCCTGACCCCCAAATGCCCGGTGATCTGTCACTTCGGCCGCAAGGATGGGCACATCCCCGCCGACGAGACCAAGGCTGCGATCAATGAAGCTCAGCCTCAAGTGCCGGTCTATATCTATGAGGCCTCGGGCCATGGCTTTAACAATGATGGCCGCCCCGACAGCGACCTGGCCGATGCCAAACTGGCGCGCGAGCGGACCTTGGCTCTGTTCATGGCCAACGGCGCAGGCTGAGCGACGTGGGACGCACGATTAAGCTAATCAGTCAGGCCGATGGCTTTGCGCTCGACGCCTATCACGCCCCCGCTGAAGAGGCGCGGCGCGGTGGCTTGGTGATCTTGCATGCGGTCTGGGGTGTCACGCCCCATATCCGAAGCCTCGCCGACCAGTTTGCGCAAGAAGGCTATGAGGTGATCTGCCCTTCCCTGCTCGGCCGATTTGAGGCGGGGTTCGCGGACCTGGACATGGATCCCACACGGTTAGATCAGCGCTCGACCTATGCCGCCGCGACCGGATGGGGCGGGGACTGCGCCGCCGATATTCAAGCCGCCGTCGACGCCCTAGACGGCCCGGTCTTTGCCATGGGCTTTTGCTTTGGCGGCACAGCGGCCTGGATCGCCGCCTGTCAATGTACCGGCATTTCAGGGGTTAGCAGCTTCTATGGCGGCCAGATCATCGACTATCTGGACCAGACCCCCCAGTGCCCGACCATTCTGCATCTGGGCCGCAGCGACGCTTTGATACCTCCAGCGGATGTTGAGGCGATCCAAGCGGCCCATCCGGACCTGCCGGTCTGGCTCTATGAGGCTGGCCATGCCTTTGTTGCGCCAAGCGGGTTCCATGCTGATAGCGCTAATCTGGCCCTCTTGCGAACGCGGCAACTGTTCCAGCGACAGGGCCGTAAGGGCGAGATGTAGGGTTTTTCGTTCGGAGCGGTTAGAGGAAGAAAAAAGGCCCTCACCCAACCCTCTCCCACAGGGAGAGGGCTAGACCCGATAAGCCCTTTCCCCCCTTGAGGGGGAGAGGGTTGGGAGTGGGGGGTGTTCATCCACTGGCCTCTCCGCCATGTTCCCCACAAAAGCATGGGTCTAGCGGGCCGCGTACCGTCTGAGTGCAAGGGTCTGGGTCCCCGCCTTCGCGGAGAACACGGAAGAAAGGAAACAAGGCCCCCTACGGCCCTTCGGGCCACTTCCCCCAGAGGGGGAAGATCTAGGACCTGTAAATCTTCCCCCTCTGGGGGAAGTACCCGCGCAGCGGGGGAAGGGGGTTACGCCCTCAAAACCCGCCCTGCTACAGCATCCAACTTCGCCATCAGGTGAGGATCGCGCATGGCCGGGGCCGTGATGATCGCACCGTCCAGACAGGTGTCGATGGGCGAAGCCGAACGCGGGCCTTGCAAGGCCTTGGCCAGATGGCCGACCGCATCGGCGGCCTTGCGGGAATTGTCCATCAACACCGCCAGGATATCGGCGACCTCGACGGGCGCGAATTCCTCGTGCCAGCCGTCATAGTCGGTGACCATGCCGATGGAGGCATAGGGCAGCTCGGCCTCACGGGCGAGCTTGGCCTCGGGCATGTTGGTCATGCCGATCACGTCACAGCCCCAAGACCGATAGACGAGGCTCTCGGCCTTGGTCGAGAATTGCGGGCCTTCCATGGCCAGATAGGTGCCACCCTCAATCACCCGCGCGCCAGCGGCTCGCGCGGCCACTGCGGCAAGGCTGGACAGGCGCGGACAGGTCGGGTGGGCCATGGAGACATGGGCCACCAAGCCCTCGCCAAAGAAGCTCTTGGTGCGGGCAAAGGTGCGGTCGATGAACTGGTCCACCACCACGAAGGTTCCGGGATTGAGCGCCTCACGCAAGGACCCCACCGCCGACAGGGACAGAACATCCGTGCAGCCTGCCCGCTTGAGCGCGTCAATATTGGCTCTGAAATTCAGGTTTGACGGCGGGATACGGTGTCCCCGACCATGGCGCGGCAGGAAGACCAGCTTCACCCCGTCCAACTCACCCATCAACAGGTCGTCTGATGGATCCCCCCAAGACGTATCGATCTTGACCCAGCGCTGGTTCTTTAGGCCCTCGATCTCATAGAGGCCTGATCCGCCGACCACGCCCAATACCCACTCACCCACGCGGCTACTCCTTGCAAATCAAAAGGCCCCGCCAGTTCACCAGCGGGGCC
>CANESI010000074.1 GCA_947441065.1 Caulobacteraceae bacterium
AGCCTCAATCTCTATAAGGTGACTGAAGAGATCATGGCGGGTTATGCCATGGCGACCTGGAAGCAAAACTGGGGCAATGTGGTCTTTGGTGTGCGCGCAGAGCAAACCAAAAACACCGGTGAGGCCCTTGTTAACCTGACCCCCGCCAATGCAAGCGCGCCTCTGACCCTGGTGCAAACCACGTCAGAAGATACGATCTTCTACCCCAGTGCCCATCTCAACTATGATCTGAACGATGAGATGAAGTTGCGCCTCGGCGTCACGACTGGGGCTTCGCGCCCTGACTTTGACGATCTTCGTCCCAACTTCGTGATCAACGACACGACCCAGTCCATCTCGGGCGGTAACCCAGACGCCGGTCCTGAGCGCTCCGTCGGTCTTGATGCCTATTTCGAATGGTATCAAAAGAATGACGGCTATTTCATGGTCGGTTCTTTCTACAAGGACATCAAGGACGTCCTGTTCACCCAAACAGATCAGTTTGGCCGCTCAGATTTGGATGTCCCTGGCTTTGCTCGCTCCAACTACGCCCTGACGACCATTCGCAACGGCGGCAACGGCTATTTGAGAGGCTTTGAAATCGCAATTGCGCAAAATGCGTCCAAGGTTGTTGAAGACAACAATATGCCAGACTTCTTGGGTGGCCTTGGTTTCAGCGCCAATGCGACCATCACGGACTCAGAGGTTAGCATTCCAAACACGGCCAACCCGTACTACTCGGCCACCAATGCAACCCTGTTCCCGGCCTTTGTTGGCGAGCGCAAGATTAAACTGCCCGGCACCTCAGACACGCTCTACAATGTCTCTCTGATCTATGAGAAATATGGCATCTCCGCGCGCCTGAGCTATCAGTTCCGGACCACCTGGATGCAAGGCGTTGGCGCTTACGGTATTGCCAATGGCAAGCTGGTTCCCCAAACCAACGGCGATGTGTTCTGGGATGATGATGAAGAGATGGACCTGTCGATCCGTTATGAGATCAACAAAAATGTCGAATATTTCTTTGATGCTCTGAACCTGACAAACCAGCAGGCAGTTCGTTATGGTGATAGCCGCCAGTACCCCGTCGAAGGTGAAACCTTCGGTGCTCGCTACATCATGGGTGTTCGCATCAACTTCTAAATCTTAGACAGACGATGAAATAGAAATGGCCGGCCCAAGATTGGGTCGGCCATTTTTATGTCTGCAAGGATCTTGGACCCTATAGGTCGCCAATATGGGGAGCCCTATCCCCCCACCGCTCGTTCGGGCCTAGTCCTTAAAGTTGGAATAGGGGTTGGTCGGCGAATAGGTTTGCTGTTCCACCGTCGCAACAGCGCCCGCCGTGACCTTTTTCACACCTGCGCTGTCTTTGCGCATGATGAAGCTGTCATAGAGATCACCCGTGGCCGCATAGGCGCGATAATCCAAGCTATCGCCATTGATTTCAATGACTTGGAAGAACTGTGCCCCTTCGGCGAACCTGTCGAGGCGCACACCCGACGGCGCATATTGGTCCCAGCGGGTTTGCTTGAACCTGTACATTTTCGGCCCCGAAACCGAGTTAACAAACATGGTCGTAACCGCCTCGCCTGCACGGGCAGCACTCCGCTCTGGCCTTTGTCGATCAGATGAGGCCGGGGGGTTGGCAGCGATTGTGCCACGAGCATAGGTATGATCATGACCCTGTAGCACCAGATCGACCCTATGCTTGGTCAAGATGGGCAAGATCGCCTCGCGCCAAGCCTTACTGTCGCGCCCTTCGCCTGACGAGAAGATTGGATGGTGCATGGTGACCACCTTCCATCGCGTGGTCGATTTGCCAAGCTCTGCATCCAGCCATTCAGCCTGGGCCTTCGCCATAGCAGCACCGTCGCCACCGCTGTTGGCCGGTGTGGAATCGAGCACGAAGACATCTAGGTCTGCATTATAGGCAATCTTGTAAACCGTTTCACGCAAGGCATCGGGCAACCCTGCTGCCGAGGGCAACCGAAACTGGGGTCGCCACAAGGCCGACAAGAGGCGCTGGACGGCCGGAACAGTGCCTAAGCTGTCATATTCGTGATTTCCCGCCACTGGAATGGCCGGGATCATGCCATGAATGAAACCGACGGCCTTAAACCACTCGGCCCATTCAATATCGCGCGACCCGCGATTGACCAGATCTCCGGCATGCAAGATGAACCGGGCATCGGGTGCCTTTTGAAATGAGGCCCGAACGGTGCGTGACCAATGGGACAGGATCCCGTTTTGAGCGTCACCCATATAGATAAAGCGGAAGGCTGTTCCCGCCTTTGGGGCCGTGCGAATCTGGAACCATTCGCTCCAGCTATTGTTCGCACCGCGAACGCGATAGGCATAAAGACTGTCAGGTTCCAGTCCATCGAAGCGGACAGAGTGGTAGTGAACCGGCTTTAGTCCCGCATTCCATTCCATCTTCAGTTCAGCGCCTGCACTGCGCACGGTCTCAAGATCTAACGGCTCGCTAAGGGCTGGATGCGACTTGGCATCATTGGCGAAGGCAGCGCTTGGGGTCGCGCGCGCAATTTCCGCCACAGTTGCTGACACAGTGGCGTCGGTGCGCCATGACACAGCAAAACTGGTCGTCGGATCGGTCTCTAGTGTCGTAACAATCCGATCAGGCCATGCACTTGCGTCCTGCCAAGGCGGCGTGATGACGGGCTTATGGTCCGCATGGGCTGCGACTGATGTCGCTAGGCCGCCATTGACGGCCACCCCTGCACCAAGGCTTAGAAGGACATAGGCGCTAACGCTTAGACCCAAGGAAACTCGCTTTACGCGTTGATAAACCGGCATGTCCGCTCCTTAACTTTGGTTTTCATGGTGCAATCTTTTGATGTCGATTGTGCGACGCCTTTGTAAAACTATTCAGAGAACAGACTTTGAGCCGTCGCCCATCGCGCCAATTGGGCACTTGAGGGGCGTTGGTTGCGGTCGTCACATTGCTGCACAAATGCGCTTTTTGTGCCCGAGTTCTGCCCCCGCAAAAAATAGAAATGTCACTCCACGTTCGTATCGGCGTCACGAGCGCTCTGTATTGAGATCTGTTATCGAATAGTTTCGGGGAAAGTCATGACACAGTCGCTAAAGCGTCCTGCTCGCTTGTTCAACACGGTCGCTACAGCGGCGATCCTGAGCCTGGGTTGGGTGCAGGCTTCCGCCGCGCAACAGGCCAGTGAACAGCCTGTCCCCGAAGTCGAAACCATCATTGTTACAGGCTCCAACATTCGTCGCGCGAACCTTGAAACGACGGTTCCCATTACGGTGCTCGACGAACGCGCCATCGAATTGCGCGGGGCACTGCTGCCGTCCGATCTGCTGACCTCCTTGCCGTCAGTGAGCAATCTGCCTGAGAATGAGACCCGTTTGGGATCCTCCGGTGCGCGCGGTGACAATGCCAACTTGAACCTGCGCAACATGGGCGCAACGGCAACATTGGTGCTGATCAATGGCCGCCGCATGGCCATCAATCCATTCACCGCAGGCCTGTCGCAGGCGGTCAACATCAACCATCTTCCGACCCAGGGAATTGCGCGGATCGAAGTCCTGCGCGACGGTGCATCCTCAGTTTACGGTTCTGATGCGGTTGGCGGCGTGATCAATTACGTCTTGAGACGCGACTTCGAAGGTGTCGAGACGCTCTTGCGCTACAGCCAACCTGAAGCGGGCGGCGGCGAGAGCGCGCAGGCCGCTGTAACCTTTGGAACCCGCTTCGCAGAAGACCGAGGACGCCTGTTCGGCACATTCGAGGGGCTTTCGCGCGACGCCACGCTGCTGACGGAGCGAGATTTTAGTCGCACCTCTTTGAACGTTGACCGCGCACCGGCTCCGTTTAACGTATTGGGTGGCCCCTTCGATGCGCGATCTGCGCGCGGTTTTTGGCCCACTTTCCGGATTGGAACATCTACAGCCAATAACTACTTCCGGCCTGTGAACGGTACGCCAGCACTGACCTCAGCCGCGCCGAGCCGCACGACCAACCCAGAATTCTTCTTGG
The DNA here is from genome assembly GCA_947441065.1 of Caulobacteraceae bacterium. Taxonomy (GTDB): domain Bacteria; phylum Pseudomonadota; class Alphaproteobacteria; order Caulobacterales; family Caulobacteraceae; genus CAISGS01. Next base: position 3,998 of record CANESI010000074.1, read on the forward strand.
ATTTGAATCAGTTTGGATTTGCATCTCCGAAGACCACCCGTGGCAATGCCTTTGTAACGGCAGAATTCGATATTACTCCGCGGCTCACCGCCTTCTCGGAGTTTGGCTATTACGGCTCTTCATCCACCATGCAGCGCCAGCCATTGGCACTGAATGCGCCAACGTCAGACCAGCTCATGGTGATGGCTGTTGACAGCCGGTTCAATCCCTATGGCTCGCGTTTTTACCACCCTACCGGTGCCCCGAATGCCGACGGCACCGCGCGCGTCGTGGGCACGCCGCGTACCGTCAGCTTTACACAACTCACCATTCGGGACTTGGCCTCAGAAAGTATCGAAACCAAAGCGGACGTGTTCAGGATCGTCGGCGGCTTGCGTGGCAAGCTTGGTACCAGCTGGGAGTGGGAGAGCTCGCTGTTCTACAATAAGGTCAGCGGAACCGACGATGCGTTCCCTGATATCCGCGAAAGCAAGCTCCAAGCGGCGATCGCGCGCACTGATACGGCTGGCTACAACCCGTTTGGCTACACGTTCCGGGTCGCCAATGGGGTGGTGGTCGCTGATCAGCCCTATACCAATCCGCAGTCTGTCGTAGATTCCTTTTCCGAAGTCTATTCACGCAACGCAGAAAGCTCTATCGCCAGCGCCGATTTCCGGACCTCTGGCACATTGTTTTCACTCTGGGGCCGCGATGTCAAAACCGCCTTCGGTGTGGAAGTTCGCCGCGAGGAGTTGAGCGATGTTCGGCCGCCGTTCAGCGGAGAAAACCCAGCATCCTCGGGCCTAGATCCGCAGAACAATGATTACCTGCTCCACCCACCCCGTCCAGATGTGTTTGGAACGCGTGAAGTTTCCAGTGCCTACGCCGAAACAGTGGTGCCACTGGTTGACGCCGAGCGCGGCATACCGCTGATCAACAGCCTTGAACTGACAGCATCAGCGCGGTTCGAGAAATATAGCGACTTCGGTGACACCACGAAGCCGAAGGTTGGCGTGAACTG
>CANESI010000075.1 GCA_947441065.1 Caulobacteraceae bacterium
GACCATGGTGGGCGTCGTGCGGACACCATAGGGCCGCGCAAAGGCCCCGCCCGGATCAAATAGAAAAGCCGCGACCACAGAGCCCGTGGTCTTAAGCCGCGTCTTGGCCTGGGCGGGGGTCAGAAAGCCGGGCTTTCCAGGAGCAGAGGTGTTGATCGACAGCCACACCGCGCCTTGGCGTGCCGCGCGGCGCTGAAGGGCCTGCATCAGGCCTCGGCGGTATTTGTTGGCTGTGTAGGGACAGACCGGGCTGGTCCATTCCAAGATCACGGTCTTGCCGCGATAGTCTGACAGGCGGTGGGTGCGGCCGTCCGCGCCCAACAGCGGTCCGTCGGGTGCCGGTGCCCCGATCTCGACCCGTCCCAGTCCGGGGGCAGCGCTTGCGGCGCCGCCCCACAGACCAATGAGGATCAGCAGGGCCGCAAGGGCCCCGCCTTGACACCGCACCCTAGCCCTTGGGTGCGGCTGGTGTAGCAGCGACAGGTGCTGCCGTGGTCTTGTCACCCGTTGCGGCTGGTGCAGCAGGCTTAGAGCGGCGGCTCTTATAGACCATGTCCATCACGGTATTGAGGGTTTCAGGGGTGATATAGCCCTTCTTCTCCATATCGATCTTGTCGAAATTGGCGGCGATCATGGCCCCCATCCGACCCGTCGCTTCGGACTTTTCGAGTTTGCCATCCATGTTGCTGTCCAAGATCCCGAACATGCGGCTCTTGCCAAGCAAGGCGTCAAAGTCGTTCGGCGTGTCAGAGGTCTCACCAACCCAGCGATAGCGCAGGGCGGTATAGAGCATCTCGTCAAAGGACTGGTCGCCCCATGGCACCGTGCGGTTTGGATCCGGATTGGCCGGGTTCCGCTTGGAATTGTCATAGGTGTAGACGGCGATCAGCTTTGACCCGGCTGGGACATTGATCGGCTCGGCGAACTGGAACTCCCGCTGCCAATTGAAGTCATAGTGCGGCAAGGCGAGGAGCAGCTTCTTGGCCCCGTCAGGATACTGGATCCACAGTTGTGAGGACGATCCGCGATAGTGGGCGTGCGGGAAGGCACCATAGAGGATCGCATCCTTAGGGAAGCTCACATAGGCCGACTGCTGCCAGTTCTCTTCGTTTGGTGGGATGGAGATGTTCGGGTTGGCGATGACCGAATTATGCATCATCAGCGATGGCTTCTTGTCGTAGAAGTACAGCGCAATCTTGGACTTCTCGGTCACAGCCCGCCCAAAGGGGGTATAGTGGTTCTGGAAGCCAATGGCGCCGCCCGCGGGCAGGTAGACGCCAATATCGTCGGGCTGAACGATGGACTCCGCGCCGACCGCATAGCCGCCGACTGATGCGCCCCACTGGCTCTCATTGGCCTGTTCGCCGGGCGCAGGGGGGGTGTTGAGATAGCCGGTCAGGATGTGGTGCACGGACTGGCGATTATCGACCTTAACGGTCGAGGCGCGCAGCCACTTGCCCTCAGGCAGAGGGTTCAGCACGAAGGGACGCTGATAGTCGACAATGCCCGAGGCTGGAATGTCATAGGCGGGCAGGTCCAAGATCAGGTCCGGCTTGCCCAGAGGCCATTCTTCCGCCTGATAGGCGACAGCGGCGATGGGATCATCGCCCTCACCGCGCGGCGCGCCCGCTTCGATCCAGTGGACCAGGGTGCGGATCTGTTCGCCGCTCAGGCTTTTGTCGTCATGGAACTTGCCCACGGTCGGATCGGCGCGCCAAGGCGGCATGCGCTGGGTGCGCAGCACTTCGCGGATCATCGGCGAGAAGCTCTTGATACGCTGATAGTTGGTCAAGGGCATGGGGCCGATGCCACCGGCCTGGTGACAGGCGACGCACTTGGCCTGAATGATGGGGGCGACGTCTTTGGCGTAAGAGACCTTAGCGGCGGCGACCTTGCTGTTGGCCGCGATGTCGATCAGGCAGCCTTCAGGATTTTGCCACGCCACCTTGGTGGTGTTGCCGGCCAAGAGCGCGGTCAGGGCATCGGCGGCCCAAGTCTTGTTGGCTTTGGCGCGCTGGCGCTCATAGGTCACGCGATCATCGATAGGACCGCGATAGATGACCTTCCAGGTCTTGGGTTGGATTATGATCACTTCGGCAGTGCGGGTCACGCCCAGCTGCTCACCGACCAGTTGGTTACGGTCCAGCAAGATCGGCATGTCATAGCCATAGGCCTTAGCCTCAGCCAAGATCTCTTCGCGGGTGTCGGCGGGGGTGGAGTTGAGCATCATGAACTCAACACCCTTGCCCGCGAAGGACGACATCAGCGCCTTCACGGCGGGGCCGGTATTGCGACAGATGGGGCAGCCATTCTGAACGGTGATGATCACCACCGCCGAGGCATCGCTCATCCGATAGAGCTCTTTGGATAGAAGGTTCTGGTCAGTCAGGCGGAAATTATCGACCTTGGTTGGACCCCAAGCTGTTTGCTCGCTGGCCACCAAAGATGAGGGCGCCACGCCCTTGGTGGTGCTGATCCCAAAGCCCATGACGGCTGCGGCGACGGCAAGCGCCAACCCTGCTCGAACCCAAATCCTGCTCATCCTACGCTCCCGCCCCTGTCCTTGCCGCTGTCGCATGGTCGATAGGAACTCGATCCATTGTCGCGGCATAAGGTCTCATTTTGCGCCTATTTTCGCAGATCGCAAGCCGAAGATGGGCGTTGACGCTCCGTCAAACTCCGGTCTCAATGGAGAAAGAACCAAGATCCCCGAAGGGGACGGTGTGATGGGTGAGGAAATGGATCGTAATTCGGACCAGCAGTCGGACCGTCTTGTCAGCGCAGCGCCCTATGGCCTGCTGCTCCTTTTGACCGTCATCAACACGCTCAATTTCGTCGATCGAAATCTGCTGGCGAGTTTTGCCAACTACATCAAACCGGAATTGAACCTGACGGACACCCAATATGGTCTGCTGACCGGTCTTGTCTTTTTGCTCTTCTATGCGGTGGCGGGGCTGTTCATGGGCATGCTTGCGGACCTGTCCAATCGGCCAAAATTGATTGCTGGCGCTATTGCGGTCTGGAGTGTGATGACCGCTATCTCTGGCGCGGCGCGGGGCTTTGTCTCCTTGGCCATACCGCGCTCCTTGATTGGCATAGGCGAGTCGGCCCTGACCCCTTCGGCCATGTCCCTGTTGGCGGACCGCTTTTCGAGCGCGCGCTTGGGTCTGGTTGCGGCGATCTACTATACGGGCGTTCCTATCGGCACCGGGGCAGGATTGCTCTTGGCGGGCTATTTGGGTCCCGCCATTGGCTGGCGTAACTGCTTCTATGCGCTGGGCGCATTGGGACTGGTTCTGTCGCTCCTGATGTTGACCGTTCATGAGCCGCGCAAGGTGCCCGTCCGGCAACCGGGCACGGGCCTAGGCTTTGGCGCGCAAATTGCCCAATTGATGATCGCCCTGCGCCGATCCAAGGCGCTCGTCGCGACCATGTGCGGCGGGGTGGCGTTGCACTTTGCCGTCGGTGCCGCTCAGTTTGATCAGCTCTGGTTCGTGGTCGAGCGCGGCTTTGAAAAGGGAGAGATCGCGCGCCTTTCGGGATATGTCACCGTCGCGGCGGGCCTTGCGGGAAACCTGTTCGGCGGCATTGTGGGGGATTGGTGGCAGCGCCATATGAAGACCGGACGGCCTATGATGCTGTTTTGGATGATGCTCGCCATATTGCCCCTATCCATTGGCTTTCGTCTGGTTGAGCCGGGCACCTTGATCTTCAATATCGGCCTTGGCATCGGCGTGTTCCAATTGGCCGCCTTCTATGGCCCGACCTTCTCCACGGTGCAGGAACTGGCCTCGAAAGACTCGCGAGCCACCGTGACGGGGTTCTATATCCTGTGCCTGAACTGCATCGGTATGGGCGTTGGCGTCACCGGAGCCGGATGGGCCGTTGATCAGTTCCGCCAAGCCGGATTTGCCGAGCCCTATACGGCGGCGAATCTGCTCGCTATCGGCCTGTCGACCTTGGCCCTGCCGGCCTTCTTCCTCGCCGGTCTGTGGTCAAAAGCCGATCGCGCCAAGATCGATGCGCAAGAGGCGGAGGCCTAGGCGCGATTAGGCGCCAACGAGAAATGGATTTTTGACCACGAGCTTTCCGAACATACGGCCGTGCTGCAGGTCTTCGGAAAATAGCACATCGCAACCCGCATCAATGGCCGCAGCGACAATCAAGGCGTCATAGACGCTGAGCCCATCGCGGCTGGCCAATTCGAGCGCAGATTGATGGGTCTCAACGGTGACGGGAACGATTGGGTTAAGGTGCAGTCGGATGATTTGGAGTGCTGCGGCAATCTCTGCCCAATCTCGCCGCCATTTTTTGCGGGCGACATTGGTGAACTCATTGAGGACCTGAACACTGATGACCCCGCCTTCGGCCAGCAGGTCCAAGGCGAGGTCTCGCCTATCCGTATCGAGAAAGGCGTAGACCAGAATATTGGTGTCAAAAAAACGCTTCACCGCGCGTTGGCCTCATCACGGTCAAATCGGTAATCCTGCGGTGCGGTCCAGCGAAACGGGGTCATAGCCTCCCGAAAGGCGGATTTCCGATCCTCGACCTGGACCGTGATCTCATCGTGGGACGCTGAGACGATCGACAAGGAGTCGCCCACACTGAGCTTGAGTTTGTCGACAAGCGCCTTGGGCAACCGCACGGCAAGGCTATTGCCCCATTTTGCGACCTGCATAGGGCACTCCATGATATACAATGACGAAAGTATATCCTTATCTCGAGCTGTTCGCAACCTGGCCTTAACGGGTCCGCACAAGCGCCCAGTCGCGCCACAGACCTTGGGTGTGAAATTGGACCCGGTGACCGTCTTGCTATAGCCCCATAGGGCTAGCTATAGCCCCATAGGGCTAGGTTGACTGGCCAGGAGATACGCCATCACCAACTATGATTATCGCCTGCGCCTCTTGGCAGC
>CANESI010000076.1 GCA_947441065.1 Caulobacteraceae bacterium
CAAGCCCTCTATGATCTGCGCTGTAAGAGCTGCCATGAGCCTGCCCAAGGGCGAGCGCCCGGCCGCGAGCAACTGGCGCAGCGCAGTGCCTCTGACATTTTCGTCTCCCTGAAGTCGGGGGCTATGAAGGCCATGTCTCAAGGCCTGTCCGACACCGATATGCGCGATATAGCCGGCTATCTGACCGCGCCGGGCCAGTCGGCCCAGTCTGGCAAGTCCGACAGCCTGAGCAGCTTGATGATGCCTGCGCCGTCCAAACCGAGCACGACTGACAAGCTCTGTCCCGCAGGCACGACCTTGACGGCGAGCGCCTCCAGTTGGCCCCTGTCTGGCTTTGATGGGGCCTCGAGCCGGTTCCAGCCCCATTTGGGCCTGACCGCGCAGAATGTGTCGCGCTTGAAGGTCAAGTGGTCCTTCGCCATGGAGGGCGGCGGCCAGCCGGTGGTCCTCGGCGGCTGGGTCTTTGCGACCAACCGTAACGGCACCTTCTATGCCTTGGATGGCAAGACAGGCTGTGTGCTTTGGTCGGCTGCCGATGCGCAGTCCCGTAACACTCCGCTGGTGCTTAAGAACACGGCCTCCCCGAGCGGCTGGATGGTGCTGATCGGACAGTTGGACAAGCGTGTCCGCGCCTTTGACGCCCAAGACGGCAAGACCCTCTGGTACAGTCCTGTGCTTGATGACCATGTGGCCGCCTCATTGACGGGCGCGGCGACGGCTTCGGGTGACACCCTCTATGTCCCGGTCAGCTCCTATGAGGAGGCCGTGTCCATGTCCAAGACCTATGCCTGCTGCACCTTCCGCGGCTCGCTGGTCGCATTGGACCTTCGAACGGGCGCTCAGAAATGGAAGACCTACACAATTGACGAGGCCCCGAGCGCCTATGGCCGGGTCAATGCCTCTGGCATGGCTCTCAAGGGTCCCGCTGGTGGGGCCATCTGGTCAGCGCCGTCGGTCGATCCAGCGCGCGGCTTGGTCTATGCGGCGACGGGGGACAGCTATACGGACATCGATACTGAGGGGTCCGATGCGATCGTCGCCTTTGATATGGTGACCGGCAAGATCCGCTGGAGAGAGCAGGTCACAGAGGGTGACAATTTCGTCATGGGCTGCAACCGCAAGGGACCCGCTGCGACGGGTAACTGCCCAACCGAATTGGGTCCAGATCATGATTTCGGAGCCTCCCCAATTCTGTTCACCTTGCCCGGCGGAAAGCAGATCCTGTTGGCGGGCCAGAAGTCTGGCATGGCCTATGGTCTGTCTCCAGATAGCGGTAAGCAGATTTGGAACACTCAGGTTGGGGTCGGTGGCGAACTGGGCGGTATCGAGTGGGGTATGGCGGCCGATAGGGCTCAGCTCTATGTCGCCATGGCCGATCTAACGGGTCTGTTTCGCGAGGCCGCAGGTGACAAGAGCCCCGGTCTGGCGAAGCCTGGTCTTTCAGCGCTCGATCCAAAAACGGGCAAGATCAAATGGTATACGCCGTCGCCTGCTGCACCCTGCGGATTGAAGAAGACGACCTATGACCTCAAGGGCTGTATGCGCGCCCAGTCGGCGGCCCCGAGCGTCATTCCGGGCGCGATCATCTCGGGCACGACCGATGGCTGGTTGCGCGCCTATGAGGCCAAGACCGGCAAGATCATCTGGGAATATTCCAGCACGGCTCAGACCTTCGCAACGGTGAACGGTGTGCCCGCTCAGGTGGGCGGCGGCTTTGACGGGATGGGACCGGCCATTGCCGATGGCATGGTCTTTGTCATGTCCGGCTTCAACGGTGCCTCTCGCATCGCAGGCAATGGGCGCAACGTCCTGCTCGCCTTCTCGGTGGATGGCCAATAGCCAGGCTGCAGCCCGCTAGGCGAACGCGATCCAGCGTCCGCCTGCGGCTGCTGTGACCCAGACGAGGATCTGGGCATAGGCGATGGTCTGTGCAAAACGGTCAGGCCCACCATCACCGATGATGGCCCGGCCCCTCACGACGGCAAAGCCGAGGACCCAGAGGAACCAAAGGCCAGACAGCGCCAGATTGGCCATGTCGATACTGGCCATGTCCTCAGGCTTGAAGACCATATGGGTCGCTGCCGCCATGGCGGCCCATATGACAAGGCATCCGGCGCCATAGAGCCATCGTGCCCGGCCCTGAACCACGACCAGAACAATCAAGCTGCCCGCGCTCAAGACATGCAGAAGTCCCGGCGTGACCAGCCCACCTGTCGCCATGACCAAGACCGACAGGGCCCAGAGACCAAGTCCCAGTCCGGCCCACAGACGGGTGTCTGATCGACGGTCCTGTAAAGCGACAGGACCAAGCACCTTGAAGCTCAGCACGATCCCGCCGATCAAGGCGATGAACTTGGCAAGGAAGGCGGCGCTATCATAGAGCCGCTCGGCATTGGCCATGCCAATCAGCAGGCCACTGATGGTGGTCAATACAATGCCGATGGTGATCAGGCGCGACACGCCGCGATAGGTCTCCTCGATGGGGCGCTCGACCAGGCCAACGCCCAAAATTCTCAGGCTCACCAGCGCGGAGGCACCACCGAGGGTCAGGATCGAGACAATGTGAAATACCTGCCAAATCGCGAAATTGGCCTTGATGTCATAGGCGGGCCAAACCGTGACCAGATTGGCGACGAAGGGCTGAAGGGCTGGAAACAGATCGGATAGGGTCATGGGTAAGCCACCTCAATGGCAACCGCGCCCTTTTCAGAGGTCGCGCAAGCCTGAACCAGATTGATGAAAGCGCTCTGAGGTTTGCCGCACTCGTACCAGCTATAGGCAATGAACCGGCCCGTAATAATGACCAGCAGCCAAACCGTAAGGGAGGCCAGTCCAGACAGCCGAACCGCCGTCGGAGGCCGCTCCAGCGCGTCCCATTGGTCTTGATGACGGTGGAGTACAAGGTGGAACCACAGGATGTTCAAACCCGCCAGGACAATGAGGCCAAGCTTAAGTCTGAACCATATATTATGGTAATAATCCAAAGGCTTGGCGAAAAATAGCGCCGCGCCGGTAATGACCATGATGGCAAATCCGCCCAGCACCAGAGGCAGCAATCGTCGGGTAATAATGGAGTTTGGTATGGTCCTGAGCGCCACGCCCATCAACCGCAAATCAATCACCAGCATGACACCGGCAAAAAGCATTAGGCTGATCAGATGGGTGCCTTCGAGCAGTCCCCAAAAGTTTAAGGACCCGAGCAGGGCCTCGCTCCACGATGGATCATACTCTTCGGGGCCCTTACCCAAAGAGGTCTGAAGCCAAGCCAAAAAGGATCTTATCACCCCTAATCCCCCCTTGCCGCTGTTCAGCAAAGGCCGATGGTCCGGCGCGATACTGGAGCCCGATTATGAGCGGACTGGATTATGGGCTCCACGGGTGAGGTTGCGATAGGACCTCGCCCATTGCAAGGGCCCTAACGGTATCAGATCAATTGAGTAGCAACCGTTGACAAGGCTTGGATTGACTGTGCAGCATGACAAGGCGCTGCATCTAACCAAGGATCGCGAAGTCGATCCGTTGTGCCGCGACAATAATGGTGAGGAAGCCCATGGTATCGAAAAAAGCCACCCTAATGGCCGTTGTGGCAATGGCCTGTGCGCTCGGCAGCGCTGCTATGGCGCAAGGGCCGGCCTATAAGGCACCGAGAGGGCCGGACAAGGTCCATCCGGACCTGAACGGTGTGTGGCAGGTCTTGAACTCTGCCAATTACAATATTGAGCCTCACCTGAGTTCAGCGGCCATGGCAATGCGACCGGGTCCGGTTGTGCCTGTGCCCGCCAAAGAGGTTGTGGCCTTAGGCGCTGTAGGTGCAATTCCTCCGGGCCCCGGCGTCGTGGTCGGTGGTACGATCCCCTATAAGCCAGAGGCTCTGGCTAAGCGCGATGAGAACAGGGCTCAGTGGCTGAGCCGCGATCCTGAGATCAAGTGCTACCTGCCCGGCGTGCCGCGCGCCACCTACATGCCCCATCCGTTCCAGATCGTGCAGGGGCAAAATAGCATGTTGATTGCCTATCAATATGCCAGCGCCACTCGGAACATCCTGTTCAAGGATCCGGGCGAATATCCAGCCGATAGCTGGATGGGTCAGTCCGTTGCCACTTGGGAAGGCGATACGCTGGTGGTCAAGGTGACGGCTTTGAACGACCAAACATGGCTCGATCGTGCGGGCAATTTCCATTCGGACATGATGACGGTGGTCGAGCGCTATACGCCGACCAGCCCTGTGACCATGCGCTATGAGGCCGAAATCACTGACGCGGAGACCTATACCAAGCCGTGGAAGATGGAGATGACGCTCTATAAGTCGGTCGGTCCAGACGTCACGCTCGGCCAGTTTAAGTGCGTGGAATATGTGACAGAGCTGCTGTACGGCGATCTGCGCAAAGAACCGCTGAAATAGTCCCCAAACCCCATTGTCTATCGATCTTTTCGGAGCCTAAACGCCCATGACCCGTGGTCTTAAATTCGCATCTGTCGTCCTTGCC
>CANESI010000077.1 GCA_947441065.1 Caulobacteraceae bacterium
AACTATGACGGTGACGTTCAGTCCGACACCGTGGCTCAAGGCTTTGGTTCGCTGGGTCTGATGACCTCGGTGCTGATGACCCCAGATGGCAAGGTTGTTGAGGCCGAAGCCGCCCACGGCACCGTGACCCGTCACTATCGCCAACACCAGAAGGGCGAATCGACCTCGACCAACTCCATTGCCTCGATCTTCGCCTGGACCCAAGGCCTCAAGCACCGCGCCAAGCTCGACAGCAATGCCGAACTGGACCGCTTTGCCTCGACCCTGGAAAAGGTCTGCGTCGATACGGTTGAAAGCGGCTTCATGACCAAGGACTTGGCTTTGCTGGTCGGCGATCAACAGGGCTGGCTGACGACGGAAGGGTTCCTCGACAAGATTGCGGAAAACCTGACCGCAGAAATGGCCTAAGCCATGGCGTTCGGCGGCGTCATTCGTGAGCTTAAGCCTGCGGATCACGCCGCCTAGCTGCCCCTATGGCAGGGCTATCTGGAATTCTATCGAGAGAGCCTCGATGAGGAGACCAATGCCCTGACCTTTACGGACCTGTCTAGCAACGCCCAGGGCATGTTTGCCTATGTGGCCGAGCAGGATGGGAAACTGGTTGGCTTTGTCCATTGCGTGCCCCATCGGGCGACTTGGACCAAGACCACCTACTGCTATCTTGAAGACCTGTTTGTCAGTCCCGATGTGCGGGGCGGCGGCGTTGGACGAGCCCTGATCGAAGCGGTCTATGCCCGCGCCGATGAGATCGGATCGACCCGGGTCTATTGGCTGACCGACAAGAACAATACGACCGCGCAGCAGCTCTATGACAAGCTCGCCACGCGTATGTCGTTCATTCAATATCGCCGCTGATCAGAGGCCGGTCTCAAGGGGCTCAGCCCCTTGAGATTAGTATCCTACTGGAAGAGGGCCTTGATGGCCTCTAGCCCAGCCTGAGCCTGCCCGCCGTCTGGCGCGCCGCCTTGAGCGAAGTCGGGCTTGCCGCCTGCGCCCTGGCCGCCCATGGCCAGCACAGCGGCCTTGGCAAGCTCTGCCGCATTGAACCGGCCGGTCAGGTCATTGGTCACGGCCACCGTTACCGCCGCCTTGCCATCAAGTACGCCAATGAGGGCGACAACACCGCTACCGACCTGCTTTTTGTAGTCCTCGGCAATGGGGCGCAGGTCCTTGCCGCCAATGCCCTCTAGGATGCGGGCCATCAGCTTGATGCCGCCGATCTCTTCGACAGCAGCCGCCTCGCCGCCACCGCCGCCCATGGCCAGTTGGCGCTTGGCATCGGCCAAGTCCTTTTCCAGCTTACGGCGATCCGCGATCAGGGCCTCGACGCGGGTGGCGACATCGGCAACCGGCACCTTGAACTGGTCGGCTAGGCCCTTGGCCACACCGGCCTGATCGAGCAAGAAGCGGCGCGCCGCCTCGCCGGTCAGGGCCTCGATGCGGCGAATACCGGCGGCGACGCCGCCTTCGGACACGATCTTAAAGAGGGCAATATCGCCGGTGCGAGCGACGTGGGTACCGCCGCAGAGTTCGACCGAATAGGCCTTAGCTGCGCCATGAGCATGGTCCGGTGAAAGGGCCTCGCCCAAGGTCAGGACGCGAACCCGGTCGCCATATTTCTCGCCAAACAGGGCCACAGCCCCAGCCTCGATGGCCTCTTCTGGAGCCATCTCTTGGGTATCGGCGGCGCGGTTTTGGCGGATGACCTCATTGACCTCCGTTTCGATGCGCTCAAGCTCGTCGGCGGTCAGGGGGCCGCCATGGCTGAAGTCAAAGCGCATGCGCTCGGCATCAACCAACTGACCCTTTTGCGCCACGTGCGCCCCAAGAACATTGCGAAGGGCGGCATGGACGAGGTGGGCAGCGGAGTGATTGGCGCGGATACGCACCCGGCGCTCAGCATCGACCGATAGGGTGACCTTGGTCCCCGCCGTCAAGCGGCCCGACGTGATGCGGACCTTGTGGTCATGCAGATCGCCAGCCTGTTTTTGCGTATCGAGCACGATAGCCTCGCCGCCGTCCCAGGTCATGATGCCCGTATCGCCGACCTGTCCGCCGCCTTCGGCATAGAAGGGGGTCTTGTCGGTGAGAAGGTCCACGGTTTCGCCGGTTTCAGCCGCCGCGACCTCTTGGCCGCCAGCCACGAGGGTGAGGACCTCACCGATAGAGTCGACTTGATCGTGGCCGATAAAGGCGCTGGCCCCCAAACGATCACGAACCGACAGCCAGATCTCGCCCTCGGCCTGCTGGCCTGAACCGGACCAGCTTTCGCGGGCCATCTGACGCTGGCGATCCATGGCCGCGTCAAAGCCGTCCGTATCGACGCTAAGACCCATGGCGCGTACGGCGTCTTGGGTCAGGTCGAGGGGGAAGCCGAAGGTGTCATAGAGCTTGAACGCGGTTTCACCGGCCAAGACACCGCCAGCGGTCAGGTTGGCGGTCGCCTCTTCGAGCAGGACCATGCCGCGTCCGAGGGTGCGGCGGAAGCGCTCTTCTTCTTGGCGAAGGGTCTCCAAGATCAGGGCCGAGGCGCGCTGAAGCTCAGGATAGGCCCCGCCCATCTGCGCGATCAAGGTGGGTGCCAAGCGGTGCATCAGCGGCTCAGCGGCACCCAACAGGTGGGCGTGGCGCATGGCCCGGCGCATGATCCGGCGCAGCACATAGCCTCGGCCTTCATTGGAGGGGGTGACCCCGTCGGCAATCAGGAAACAGCTGGAGCGCAGATGGTCAGCAATGACGCGGTGCGAGGGCTGGCGGTCGCCGATGGCCTTTACGCCGGTCTCGGCCTCGCTGGCGCTGATCAGAGCCTTGAACAGGTCGGTATCATAATTGTCGTGCACGCCTTGCATCACGGCGGTCAGGCGCTCTAGGCCCATCCCCGTATCAATCGAAGGCTTGGGCAGGGACGTGCGCGAGCCATCGGCGGCCTGCTCGAACTGCATGAAAACCAGGTTCCAGATCTCGATGAACCGGTCCCCATCCTGTTCGGGCGACCCGGGAGGGCCACCGGCGATCTTGTCGCCATGATCAAAGAAGATTTCCGAGCAGGGACCGCAGGGCCCCGTGTCACCCATCGACCAGAAATTATCCGAGGTCGGGATACGGATAATCTTGCTGTCGGACAGACCGGCAATCTTCTTCCAAAGGTCCGCCGCCTCATCATCCGTATGATAGACCGTGACCGACAGGCGCTCTTTACTAAGGCCATATTCCTTGGTGATCAGGTTCCAAGCCAGTTCGATGGCATCTTCTTTGAAATAGTCCCCGAAGGAGAAGTTGCCGAGCATTTCGAAGAAGGTGTGGTGGCGCGCCGTATAGCCGACATTGTCGAGGTCATTGTGCTTACCCCCGGCCCGAACGCACTTTTGCGAGGAGGTTGCGCGCGGATAGGGCGGGGTCTCAACGCCGGTAAACATGTTCTTGAAGGGAACCATGCCGGCATTGACGAACAACAAGGTTGGATCGCTCTGCGGCACCAGGGGGGCGGACGGCGTTACCCTGTGATCGGCCTTGGCGAAATAGTCCAGAAAGGTGCTGCGGATCTCGTTCAGGCTCGGCATCGTCGCTCCGACGGTCTTGATGGCGCGCGTTTGGCTATAGGACCAGACGGCAAGGACTAAGGGGTAGGCCATACACCATGGCCATTGCACACCATATAGAAAGTCCCCCCTCCCCTCGCCAAGCAGTGATTGCAAAGGATGGGGTCTCAAACCCGAAACAGTCACGAAAGATGGCAAAAAGGGCGCCTAACCCCGAAGGATTAGACGCCCTTTCCGCAGAAGACGGTCGTGCGGGGCCGCACAGGCCGCGCCAGGCGGCAAGCGCCCTGTACGATCGACCATCATCCTTGACCCAAATAAGGGATCCGTCGCCCTATGGCTTAGGACTCATCATCTTCAGCCGAGGGTCCCACCAACAGCTCTTCGACGATCTTGACCGAGTTCTTGCGAACCGCCGCCTCAATCTCCTTAGCCATCTCGACATTGGCCTTGAGGAATTCGCGCGCATTGTCGCGACCTTGACCAATGCGGGTGCTGTTATAGGAGAACCAAGAGCCGGACTTCTCGACCACACCGGCCTTAACGCCCAGATCAATGATCTCGCCGATCTTGGAGATGCCCTGACCATACATGATGTCAAACTCGACCTCACGGAAGGGTGGCGCGACCTTGTTCTTGACGACCTTGACGCGGACATTGTTGCCAATGATCTCGTCACGAACCTTGATCGAACCGGTGCGGC
>CANESI010000078.1 GCA_947441065.1 Caulobacteraceae bacterium
AAGATGCGTCAGACCAAAAACAATGCCGACTTCTTCCAGTCGATGAACACCTAAGAAAAAGGGCGGCTCCGAGGTCTCGGGGCCGCCCTTTTTCTTTAGTAAAAACAAACATTTATCAAGGAATTAGCAGGGTCGCGCCGATGGTTTCGCGTCCTGCCAAGGCCTCGTGCGCAGCGCGGGTATCCTTGAGCGCATATTCCGCCCCAATCTGGATCTTGACCGCACCTGAGCCGATGACCGCGAACAGGGCGTTAGCGCTCTCATCGAGATCCTCGGTGGTTGCGATATAGTCAAAAAGGGTTGGGCGGGTAAAGAAGAGTGACCCCGCTGAGGCTAGCCGTGCAGGCGCAAAGGGTGGCACCGGCCCTGACGCATTGCCGAAACTGACAAACAGACCGCGGCGGCTGAGGCTGGCAAGGGTGGCTTCAAAAGTATCGGCACCGACGGAATCATAGGCGACCGCAACGCCCTGACCCTTGGTGATCTCCTTCACGCGCGCCGCAACATCCGCTGTGCGGTACTGGATGACGTGATGACAGCCCTGAGCCATGGCCAGATCGGCCTTGGCCTGCGACCCGGCTGTGCCAATGACGATAGCTCCAAGAGCTCTTGCCCATTGGGTCATGATCGTCCCGACCCCACCCGCCGCAGCATGAATCAGGATCATGTCCCCGGACTTGACTGGGAAACAGCGACGCAGGAGGAACTCCGCCGTCATCCCCTTAAGCATAGCCGCTGCAGCCTCTTTGAGGTTGACGCCATCAGGCACCTTAACGGCGCGATTGGCGGCGGTGACGTGGACCTCTGAGTAGGCCCCCAAGGGTCCGCTGCCATAGGCCGCTCGGTCACCGATCCCAAAGCGCGTAACGCCCTCGCCGACCGCATCAACAATCCCAGCGCCTTCGAGGCCAAGAACCGAGGGAAAGGCGATCGGGTAGAGGCCACTGCGTTGATAGATGTCGATGAAGTTTAGGCCAATGGCCTCGTGGCGGATGCGGATCTGACCGGGACCGGGCGTCGGCTCGGGCAGGTCGATGGCCTTGAGAACCTCTGGTCCCCCGGCCTTTGTCGCTTGAATGGCGAGCATGGTGTGGGTCTCCGGGCTTAAGCTTAAAGGCTGGCGGCGAAGAAGGCCAAGGTGCGCTGTTCGGCCAAGGCAGCATCAGCGGCGTCATAATGCTCACCGCCCTTGCGCGCAAAGGCATGGTCGCGGCCCGCATAGCTATGAAGGGTGACCAATGGGTGGGCAGACAGGGCCTCTGTCAGAGTGGCCTGGGCGGCCTTGGGTACGAACTGGTCTTCCTCTGCCACGTGCAACATCACCGGGCGGCTGAGGGACTTGGCCTCGTCCACCTTATTTTCAATGCCAACGCCATAGAAACAGACGGCGGCATCAATATCGGTCCGGGTCGCGGTCAGGAATGATAGGAGGCCGCCAAGACAGAAGCCCACGGAGCCAACCTTACCATTACAGCCCTCATCGGCGCGAATGGTGGCGAGGGTCGCGGCTATGTCCTCCACCCCCTTATCCACGTCAAAGGCGGTGTAGAGTTCGAAGGCCTTGGCCCACTCGGCCTCTGACTGGTCGGTAATGTCGATGCCGGGTTCGATGCGCCAAAACAGGTCTGGGCAGATGGCCAAATAGCCTTGGGCGGCGAGGTCGTCGGCAATGGCCCGCATCACCGCATTGACGCCGAAGATTTCTTGGATGACGACTATGGCTGGCGCCTTGGCGGCGGCAGGCCTGGCCACATAGGCACTGAAGGTTCCGTCTTTGGTGGTGATGGTGGTCATTGTGCCAGACATGGTTGGGTCTCCAAGGTGTCGGTTGGAAATAGGGTTGGTCTTAGGATAGAGACCTTGCGGCGATTAGGCCAAGGGTCATGCGAGTGAATTTCTATCAAATCTTAATAGGCGCATGACAGGGTTGTGGGCCAGCCACTGTGAGGAGGCACATTGCCATGAAGATGACCATCGAGATTGATTGCACCCCGCTCGAGGCGCGGACCTTTCTGGGGCTGCCGGACGTTAGCGTCTTGAACGATCATCTGGTGCAAGAGATGAAGAGCCGGATGGACACCAATATGGCCCTGCTTCAGCCCGACGAGTTGATGAAGAACTGGATGGCCTTTGGTGGGCAGGCGACAGAGCAGTTTCGAAAGCTCATGACCGCTGCAGCGACCTCCACCACGACCGGCACCAAGCCGTAAACGCGCAACGGATGTCAGATACGATCTATGCGCCGGCGACGGCCCCGGGCCGGTCTGCGGTTGCTGTCGTGCGCCTCTCGGGGCCCGGGACCCGTGACGTTCTGCGTCAACTGATCGGCAGTCTTCCTGAGCCCAGGCGCGCGAGCCTGCGGCGATTGAGGGATCCGGCGACCGGTGGCGTTTTAGACGATGGGCTGGTGCTGTGGTTCCCCGGCCCGGGCAGCTATACGGGCGAGGACTCCGCCGAGCTTCATCTTCATGGTGGCATGGCGGTGGTAGAGGGCGTTCTGGAAGGCCTCGATAGGCTGGGCCTGCGGATGGCCGAGCCGGGTGAATTTACCCGCCGGGCCTTTCAAAACCAACGTATGGACTTGGCACAGGCTGAGGCGGTGGCCGATCTGGTCGATGCCGAGACGGCAGCGCAAAGACAGCAAGCGCTCGACCAGCTCGCCGGTGGGCTGTCTCAGCGCTATGGCCGGTGGCGTGATCAATTGCTCGGTGCCTTGGCGATGCTTGAGGCTGGGATCGATTTCCCAGACGAGGAGGTCCCGGAGGCCGTGGCCAATATGGCGCGTCCGCCGCTTGAACGGTTGCTCGTGGAGGTGCGCCTCGCCTTGGACGATGGAAAACGGGGCGAGCGGATAAGGGATGGCTATCGGGTCGCCGTGATTGGCGCGCCCAATGCGGGCAAGTCTAGCCTGATCAATGGGCTGCTTGGCCGGGACGCCGCTATCGTCACCGATATTGCCGGGACCACCCGAGACATTATCGAAGCGCCGCTGGTCTTGGCGGGCTTTAAGCTCTTGCTCGCCGATACGGCCGGTATTCGCCGCAGCGACGATCCGATCGAGCAGGAGGGTGTGCGACGGGCTCAAGCTTGGGCGCAGGACGCAGCTCTTCGGCTCTGGCTGGTCGATGGTGCGTCGGGGTCGGGCGACTGGGCCTTGGCTAAAGATCTGGTTAGACCGGGCGACGTCTGTCTGATCAATAAGTCCGACCTTGGCCTGTCGGCTGACGGTGTCGCCGCGGAGGCTTGGGCGCGAGCGCACGGGTTGGCGGTTCAGTTTCTCAGCCTGTCACGGGATGGCGCTGACGCCGTCCGCCTTGATCTCACCGAGCGGGTGACGGCGGCCCTGTCGGGGGCGGACTTTCCGGCGGCGACCCGGCGACGGCATGCGGTGCACCTGTCCGAAGCCGCTGGTCATATAGAGCGCGCCCTGGGCGTTCTGGTGCTCGGCTCCGAATTGGCTGCCGAGGATGCGCGTTTGGCGGCGCGGGCGCTCGAGCGGGTGACGGGCAAGATCGACCCAGAGGATGTTTTGGGCGCAGTCTTTTCCACCTTCTGTATCGGCAAGTGACCTGTTTCACGTGAAACATGGGCCGCCGCTCCGGTGATCGAAGGGTGATGTTTCACGTGGAACACCACCTTCCGGCCCGCATGGCCCCTGACTCATCTCGACGCCAAGCGGTGGTTGGCCTATAAGACGCTCAGCGGCACATTGGCCCGCCCTACCCCACATGATCAAACCCGTGAGCGCCATTCAGCCCCCTCTGCCGACAGCGGCCTGGG
>CANESI010000079.1 GCA_947441065.1 Caulobacteraceae bacterium
CATCATGGCCTTTGACAGTTTTGCCATGAGCTTTGCCGGTGTGGCGCTGGTGGCCTATATGTCGAGCCTAACCAGTCTGGGCTATACGGCGACCCAATATGCGCTCCTGACCTCGACCTACGCCTGGGTGGGCAAGTTCTTGAAGGGCTTTTCAGGGGCCTTGGTCGAGACCCTGCAGGTCACCCATGGACTGATGGGAGCCTATGGCCTGTTCTTTATCGGGGCCGGGGCCATCGGTCTGCCCGCCCTGATCCTTTGCCTGATCTTGGTTAGGCCGCGTCAAAGCTAAGGGGCGCGCCCCAAAAGGCCTTAACCAGATCATTTTGCGCGCCGGGCTCACCCGTGGTCAGGAACCGGCGAAGGCCGCTCTTGCCCGGATCATATTCGGGATGCTGAGCCAGATAGCGCACCACCGCCTCGGCCGTCGCGACCGGCTGATGGATCAGGGGCGTGCCCGGCGGCAAGGCTTGGCGAAACAGGTCCGCGACCAGTTCATAATGGGTACAGCCCAAGATCGCCCGGTCCGGCATGCGGCCAATCCGTTGGCTTAAGGCCAAGACATGGGCCGTGATCTTGGCCAACAGGTCCTGCGGCGCAGCATTGGCCTCGATCATCCCGGCAAGATCTGGGCAAGGCTCGGAAAAGACCGCCACATCCTGGCGGCGCTTGTCGATCTCGATCTCATAGACCCGGCTACGGGCGGTGCCGGGGGTGGAAAAGACGCCCAGAACATCTAGCCGCTCAACCTTGTCGCCGCGCCGCTCGGCCTCATGCTCCCAAGGCAGGCCCGTCGCCGCCTCGATGGTCGGCACGATAATGCCCAGCACATTGACCGCCCGGCCAAGGCCCTTGCGATAGGTCGGCAGCCAGGTCTGTTGCAAGCGGCGAAGGGCGATGGCGGAGGCGGTATTACAGGCCAAGATGACGAGGGACGCGCCCTGATCGAACAGGCGGATACAGCCCGCTCGCGTCAGATCGACAATCTCTTCGCCGCCCTTGCCGCCATAGGGGGCATTGGCCTGATCGGCTAGATAGAGGAAATCAGCCTGTGGAAGCCGGTCCACAAGCGCCCGATGGACCGAAAGACCGCCCACCCCTGAATCAAAAACACCAATTGCCATATCTGAGATGTACCCCTGACCGGTCCGGGCGTCTATCGCTTGGAGGGGACTATTCGTCAGCGATCAGCCGGGTCGGATCTTCCGGTGCGCGTACTTCAAACAGACCAATATCGAGCCCCTTTTGCAGCCTCTGAGGTCGCAAGGGCTGCTGAGCCAAGGCCCGAAGGCTGGCCCCATCCAACTGTTCCGCCTCCGGATCACGCCGCAGCTTGCGTGCCTGAGGGCCAGTCTGCTCCGCCGGAGCCTCAACTTGGGCCACAATCGGCTGCCAGAAGGTGATGTTCAGACGCCAGACGGTCTTGGGCTTGGGCGGCGGCGCGGGCCAGCGCTTACCCGCTTCAAAGGTCGGCGTGAGCTGTTTGGGGCCGGGCATACGGCCGGAGACCGGAGCAACCGTCTCACGCACCTTGCGCCACATATCTTCGGGGGGCAGGTCGGCCAGTTGCTCGCGCCAAGCCTCAAGCGCCGCGTCTCGGCTATCAAATTCCGGTCCCATATCCTGACTGACAAAGGCCACCGCCTTGCCCGCCAGACGCACCGCCTCACTCTCACGTTCGGCATGACCGAGCGGCGAAGACAGAGCAGCTTCAACAGAGGCCGCAATAGGATAGCGGACGAGGCTCATAACGGGTTATCTTGCCTCAAAATATAGACCAATGGGAGAGACGACATGGCCGCCGCAGCGACGCAAGCCCCAAAAGAGATCGATCTGAAAAATCCAGACCTCTATGTGCAGGCCGTGCCGCATGATCTGTTCGCTTGGCTGCGGGCCAATGACCCGGTCCATTGGAACCCGGAAGAGGATGGCTCAGGCTTTTGGTCCCTGACCCGCCATGAGGACATTGTCCGCGCCTCGACCGATCCAGAGACCTTTTCCTCGGCCCGTGACAATGGTGGCCACCGTATCGCCAACGAAAATGATGTTGCCGATGCCAGCGTTGAGGCCTCGATGATCTCGATGGATCCCCCGCACCATGTCGATTACCGGCGCATGATCATGGGCGGCTTTACCCCGCCGCGTCTGCGCGACATGGAGGCGGGCATCCGCGCCAGAGCCAATGTGCTGATCGACGCCATGATCGCCAAGCGGGCGGCCGAGGGCGGACCCATCGACTTCGTCGCCGGCTTCTCCGCCCCCTATGCCATCCAGACCCTCGCCGAGCTGTTCGGGGTCAGCGAGGCGGACGGCGACAAGCTGTTTGAATGGTCCAATGCCGTGGTCGGTGAGGACGATCCCGAATGCCGCTCCAGCCAAGAGTACATCAATGCCTGTATCCAAGAGATGGCGCTCTATTCGCTCGGCCTTTGGCAGGCGCGCGAAGCGGCCATGGGCGATGATTTGATCTCCATGCTGGTCCGCTCGGCCAAGGAGGGGACCGAGTTTCCCATCCCACGCTATCTGGCCACCTTCATCCTGCTGGTCGTGGCGGGCAATGAGACCACGCGCAACTCCATCACCGGCGGTCTGATCGCGCTGGACCAGAACCCAGACCAACGCGCCGCCCTGATCGCGGACCCCAGCCTCCTGCCCCATGCGGCCCAAGAGATCGTGCGTTACATCAGCCCGGTCATGCATATGCGCCGCACGGCAACCCGCGATGTCGAGGTCGGCGGCAAGCTAATCAAGAAGGGCGATAAGGTGGTCATGTGGTATCCCTCAGCCAATCGCGACGAGACCGTGTTCGAAAACCCTGACCAGTTTGATGTGTCTCGCACCGCCAAAAAGACGGGGCTCAGCAGCAAACATCTGGGCTTTGGCTTTGGTCAGCATGTCTGTTTGGGCCAGCGCCTAGCGGAACTGCAATTGAAGGTCGCCTTCGAGACCCTGTTCGAGCGCCTGCCCAATCTGCGCCCGGTCGGTGCCCCGCGCCGCCTTCGGTCCAACTTCATCAACGGCATCAAGACGCTGGCGGTCGATTTTTAACCCTTCGCTATGGGGCGCTCTGTTACCAGCAGATTTGGATTGATGTGTCGGTGATGGCAGGGTCTCTTGTGAGGCGAACCAAGATGGAAATGAGCCTTGATGGCCAGCCCTGATCTGGTCTTGGCCGCTGCCTTTGGGGCGGTGTGCTTGGCGATCTCCGCCACGCTGTGGGCCCTGCACCTGCGGCGGGTCACGGACGCGCAAATTGCGGGGCTAAAGGACCGGTTAGCACAGGTCGAATTGGAGGCCGAAGCCGCTCAAGCCTCGGTCGAAGCCTTTGACAGTGCCATGATCACCCTGCAGGACGGCGAGGCCCATCTGGCCTCTGGCGAAGACAATCTGGTCGCCTGCGCCATAGCCCTCGGGGTCGAGATCCCCAGCGCACCCTATGATCCCATGCCCCTGATCCACGCCCTGATGAAGGCCGATCCGGAACAGGCGCGGCGATTGCGCGCCCTGATGGACCATGGCGAGCCCTGCGCCTTCGAAGCGCGCGGTCCCAATGGCGTGGTGGCCGTCGAGGGCCGGGCCGCAGGGTCCTTGGCTTGGCTTCGGCTGGCAGCCGATGCGAGCGCCAATGCCGCCCTCCCGACCGCCGCCCGCTTTGCCGCCTTCTTGGATAGTCAAAAGGGTCCCGCCTGGA
>CANESI010000080.1 GCA_947441065.1 Caulobacteraceae bacterium
GCCGGTATTGTGGGGGTCGGTGGACCACTTGACGTCGTCGAAGATGAAGAACTCAGCTTCGGGACCGAAATAGACCGTGTCACCCACGCCTGCGGACTTCACATAGTTGAACGCCTTCTTGGCGATCGAGCGTGGGTCGCGGTTGTAAGGCTCGTTCGTGTCCGGGTTCAGCACGTCGCAGAACAGAACCATGGTGGTCTGCTGATAGAACGGATCGATGTGCGCGGTGCTCAGGTCCGGACGCAGCTTCATGTCCGACTCGTTGATGGCCTTCCAGCCAGCGATCGACGAACCATCGAACATGGTGCCATCATTGAGGAAGTCGTCATCGACCAGGTCGATGTCAAAGGTAACGTGCTGCATCTTGCCGCGAACGTCGGTAAAGCGAACGTCAACATATTTGACGTCCTTTTCTTTGATTTCGGCCAGAATTTTCTCGGCTGTCATGCTCGTGGTCCCTTGAGAGCGTGGAGAGGGTTAGTCCTTAGAAGGTGGTTAGATCGCCAAGTCGCCCGTTTCGCCCGTGCGAATACGGATGACCTCGACAATTTCAGAAACAAAGATCTTGCCGTCGCCAATACGGCCCGTGCGTGCTGCTGTCTGAATGGCTTCGAGCGCGGATGCAAGCTGTCCGTCGGAAACGACCAGCTCAATTTTTATCTTGGGCAAAAAATCCACAACATATTCGGCGCCGCGATAGAGCTCAGTATGGCCCTTTTGGCGACCATAGCCCTTGGCCTCGATCACCGTCATGCCCTGAACGCCGAGCTCCTGTAGGGCCTCTTTCACTTCATCGAGTTTGAAGGGCTTTATAACAGCTTCGATCTTTTTCATGGGCGGGGATTCATGGCCGGGCGTTATGGCCGAACCGGTCGCGAGTAGGGACCGTCCGACGGTGGATCTGTACAGCAAAGACGGAGCACAGGGCGGCTGCCTTAAACAAGCGGCCTCAATGTCGCATCCCTGCTGAGGTTGCTCATGGCTCTATGATGGCTAATAATTCATCACGCAACGCATAATTTTTCGCCATTTTTAGGTTGGTGGAAAATGGCTTGAGCTCGAGCCGCCAAGCCCTAGGATCGAAGCATCGCGCGGCGCTTTGATCGGTCCTCTTGCCGTGGCCGTGCCAAATTCGGCATTTGATGTGCAAATTTGGTGAATAGGGTAGTTTTGATTTCTGATTAGTGAGCGGTTTGGAAGGCTGTGAAATGAGCAAAGTGTACATGATCCGGCATGGCAAGCCCGCCTCGACTTGGGGGGATGCGGATCCCGATCCGGGGCTGGATGAGACTGGGCACGCTCAGGCGAGGGCCGCAGCAGATAGTCTCTTGGCCCTGCCCATTGAGGACCGTCCAACAGCGGTCATCAGCTCACCGCTGCGTCGCTGCCGCGAGACGGCGCAACCCTTTGCCGATGCGCTTGGCGTTCCGGTGATCATCGACCCGCGTGTGGGTGAGATACCAACACCCAAGGCCTTGACCGCTGAGGAGCGTCCAGGATGGCTAAAGGCCGCGTTCGGCGGCCTATGGCGCGATATGGTGGGAGATATGGATTATCTCGATTGGCGAGCCAGCGTCAGTGCGGCTGTGGCCAGCTACGAAGGCATGGCGGTCTTTAGTCATTATGTTGCCATCAATGCCGTTGTATCCCTGAGTCAGAACGATGATCGAGTCTTGTGTTGCACCCCGGACCACACCTCAATCCTGACCTTCGCGGTCGAAGATGGGCGGGTTCGTCTTCTTTCTCTCGGCCAACAGGCTGATACGCAGGTCCTTTAGGCGCTATGATCCACGATAATTCTCCGGACCTTTGGCTGAACAAGTTCCCTTGGCCGACGGCTGCCTCGCACAAACATGCCAGAGGCCGGATGATTGTGGTTTCCGGCAATGCCTGGAGCACAGGTGCTGCGCGGTTGACGGCCAGAGCGGGCCTGCGGATCGGGGCGGGTCTGGTGACCCTTCTGTCGTCGCCTGAGGCCTTGGCGGTCAATGGGGCCCATCTCGAAGCGGTGATGCTCCAACCGTTCGAGACCGAATCTGAGCTAGAGGCGGCGGCCAGCAGCGTCGATGTTGCTGTGATCGGGCCTGCAGCAGGCGTCGATGAGGCCACGGTCTCCAATCTCTTTACCTTGGCGCGGACCGGCGCGGCCTTGGTCGTCGATGCTGATGCCCTGACCGTCTTTCGGCACGATGTCAGCGAGCTGTTTTCAGTTCTAGACCGCGATGATGTCTTAACCCCGCATCAGGGTGAGTTTGAACGGCTGTTTCCGGCCTTGCTCCGCAGCAGTCCTGACCGCACGGCTGCGACGCTTGAAGCCTCTAAGCGGGCTGGGTCGATCGTCCTTTTGAAGGGTAGCGACACGGTGATCGCCGCGCCTGACGGACGCTGTGTGGTCAATCGGGCAGGGTCGGTTTGGCTGGCGACAGCGGGGACCGGCGATGTCCTAGCAGGTCTGATTGCCGGATTGATCGCTCAGGGCATGGACAGTTTTGACGCCGCCTGTGCTGCCGTCTGGATCCATTCTGAAGCCGCAAATCTCCATGGCCCTGGCCTGATCTCGGAAGATCTGCCGGGTTTGGTTCCACAGGTTTTGGCCGGACTCTATCGCGCCAAGTCGAATTGAGATTGGAGGGTGGGTGATGAACTTTTTCAGGTCTAGCGTTTCCCCAACAGCAGATATAGAGAAGCCCAGATGCTGAATCGCACCCATTCTCTTTTGATCGCTATGGCGCTGTTTTTGGCGGCTTGCGGCGGCGGCGGCGGCGGTGGGTCAAGCCCAACGACGACAGGCCCCACTCCGATTGTTATATCAGACGCCGAGGCGGCGCGGCTGGTTACCCAAGCCACCTTTGGCGTCACCGACGCTGACATTGAGCAGGTCAAATCCAAGGGATATTCGACCTGGGTCTCTGATCAACTCGCCCTTGCGCCCTCGGCCTCCCATCAGGCCTTTGTCGAGCGGCGCCTGACCGAGATGCAGGTCACCAATGCGCGGGCGACCATTACGGCAAACGAGTTCTATCAAAGCTTTTGGTCGCAGGCCGCCAGTTCGCCAGATCAACTGCGCCAGAGGGTCAAGTTCGCCCTCTCGCAGATCTTTGTGATTTCGCTGGCAGATAGCAATGTCGATCCCCGGGGGGCTGCCTCCTATTACGACATGCTGGGTCAGCGCGCCTTTGGTAACTATCGCGACCTGCTTCAGGCCGTAACCCTTCACCCGATGATGGGAATCTATCTGACCAGTCTGGGGAACCAGAAAGAGGACGCCACCACCGGCAAGCAGCCCGACGAAAACTATGCGCGCGAAGTGATGCAATTGATGAGCATCGGGCTTTACAAGATGAACACCGATGGCTCGGCGGTGCTGGATTCCTCTGGCGCGCTGGTGCCAACCTATACGGCGCAAGACGTCACGGGCTTGGCCAAGGTCTTGACCGGCATGAGTTGGTATTCGCCGACCCCGACCGCTACGACCTTTAAGGGTGGCTCGCGCCATCCCAATGCCACCGTAAC
>CANESI010000081.1 GCA_947441065.1 Caulobacteraceae bacterium
CCGACCTGAAGGGACTGGATCTCGCTGACCATCCGCTCGCGCAGCTCATCGGCGGTCTTCTTGCCGACGGGAACGACGACGGGCAGGGCCATGCAGCGCTCACCGGCTGAGCCGAAGGCCGCGCCGGACAGGTCCTTGACCACCTGATCCAGATCCGCGTCGGGCAGGATGATGCCGTGGTTCTTGGCCCCGCCCATGGCTTGGACCCGCTTACCGTTGGCCGCGCCGGTGGAATAGACATATTGGGCAATGTCGGATGAGCCGACAAAGCTGACCGCCTTGATCAGGGGATGGTGCAGGATCGCATCAACCGCGCTCTTATCGCCGTGAACGACGTTTAAGACGCCAGCGGGGGCACCCGCCTCCATGAACAGTTCCGCCAGACGCACAGGCACAGAAGGATCGCGCTCTGACGGCTTGAGGATGAAGCTATTGCCGGTGGCGACCGCAATACCAAACATCCACATGGGGATCATGGCGGGGAAGTTGAACGGGGTAATGCCCGCCACCACGCCCAAGGGCTGGCGCATGGAATAGACATCAATGCCCGGGCCTGCCCCCTCGGTATATTCGCCTTTCAAGAGGTGAGGGATGCCGCAGGCAAATTCGATCACTTCCAAGCCGCGCTGGATGTCGCCCTTGGAGTCGGCAATGACCTTGCCATGCTCAGAGGACAAAAGCTCGGCCAACTCGGTCATATTGTCTTCGAGCAGACGCTTGAAGTCGAACATGATTCGGGCGCGGCGCTGGGGATTGGTGCTGGCCCAGCCGATTTGAGCCTTGGCGGCGGCGCGAACCGCCAGATCCATTTCCGCATCGGTGGCGAACTGGACCCGCGCTTGGATCTCGCCGGTGCTGGGATTAAAGACGTCGCCAAAGCGGCCAGAGGTGCCGATCAGGCTCTGGCCGTTCACGAAATGGTGGATGTCGCGCATGGGGCGTCTCCTGATGAGGTCTGGTGTTGAAGGTCTTGGGCCACTGGATAGCATTTTGCCCGGCTGACGTATGCTGCAAATATTCTGTGCTAAGACTGCAATTTTGCAGTTAGGCTTGTTCCATGAAGGATTGGGACGATCTTCGAGTCTTTATGGCCGCGGTCCGCAGTGGCTCGCTGGCGGGCGCGGCCTTGCGCTTGCACATGGACCCAACCACAGTGGGGCGGCGGATACAGCGGCTCGAGGCCAGTCTAAAGTCCACCCTTTTGGTGCGCTCGCCCAAAGGGCTGCAGCTAACGGCGGCGGGGGCACGGTTACGTGAGGCGGGCCTGTCGGTTGAGACCGCCATTGATACGGCCAGCGAGGCCGATGGGTCTGGCGGGGTGACCGGAACGGTGCGGATCAGCGTGTCGGAAGGCTTTGGCGGCCAGATCTTAGCACCTGCCCTTCCCGCCTTCATTCGCACCCAACCGGGCCTGATCATCGAGCTGGTCTCCAATTCCGGTTCCCTGTCTCCCTCCATGCGTGAGGTCGATATGTCCGTGACCCTGAGCCCGCCCAGATCGGCGCGGCTGATGGTCGAAAAGCTGACCGACTATGAGTTGGGGCTCTATGCCTCCAGCGCCCATCTGGCTGAGTGGGGACAGCCCGCCAGCCTCGAGGCGCTGCGCGATCATCAGCTGGTCGGCTATGTCGATGACCTGATCTATGCGCCAGAGCTGCGCTATCTGGATGAGGTCCTGCCCGATCTGAGACCGCGCCTGATGAGCTCGTCGATCCGCGCCCAGATGGAGTTGGTGCTGGCGGGGGCGGGGCTGGGGGTCTTGCCCCACTTCATGGCCGCCCAGATGCCAAACCTTGTGCGGGTCTTGCCTAGCCAAGTGCGTATAGAGCGATCCTTCTGGATGTCGGTTCACCAGGACCTTAAGACCACGGCGCGGCTAAGGGCGGTGCGCCGCTGGATGGTGTCCTTGGTTCAGGAACAGCAGGACCTGCTCTTGCCCCAGTCCATCCCCCAGTCCATACCCACGGCCAGTCGGCTGGGCGCGGTCATATTGGTCGGCGGAGCCTCCTCGCGCATGGGTCAAGACAAGGCCTTGTTGGACTGGGGTGGGCAGAGGGCGGTGGATCGGGTGGCCGATCTGGCCTGCGCGCTGGGGGCATCGAGCGTTCTGACCGCAGGGGGTGACTATGGTCTGCCCTTTGTTCTTGATCCTAGCCCTCAAGCTGGACCGGTCAGTGGCATCTTGGCGGCTGCCGAGCGGCTGGCCGCTGAGGGGTGTGACCGGGCCCTGATCTTGGCCGTCGATGCCCCGACCCTGACGCCCGATGATCTCGGCCCGCTCTTGGAACCGCTAGAGGGGGGCTACTATGAAGCCTATCCCCTGCCTATGGTGCTGCCGCTGGCGGCGATCGATGGGGCAGCCAAGACCGATTGGCCCCTTCGGCGTCTGGTCGAGCGCGCCGGGCTAAAGCCATTTCAGCCAACAGCAGAGATTGCTCTGCGCCTAAGGGGGGCCAATACACCAGATGAGCGCGCGGCCCTTGCTCAGATCAACAGGTTGGGTCAGGCTGAGGGGTGACCTTCTTTAAGAGACCTGCACATGGCCCAGTTCCTATCTGACGGTTTTGATATCCACTACACCGACACCGGCCCCGGCCCGGTCAATACGCTGCTGCTGATCCACGGCTTTTCGTCCAACAGCCATGAGAACTGGGGCCGGACCGGATGGGTCCATGCGGTCAAGCATAAGGGCCTGCGCTGTGTGACCCTCGATCTGCGCGGTCACGGCAAGAGCGCCAAGTCCCATGATCCATCCGCCTATGATCGCGCGGCCTTGGCCGGGGATGTTCTGGCCCTGATGGACCATCTTGACCTGCAGAAGGTCGATCTGATGGGCTATTCGATGGGGGCCCATGTGGCGCTGGCCACGGCGATGCAGGCCCCTGACCGGTTCTGGAACCTGATCCTCGGCGGGATTGGAGCCAAGATGCTTCAGCCTTCAGAGCGCACGGACGGGCTGGCCTTGGCCATGGAGGCCGATGATCCATCGACGATCAGCAATCCCCTCTATCAAAGCTTTCGCCATTTTGCTGACGAACAGGGGGAGGACCGCCTTGCGCTCGCCGCCTGTAGCCGCTCACCAAGGTCTAGCTTGGATAGGGAGGCCCTAGAGCGATTGGGCGTACCAACCTTGGTTGTGGCCGGAACGCGGGATGATCTGGCCGGAGACCCGCAGGGCCTTGCCGATGTCATCCTTGGGGCCAGAGCCACCCTATTGCCCGGCTGTGATCACTTCTCGGCCATAGCCCATGGGCTCTATAAGGCGGCCGTGTTCGACTTCATGGATGGCATCCTCGAAGACTAGGGCGCACAGACAATTGTATCGCAGTGCAAAAACCGCCTTGCCATAGGTCAGGCCCTATCCTACAAGCCGCGCTCGCTGAGATGGCGGCCCGGGATTAGGGTTTGGGGGATGAAAGTTTTCCTTGCTTTGTGTGACTGGGTTGTTTAGTTTCCGCGACTTCTAAACGAAGAGAATTGACGATCTGA
>CANESI010000082.1 GCA_947441065.1 Caulobacteraceae bacterium
AGGCTGGAGGCATAGCAAAGCCGGATCAGGGCCATTTCGCCCGCCGCCATAGGATCTGGTGCGCGCAGGGTTTCTTCATGGGCCTTCAGCAGCATCTGCCAGACCCGCGCTAGCGTTCCAGCAGAGACCTGAGCCCCGATGGCGGCCAATCGCGCCGCCTGATCCTTGGGCAGGCTCAAGGCATCGGGGCCGAGGGCCTTGGCGACGGATGCGCCATGACAATGTTCGAGCAGGTCCAGCATGACCACGACTGGATCAGCGCCAAAGCCATAGAGCGTCCGATAGGTCTTCAGCGCTGCGGCCGAATCGCCGCGCAGGGTCTCTTCGAACAGGGCGATGGTCTGGGCGCGATCGGCAAGACCGAGCATATCGCGAACAATCTCTGCCCCGACGACCTGACCACGGTCGGCCTGAACAATGGCTTGATCCAGCAAGGATAGCCCGTCGCGCACAGAGCCTTCGGCGGAGCGGGCGATCAGGGCCAATCCATCGGCATCGACCAGCGCCCCTTCGGCCTTGCAGATCCGGTCCAGATGCTGGGACAGCACATCGGGCTCGACGCGGCGCAGGTCAAAGCGCTGGCACCGCGACAGGATGGTCACCGGGACCTTGCGAATTTCGGTGGTGGCAAAGATGAATTTGGCGTGCGGCGGCGGCTCTTCGAGCGTCTTCAACAGGGCGTTGAAGGCGCCCTTGGACAGCATGTGCACCTCGTCGATGACATAGACCTTGTAGCGCGCCTCGACCGGGCCATAGCGCACACTGTCGAGGAGGTCGCGCATATCGTCCACGCCGGTGCGGCTGGCGGCGTCCAGTTCCAGCACGTCCATATGGCGGCCATCGATAATGGCGCGGCAGTGACGGCCTTCTTTCGTCAGGTCAATGCTAGGGCCTGCGGTGCTGGACCCATCATCGAAATTCAGGGCTCTGGCGAGCAGGCGAGCGGTCGTCGTCTTGCCCACCCCGCGTACACCGGTCAGCATAAAGGCGTGGGCGATACGGCCCGAGGCAAAGGCGTTGGTCAGGGTGCGGACCATGGCCTCTTGGCCGATCAGATCCTCAAAGGTGCGCGGGCGATATTTGCGGGCCAGCACTTGATAGGCAGCACCGGGCACGGAATCGCCGCCCTTCAGAGGCGCGGGCGGAGGCGCGGCAACAACCGCCGCAGGGGCAGGGGCCGACTCACCAAACATATCGTCAGTATTTTCATCACGAACGGGGGCATCAGCCTCTACCGCTTCGTCTTGATCCCAAGGGGGGGTGTTTTGGTCAACCGGCTCGGTCATTTCAGGCTCGGCCCTCGGTTGGCCCGGCACCGTCGGGCGGCGGGTCCTGACACTCTTGGAACGGCGCGTTGCCTGAGCGCAGGAGCAAATGGGTGGAGACTGGCGACGACCCGGAGCGAAACTCGTTGCGGCTGCTTCCTTCCGGACCTGACCGGATTGGCGAGGACTCCGCCCGCCACCAATCTCCACGCCCTATATGTCAAGGCCAAGGCCTCTATGCAAGGGGCGAGGGCTGATCGGTTCTTGTCGTCCCCCTCACCCAACCCTCTCCCCCAAGGGGGCGAGGGCTTAATCGTTCTGAGCCCTCTCCCTGTGGGAGAGGGTTGGGTGAGGGCCTTGTTCTGTTTACCTAAAGTCACCAAACCCTACGGCAACTCCGAAAAGGTCATCCCCGCCTTGGCCTGCAGGCGATGGATTAAGGCATGGCCGAGGGCGGCGGCTGGGGTCCAGATGCCGCCGGGGGTTTGGGTGCGGTCGACGTCCAATGCCAGACATAGGGCGCTTTCGGCGATCATTTTGGAGGTGCAACCATAGCCGGGATCCTTGTCGCCGGTCACGACCACCTTCAGTCCCTTGCCACCTTCGCCTTCGCCCGCAAACAGGACGTCGAAATGGCCGGTTTCGCGCTCGTGCTTCGATGGCCCTTGGCCGGGCTTGGGCAGGGCAAAGCGCTGCAGAAGGGCGCGGGTTGGACCGAAGGCCAGCAGGCCATTTTGGATATTGGTCTGGCCGGTCATGGCCTTGGCCTTCTTGCGACCCGTCTCACCGGACCCGGCCAGCATCATCTCGTCATAGATTAGGTCTTGGCCATAGGCATGGCCGAGCAGGAGGTTGGAGCGGTGCACGACCTTGGTGTTGATGGCGGCCATGACAAAGGGGGCGGACCATTGGTCGAGGCTCTGGTCCTCGGTCACGCCGTCACCGCCCGGTTGTGCTGGGCCCTGAAAGCCACTGGCAAGGGCGAAGGGGTTGGCCATAACGGTCGCCTGGCTTGGCTCGCGGCGGATGGCCTCAAAGGTAGCGAGCATGCTGGCGACTGTGCCGCCAGAAAAGCCGCCCTTCATCTTGCGCACGCGGCCTCGAACGCGGGGCAGGGCGGTGCCGAACCGCGTCTTGGCCAGATCTTGCAGATAGAAGACCCCCAGATCGAACGGGATGGAATCAAAGCCGCAGGAAAAGACAATCCGCGCGCCAGAGGCGGCGGCGCGCTGCGAATGGGCAGCGATCATCTTAGCCATCCAAGCCGGTTCGCCGCACAGGTCAACATAATCGGTGCCGCTGTCGGCGCAGGCGATGACGAGCCCCTCGCCATAGAGTTGGTAGGGCCCAACGGTGGTGACCACGACCTTGGTCTGCAGGCACATGGCGCTTAGTGAGGCGGGGTCTGACGCATTGGCGGTGATCATGGCAAGGCTGTCTGGAGCGCCGATGGCCTTGCGCACCTCGTCGAGCTTAGCGGTGCTGCGACCGGCTATGGCCCAGCGCACAGGACCATCGACCCCATAGGTCGCGAGCATATGCTCGGCGACGAGCCGACCGGTAAAGCCGGTGGCTCCATAGACGATCAGGTCAAAGGCCCGCTCTGATGCGGGGGTGGATTTTGAGGCCTTGGCCATGGGAACAGACTTTCATTGGGCTAAAGATCAGGGTGCAAGGTCTGCTAACTGTCCCTATGGGTCAAGACCGACCCCCTACCCCTCACCCAACCCTCTCCCTGTGGGAGAGGGTTGGGTGAGGGCCTTGTTTTGTCTTACCTCATAATGAATCAAACCCCCCAACACCCGCGTTCCCCGCGCAGGCGGGGACCCAGACCGTTACGCACAGGTGGGAATCAATCATCTGGATCCCCGACTTCGCGGGGAAAACGGGGGAGAGAGGTGCCCCCTAGTTCATCACCTTGCGGGCATCCGGAAGGTCCAGCGAGAAGGGTGGGATCTCGGCGTCGAAGGTTTGGCCGTCGTCGGTCAGCATCTGGAAACTGCCATGCATGCTGCCGGACGCGGTGCGAAGCGGGCAGCCGGAGGTGTAGCGATAGGCTTCGCGGGGTTTCAGGGTCGGTTGGTCCCCGACCACACCCT
>CANESI010000083.1 GCA_947441065.1 Caulobacteraceae bacterium
CCACCATCGCGGCGATCAGGAGCCACAGCTCCGACGTTCCGCGCGGCCTCAGTCGCCTATAGGGGGCATTTGGAACCGATAGTGAAAGCTTTCAACTACCGATCCATTTCGTCGGACAGTTGAAAAAAGACCGTTGCAAAAATGTCAAATAGGCCAAGAGGCCAATAGTCCGCGCACAGCCGCAACAAAAGCCAGCGGCTGATCAATCATGACATGGTGATCAGCATCGGGAATAGCGACCTTTTTAAAGCCCGCAGGGACCTTGGCAAACATATAGTCCATGGTCTCTTGGCCCATCAGATTGGACCGCTCCCCCCACATTAAAGTAATGGGGCAGGCCATTGTTTCCAGAAGGTCACCAAGGTCGCCGATCTGGAAACGGCCCCACATCTGGGGATCAAACTTCCAAGACCAGCCCTCCCCCGATCCGTCCTCAAGCGCCACAGGCTTGAGCGAGGTGCGGGCAATATAGTCGGCAATATAGAGATTGTCGCAGCCCTGTGGCGGGGCGAGCCGAAAGCGGGCCAGCGCCTGATTGAGGGTGGGATAGACCTGCTGCATCGGATTGCGCGGCGGCGGGCCCTTCCAGCGCTTTTCAGGCGGCTGAACGCTGGAATCCAGTAAGACGGCCCCGCGAATCTTCTCTGGGAAATGGGTCGCGCAGTACATGAGCGGGAAGCCACCAAAGGAATGGCCAATGATCAAGGGCCTTTGGCCATCGGCTTCCAGCTCAGCGGCCTCAACAGCGGCAAAGATCTCCTTGGCAAAGATCTCACCCGTATAGGTCTCGCGCCAGCCCGAATTGCCCATGCCGGACCACGAAATGGCCGCAACGCGATAGTCCTTGGCCAGCAAAGGCGCGGTAAAGGCCCACCAATCGGCATGGGCCCCATTGCCGTGCAGCAGAAGCAATCCGGGCTTGCCAACCTCGCCCCAGGTCAAGAGCTCGATATTGACCCCCTCGACCATGATCATCCGTCGCTCGGGCGCATCAGCAAGGGCCGCTTCAAACCAGGCCGGAGCGGGCGGCTTGGCGCCAGCAAAGGGCGCCAAGGGCGAGCGGATGGATTCGGGCAGGGCGGCCAGTTGAGCGCGCCTTGGATCTTCAGTCATGGTTCAAGCCCTATAGGGTCGGTTGCGCTCATGGTCAGTGCGCTGTTCGATCACTTTGAAAATGCCGGTACCGGTCAAGATGGTGCGATCACCGCACCAGACCCGGCCCCGGATCGTAAACATATCGGCCTCTTGCAAGACCACTTCCCCCGCGCCCTCAACCCAGTCGCCCAGCTTGGCACCCGATAGAAAATCGCAGGTCAGCCGCACCGTCACCCACCAGTTCGATTCCTTGGCTGATACCGCATGGCCCCAAGCCATATCGGCGAAGGTCATCATCATACCGCCATGAGCGTTCATCATGCCGTTGGTATGGTGCTCTTCGACCAGAAAGGCGCGGCGGTAATCATTGGGCCGGTTATATTCGTAAAGCGGTCCGATCTGACGGCCAAAACCCCGGTGCCAGTTGAGCAGACTATAGCCCTCTGGGATCACATGGCTCTGACCGGGCGTGAGTTCGTCAGACATAAAGTGCGGCACCTCTATTTCGTGCCCCCTGACTAACCGCCGATGACAGAAAGGCAAGCCTAACCCTAGGTAAGACCGATCACGCGATGAGGCCTACCGCCTCTAGGGCCGCCGCCTGTCGCTGGGCAAGCACAGTTTCATCGAAATTGGCCAGTGATGCCTCAAACAGGGCCCGCCAATTGAGCTCGGCCCCCAGATGCAGGAAGGCTGCCCCCAGACCAATGGCGGCACGGTCCATAAAGACAAATTCACGCGGGATGGTCACCGGGCCCTTATCCTTGAGGGCTTGGCGCACGGCCATGGCCTCGGCGCGGCCATAGTCACCGGGCGCGACCCCGTCAGCGACGCTGCGCACCCGATCATCAAGCAGCGGTCCATAGATGAACCGCGCCCAGACATTGAGCACATCGATCAGATCATCACTGAGGCGGGTAAAGCCCCAGCTATGATAGGCCTGCGCCTGCCCGGCCCGGTCATTGGTCAGGAGGCTGCGATAGAGCAGCACCACCCCGGCCACAAAGCGCGGCGGAAAGATCCGAACACAGCCAAAATCGAGCAGGTTCAAGCACCCCGCATCGGGCGTGAAACTATAGTTGCCCAAATGGGGATCGCCATGGATGACGCCAAGCGTGGTCATGGGTGACCACCAGGCCTCAAAGAGTTGCTTGGCAATGCGGTTGCGGGTCTCAAGCGGCGCGGTCTTGAAGCTCAAGAGCCCCTGACCCTCCAGCCAGCCCATGGTCAGCAACCGGCCGGTCGAGAGGTCCGGCACCGCCTGCGGTGCGGCAATGTCAGAACGATCCGCAAAGAAGGTGCCGTAAAGAGCCATCTGCTTGGCCTCACGGCCATAGTCCAGCTCCTCGCGCAGCCGGTCAGCGATCTCATCGGCCATCTGGCTGGGATCAATCGAGCTTTCGATCCGGCGAAAGAGGCCAAACAGGGTGCGAAGCTGGCCCAGATCGCTCTCTACGGCGCTCAGCATGTCGGGATATTGCAGCTTGACGGCCAGGTGACGGCCATCCAGCCCGACCGCCCGATGAACCTGTCCGAACGAGGCGGCAGCTGCGGCCTGAGGTTCAAACTGGCTAAAGCGTGAGGCCCAGTCCGGCCCCAGCTCTGCGGCCATCCGCCGCCGCACAAAGGGCCAGCCCATGGCCGGGGCATTGGTTTGCAACTCAGCCAGCTCGGCTGCAAATTCGGGGGGCAAGAGATCGGGCACGGTCGCAAACATCTGCGCGGCCTTCATCAAGGGCCCCTTCAGATTGCCCAGCGCCGCACGCAGGGCCTTAGCATTGCGCAAATCCGCATCGCCGCCACCAAACAGGCTATTGACCCCGTAGGTCGCCGCAGCCCCGGACAGGCCCACACCCACCTTGGCAAACCGGCCCAGTCGCCCGCTCAGTCGATCGCGTTCTGGGTCCTGCACCATGGGATGGGTTTCCGCTCTACTTTACGCTCAGACCAGAGCCTCAAACGCATCGATCAGACCCTCAAGCCGGGCACAGCCCTGCCGCCAGAAGGTCTTGTCGCGCGGGTCCAGCCCAAAGGGCTTCAGAGCCTCTACATAGGTCCGCGTCCCC